>VGJS01000019.1 GCA_016867395.1 Candidatus Handelsmanbacteria bacterium
CAGGATCACCGGTTTCTCGCGGCTATGCGCGGCGGCCCGATACCGCCTTCCGACTTCGGCCACGACCTCTCGCCTGGTGGTCATGCTGATTCGTTTCCCTATTTTCCACTCCCGGAGGGACAGAAGGCTAGCAGAATATATGAGGCAACGACCCCCGCATAGTAGCAACCCCCATGATGCAATGCGTGCGGGAATTATGGTTGAGGCTGATCAGCCGGGCTCTTCCGCCAGTCGAATCGCTTCCAGCTTCAACTCCCGATCAAATCTGCCTGACGTCGAAATACCTCCGCGTAAAGGCAAAGATCACCTTTGTGCTTTGGGATGTCCACTTTCCTAAAACGGATCAAATATCAAATGAAAAAAATCGCTTAGACGGATGGATCTTGGCCGCGGCCCTCGCCCTGGCCGACCAGGTGATGGAGCGGCTGGGAGGGCACAAGAACTGGGACCAGACCCGCTATCTGACCTGGGGCTTCTTCGGCAAGTGCCTGCACTTGTGGGACAAATGGGCGGGGAACATCCGCTTCGAGGAGAAGGGTTTGGTGGTGCTGATGAACTTCAACTCGGGCCAGGTCCGCGCCTGGCAGGAGGAACAGGAGCTTACCCAGTCGGCTACGGTGGCAGCCAAACTCAATCGCGCTCATAGGGCCTGGATCAACGATTCCTACTGGCTGGTGATGCCTTACAAGCTTAAGGACAGCGGGGTGAGCCTTAAGTACACGGGCCCGGGCCACACCCAGGAAGGCCGGCCGGCTGAGCTGTTGATGCTGACCTTCAAGGGAGTGGGCGTTACCCCGCAAAACAAGTACGAGGTGTGGGTGGACCAGCAGGACCACGCTTATGACGCAGTGGGCTCTTTACGCGGACTCGGGCGACGCGGAGCCGAAGTTCACCGCGTCCTGGGCCAAGTGGCAGCCCTATGGCAGGATCTGGCTCGCCGATGACCAAGGCCAGGGCAAGCACACCTACATCGCCGTCTTCGACCAGTCGCCGGCCTCGTTGTTCACCGACCCGGCGCCAGTGGAGGTGTTGAAGCTTGGGAAGTGACGGGGGTTCAGCAGAGCGCCGGGGAGGTGGGCCATTCCGATCTCTCCTCAGGCGCAGACTTGCAGCCCTGCGCGGTAGCCTTCCCCCGCCGCCCTACCCCCTCAACGCCTCATACGCTGGGGCGTTGAGGCTCCGCGCTCCCCGCAGCCCCACCCGCGTCCCGCCGCACCCGAACGTATGGGGTGCGGCGCAAAGGGCGCTGCCCTTCCCCAAGACCCTTGCCCCTTGCCACCACTTATATGGTACTGCGCCCCGGGAGAGATCTCCAGACCCACCTTCCCTACACCCATAAAACCCTGCCTTCCTCTGCGGGGGGCTGGGGTTTGTTTTTGCTAATGGATAGCGGCTCAAGCGGCGCGCAGGCGGTTTTCCGGCATGTTCTCCAGGCGCGAGAGCCAGTAGTGGACATCGTACTTTTCGTCGCCCATGAGGAAGCGCCAGAACTTGATGCGGTTGACGATCTCCAATCGAACCTCGTTGCCGTACCAGCGGTGGTTGGCGCTGAGGATGCCGGGGATGGCCGGGTCTTCGAGATCCTCGGTGTTCCATAGCCGGAGCTGCCGCACCGTGGGATTGAGGCGCAGCTTGAACATGTAGCGCATCTGGTCGGTGTGGTTGGGTTGGGCGCAGTGCCAAATGCCGTGGTGTACCACGATAAGGGTGCCGCCCTTGCAGGTGGTGGCTGCCTGGCCGAGGAAGTTCTGGTAGCGGCCGATGTCCGTCTCGCTGATGCGGCGGTAGTGGCTCCCCGGCAAGAGCATGGTGCCGCCCATCTCGCGCGGGGTGTCGTGGCAGAAGTACATGAACTGAATGTCGAAATGCATGCGGGTGTCGATGATGGCGTCGGCGTGCCAGATCTGGCCCTGCTCGTGGTGCGGGCCCACGGTATGCACGGCGTGGTGGTCGTAGAGCGGGTCGGGGCCCACCAGGCTGTGGATAATGCCCTGGACCTGGGGCAGGCGGAAGACCCGGCCCACTGCCGAATCCGGCCAGGCTTCGCTTAAGGGGCGGCCGGCAGTGGGCCGGGGCACGGAGTTCTTCCCGATCTCGGCGTACACCGCCTGGTTCAGTTCGGCGGGGATCAGCTCGTCGAAGCGCAGAAGGCCATCGGCGGCAAACTGGGCCATTTGTTTGCTGGTCAGCAGGTGCTCAGGGGCCATCGATCTCCTCCATCTTTTCGAGTATGTATTCGTATCTGAGATAGGAAGTATTGTATTCCATGCCGGGATAGGCCGGGAACTGCTGGGGGAACTGGATCACCCGCCAGCCCTCCTTCATGGCCGCCACCACCGAAGGATAGGGCGGCGTGTCGTTGTCGCCGGTGGTGACCGGCGTCTTGCCGGTTCCGTCGTACTGGGACCACGAAACCACCGCGCTGTTGAGATCGGGGGAGTGGGCGTAGAGGGCCAGCAGTTTCTGGCGCAACTGGGGCATGGGTATCCTCGCAGTTAAAAAAGATATTGCAATATATCACCGCTGCCCGGGCAGGGCAACCGGCCGGTGGCCCGGGCGGGGGGGCTGGCGTATTTTTGAACCCATTGCCGGCTTCCACCTCAAGGGAGGAGAACCACATGATCCGCGCCGATGCCCTGGTGCTCATCGTCGTCGACGGCCTGCGCCCCGACGCCCTGCGCCGGGCTGCCACCCTGCACCTCGACCGCCTCGTCGCCGGAGGCGCCCACACCTATGCCGCCCGCTCGGTGATGCCCTCGGTCACCCTGCCCTGCCATACCTCGATGTTTCGCGGGGTGAGGCCCGAGCGCCACGGGATCACCACCAACGTGTGGATTCCCCCGGCCAGGCCAGTGCCCAGCCTGCTCGACGTGCTGCACCGCGCCAAGATCCCCACCATCGCCATCTACAACTGGGAGCAGTTGCGCGACCTGGGCGACCCTGGCTCGCTCGACCAGAGTTATTTCGTCAACAACTGCTACGAGCCAGGTGGCGACCAGGAACTGGCCGAGCTGGCCGCCGGGGTTTTGGGCGGCATGGAGGCGGGTTTCGCCTTTGTGTATCTGGGGTACGTGGACACGGTGGGGCACAGCCAGGGCTGGATGTCGCCGGCTTATATCGATGCAGTGTCCCAGGCCGACCAGGCCATCGGCACCATCCTGGCTGAGTTGCCGCCCCAGGTGGTCCGCATCGTCACCAGCGACCACGGCGGCCACGCCCAGACCCACGGCACCGAGATGCCCGAGGACATGACCATCCCCTGGCTGATCCAGGGGCCCGGCATCCGCCAGGGGTACCAGTTGCAGGGGCAGGTGGAGATTATTGACAATCCGCCCACCATCGCCTCGCTTTTAGGGGCGGAGCCGGCCACGGAATGGACCGGCAAGGTGATCGCCGAGGCGGTGGATGGTTGAGCGGGGCTGAGCGCCGGCTGCTGGGGCTGCTGGCCGTCCACTTCATTTTTTATGGCGTGGCCCTCACCCTGGTGGGCGCCACGGTGCCCGAGATCATCCGCACCTTTGGCTGGAGCTATATCGACATCGGGGCGGTGATGGCCGCCGGCTCGGCCGGGTACCTGAGCGGTTGCTTCAGCGGCGGGGCGCTGGTGCGCCGGGCCGGGCCGCGGCGCATGCTGCTGGCGGGCCTGGTGCTGGAAGGGCTGGGTCTGGGGAGTTTTGGCAGCGACTCCGGGCTGGACTTTAACATGGGGGTGTTGCTGCTGGTGGGCCTAGGCCAGGGCTGGATCGAGGTGGCGACCAACTACTGCCTGGTAGGCCTGGAAAACCCCGGGGAGAGCCGGCTGATGAACCTTATCCACGCCTGTTTCACCGCCGGCGCCTGTCTGGGGCCCGTCGGGGTGGGGGGCCTGCTGGCCAGCGGGGCCCCCTGGCGGTGGGCCTACGAGGGGGTGGGGCTGCTCCTGTTGGGCGTGGTGCTGGTGGCCCTGCACCTGCCCTTTCCCATTGCTCCGGCCGTCGAGGCCGTTTCGCCGCGCCGGGCCCTGGGCAGCCTGGCCCGCGATCCGCTGCTCCTGCTCCTGGGGGTAGTGGTCTTTCTGTACGTGGGCGCGGAGATGGGGATCTCCGCGTGGATCAGCGAGTACTACGTGGAGACCTTTGCGGTCTCCAAGGCCGTCGGGGCGTACATGGTGTCGGTGGTGTGGGTGGGGTTGCTTCTGGGTCGCCTGGCCCTCTCAATGGGGTATCGGGGCCGGCGGCAGACGCCGCTGCTGGCGGGACTGTGCTGCCTGGCCGCCCTGCCCCTGCCTTTGGCCCTGCAGAGTCCTTCGCCCTGGATGGCGGGAGGGCTTTTTCTGGTAAGTGGCCTGGGATTCTCGGCGGTCTATCCGGTGTGCATGGTGCTGGTGGGCGAGCACTTCACCGAGGAGCAGAGCCTGGCCATCGGCCTGGTCTCCGGGGCCGGCGGCATGGGCGCCCTCGCCTTTCCCTTTGCCATGGCGGCCATCGCCGGGCAGTTCAGCATCGCCCAGAGTTTCTGGTTTTGCTCCGCTACGGCCTGGGTCATGGCCCTGGCCGCCGGCGCCGTGCTGGTGCTGGTCCATCGCCGGCGCCGGCGAGCCGAGGGTCAGTTGTTGGAGAACTCCACCAGCCGCTGGCGGTAGTGGGTGCGCAGCTTTTCCAGGGCCCGGTTGCGCAACTGCCGCACCCGCTCGCGGGTGACCCCCATGGCCTCGCCGATCTCCTCCAAGGTCATGGGCTCCAGATCCTCCAGCCCAAAATAATCCCTGACGATCTGGTACTCGCGCTCGTCAAGGGCCCTGAGGCAGTCGGCCAGGGTGTTTTTCATCTGCTCGCGCTCCAGCACCTCGTCCATGCCTACCTCCGGGCTGACGAAGAGGGAGAGCAGGGGGGCGCCCTCGCCCTGGTAGATCGGGGCGTCGAAGGAGAGGTCCTGCTGGGCCGCGGCCATGGCGTTGCGGGTGCGCTCGGCGCTCAGGTCCAGGCTGGAGGTCAGTTCGTCGAAGGTGGGCAGACGGCCCAGCTCGTGGGCCAGCAGGCCGGCCTCCTTCTCCACTTTATGGTGGTCGTTGAGCTGGCTCATGGGCGGCCGGGCGATCTTGCCCTGCTCGGCCAGGGCCCGCAGGATGGCCTGACGAATCCACCACACCGCGTAGGTGATGAATTTGAAACCACGGGTCTCGTCGAAGCGCTTCACCGCTTCGAGCAGCCCCATATTGCCCTCGGAGATCAACTCGGCCAGGGTGAGGCCGTAGGCCTTGTAGTCGCGGGCGACCCGCACCACGAAGCGCAGGTTGGCGCGGATGAGCTGCTGCCGCGACTCTTCGTCCCCGGCCCGGGCGCGCTCGAACAGGGCCACCTCCTCGGTGCGGCTGAGAGGTTGAACATTCTTGATTTCGCGCCAATAGACGTCTACAGCAGTGGATTTGCCCATGGCAAGCCTCTAGAACAAAGGAGAACAACCTTAACGTTAACGTAAAATATAAATTCTTCGCAGAACCGCCGCAAGGGGGTGGGAATTTTTAGTCCGGGTGGGGTGCGCGGCGCAGTAATTTTTTGTGGGAGTGAGACTTTTTGTGGTTTAGGCGGCGGGCCCGCGCCACTCTGCCCGGTCGGGTGGGCCGGCGCGGCGGGGGTGGGGGTTGAAGGTGAAGGGCTAGGAGGGCGGCAAACTTTTCCAGGCAATCCTCCCGGTTGCTCAACTGGTTGCGGAAGCGGCTCGATTGGAGGATGAGGATGCCTTCCCGGCTCAGGCGGGAGGCCAGGCCCGCCATGAGGCGCTGCCGCTGCTCCGGGGTAAGGGAAGGGCTGTGCTTCAGGTCGAAGCGCAGTTCGGCGCGGGTGTTGGTTTTGTTGACGTTTTGTCCGCCCGGTCCGGGGCTGCGGTTAAAGAAAAAGAGCAGTTCCGCCAGGGGGAGGTGCAGGTCGGGCAGGATTTCAAGGGTATTCATGGTGGCCATACCTAGAGTGGTTTATATTTGGCCGAGCTTTGTTCAGAATCTTTGCACGCAGAGGAGATCGCCATGCCCCGCAAGTACACCGCTGCCGTCGTCGGTTGCGGCTCCATCGGCCACGCGCACATGGAAGGCTACCGCCTCGTCGATGAGGTGGAGGTCATCGCCGTCGCCGATCCGCTCGAAGCCGGCCGGCAACAGTACGTGAAAGAATACGGCATCCCCAAAGGGTACGCCACAGTCGAGGAAATGCTGGCCGCAGCCAAGCCCGACCTCGTCAGCGTCTGCACCTGGCACCTGCTCCACCCGGCCCCCACCATCGCCGCGGCCTTGGCGGGGGTGAAAGGGATCATCTGCGAGAAGCCGATGGCCATTGGGGTGGGCGCGGCCAACCGCATGGTCGCCGCCTGCGAGGCCAGCGGCACCAAGCTGGTGGTCAGCCACCAGCGCCGTTTCACCGCCGGCTGGGAGAAGGCGCGGGAGGTGGTGCGGCAGGGGGCCATCGGCAAGCCGCTGTGGGTGAACAACAAGGTGGCCGAGGGGCTGGCCAACTGGGGCACCCATTCCATCGACGGCTCGCGCTTTGCGCTGGGCGACCCTCGTGCCCTATGGGTGATGGGGGCGGTGGAGCGGCGCACCGACCGCTACGAGCGCGACACCGCGGTGGAGGACGCTTGCATGGGATTGCTGCAGTTCGAAAACGAGATCCAGCTTTTCATTCAGTCGGACCTGATGCGCGCGGGGGCGGCGGCCGGCTCCTTCCAGATCCAGGGCACCGAGGGGCTCCTGGAGGCCAGCGAGACCCAGGTGCGGCTGCTCAACGCCGGGGCCAAGGGCTGGCAGGAGGTGCCCCTCCCCGTGCCGGCCGAGCAGATCGCCGGCATCGGCGGCGACACCAACGCCGCCCAGGTCCGCGAGCTGCTGCGCTGGATCGAGGGGGGGCCCGAGCATCGGGGCGCCGGCCGGCGGGCCCGCGACACGGTGGAGATTATGATGGCCCTGTACGAGTCGGCCCGCCGGCACCGGGTGGTCCACCTACCCCTGCAGGAGCAGGAGTACCCGCTGGAGCTAATGATCCGCGAAGGGGCGCTGCCGGTGGAGGTGCCGGGCCGGTACGACATCCGCTCTTTCCTCAGACGCGACGGCATCGACGAGAAGGCGTACGCCCAGCTTCGGGCCCAGGGCGTGGGTCACCACCAGATCATGATGAAGCTCAATGAAGGGAAGAAGTGAGGTGTACCGCGCTTCGTACGACGGCAAGAACAAGAAGGTCTTCTGGCAGGAGATGTGGCGGCACGAGTTCCTCGCCGCCCTCGAACGCGCCCCGGTGGTGATCGTGCCGGTGGGCTCGGTGGAGCAGCACGGGCCGCACTGTCCGATGGACGTGGACATTGCGGCTCCCTTCTACATGGCGGTCGAGGTGGCCAGGCGGGTGGACGATTTTCCGGTGATCGTGGCCCCGCCGGTTTGGTGCGGCTTCACCCACTACAACATGGGCTTCCCCGGCACCATCAACCTGCGCCTGGAGACCTTCCAGAACCTTCTGGCCGACATCCTGCGCAGCATCCACGCCAACGGCTTTCAACGGATCATCGCCGTCAACGGTCACGGCGGCAACTGGGGGCCCTGCCGCTCGGTGGCCTGGCAACTGGCCGAGGGGGACATCTTTGTCCTCAGTTTTAACTGGTGGGACATGGTCAGCGGCGAACTGCGCCAGTGGAGTGCCACTGACGAGGGGGTGGGGCACGGCGGCGAGTGGGAGACGGCGTTGCAGTTGCACCTGCGCGCCCACCTGATCGACCGGACCCGCCTCGACAAGGATGAAACTGGCACCCAGCCCTTCAAGGGGGAGTTGGCCTTTGCCGAGTTCGCCGAGCGCCGGCGCGATACCCTGCAGGAAACCGGGATCATGGGCGACGCCTTTGCCGCCAGCGCCGAGAAAGGGGGCCGCGCCTTTGAACTGGCCTGCCAGCGCCTCGAAAAGCTGGCGCGGGAATACCACGCCCTGCCGGTGCGGCACTACCGGGAATTCGGCAGCCACTGTCCCTGAGCCCCCAAAAGCAAACGCCCCGCACAGCCCGCTGTGCGAGGCGTTGCTATCTTTGGGCCGCCCGAGGCGGCGCTACGGGTCCAGGCCGGAGTGGGGAAGCTCCGGGGATCTGGGGCTCAGGGCTGGATGGGCCCTAAGGCGCTGCACTATTTGATCGATCGGAAAGTTGGAGGTTCGATCCAACTTAGTATCAAATAGGCTGTAGTGATATTATCGTCCAGCAGAGCCGATTACTTTAGCGAAATCGTAGAGGGATGTTAGGGTATTTAAAACAATAAGTTACACTAAAACTGCCAGCAACTCCGGCACTTATACGTGATGAATCAATTGAAACCCAAGTCGCCGTTGCGGGGGCAACAGGGGGATATTGACAGGGCCGGGCTTGCCGCCTATTTTTTAACACTTTTTGCACGAGAGTGATAGGCGCCCTGCGCCATCTCTCCCCATCTCATAAACAGGAGCGTGTCGCCATCGCCAGGGTAAACCGCAAGGAATTCACGGCCAAGCTGAAGCCGGAAGACATCGACTACAAGCGCCTCGACGTGCTGGCCCGTTTCCTCAATCCCATCGGGAAAATCGATGCGGCCCGCCGCACCGGGGCCACCCGCAAGCAACAGGCCCAGATCGTCCAGGCCATCAAACGCGCCCGCTACCTCGCACTGCTGCCCTACACCATCAACGACATCAGATAAGGGCGGCCGGCTCCGCGCCCAGGAGAGCGCCCATGGCCCGCGCTGCCATCGGGCTTATCGAAACCGAAGGTCTGGTCGGGCTGATCGAGGCGGCCGACGTGGCCGCTAAGACCGCAGATGTGCAGCTTTCGGGCTTTGAGCGCATCGGCGGGGGGCTGGTTTCCCTGCGCTTGAGCGGGGACGTGGCCTCGGTGCAGACCGCAATCCGGGCCGCGGCCGAGGCGGCCCAGCGCCTTGGGCAGGTGATCAGCTACCACGTCATTCCCGGGCCGCACGAGGACCTCGTCGCCCTGGTGGAGGGCAACAGCCCTCCGCCTTCTCCTGTCGCTGCAATTTCACCGGCTGCTGCCACAACCCTTTCCCTCGCCGAACTGGAGTCCCTGCCGGTAGCCCGGTTGCGCCAGCGGGCACGCCAGTACCCCGACTTCTCCCTCAAGGGTCGGGCTATCTCCCGGGCCGGCAAGGCCGAACTCCTCGCCGCCTTCGAGCAGCTCAACGCCAAATAAAAACCCCCGGCCAAAAGGTTAGGGGGATGTAATATTGGCCCTAAGTGCTGAAGGGCGTCGGGGAACGGCCCGCTTCGGGCTTTCCCAAGGCGCGCCCCGCGACACCCTATAGATGGTGTTGCGTCCCCTCGCTCGCCCATTGCTCCTCCATCCGGCCGCCCCACCACGCGGTCTTCCCTCCCCCGCCACTCCCCGGGAAAGCCCTTCGGAGCCTTTTCCCCACCGCCTGCTTTCCCGAAATCACACGTGCCAGACGTAGAGGTCGCGGTTCTGGAGGGGGAGGTCGATCCATTTGCCCCCTTCGAGGTGGCTCTGGGCCACGGCCAGGCAGATCTCGGTGGCGTGGTGGGTAATCTCTACGTTGCCCAGGGCGGGCTTTCCCTCCTCGTGCGCCCGCACCAAGTCCTCGAAGGCGTAGAGGGTGGCGCTGTAGGGGGGGACGTTCTCGAAGGGCTTTTCGGGGTAGATGGTATGCCGGCCCGCGGCGAGGGGCAGACGCTCGACCCAGTCCATGCCGTTGTTGAGTCCCTTGAGCATGCCCTTGGTTCCCCACACCTCGAAATCCCAGTGGCCCGTCGGCACGGTCCAGGCCTCGATGCGGCCGGGGAACTGGAGCTGGTAAACGGCCTGGGGGTCCTTGTCGAAGCGGTTGGGGCCGGCGGCCAGCTCTCCGCGCAGTTCACCCTTGACCCGCAGGGCCCGCAAGTCCCCCAGCAGGTAGAGGAGGGTGTCCACCGAGTGGATGTGGCCGTGCATCAGGGAGGAGGAGGCGTGGTGGACTGCAGTGCGCAGCTCGCCGATCTCGCCCTGGGCTAGGCGCTGGCGGGCACGGTGATAGCGGGTGTCGAAGCGACGCAGTACCCCGGTGTTGAAGGCGATGTTGCGGGCCTGGTAGGCGCGGAGGATGGCATCGGCCTCGCGCATGGAGCAGGCCATGGCCTTTTCGAGGAATACCATGCTCACCCCGCCGGCCTCGGCCACCCCCAGGGCCAGCTCGGCGTGGTTCTCGGCCCTGGTGCAGATGGCCACTAGGTCGGGGACCTCCTGGCGGATCATCTCGCGGTAATCCCCGTACACCGCTCCCACCCCCCAGCGCTCGGCAAAGGCGCGCTGCTTGGCTGGATCCAGATCGGCCCCGGCTACCAGTTCGAGGCGCTGGCTGGCCCGACAGGCCCCGGCCGCCGAATACGGCAGGGCGATGGCCGGGTAACCGACCACCTCCTCGTCGATGGTGCTGCCCATACGGCCCAGGCCGACGACGGCAGCGCGGTATTTTTTCATGGGTTCTTCCTTTTGGCCGCCACTTTCTTCTTTCTTACCGGCGTGGTTCCAGACGGTTCCACTGGCAGGCCGTCGGCCTTCTCGTCGGCCTCGTCGAGCACGGCCACCTCTTCCTGGAAATAGGCGCGGGCATCGGCCAGCAACTGGTCCTGCTCGGCCTTGCGGATCTCGGCCAGTTCGGAGGCGGACAGGGGCGGCCAACTGAGGAAGAAGTCCTCTACCGCCACGCTGAGCATGCGTCCTTTGAGGTAGCGCTCGAAGGTGGTGGCGATGACGTGGGCCGGCAGGGGCTCCAGTTCAGGCTGGGCCTCGTCGAGGTACAGTTCGACGAGTTCGTGCAGCAACAGGGCCTCGAAGAGGGTGATCTGGGCGCAGCCGGCTCCGCCGGCGTCCTCGTCCCACATCTCCAGCACCCGGCGCACCCCGGCGACGAAGTGGATCTCGCCGGCCCGTTCGTACGCCACCGAGCGAGCCTCAACGATGGGTTTCAGCTTGTTGCTGCGCACGTCCTCGTAAAAGTGGGCGATCAGGCGCAGGGGCTGGGTATTGGTGGGGCTGAGGCGGTCGGCCAGGGCCCTGCCGGCCAGGGCCGGGTGGCCGATGACGTAGCTGAGCAGGGTCTCGGGTTTGGGGGACCAGATCAGGGAAAGGCGGCGGGCCTGGCGGCGCAGTACGTGGCGAACGTCCTCCTTCTCATCGACGGCGAAGACCCCCTCGATCAGGCTCTTCTTGTCCTCGAAGGTGGCGGAGTTCCGGAACTTGAAGGAGCCCAGCAACTGCAACAACTGGACCCGGCTACGCATATCGGAGGGGGTCAGGTCCAGAAGGGAGCCCAGGAAGGCCTCGGTGCCGTCCTCCTCGGTCCAAGTGCGGAAGGTGGTGGGGCTGCGCTTGAGGGTGTCCATCTTAACGTAGAGCCCCTTGACGAGGTCCGGCTCCAGGCCCGTCGCTTGCCCCTCGACTTTTTCGTAGAGCACCGCCGGGTGCTGGTCGAGAGCCTCGGCCGTGGCCAGGAATTCCTCGTCGGGGGGCGCCTGACTGCCGTAATAGGCTCTGGCAAGCCGCTTCCTGCTCTCCAAGGGAGCCTTCTCTGCAAAAGAACGATGTCGGAGACAGATAGACGCGGCGGTTTTGCCCATCATGGCGACTCCCACAGGCGCAGACCTGTGCGGCTCAGGTACACCGGTATGTGCTGGAAGAGGGGGTTGGCCTGCTCGATCTGGGCGATGAGGTGGCGTTTGGCGTGGGAGAGGGGCCCAGTGAGCAGGGTGAGGGAGCCCCCGTCGCCGCCGGCGCCGTTCACCTTCCAGCCCAGGGCCTCGTGTTCCCTGGCAATGGCTATGATCTGCGCGGCCTCGCGGCTGACCAGCTCAGGGTGGAGGCGGGCCTGGGCCTCGGTGTTGGCGCTCATGGCCCGGCCCAGGGCGGCGAAGTCCCCGGCGTACACCGCGTCGCGCGAGGCCGGGGCGGTGAGGCGCAGGTCGTTCAGTTTTTTGCAGTCCGGACCAGCGCCTTCCAGCTCGGCGATGACCTTCTTGTGGACGTCGGAGGAACTGTGGGACTTGCCCAGGAAGATGAGCACCAGCCGGCGTTCCAGCTCCCACCACACCGAGTTGGGCACCTGCAACTGGGAGACCGAGGCATGGGGGTACTTGAACATCTCGATATAATTGATGCCCCCGTACGCCGAGCAGAGCTGGTCCTGGATGCCGCACTGCTGTTTGAGCATCTCGGTCTCGATGCGCTGGGCAGTGAGGGCCACCTCGTTGGGGGTGAGCCGGCCGGGGGTCAGTGCGTCGAGGGCGCCGATCAGGGCCACGGTCACCGCCGCCGAGGTGCCGGTGGAGCAGCCGGCCGGGGCCTGGCAGTAGATGGTGACCTCGATGGCCAGGTCCTCGGGGATGCGCATGTACTCGATGGCCGCCTCCAGTAGCGGGTGCTGGGTCCACCCGCTCAACTGCTTGACCGCGTACTTCTGGCCGTAGTTCTCGGCGCGGATGACGATGCGGTCCTCCACCTGGCCGCGCAAATACACCTCTATCTGCACCTCGGCATAGGGGTACACCCCGATATTGAAAATCACTCCCTGTTCGGCGAACCAGGTGTCGGTCCAGCCGCCGTTGTCGCAGATGCGGATGGGCGCCACGCTGTTGATGCGGCGCTGGGGCGCGGGAGGGGCCATGCGGGGCTCCGGGTGGCGGGTTCCTCCCAAGATACCCCCCGCGCAAAAGAAGTGTCAAGCGCAGGGCCTGCTTGTCCGCGGCGGGGGGAAGGCATAGCTTTTTGGGCAGATCAGCCGCGAAAGGAGCGCCGATGCCCCGCACCCATCACCTCAGCCGCCAGCACCTCGTCTACAGCCTCGACCAGGCCCACCCTCCGGCCCTGGAGATCGACCCGGGCGATACAGTGGTGCTGGAGACCTACGACGCCCGCACCGGCAGCATCCAGCGCGACGAGGACCTGCTCCTGCATCCCCATCCGGCCGGCTCCAACCCGGCCACCGGCCCCATCCGGGTGCGCGGGGCGGAACCCGGCGACGCGCTGTGCGTGGAGATCCAGCAGATCGATCTGGCGCCCCAGGGTTTCCTGGCGGTCAAGGCCGGCATGGGGCTGTTGGGGCACCTGGCCAAGGAATTCGCCACCCGCATGGTGCAGATCGAGGGGGAGCAGGTTCGCTTCGGGGCGCTGCGTTTCCCCGTCCGCCCGATGGTGGGGGTGATCGGCGCCGCCCCCTCCGGGGAGGGGGTAAGCACCGGGTTTGCCGGCCCCCACGGGGGAAACATGGACAACCGTTACATCGCCCCTGGCAGCAAGGTCTACCTGCCAATAAGCGTGCCGGGGGCCTGGCTGGGCATCGGCGATGTCCACGGGGCCATGGGGGATGGCGAGATCACCTTCATCGGCCTGGAGATCTGCGCCGAGGTCACCGCCAGGGTGGAGTTGCTCAAGGGGAAGGAACTGCGCCGGCCCCTGGTGGAGACCTCCGAGTGTTGGATCACCACCGGGGACCATCCAGACCCGGCCCAGGCCCTGCGGGTAGCCGCCGAGGAGATGGTGCGGTTGATGCAGGAAAGAATGGAGTTGAGCTTTGCCGAGGCGTACATGCTGATGAGCGGGGCCGTGGACGTGCAGATCTGCCAGTGCTGCGGGCCGGGGGAGTTCCCGGTGACCACCCGGGCGATGATCAGCAAGAAGCTTCTGGAAAGAGGCGGGAGATGAAACCGGTAAAGGTGGCCCTGATCGGGGCCGGCAGCCGATCCTTTGGGCCAGGCACCATCCGCGATGTGCTCCTGAGCAAGCCCCTGGCCGAGCGCGGGGTGGAACTGGTGCTGATGGACAAGGTGGCCGACCACCTGGGGGAGGTGGAACAGTACGCGGTCCATGCGTGCCAGCAACTGGGCCACGCGGCTCGGGTGTGGTCCACCACCGACCTGGACCGCGCCCTCGACGGGGCCGACTTCGCCGTCACTGCCATCGAGGTACAGCGATTCCTCTATTGGACCCAGGACTACCACCTGCCCCGCCACTACGGGTTCAAGCAGATCTTTGGCGAGAACGGCGGGCCCGGCAGCCTCTTCCACGCCCTGCGCAACATGGGCCCCACCCTCCATATTGCCCGGACCATGGAGCGGCGCTGCCCCAACGCCCTGCTGCTCAACTACACCAATCCCGAGCACAAGCTCTGCGAGGCCGTGACCCGATTGACTTCCATCCAGGCGGTGGGATTGTGCCACGGGGTGTTCATGGGCTTGCGCCAACTGGCCCAGATCCTCGAAGTCCCCCAGGAGGAGCTGGACACCGCGGCCTGCGGCATCAACCACTTCACCTTCTTCCAGAGGATACGCCGCCGGGCCACTGGCGAGGACCTATATCCCAGCCTGAGGCAGGCCGATCTGGAAGGGGACGAGCTGGCCCACTGGCACGAGTTCGGGCTGGGCCGGGTGCTCCTGCGCCGCTTTGGGCTGTGGCCCTCGCCGGCCACCAATCACTACGGGGAGTACCTCCGCTGGGCCGAGGAGTTCATGGCCAGCGAGATGCAGTATTACTACGACCCGGCCCAGGGGCACCCCTGGGAGACGGGGAAGATCCCCGATTTCGTCTACACCATCGACCGGACCGATACCAACCGGCCCTGGCGCCGGCCCGAAGCGCAGCCGCGCGTGCTGGAGGACCTGCCCCTGAAGGCCTCTGGCGAACTGGCCGCCCCGATCATGGAGGCCCTCATGTGCGGGGAGAAACGCGAATTGGCCGCGATCAATGTGCCCAACCGGGGCTATATCCCCGAACTGCCAGATGGATTGGTGGTGGAGGTGCCGGCGATTGCCGATGAGCAGGGCTTGCACCCCTGCCAGATGGAGGCCCTGCCAGAGCCCATCGCCGCGCTGATCCGGGTGCAGGCCAGCATCCACAAGCTTCTAGTGGATGCTTTTGCCGAGCGGTCCAAGGCCAAACTGCTGCAGGCCCTGCTGCTGGACCCCACGGTGGACTCCTACCGGCGGGCGGTGGCGCTGTTGGAGGAGATGCTGAAGCTGCAGCGGGATATATTGCCGCCGCTGGAGTGATCAGCGGGTGAAGAGGGTCCCCCGCACATACGAGCCTTCGTCCGAGGCGAGGAAGGCGAGGATGCGGGCCACGCCCATCGGATCCCCCAGGGATTTTCTTGCCTCCTCCACGGCTCTGGCGGTGTCCTGGCCCGCGGCCTGGGCGCCCTGGGCGATGTTCTCCAGCTTGAGCGGGGTGGCGATGCCCCCGGGGCAGATGACGTGGACCCTGGCCCCTTTGACGTGGGCCTCGATGTTGTACTGCATGCCGTGGACCCCGGCCTTGCTGGCCGCATACGCCAGGGAGGAACTGGCCCCGCGCACGCCGGCCCCCGAGGCGATGAGCAGCACCACCGACTGGCCGGCCCTCTCCAGAAGGGGAGCCGCCTGCCGCACCACCAGGTAGGTGCCCTTGAGGTTGGTGTCGAGGGTGGCGTCCCAGTCATCCTCGTCCAGGCCGGCCACGCCTTTGAACGCCCCCTTGAGCACCCCGGCGCTGCACACCAGCAGGTCGAGGTGATCCGCGCCCAGTTTCTGGAACACCGCTCCCACACTCGCTGCCGAGCGCACGTCGGTCTGGTGGAAGGCGGCCCGGCCGCCGGCCTTTTCGATGGCCGCCACCGCAGCCTGACCATCGCGCTCATTGTAATCGAGGATCAGCACCTGGGCGCCCTCGGCGGCGAAGAGTTCGGCGCTGGCCCGGCCAATCCCGGTAGCCCCGCCGGTGATCAGGGCGATCTTCCCTTGCAGTCTCATGATCTTTGGAGTTTCTCCCAGAGGAAATCGTAGGCCCGCCGGCCGCTGATCTGGTGGCGGCCCTCGAAGTAGTCGGTTTCCACCTGTCCGGTGTCATCCCAGACCTGGTAGTGCTGGCGGGTCTGCTGCACGCTCTTTTTCACCGCGCGGATGGGGAAGATGGGGTCGCGGCTGGCGGCCTCCACCAGCAGGGGGCGGGGGGCGAGCAGGCCAGCCAGGTCGTGCATCTCGCCGAATTGGTGCAGGCCCGGCACAAAGTTGCAGGGGCAGTGGTGCATGGCGAGGATGCTGTCGCGGAAGGTGCAGAAGTAACCGCTGACCACGCAGGCTTTGATCCGCTCGTCCATGCAAGTGGAGAAGAGGGTGTGCATGCCGCCCCCCGAGATACCCATGGCCCCCAGGCGCGAGGTATCCAGGTCCCTGCGGGCCTGGAGGTAGTCCACCAGGCGCAGCCCGTCGTGGACCCGCAGACCCACGGTGGAAAGGCCCAGGTGGAAGGCCAGCATTGAGGTGTGGGTGCAGGTACCCGGCGAGCTCTGGCCTGCCTCCAGGTAGGAGAAGTCGGTCTGCCGCTCGCCGAAGCAGGAGATCTCGGGGGCGGCCACGGCAAAGCCGCGCCGGCACAGGGCCACGCCGAAGTCGCGGTGATACCCGTCCGGCTCGCGGCGCTCGGCCCCATCCTCCCACAGGCCGACGATGTCCTTGACCCCGTAGCCGTGGCCGTGGAAGGCGACGACCACCGGCAGGGGGCGGGGGGCCTTCTTGGGCAGGAGCAGGTACACCGGCATCACCACCCCTGGCGCGGTCCTGAGCAGAAGCTTCTCGCGGAGGTGGTCCCCCCGGTCCACGCTTTCGAGCTTCTTGGGTGCCAGGGGGGTGGTGCGCAGCAGCGAAAGCCCCAGGGTCTGGCCCAGGGCCCGGCGGGTGCGAACCTGCCAGGCGCGTCCCTGGGCCGGGGTGCGGGCGGCAAAGCGGTGAGGGGCTTCCTCGGGGCGGTAGAGCTGCCACAAGAGGCGCGAGGGCTGCAGTTCCTTGAGGCGTCGAGCGTCGAGCAGGCGGGTGCTCACGGCTGGTCCTCCTTGGACATCAGCGCGCGGGACATGCCGTAGGAGCCGGCCATCAGTCCCCCATCTACATTGAGCACCTCGCCGGTGATCCAGGAGGCTTCAGGGGAGGCCAGGAAGAGGGCGGCCCGGGCGATGTCCTCGGGTTCGCCCACCCGGCCCAGCGGGTACCATTTGGACAGCTTCTCGAAGATCTGCGGGTCTTTCTGGACCACCGGGCCCCAGATGGGGGTGCGCACCGTGCCGGGGCAGATGGCGTTGGCGCGCACCTGGTGGTGCCCATACTTGATGGCCAGGTTGCGGGTGAGGTTGATGACCCCGGCCTTGGCCGCGCTGTACGCCTCCTCACTCAGGCCGGAGAGGCCGTTGACCGAGGAGACGTTGACGATGGCCCCCCCCCGCCGCTCGATCATGCCCGGCAGGAAGGCCCGACAGCAGAGGTAGACGCTCTTGAGCACCACGCGCAGGTTGAGGTCCCACTCCTCCTCTTCGATGTGGAGGATGTCGTCCCCCGAGGCGACGGCCGCGCAGTTGACCAGCACGTCCACCCGGCCACAGGTGGTCAGGGCCTGGGCCGTCATGCGCTCTACCTGGTCCTTGAAGGAGACGTCGGCGGCCAGGGCCAGGGCCTTGCCCCCGGCGGCCTCGATGCGCCCGACCGTCTCTTCGGCCCGCTCCAGGCGCAGGTCAGCCACCACCACCCTGGCCCCCTCGCGGGCGAAGAGTTCGGCAGTGGCCCGGCCAATACCCGAGCCGGCCCCGGTGATCAGGGCTACGGTGTCGCTCAACCGCATCTCAATCCTCCTTGCCCTTGCGGCGGAAAAACGAGAGACCGCCGAAGCCGCTGATGATGGCCATGTAATATCCCAGGTCGTACCACCACCCGGTGTTGGTGGGTTCGTAGATGCGGATCTCGGAGTTGAAGAAACCCCAGACCAGGCAGATGGGGGCCACCCAGCCGTGCCAGACCCCGGAGAAGAGGCCGGCCGGATCATCGAGGACGTAGCTGCCGTCGCCGGGTACGCAGCCGGCCAGCGGAAGCAGGAGCCAAGGGAGGAACTTTTTCACGGCGCACCCCCTTTCGCAGGGTTCAAAACTATGACGCCTGTTCCGGCCGGGCAAGCGGGCTTTTCCATTTCGCGCGTTTATGGGCATATTAGGGGCCGGCAGGTGAAAGGAATACACCATGAAGAAGATCCGCGTGGGAGTGCTCTTCGGCGGGCGCTCCTGCGAACACGAGGTTTCGGTGCGCTCGGCCCGCTCGGTGCTGGAGGCCATCGACCGCGACCAGTACGAGCTGACCATGATCGGCATCTCCAAGGAGGGGCAATGGCTGATGGCCGGCGACGCCCTGGCCGTACTGGAGGCCGGGGTGGTGGAGGAAGGCGGCCTGCTGCCGGTGGCCCTGGACCAGGGCGGGGCTTTGGTGTCCCGGCAGGGCGGGGCGGTCGGCCAGCGCCTCGACGTGGTCTTCCCCCTCTTGCACGGCCCCTACGGCGAGGACGGCACCGTGCAGGGCCTGCTGGAATTGGCCGGCATCCCGTACGTGGGCTCCGGGGTGGTGGGCTCGGCGGTGGGCATGGACAAGGAGATGACGAAGCGGGCCTTCCGCGCCGAGGGCCTGCCCCAGGTGGAGCACGCGGTGGTGCGCCGTTCCCAGTGGCGCCAGGACCCGGAGGGAGTGCAGCGCCGGATCGAAAACCAGTTGGGGTATCCGATCTTCTTCAAGCCCGCCAACCTCGGTTCGAGCGTGGGGGTGTGCAAGGCTCACGGCCCGGAGGAGTTCCGCCCCTGCCTGGAGGAGGCCGCCGCCTTCGACTACAAGGTGATCGCCGAGGCCGAGGCCGCCGCCTGCCGCGAGGTGGAGTGCGCGGTGCTGGGCAACGAGGAGCCGCAGGCCTCGGTGGTGGGGGAGATCGTGCCGGGAAACGAGTTCTACGACTACAAGGCCAAGTATCTCGACGACAACTCCCAGTTGATCATCCCGGCCCAACTGCCCCGCCAGATCGCCGAGCAGGTGCGGCAGCTCTCGCTGCGGGCCTTCCGCGCCGTGGAGGCTGCGGGCCTGGCGCGGGTGGACTTCTTCGTGGGCCGGGAGGACGGGCGGGTCTTCGTCAACGAGATCAACACCCTGCCCGGCTTCACCCCCATCAGCATGTACCCCAAGCTCTGGGAGGCCAGCGGGGTGAGTTACGGCGAGTTGATCGACCGGCTGATCCAGTTGGCCCTGGAGCGGCACCGCGACCGGCAGGACATCCGCACGGTGCTCTGAACATGCGACTTTCGGTCAGGGACGTTGCCGGCCTGCTGAACGTTTCGGAGAAAACGTGCTACCGCTGAATCAAGCAGGAGGCCATCCCCTGCTACCGGGTCAACGAGCAGAACCGCTTCAACCGCGCCGAACTGCTGGAATGGGCCACGGCCCAGCGCCTCCAGGTCTCTCCGGAACTCTTCATCGGGGATGAGTCCGACCCCCTGCCCAGCCTCGCCGAGGCCCTGAAGGCCGGCGGGGTGGGCTTTGACCTGGACCCCGACCGCGCCGGGGAGTTGCTGCGCCGGCTCGAGGAGGCGGAGAAGGGCGCCGCCTTGGCCATCGGGCTTTTGTGGGACACCGCCTCGGTGATGGCCCGTTTCGAGGACACCGGGCCGGTGACGCAGAACATGCGCCTGGCCCTGCACAAGACCTACAAGGCGGTGCCCTCGCCCAAGATCGTCATCGCCGTGGGGGCCTGCGCCATCTCGGGAGGGCCGTATCTGGGCCACCCGCAGGCCCGCGACGGGGCATCGGGAACCGTGCCCCTGGATCTGTACATCCCTGTCTGCCCGCCCCACCCCCTCACCATTCTGGACGGATTGTTACGGCTGCTGGGCCGGCTCAAGGAGGAAGGCAGGTTATGATCAGCGAGGCGCAGGCGGTTCAGTTTCGCGAGTTGGGCTATTTTGTGGCGGAAGGTGATTTTGCCCCGGCACTGCTGGAGGCGATGAGCGCGGAGATGGATCGGGTGTACCGGGAGCACCTGGAGAAGGCCAGGTACGAGGGCGAGGCCGAGGTGGAGGCAGTGCGGCACCGGCGTTCCTTCAGCCAGTTCCATCTGGTCAGCCCGGTGGCGGCGCAGTTCGTGCGCCAGCCCATCTACCTCGAAGCCTGCCGGCGCTTCCTCGGCCCCGACGCGGACCTCTACTACAACCAGGCGGCGACCAAGCCGCCCGAGCGGGGCCGCATCTTCTCCTGGCACCAGGACTCGGGGTACGTGCACACCGAGCCCCTGGAGTACCTCACCTGCTGGACGGCGATCACCGACTCCAACTTGGAGAACGGCTGCATTTGGATCATCCCCGGCTCCCACAAGTGGGGCCTGCTGGAGCACCTGCCCGAGCCGGAGACCGCCGAACGGTACGGAGGGAAGACGGCCCAGTTCAGCGATGAGAGCGGGGCCATCCCGGTGGAGATGCGCGCCGGCCAGGTGGCCATCTTCAGCTCGCTGATGCTGCACAAGAGCGGGGCCAACACCTCGGTCACCAGTGTCCGGCGCGGGTACGTGCCCCAGTACCACGTGCCCCACCTCATCGCCAAACACACCGGCCAGCCTTGGGGGGACCAGGTGCCGGTGCTGCGGGGCGGGAAGCGGGTGGACTGATCAGCGGCAGAGCAGGGTGGACAAGCCAACCAAGGAGCGCGAATGGACTACCACACGGATCCGACGCGAAATCTCGCCCTGGAATTGGCGCGGGTGACCGAAGCCGCAGCGATGGCGGCGGGCCGCTTCATGGGCCGGGGAGACAAAGAGGGGGCGGACCAGGCCGCGGTCAACGCGATGCGGATCGTCCTCCAAACGATCGCGATGAAGGGGGTCATTGTGATCGGCGAGGGCGAGAAGGATAACGCCCCCATGCTACACAATGGTGAACAGGTGGGCAACGGGGCCCTCCTGGAGGTGGATGTGGCGGCGGACCCCATTGACGGGACCCGCTCGCTGGCGTTTGGCCGTTCGAATTCCCTCTCGACGGTGGCGCTGGCTCCGCGGGGGACGATGTTCGACCCGGGGCCCTTTGTCTACATGAACAAGCTGGCCGTCGGCCCGGAAGCCAAAGGCAAGATCAACATCGAGGCTTCGATCACCGACAACCTCAGGGCGATCGCCAAAGCCAAGCATCGCGCGGTGGAAGACCTGACGATAATCAAAAATTGACCGCGACCGCCATAAGGAGATGATCGCCGAGATCCGACGCGCCGGCGCGCGCATCCGCCAGATCCCGGATGGTGATGTGGCGGCGGCGCTCATGACGGCCTAGCCCGATTCCGGTGTGGATGTATTGATAGGCATCGGCGGCACACCCGAGGGGGTGATCGCCGCCTGTGCCCTGCGCGCCATGGGAGGGGAGATCCAGGGCAAGTTGTTTGCCCGTGATGAGCAGGAGCTGCGGCGCGGGCAGGAGGCGGGTTACGACTTTGATAAGATCCTGACGATGGATTATCTGGTGTCGTCTGAAGACGTCTTCTTTGCCGCGACGGGGATTACCGACGGGGAGCTGCTCAAGGGGGTCCGTTATCTGGGGGATGGGGTGAAAACCGATACCCTGGTGGTGCGCGGCCTGACGGGCACCGTACGCCAGATCATCGCCACCCACAGCATGGAAAAATTGCACCATTTTGGGGCGATCAAATATTAGCCCGGAGGATCCCGTTACGCCGGCAGAGGCACCGCGCTAGGAAGCCCATGAGTACTCCGCTCGACATCGGCCTGATCGGGGCCGGCAAGATCGCCCGCTACCACCTGCCGGTGCTGGGCCAGTTGCCGGGGGTGCGGGTCAGCGCCCTGGCCGATCCCCAGGCGGAGCGGGTGGCCCAACTGGCTGACCGCTTCGGTATCGAGCGCCGCCTCGATTCCCACCTGCCCCTGCTGGAGGGGCGGCGGCCGGACGCGGTCTTCGTGATGGTCAGCATCCTCCAATCCGCCGAGGTGGCCGCCTCCTTCATCGCCGCGGGCATCCCCACCTTCATCGAAAAACCCCCTGGGCTGCATACCGAAGAAACCCGCCGACTGGCCGCCCTGGCCCGCGAGCACGGCACCCTGGTGATGGTGGGCCTGAACCGCCGCTTCTATTCCACCCTGCTGCAGGGGCGCCAGCTCCTGCTAGAATCCGGCCCGATACGCAGTGTGGCCGTGGCATCGCAGGGAGAGCCCCAGCAGGCCTGGCCGCACCATCCCCCCGAGGTGGTGCGCCGCTGGTGTACGGCCAATGACATCCACGTCCTGGACCTGTTGCGGTTCTTTGGGGGCGAGGTGCGCCAGGTGCAGACCCTGCAGCGCCGCTTCGAGGGGCCGGGACCCGATGCCTGTGCGGCGCTGGTGGACTTCGCCGAAGGCGGACTGGGGCAGGCAGTGGTGGAGTGGACCGCGCCGGGAAAGGGGCATCGCATCGAGGCGCGGGGGCCGGGAGTGACCCTGGCGGCCGAGTGGGGCATGGAGCAGGTGGGGCTCTGGCGCCGCGGGCAGGAAGCGCAGGTCTTGGAGCTAGACGAGGAAGACCGCCGCTTCAAGCCGGGTTTCTGGCGCCAGGACCAGTGTTTCGTCGACTGTGTGCGCCATGGCCGGCCCTTGCCCTTTCCGGCCTGCGACCTGGAGGACGCCCTGCGCACCATGGAGCTGGTGGATCAGATCTCGGGGACGGTCTGAGGCTCAGCTTCGGTCACTGGATTTCCTCGCGGGCCTCCAACTGCTGGGCCCGTTGCCAGGCCTGGAGCAATCCGGCGGCCTTGCCGGCTAGATCCCACAGGGCGTTCTCCGCCCCGTACCGCTGGTCCAGGCCGGCTGCCAGATGGCGCTCGATGGCAAGGGGATCCTGTCCCACCAGCATCCGGGACACCGGCTCAACCTCCGACTGACCGAACCCGTATCCTATGACCCCGCCTCCGTGCGCAGGCGCGTGATGCCGGTGGTGTGGTAGTACCCTGCCTTGCCCTGTTGCCCGCGCTCGACCGGGACCTCGACGCGAAAACTCTCGACGAGGATGGCCTTCATGAACTCACCCCAGTCGGTGAAGGACGGGGGCTCAATTTTCCTTACCGGAACAACAGCTTCAGGTAGAACAGCGGGTTGGTGAGCGCCTTCTTGGGGAAGGCGTTGGCGATCATGCCGCAGATCAGGTCGGCCAGCTGCGGGTCGCGGGCGGCCTTGCGGATGACCATGTTGAGCAGGGGCCGGTACCGGCCCAGCTGTTGCAGGCGGGTGCTGATGCGCAGCTCAGCGCCCAGGGCTTCCCACAGGCGCTCCTCGTAGCGGCGCAGGAAGGCCGCCGAGGTATCGCCCGCCTTTAGGGCCGCGGCGGCGGTCTCCACGGCCAGCCGCGCCGAGTACAGGGCATTGCCGATCCCCTCGCCGGTGAAGGGGTCGATGAGGCCGGCCGCATCCCCCAGGAGCATGAAGCCCTCGCCGTGGATGCGCCGCTGCTTGCTGGCCACCGGCAGGTTCCAGCCTGCCGGCTCCTCCAGGGGCCGGGCCTGTGCAAAACGCCGGGCAAAGGGTGGGCGGCTGATCACCGCCTGCAGGGCCTGGCGCAGGTCCACCCCGCGCTCCTTGAGCCCCTCGTGCAGCATGCCGATGCCCACGTTGGCCGTCCCGTTTTCCAGGGGGAAGACCCAGAAGTACCCCGGCAGCACCTCGTCGACGAAGTGCAGTTCGATCTGGTCTTTCAGGTCAGACACGTTCTCGTAGTAGCAGCGCAGGGCCACCACCCAGTGGCGCGGGTCGTGCTCGTACAGCCTGGTCTTGCGAGCGACGATGGAATTGAAGCCATCGCAGCCCAGCACCAGTGGGGCCCGGAACTCCCGCTCCACCCCCTCGCGGTCCTGGCCCCGCACCCCGCAGATCCGCCCGCCTTCGCTGAGCAGGTCCTTCACCACAAATCCCTCCAGGCAGCGGGTGGCCCGGGGGCGGGCTTCCTCGAAGAGAAAGCGGTCGAAGACCTGCCGGCGGATGACAAATCCCTCCATGGGCAGCACCTTGCCGGTGAGCAGGTCGCGGTGGTCGTGGCGGCTCAGCTCGATGCGGACCTCGGCCCCGGCGGGATTGCCAAAGGTCACGGCCCGCACCAGGGCGCCGGGCAACTGGCGCACCCCTTCCAGCAGGTCCAGTTCGTGGAGGATGGAGACGGATTTGCCCGAGAGGGCGTCGCCGCAGATCTTGTCGCGGGGGAAGCGGGCCTTGTCCAGGAGAAGGGCCTTCAGCCCACGCCGGGCCGCGTACAGGGCGGTGGTGGCGCCAGCGGGGCCACCGCCGACGATGATCAGGTCGTAGGAATCGTCCATTTCAGATCCTCAGAAGATAGGCTTCCGGGCCCGGCCAGCAAGGGGCAGACCCTTGCAAATGTCCCGTTCTTCTGTACATTTCTCCATCCATCGCCGAACCCTCTTTTCAGGAGCACAGCCCCATGTCCGCAGCCAACCAAAAGAGCGGGGGAACCGAGGAGCGGAGCTTCCAGACCGAGGTGCAGCAGCTCCTCCACCTGCTCATCCATTCCCTCTACACCCACAGCGACGTCTTTTTGCGGGAGCTGATCTCCAATGCCTCCGACGCGTTGGACAAGGTCCGCTTCCGCTCCCTGACCGACCGCCAGATCGCCGACCCTGACGCGGCCCTGGAGATCGAGATCGAGGTCAACACCTCGGCCAAGACCCTCACCATCCGCGACAGTGGCATTGGCATGACCCGCGAGGAGGTCAACCAGAATATCGGCACCATCGCCCATTCGGGGTCGGCCTCCCTGCTCAAGGAACTCTCGGCGGCCAAGGACCAGGACGAGAAGGCCAAGCTGCAACTGATCGGCCAGTTCGGGGTTGGCTTCTACTCGGTGTTCATGGTGGCCGAGAGAGTGGTGCTGACCACCCGCGCCGCCGACCCAGGGGCCGAGGCGGTGCAGTGGGAATCCACCGGGGGGGGCACCTATACCATCGCGGCCGCAGACAAGAAGGACCGGGGTACCGAGATCAAGGTCTACCTGCGGGCCGACGGCGAGGAGTACCTCGACGCCCACCGCCTGGAGCAGATCATCCGCCGCCACTCCGACTACGTGGGCTACCCGATCAAGGTGGCCGGCAAGCAGGCCAATTCCGGCTCGCCGCTGTGGACCCAGCCCCGCAGCCAGATCAGCGAGGAGCAGTACCAGGAGTTCTACACCCATCTCAGCGGGGACCACGACAAGCCCCTGGCCTGGGAACACGTTGCGGTGGACGTGCCCATCCAGTTCCACAGCGTGCTCTACGTCCCCAGGCAGTCGCCCATGGAGTTGCTCTTCCGCCCCGAGCCGCGCATCGCCCTGGACCTGTACGTCAAACGGGTCTTCATCCAGGACGATTGCAAGGAACTCCTGCCCATGTACCTGCGCTTCGTGCGCGGGGTGGTGGACTGCGACGATCTGCCCCTCAACGTCTCGCGCGAGACCCTGCAGCACAACCCGGTGGTGACCAAGATCCGCGCCAACCTGGTGCGCCGGCTCCTGGCCCTGCTCGAGAAAATGGCCAAGGACCGTCCCGAGGATTACCAGACCTTCTGGAAGGCATACGGGATCGTGCTCAAGGAGGGCGTCGTCGCCGACCACGAACACCACGGGGAACTCTCGCGCCTCTTGCGCTACACCTCCTCCCTGGGCGAGACCCCCGAGACCCTGTCCTCTTTGCAGGACTACCTCGACCGCATGAAGGAGGGGCAGGAGAGGATCTATTTCCTGGCTGGCGAGAAGGGGGCCGTGGCCCAGAGTCCGCTTCTGGACGCCTTCCGCCAGCGCGGCCTGGAGGTGCTCTTCCTCACCGACCCGGTGGACGAGTGGGTGGTCAATCGTTTGGAGAAGTACGAGGGCAAGGAGTTTCAGGCCATCGACGCCGAGGACGTGGACCTGGGCAAGGAGCCCCGCATCGAGGGGGCCGACACCGACCGCGAGCAGACCATCGAACTGCTCAGCTTCCTTAAGAAGGCCCTGGCCGAGCGGGTGGCCGACGTGCGGGAGTCGCAGCGCCTCACCGACAGCCCCTGCGCCCTGGTGACGCCCAAGGGCGGGATCAGCCACAACATGGAGCGGCTGATGAAGATGACGGACCGCCAGTTCGCGCCGAACCGGCGGGTGCTGGAGATCAATCCCCGCCACCCGGTGATCCGCAACCTGGGGGCGCACCTCGAGAAGAAGCGCCAAAACGCCCAGCTGGAGGAGTGGGCCCACTTCCTGGTGGACTACGTGCTCCTGGGGGAGGGCACGGTGGAGGACCCGCAGCGGGTGCTGCGCAATCTGAACACCATCATGGCCGGAGCCAGCGCCCACCTGGCCGGGGAGGGCTGAGGTGGACCTGCGCGACCATGCCCGCCAGGCCCGCCGGGCCGCCCGCCAACTGGCCCTGACCAGCGCGGCCCGGCGCAACGCCGGCCTGGAGGCCATCGCCCTGGCCCTCGAAGCCCGGCGCGAGGAGATCCAGGGGGCCAACCGGCAGGATCTGGAGGCGGCCAAAGGGATGGTAGCCCGAGGCGAACTGGCCCAGCCCCTGGTCAAGCGCCTCGACTTGGGGGGGAGCAAGTTTGGGGCCGTGGTGGAGATGGTGCAGAGCGTCCGGGCCCAGGCCGATCCCCTGGGGCGCACCCTGGCGGCCACCGAGCTGGCCCAGGGCCTGCGCCTCTTCCGGGTCAGCGTGCCCATCGGGGTGCTCGGGGTGATCTTCGAGTCGCGTCCCGACGCCCTGGTGCAGATCGCCTCCCTCTGCCTCAAGGCTGGGGACGCGGTGCTGCTCAAAGGGGGAAGGGAGGCGGAGCGCACCAACCAGGTGCTCTATGAGGTGATCAAGCGAGCCACCGAAGAAGCCGGTCTGCCCCAGGGCTGGATCTGGCTTCTGGAGACCCGCGAGGAGGTTAGAGAACTCCTCGCCCTCGACGAGTACCTCGACCTGATCATCCCGCGCGGGTCCAACGAATTTGTGCGCTACATCATGGAAAACACCCGCATCCCGGTGACCGGCCACGCCGATGGGGTCTGCCACGTGTACGTGGACCGGGCTGCGGACCTGGACAAGGCCTTGCGCGTTACCGTCGATGCCAAGACCCAGTACGCAGCGGTGTGCAACGCCGCCGAGACCCTGCTGGTTCACCGCCAGATCGCCCCGCAATTCCTGGCCCGCGCCGTGCCGGCCCTCAAAGAGAAGAAGGTCGAGCTGCGCGGGGATGCCGCTGCCGCGGCCCTGGTCCCCGGCGCGTTTGTCATGGCCACCGAGGCGGACTGGGGCGCCGAGTACCTCGATTATGTCCTGGCGGTGAAGGTGGTAGACAGCCTCGAGGAAGCGGTGGAGCACATCAACCGCTACGGCAGCCACCACACCGACACCATCCTCACCGAAGACGCCCAGGCCGCCGGCCTTTTCCTGGGCGCGGTGGATTCGGCCTCGGTGATCCACAACGCCTCCACCCGCTTTGCCGATGGCTTCCGCTATGGACTGGGCGCCGAGGTGGGGATCAGCACCGGCCGGCTGCACAGCCGGGGACCGGTGGGGCTGGAAGGGCTGACCAGCTACAAGTACATCCTCGAAGGGGATGGCCACACGGTGGACGACTTCGAGGGGGCGGTCAAGCGCCCCTTCACCCACCGGCCGCTGAAACAGGATTGGCGGCCGGCCGAGTGAGAGACAGGTGATGAACCAGACCCCCGTCAAGCGGCATATCTTTCTGTGCGCCACCCCCACCAAGGCCAAGTGCCATCAGGACGACACCGGGGCTCGCTGCTGGGAGTTCCTCAAGAAGCGCCTGCGCGAGCTGGGCCTGGGGGACCCCCGCCAGGGGGGTATCCACCGCACCAAGGCCGACTGTCTGCGGGTCTGCGAACGCGGCCCCACGGCGGTGGTTTACCCGGAGGGGGTGTGGTACCATTCGGTGACCCCCGAGGCGCTGGAGCGCATCATCCAGGAGCACCTGATCGGCGGCAGGGTGGTGGAGGAGTACCTCAACCCCGAGCCCTTCCACAACCTCGAAACCTGAGTTCCCCAAAAAAAACGCGGCGCACCTCAAAGGTGCGCCGCGTCTACTTTTTAGCCGGTCCCAGCAGGGACTTGGCCCTCCTGGGTGGGGGCTTAGTTGGACAGGGTCACGTCCTGGGCCTGGGGGCCTTTCTGGCCCTCGACCACCTCGAACTCGACTGCCTGACCTTCGCCCAGGGAACGGAAACCGTCGCCGCGAATGGCGCTGTAGTGGACGAAAACGTCGCCGCCGTTGGCACGGGTGATGAAGCCGTAGCCTTTGGCGTCGTTGAACCACTTGACCGAGCCGGTCTCGCGCTGTGCCATGCGAAAAATACCTCCATGATGTGAACTGTTGAGACAGGGCGTTCCGAACCACTCGCGGGGTAGGAGCTACTTCGGGTAGTACTACTGCGGGGTAGAACGGCTGCCACGTGAATGAAGTGACCTCTCAGTTAGAGAGCGTCACGTCCTGGGCCTGGGGGCCTTTCTGGCCCTCGACCACTTCGAACTCGACTGCCTGACCTTCGGCAAGAGAGCGGAAACCCTCGCCGCGAATGGCGCTGTAGTGGATAAAAACGTCACCACCGCTGGCGCGGGTAATGAAGCCATATCCCTTGGCATCGTTGAACCACTTCACTGTGCCGGATTCGCGCTGTGCCATGGATGAATCACCTCCCTTCTGACATGAGATTGCTATGCTCAGAACGAGCCTTCCAAACCTTTCGCGGGGTAGGAATCTACTGCGGGGCAGAACTAATTCGGGGTAGGGATCTACTTCGGGTAGGCTCTACTCGGATTAGAACGGCTGTCGCAAAGGTAACGTATCGCTCGTATATTATACGACAAAAAAGTAAAAAAGCAACCAAATGTTTCGCCGGTTGTTTTTCGGGGTAATGCCTTGATGGAGCTTCTCCGCCACCTATCTGCCCATTGGCCTGCGGCGATCGGCCCCGCCCTTGCGGTCCGCGGCTTTGCGCTCGCGGCGGTCGGCCATGGGAAACTCGGCCAAGCGCAGGGCCTTCTTCTGGCGGCGAATGCTCTTCTGCTTGTCTATCTTCTTTTGCACCGAAGGTTTGGTATAGAAGCGCTTCTTCTTGAGATCCCGCAACAGACCGGTCTTTTTCGTCTTGACCGAGAACCGCCGCAGCGCTTTCTCAAACGGCTCGTCGGCGTAAACCTCAACGCTGAAGTTGATCATTACAAACCATCCCCAAGGGCTAAAAATCAGTCGGAGGGCACCTGAAAACCACAGTCCACGCCGTGACCTCAATTACGGCGGTTAGAAAGATAAAAATAGGTGTTGACCCAGACTTGGGCAAGCCCAAACTGGCCATCCCGGCGCAATTTCTCGCGGAAAAAAGGCAGTGGCTTTAGGAGTCAAACAGTGGCCAGTATTGATATAAGTCAAGACCAGGCAAAGACTTCTTTGTGTTCCGGCGCATAGCCGATAAAAACGGCCAGGACGATCCGGGGCAAGCCGCCTTGCACGGCGGGGACCTCGTGGACGCAGCGGGTGTTGAAGAAGTAGAGATCGCCCGGTTCGAGGTCTACCCGGCAGTTGGCGATGTGGTTTTCGGCCGCGTACTGGAGAAAGGTCTCGCCGGCGATATGGGGTTGGAGCTGGGGGGTCCACAGGCACTGGTGCAGGATGGCCTGGGTAGCCTGGCCTTGTTGGGAGGCGTTCTGGAAACACAGGACCCCGGCGAACTGGTGGGTGTACCGCGAGACGGCGTAGCGGAAGCGCTGCTCGCGCAGCACCACGTGGTCGATGTGGGGCCGGTAGGTGTGGCCGGTGTAGTGGATGCGGAAGATGGCCGGCCCGTACTGGCGGCCGTCGGGCTCGCGGGCCACCTTCACCTCTTTGCCCACGGCCAGGGTTTGCAGGGCCGTGTAGAGGGTCTGGACGGGGTTGTCGAAGCCGTCGAAGAGGTGGGCAAAGAGCTGGTGGGTGGCCTGGGCGTGTTGCAGAAAACGCTCCTGATCGGCGCCCAGGTTGCCCAGGCTGGTGCCGATGTCGATGCGGGCGCGGGTGTCCCGGCCCGAGGTATCTACGGGATCGCGCATCAGGCCCTGGTCGATGAAGCGGCGGATCAGGCCCTGGCAGTGGGCCGGATCGTAGGCGCGGCGCAGCACCAGAGCCGGCACCTGGGCCGCGGCCAGGGCGGCCAGGGGATCGGGGTAATCCCCGAGCAGGGTCTGCAGGTCGGCTTCGACCGGGGTCCAACTGGTGGCGGCGGACACTTAAGGCTCCTTGGCGAGAGGGTATAATTTGCTGAGGGGGTGAGAGCGTGTCAAATAGGCGGCTCCGCTTTGCCGCCCAGCCTTTAGCTCCGCCCCCCATTAATTGGAGGCGGGGCTTGCCCTGCCGCGGTGGCGGGTGCAGATTGAGGCACCCCGGAAAAAAGGAGAACCCCATGCCCCCCATCGACAACGCCATGCCTGACCTGGAGCGTTGCCTGGATTTTCTGCCGGCCCCCCAGGAGCGCCCCGCCAAACTCACCCGGGCGCAGGTGCGGCAGTACAACGAGCAAGGCTTTGTCTTCCCCCTCGACGTCTTTGGCCCCGAGGAGGCCCTGGCCAACCGCAGATACTTCGACGGCTTGATGAAGCAGGCGGCCCAGGCGGGCTGGAACAGCTACTCGATCAACGGCTGGCACCGGCACTGCGAGGGCCTCCACGACCTAGTCACTGAGCCGCGTATCCTCGACTATGTGCAGGACCTGCTGGGCGAGGACCTGGTCTGCTGGGGCACCCACTACTTCTGCAAGATGCCGGGGGATGGCAAGCGGGTGAGCTGGCACCAAGACGCCTCGTACTGGCCCCTCACCCCCAGCCAGACGGTGACGGTCTGGCTGGCTATCGACGACGCGGATCTGGAAAACGGCGCCATGCAGGTCATCCCAGGTTCCCACCGCCACGGGCAGATCACCTTTGAGCACAGCGCCCCCGAGGAAGCCAATGTGCTCAACCAGACCGTACACGGGGCGGAGGAGTACGGCGGGGCGCCGGTGGCCTTTGGCATGAAGGCGGGCCAGGTCTCCCTGCACTCGGACCTGCTTTTGCACGGCTCCGAGCCCAACCTGTCCGCCCGCCGCCGCTGTGGTCTCACCATGCGTTTCGTGCCGCCTCAGGTGCGGGCCCACCGCGGGTGGAACGCCGGCTCGGTGGTCTGCCGGGGCCGCGACCCGGCGGGGCATTGGGCCAACCTGCCCCGGCCCAGCGGGGAGCGGATTCCGCCCAAAGGCTGAGCGGGGCGGTCTTTTTTGCGGCCATCGGCGCTTTCTGCCCCTTCCGGCGTCTTACTCAAGGGAAGACCGGCGTCGTCGGGGCTTGCGGACAGCCTAGATCCCGGGCCCGCGGACTGCCCATCCCGGACCTGGCTGTTGCGGGGTCCCGATGACCGCCCTGCCTGCCGGGGGACTATTGTTAGAGTAGGCAATTTAGCGGATACTTTAGAGGTGGGTGAGGACGGCCAACTCATCCTGGCCCTGGGGAACCGCATCTCGCTGGCCTCCCTCGAAAAGATCAGGGTCAGCGCGGTGCTGACCGGGATCAAGGAGCCCATCCTCTTCGGGAAACGTTTCGCCAAGGACAAGAAGGAGCACGCTTGAGGCAGGGACGGGTTTGTCCTACACTCTCGCCAAATGTCTGAGCGCCACGATCCCTACGCCGCCTTCCGCCACCGCAACTACACCATGTTCATGGCCGGCGCCATGCTGGCCCAGATCGGCGGGGGCGGGCAGGGGTTAGCCATCGGCTGGGAGCTGTACCAGCGCACCGGCCAGCCCCTGGCCCTGGGAATGGCGGGGCTGGCCCAGGCCCTGCCGATGATCGTGCTGACCCCCCTGGCCGGGTACCTGGCCGACCGCTTCGACCGCAAGCACCTGCTCATCCTCAGCATCCTGGGCGGGGCCCTGATGTCCGCGGCCCTGGCCCTGCTCTCGGTGCTGGAGGGGCCGCTGTGGATGATCTACGCCCTGCTGGCCCTCAACGCCTCGGTGCTGACCCTGGGTCGGCCGGCGCGGGTGGCCATCCTCCCTTTGCTGGTGCCCCGCGAGATCTTCGAGAACGCCGTGGCCTGGCGCACCAGCGCCATGCAGGTCTCCGCGGTGACCGGCCCGGCCCTGGGCGGGCTGATCATCGCCTTCAGCGTGCCGGCCGCGTACCTGGCCAGCGCGGCTTCGGCCGGGCTCTTTGCCCTGCTGCTGGCCCTCTTGCACTTGCCCCCCGCCGAGAAAACCGCCAGAGGCGTCATCTGGTCCCAACTGGTGGCCGGGGTGCATTTCGTCCGCGGCCAGAAGCTGATCCTGGCCGCCATCTCCCTGGACCTTTTCGCCGTGCTCCTGGGCGGGGCCACGTACCTCTTGCCGGTGTACGCCACCGACGTCCTCAAGGTGGGGGAGAAGGGGCTAGGGCTGATGCAGGCCGCCCCGGCAGTGGGGGCCCTGCTCACCGCCTTGCTCCTGGCCCATCGGCCGCCCATGCAGCGGGCCGGCCGCACCCTCCTGCTGGCAGTGGCCGGTTTCGGAGTGGCGACCATCCTCTTCGGCCTTTCCACCAACATCTACCTCTCCCTCTTCGCCCTCTTCCTCACCGGAGTCTGCGACAACGTCAGCGTGGTGGTGCGCCACACGCTGATCCAACTGCTCACCCCCGACGCCATGCGCGGGCGGGTGGCGGCGGTCAACGGCATCTTCATCGGCTCCTCCAACGAACTGGGGGGATTCGAGTCGGGGCTGGTGGCCCAGGCCTTTTCGCCGGTGGTCTCGGTGGTCAGCGGCGGCATCGGCTGTTTGCTGGTGGTGGGGGCCACGGCCATCGCTTCGCCCCAGTTGCGGCGCTTCACTTCCTTCAGCGAGGCGGTGGAGGCCCAGCAGGCCAGGCAGGGCTGAGATGGGCCTGGTCGAGGAACTGCTGCGATCCCGCCCGGCCTCTGGCCCCGTCCTGGAAGGGCCCGACCGCTGCGAAGTGCAGGTCCTCTACACCCAGATCGACCGCGATGCGCAGGGGTTTCCCCATTTCACGCGCCACGCCTGGCGGGTGGACCCGGCGGCGTACTTCTATCCGGCCAGCGCCCTCAAGATCGCCGGGGCTGCCCTGGCCCTGGAGAAGCTCAACCAACTGGGTATCCCGGGCCTGGACAAGCACACCCCGCTGCGCATCGGCAGCGCCTTTGCGGGGCAGGTGGCGGTGCTTCACGATTTCAGCGCGCCCACTGGGAAACCCTCCATCGGCCACTACATCAGGAAGCTCTTCGCCGTTAGCGACAACGACGCGTACAACCGCCTGTACGAGTTCCTCGGCCAGCAACACCTCAACGAGGCGCTGTGGGCCAAGGGATACCGCGACCTGCGCCTTCTGCACCGCCTCTCCACCTTCAGCACAGAGGAGGAGAGCCGGCACACCAACCCCTTTGCATTCTACCGGGGAGACCAGGTGGTCTACGAGCAACCGGCGGTCTGCAACCCCCAAATCTGGCGGGCGTCCTCCCCCATCCTGCGGGGCAAGCGGCACTGGCAGGGGGAGGAATGGACGGAGGGGCCGGAGGACTTTGCGGGCCGGAACTATATGTCCCTGGAGGTGATGCAGGAACTGCTGGTGGCCCTGCTCTTTCCCGAGGCGGTGGCGCCGGAGCGGCGCTTTGCCTTGAGCGAAGCTGACTATCACTGGCTGTGGCACTCCATGTCCGTCCTCCCGCGCGAGTGCCGGATCCCGCGCTACGGTCCGCGCTACTACGACAGCTGGGTGAAGTTCCTGCTCTTCGGCGATTCCCGGGAGCCCATCCCGCCCCATATCCGCCTCTTCAACAAGGTGGGACTGGCGTACGGATACATGTGCGACAACGCGTACGTGGCGGACTTCGAGGCCGGCGCCGAGTACCTGCTGGCGGCGGTGATCAACACCGACCCCGACTCACAGGGCGGCGGGGCCTATGCCTACGGGCAGGTCGGATTCCCCTTTCTGGGAGAACTGGGCCGGGCCATCCACGAGTACGAGCGAGAGCGCTCCCGGGCCCATCCGGCTGACCTGAAGCGTTTCAGGCTGGACTACAGCACCTGTTGAGCAGCGGGGGATGGCTCCGGCGCGGATTCCATTCCCCTATGGCCCAGGGACGAAAGGCCAGAGGGGAATGGCCTCGGAGCCGGCCACGGATGGCCGGCGAGAATGAGCGCAGGAGCCGTGCCCCCCTGCTCTTGCACTAGGAGTTGGCGCGATGAAGATCACTGGGATCGAGACCTTTCTCACCAATGCCGGCCTGCGCAACTATCTCTTTATCCGTCTGCACTCCGACACCGGGTTGCATGGCTGGGGAGAGGCCACGCTCGAATGGCAGGAGCTGACCGTGGAGACCCTGATCCACGAGTGGGTGGAGGAGCGGGTGCTGGGGCAGGACCCCTTCGACATCGAGGCCGTGGTGGGAGGGATGATCCGCGACCAGTACCAGGGCGGGGCCACGGTGCTGACGGCCATCAGCGGGGTCGAACTGGCCCTGTGGGACCTGGTGGGCAAAGCCTGCGGCCAGCCGGTGTACAAGCTGATGGGCGGGCAGTGCCGCGAGCGGCTGCCGGCCTACGCCAATGGCTGGTACGGCGGGGCGCATACCCCCGAGGAGTACGCGGCGCGGGCCGTCGAGGCCGTGGGGCGCGGGTATGGGGCGCTCAAGTTCGACCCCTTCGGCACGGCCTGGAAACACATGAACCGGGCGCAGATGGCCCAGGCCGAGGCCCTGGTGGAGGCGGTGCGCCGGGCCGTGGGCGAGGAAGTGGAACTGATGATCGAGGTACACGGGAGGCTGGCGGTGGAGGACGCGGTGGAGATGGGCGGACGCCTGGAAAAGTACCGGCCCTGCTGGTACGAGGAGCCGGTGACGCCCTGGAGCGTGGAGCTTCTGCGCCAGGTAAGCGCGGCCCTGCCCTTCCCGGTGGCCGCCGGGGAGCGGCTCTACACCCTGGAGGAGTTCCACCAGCTCACTGCCACCCGGGCCGCCCACATCGTGCAGATGGACCCGGCCCACTGCGGGGGCCTGCTGCTCAGCAAGAAGATCGCAGCGATGGCCCAGGCCCAGGACTTGCGCATCGCCCCGCACTGCTCCATCGGCCCGGTGGCCCTGGCCGCGGCCATCCACCTGGACTACTGCACCCCCAATGCCTTCATCCAGGAGAACTTCGCCGATTACGACGTGCCCTGGCGCAGAGAGTTGGCCAGTGGCTGGAGTCCTTGCGAAGCGGGGTTCTTCGCCCTGCCCGACCAGCCGGGCCTGGGGGTGGAGATAGCCCCGGAGGTGTGCCGGGCCCATCCGTACCGCAAGAACAGTTTCCCTTCTCTGTGGGACGAGGGCTGGCTGAAGGATTTCACCCAGAACCAGTCCTCTCGGTGAAGCTGCCTTCCCGCTCCACCCGCGCGTAGGTCCGTGCGAAATCCGTCGAGTTGTCGTCCTCCCAGAACTCGTAGCTGATCCCGTGGATGGCCCCCTCCTCCCGGCCGGTCAGGCGCGCCACGTTGGGATTGCCCCGGCTGTAGGTGGTGTATCCGCCGGGCAGGCGCAGCATCCCCACGAAGCGGGGCGTCTCGAGGTGTTTCCTCGCCGCAGCCCTGGCCAGGGCGGGCAGGGCCGCGTCCAAGCCGCCACCGGGGCCGCCTCCCGCACCTTCTGGCCGATGAGATTGTAGGCCGGCAGCCCCAGGTGCTTGCCCATCACGTCGCAGAGGGCCATGCCCAGGGCCAGGTGCAGATTGTTGTGCAGGTGGTCGAAGGGATCGCGGCCGACGAGCGAGTCTATGATGTGCTGGGGGATGGGGTGGGGGTTGTCCTCGTTGTCGCCGTACCCCACCAGGCCCTCGTCGGTGTGGACCTTGACCACCAGATGCTAGTCGATGTCGTACATGCGCATCCGGCCGTGGTGGTTGTCGTACCTCTTGGCCAGGGGCATGGCGATGGGGATCATCCCGATGTGGGTGATTTTCAGGGTCTTTTCTCCTGCGCGGATGTAGGAGCCCGACGCATACCTTCTGTCAACAAATGCCGTAGCGATTCCTCCAACTCCGGGTGTTCAAAGCGAAACCCGCTCGCCAGCAGCCGCGCCGGCCTCGTGCGGGTGCTGGCCAGCAGCAGCTCCTCGGCCATCTCCCCCAGGGCCAGGCGCAACACCCATGCCGGGGCGGGAAAGGGCGTGGGCCGGCGCAGCGCCTTTCCCAGCGCCTGGGTGAAATCGGCGTTGGTGCAGGGGCGGGGCGACGTGGCATTGAAGGGGCCGCTCAGACCAGGGTGCTCCAACAGGTGGATCAGGGCAAGCACCGCGTCGTCGATATGGATCCAGCTCAGGTACTGATTCCCACTTCCCAACCTGCCTCCCAAGCCCATCCTGAAGGGCAGCAGCATGCGGGCCAGGGCCCCGCCCCGCGCACTGAGGACCATGCCGAAGCGCAGGTGCGCCACCCGGATGCCGGCCCCCCGCACCGGGTCAGCGGCCCCCTCCCAGGCGCGGCAGACCTCCGCGAGAAAGCCCTGCCCCGGCGGGCTGTCCTCCTCCAGCACCTCCTCGCCCCGGTCGCCGTAATACCCCACCGCCGAGGCGCAGAGCAATACCGGAGGGGGCTGGTGCAGGCCAGCCAGTCTCTCGCTCAGCAGGTGCGTGCCCTGCACCCGGCTGGAAAGGATGCGCTCCTTGCGGGCAGGGGTCCAGCGGCCCCCGGCGATGTTCTCCCCCGCCAGATGCACCACCCCGTCCAGCCCTTCCAGTGCCCCGGCGTCGAGCCGGCCCGCCTCCGGGTCCCAGGGGATATCGCTGCCGGAGGTCTTCCCGCGCGTCAGACAACGCACTTCGTGCCTCTGGTGGCGCAGGGATCCGATCAGCGCCGCGCCGATCAGGCCGCCAGCGCCGGAGACCAGCACCCTCACGGCCGCACCTGGGGCAGCACCCGGCGCAACACCTGGGCAAAGTCACGGCGCTCCTGTGGGGTGCCCACGGTGACGCGGATGCAGCGGTCCAGGGGCGCCATCCCGGGCATGCGCACGAAGACGTCGTTCTCGAGCAGCACCTCCAGCAGCCTCCGGGCCTGGGGGCCGATCTCCAGGGCCACGAAGTTGGTGCCCGAGGGGACAGCGCGCAGGCCCAGTTCCCCGGCCAGAGCCGCGTATTCGCGTCGGCCCTCCTCCACCTGGCGCACCACCCCGGCCAGAAAACCCGGGTCCCCCAGAGAGGCCAGGGCCCCGGCCTGGGCCACCCGGTTGACGGCGAAGTGGTTGCGGATCTTGTCGAGGGCCGCCACTACTTGTCGGTGCGCCACAGCGTAGCCGATGCGGGCCCCGGCCATGCCGTGGGCCTTGGAGAAGGTGCGCATGCGAACGAGGCGCGGGTCCAGGGTCTCCACGGGTAGATGCACTTGGGCCGGGGCGAACTCCACGTACGCTTCGTCGAGGATCACCAGGCAGTCGGGGGGCAGTTGGCCGAGGAAGTCGCGCACCGAGGCGGCGGGGTGGAAGGTGCCCATCGGGTTGTCCGGATTGGCCAGGTAGACCAGAGGGGCCCCGGTCTTCTTCACCTCCGCGGCCAGGGCCTCCAGGTCAGTGTAGTCGCCCCGGTAGGGCACGGGGCAGAGCCGGCCGCCAAAGCCGGCGACGTGGAAGTTGAAGGTGGGATAGGAGCCGCGCGAAGAGACCACCGGATCGCCGGGCTCCACGCTCAGGCGCACCATCAGGCCCAGCAGTTCGTCGATGCCGGCGGCCACGCAGACCTCCTCCATCGCCACCCCGTGCAACGGCGCCAGGGTGAGGCGCAGTTCGTGGGCCTCGGGGTCGTTGTACCAGGAGATCTGCTCCACGGCCCCTCGCATGGCCTCGCGGGCCAGGGGGGAGATGCCAAAGGCGCTCTCGTTGGCCCCCACCCGCACCGCCAGGGGCCGGCCATTGCGCCGCTCCAGGGCCTCGGGCGGCACGAAGGGGACTACCGCGGGCAGGCTGCGGATCAGGGGGGTGAAGGGCAATACGGGGTCCATGGATCGCTCCAGGTTGCAGGCCGCGTCGGGGGTGGCCCCTTCGCTCATGACGTTCAATCCTGCGGATTGACGGTGTTCGACGCTCGCCGGCCATCGCTGCCCGGCTCCGAGGCCATCGACCTCTGGGCCACAATCCGGTGGCCAGAGGCGCGATGGAATCCGCTCAGGGGCTCACTCCCCGACGCGACTTCACTGGGCTTTCTGCACCACCACGTGTACCAGCATGGTCTGCAACAGGTCCAGGGCGCGGGGGTCGTCGGTGCGGATGGTGTAGTCGCCCCCGTCCCGCCACGCCTGGCCAGGGGCCAGGCGCAGGGGCAGATTGAAGGGGTTGAAGACGTCGATGAAGAAACCGTCGAGGTCGAGGAAGCGCAGGTCGTAGCGCACCTCAACGGGCTGGTCGGCGAGGTTGCGGAAGGTCAGGCCGTAACGGCCGCTGATCTCGAAGTGGTTGCCTGCCGTGGGGGTCCAGCCACGGGCGTCCCAGAACACGCTGTCCACCCGCACTGCCCCGGCCAAGCCCTCGTAGTGCACCTGGGTGAGCAGGACCGGGGAAAAGGGCTCCGTGGGGGTGCTCCCGCCGCAGCCGGCCAGCCACCAGGCGGCGATATATATTATGGTGCGCATATCCCCAGCAATGTAGGGCATCCCACTGGTGGAGGAAACGATGGCCTATGTCACCCTCAGGACCAGCCAGCTCTGCGCCGTGGTCGGCGACAACGAGGCCGGCGACAGCGCCCATCCCCAGCACCGGGCCGGCTACAACGGCCTGTGGTCCCTGACCAGCACCCAAGCGCCGCGCAACTGCTTTGTCCCCGCGGTGGCCGGCCTCAACCTCGAACACTTCATGGACGAGTTGTTCATGAGCGAGGAAGGGGGCGACATCTTCGAGCCGCGCCACCTGCCCATGACTCTGGAGCGGGTCTCCGAGCGCGAGGCCCGCCTGCACCACGGCCCCAGCCCCCTGACCGGGGTGGAGAGTTGGACCATCTTCGCCCTGGCCGAGCCTTGTTTCGTGGATCTGGATTTCCGCGCCACCCTGCACCGGCCCCCCCGCGCCGGCCAGCGCTTTGGGTTTTTCTGGGCCAGCTACCTGGACGCCCCCGAGGCGCCGGCCCTGCATTTCCTCGATCCCCAGGGCCGCTGGGCCAGTCTCAGCGCCGACGCCCACGGCAGCGGCAACACCCTGTGCCATCACTCGGCCCCCTCGGCCAGTTGGGGCGACCCGGTGCGCCACTACCGCCACGGCAGCCTGACCCACGCCTTCAGCCAGCGCCGCTTCGGCCTGCCGTTAATCTACGGCCGGCCCGGTGAGGGAGGGATGCTCTGGTTGCTGCTGCTCGACCAGGAAGGCCCGGTGCGAATGTGCATGTCGCCTTCAGGAGGCGGGACCTGCCCCGAGCGCTGCACCTACAACCCGGCCTGGGATTTTCAGTACATCGCCGACCGCGCCAGCGCCGGCCAAGAGTTCCGCTGCCGGGCGCGGCTGGTGTACAAACCTTACCAGGGCCGGGGGGAGATCCTCGACCTGTATTACACGTGGAAGGCGCACCTGTAGGCGGGAAAGGCGTCAGCCTCACCCCGTTTTCCTCATCCTACACACAAAAAACCCCTCCAGCAGCCCGTCGGGGGCCAGGCGCAGGCAGCGGGAAAGCGCGGGGGGCAGTTCCTTTCCCTGCCAGGCGGTGAGCCCGGGCAGGGCCGGGCAGGGGGGAGCGACCTTCTCGATCTCCAACCCCCACGCCAGCGCCCTGGCCACCACCAGCTCGTTCTCCTCCGGGGCCAGGGCGCAGGTGGAGTAGACCAGCACCCCCCCCGGCTTGAGGGCCCTGGCCGCGGAGGAAAGCAGGCGCTGCTGCTTGCGACTCATCTCGCGGATCTTGGCCACGCTCCAGGAGGCATAGGTCTCCGGGTAGAGGGCGTTGAAGCGGCCCTCCCCGGAACAGGGGGCGTCGAGCAGCACCCGGTCGAACCACTCCGGGCAACTGCGCCCGACCCCGGTCCCGTCCTTAAGATAGGTCTGCACCCAGCCGGCTCCGTGGACCTCCAGATTGGCCTTGAGTCGGAAGAAGCGGTCGCGCACCATCTCCACCGCTGAGATCCTCCCCTCCCCTCCCATCATCCCTGCGATCTGCAAGGTCTTGCTGCCGGGGGCGGAGGCCAGGTCCAGCACCCGTTCCCCCGGCTGCGGGTCCAGCACCAGGGGGGGAATCATGCTGGCGGGGTTCTGCAGGTAGATCCAGCCCTGCCGGCAGGGATCGGACTCGGTGAGGGCTCGGCGCTGGGAGTGGGGGACCACAAAGGCGTCCGTCTTCCAAGGGAGGGGGGTTAGCTCGAACCGGGCCAGGGCTTGGAGCGCCTGGGGAAGGGTGGACTTGAGTGGGTTGACCCTGAAGGCGGTGGCCGGCTCCTGGGTCATGGCCTCTAAGCAGGCGGCAAGAGGGCCCTCCCGCAGGATCAGGCGCAGGCGTTCGAGGTAGCGGGGCGGCAGTGGGGATTCCATCGACATAACATACAAACTAATTGAAAAATGTGTTGACATTCACCTTTCTGTGAGCCACCATTGGGACGGCCTTTTCCTTTTCCGTGTAGGAGGTGGATATGTCCGGCCAGTTAGACCAACTGTGCGTCAACACCATCCGCATGCTCGCCGTCGACATGGTGCAGCAGGCCAAGTCCGGACATCCGGGCACCCCGATGGGTGCGGCGGACATGACCTATATCCTGTGGGACCGCTTCATGCGCTTCAACCCGGCCAACCCGGCCTGGGACAACCGCGACCGCTTCGTACTCTCGCCGGGCCACGCCTGTGCCCTGCTCTACAGTGTGCTCCACCTCTACGGATACGAACTCCCCCTCGAGGACCTGAAGCGCTTCCGCCAGTGGGAGAGCAAATGTCCCGGCCACCCCGAGTACGGCGAAACCCCTGGGGTCGAGGTGACAACCGGCCCGCTGGGGCAGGGTTTTGCCACCGCCGTGGGCCTAGCCATGGCCGAGGCGCACCTGGCCGCCCTCTTCAACAAGCCCGGCTACGATATCGTCGATCACTACACCTACGGGATTTGCGGAGACGGGGATCTGATGGAGGGCATCACCTCCGAGGCGGCCTCCCTGGCGGGGTTCCTGGGACTGGGCAAGCTGATCTTCCTTTACGACGACAACCGCATCTCCATCGAGGGCAACACCCGGGACACCGCTTTTTCCGAGCGGGTCGGGGCGCGTTTCGAATCCTATGGTTGGCACGTGCAGAGTGTGCCCAACGGCCACGACTTCTTCTCGGTGGAAGACGCCCTCAAGCAGGCCAGGGCCTGCGTCGACCAGCCCTCGCTGATCGTCTGCCGCACCCACATCGGCTACGGCAGTCCGGAGCAGGATAGCGCCAAGGTCCACGGCGAGCCCTTTAAGGACGAGCACTACAAGGCCACCCGCACCTACTTTGGTTTTCCCCCTGACGAGCCCTTCCACATCCCCGCCGAGGCCCTGGCGCATTTCCGCGAGGCCCTGGGGCGCGGCGCCCAACAGGAGGCCGAGTGGCAGGGGCGATTGGCCGCTTACGCCAAAGAACATCCGGACCTGGCGGCGCGCTATCAGGTGATGATGAAGGGCGAATTGCCCGAGGGCTGGGACGCCAAGGTGCCGGTATTTACCCTGGAGCAGGACGGGGCCATGGCCACCCGCGACTGCTCGGGCAAGGTGATCAACGGCCTGGCCAAGGGCCTGCGGGGCTACCTGGTGGGCGGCTCGGCGGATCTGGCCCCTTCCACCAAGACCTACATGACCGGGCACGGGGACGTGGGTTTTCACGAGTTCGCCGGCGACAATATCCACTTCGGGGTCCGCGAGCACGCCATGGGCGCGGCGGCCAATGGCCTGGCCCTGCACGGCGGGACGATCCCGTATTGCGCCACCTTCTTGCAGTTCTTCAGCTACATGGCTCCCACCGTGCGCCTGGCGGCGCTGATGAAGCAGCGGGTGGTCTTCATCTACACCCACGATAGCATCGGCCTGGGCGAGGACGGCCCCACCCACCAGCCCGTGGAACATCTGGCCTGGCTGCGGGCCATGCCCAACGTGATGACCCTCCGCCCGGCCGACGGCAACGAGACGGCCTGGGCCTGGCGATTGGCCCTCCAGCGCCGCCACGGGCCTACGGTGCTGTGCTTTTCCCGCCAGAAGCTGCCCACTTTGGACCGCAAGCTGTGCGCCGGCGCCGAGAACGTGGCCAAGGGCGCGTACGTGCTGCTCGACTGCCAGGGCACGCCCCAACTCATCCTCATCGCCGGGGGCGGGGAACTGGTCCTGGCCCTGGAGGCGCACAAAAAGCTCAGCGCCGAGGGGTTGCGGGTGCGCTTGGTCAGCTTCCCCTGCTGGGACCTGTTCGAGGCCCAACCCCAGGCGTACCGGGACAGCGTGCTGCCGCCCTCGGTGAAGGCGCGTCTGGGCGTCGAGGCGGCCTCCCCCCAGGGATGGGACCGCTACTTAGGGCCGGTGAGCCGGGACAATTTCATCGGCATGTGGGGCTACGGGGCCTCGGCTCCGTACGAGGTACTGGCAAAGGAATTCGGCTTCACCGTGGACAACACCGTGGCCAAGGCGAAAGCGCTGGTAGGAAAGTAAAGGAGAGCGAAGGATGGCAAATCCCCTGGTAGAACTGGCAAAATTCGGCCAGAGTCCTTGGTACGACAACATCCGCCGCAGCCTGATTACCTCGGGCGAACTGGGCCGCATGATCGCCGCCGACCAGTTGCGGGGGGTCACCTCCAATCCGGCCATCTTCGAGAAGGCCATTGCCGGCAGCACCGATTACGACCAGGCGGTGCGCGAACTGGTGGCGGGGGGCAAAAGCGCCCAGGAGATCTACGAAACCCTGGCCATCGCCGACATCCAGATGGCCGCCGACCTGCTCAAGCCGGTGTACCAGCAGACCGAGGGCCGCGACGGGTACGTCAGTTTAGAGGTCTCCCCGTATTTAGCCCGCGACACCGAGGGCACGGTGGCCGAGGCCCTGCGCCTGCATCATGCGGTGGCCCGCGAGAACGTGATGATCAAGGTGCCGGCCACCCCCGAGGGCCTGCCGGCCATCACCCGCATCATCGGCCAGGGCATCAACGTCAACGTCACCCTGATCTTCTCGCGGCAGGTGTACCAGCAGGTCTGCGAGGCATACATGGCCGGTCTGGAGCAACTGGGGGCTAAGGGCGGCAAGCTCGAAAAGGTGGCCAGCGTCGCCAGCTTCTTCGTCAGCCGCATCGACACCCTAATCGACGCCCAACTTAGCGCCAGGCTCAAAGCCTCGGAGCGCCCCCGCGAGCGCACCGACCTCCAGAGTCTGGTGGGCAAGGTGGCCATCGCAAACGCCCGCTTGGCCTACCGCCAGTACCGCCAGCTCGTCGGCTCGGAGCGCTGGCAGGCCCTGGCCGCCAAGGGGGCCAAGACCCAGCGCCTGTTGTGGGCCAGCACCAGCACCAAGAACCCCGCCTTCCGCGACGTGACCTACGTCGAGGAACTGATCGGGCCAGACACGGTGGACACCATCCCGGCGGCCACCTGGGACGCCTTCCGCGACCACGGCCGCTGCCGTGCCAGCCTGGAGGAAGGGGTGGAGGAGGCCAGGGACACCATGGAGATGCTGGCCTACGTGGGGCTGGACATGGAGGTCATCGGCCAGAAGCTGGTGGCCGACGGGGTGTGGCTCTTTGCCGACGCCTTCGACAAGCTGCTGGGCGCTGTGGAGCAGAAGCGCCAGGCCCTGCTGGGCAACCTGCTGGACCGGCAGGTTTTCAACCTGGGGGCGCACCAGCAGGGCGTGGACCAGACCCTGGAGGAGTGGCGCAAGGAGGGCCGGGTGCGGCGGCTGTGGGCCGGCGACGCCTCCCTGTGGACCGGGGCCGACGAGGGGCAGTGGCTGGGTTGGCTGCACATCACTGAGCAGCAGTTGGAGCAGGTGGCCAACTTGGAGGAGCTGGCCGGGGAGATCAAAAAGGAGGGCTTCGAGCACATCCTGCTCCTGGGCATGGGCGGCAGCAGCCTGTGCCCCGAGGTCATGGCCCTGACCTTTGGCCGCGTTGCCGGCTACCCGCAGTTGCACGTGCTCGACTCGACGGTGCCGGCCCAGGTGCGGGCTTTTGAAAAGCAGATCGCCCCGGAGCGCACCATCTTTGTGGTGGCGAGCAAGTCGGGCAGCACCACCGAGCCCAACGTCTTCCGCAACTACTTCTTCGACCTGATGCAGAAGCGGGTGGGGGAGAAGGCCGGCGCGCACTTCATCGCCGTCACCGATCCGGGCTCGCGTATGGAGATCGACGCCCGCGAACGGGGCTTCCGCCAGATCTGCATGGGGGTACCCTCGATAGGCGGGCGGTACTCGGCTCTGTCCAACTTTGGCATGGTGCCGGCGGCATTGATGGGGCTCAAGGTGCGGGACTTCTTGGAGCGCACCGAGCGCGTGGTCCACAGTTGCGCCTCCTGCGTGCCGCCCCGCGAGAACCCCGGCGTGGTCCTGGGCATCATCCTGGGCGAATTGGCCAGGGCCGGCCGCGACAAGGTGACCATCGCCGCCTCGCCGGGGATCAGCGACCTGGGGGCCTGGCTGGAGCAGTTGCTGGCCGAGAGCACCGGCAAGGAGGGCCGGGGCCTGATCCCGGTGGACAACGAGACCCTGGGGCCCCCGGCCGCCTACGGACAGGACCGGCTCTTCGCGTACCTGCGCCTGGACACCGCCCCTGACGCCGGCCAAGATGCGGCCATCGAGGCCCTCGAAAAGGCCGGCCACCCGGTGGTGCGCATCGGCCTGGCCGACACCCTGGCCCTGGGGGAGGAGTTCTTCCGCTGGCAGATCGCCACCGCGGTGGCCGGGTCGGTGTTGGGCATCAACGCCTTCAACCAGCCCAATGTGCAGGAGAGCAAGGACTATACCCGGGAGTTGACCGACCAGTACGAGCAGAGCGGGCGCATGCCCTCCGAGCCGCCCATCCTCAGCGCCGAGGGTATCCAACTTTTTGCCGACGCGGACAACGCCGCCTACCTGGCCGGGGCGGCGCCGAAAACCAGGTTCCCAACCGGCTCGCTGGAGTCCTACCTGGCCGCCCATCTGGAGAGGCTACAGGTGGGGGATTATTTCGCCCTCAATGCGTACGTGGAGATGAACCCCCTGCACCAAGAGAAATTGCAGTCCATCCGCCTGCGGGTGCGCGACGAGAGGAAGGTGGCCACGACGCTGGGGTACGGGCCGCGGTTTCTGCACTCGACGGGGCAGTTGCACAAGGGCGGTCCCAACAGCGGGGTCTTTTTGCAGCTTACCTCCGCCGACGCCGAGGATCTGCCCATTCCGGGGCGGAGGTTTTCCTTTGGGGTGCTCAAGGACGCCCAGGCCCTGGGGGATTTCCTGGCGCTGAGCAAACGGGGCCGCCGGCTCCTGCGTGTCCACCTGCCGGCGGGGGTGCCGGCGGCGCTGGATCGGCTGGCCCAGGCGGTGGAGAAGGTGCTGGCGTAAAGGTGCTGCGCCAGGGAGCGACCCATTCCGGGCTCTCCCACGGCGCGTCCTTCCCACCGTGCTCGCGAAGCTCCGCTTTCCCCGCAACCCCTCCCGTGGACTTCCCAGCCCAGCCACACCCCTGGGAGAGTCTCCAGGGTCATCTCCCTGTCGCAAAAAAGCGCCGGTCCTCCGCAAGGGGGCCGGCGCTCTTGTTTGTGGCCTGGGCGCACCTGTCGCTACAAGGCACTCCCACATCCTGGGAATAGGGATCAGCTCACATCAAACTCTGGCCGGCTGGACATGGCCAGATGGATGCACCGCAGGTAGGACTGCAGCGCGTGGCCGTCCATGGGCAGGTCGAGCACGTCGGAGAAGGGCCACATGTCGCCCTGGAGGAATTCGCAGGCGCTCTTGCGGTCGTTGAGGGTGGGGCCGGTGTCCATGTCTTTGATAGCCTGGAGGATCACCGCGGCGGCGAGGCGGCGATGACCGTCGAACTGCGAGCGATAGGCGCTTTTGCGTTCTCTTGTCATGACCATCTTCAGCGAAGGAGGAAATGCGCTTAAGAATCTAGGGAAAAAAGACGCCTGGGCAAGGAAAATGATCCCGACAAGTTTCTAAATTTCTACAGGAAAAGCCCCACCACGCAGCCGGCGAGCATGGTGGCGATGGTGCCGGCCACCAGGGAGCGCATCCCCAAGCGGGCCAGGTCGCCCCGCCGCGCCGTTGATCCAACTTGTCGAGGGCCTGCGCCGCAGCGTTGCCCAGGGCCACCATGCCGATGAAGGCGATGAGCAGGCCGGCGATGTTGAGGAAGAGCTGCATGCCCTCGGCCGCCGGGGGGCTAACCAGCGAGGCGACGAAGAGATGGCCGGCCATCTCCGGGTTGATGGGGGAGAGCAGGGCGGCGCCGGCCACCTGCAAAAGGGTGGCGATGAGGATGGTCTTCCAGGGGAGGTGGCGGGAGCGCCGGCCGACCCGGTAGGCGAGGGCCAGCAGCACGGCGTATCCCACGGCGCTGTGCAGGGCGGGCATGAGGGCCTCGCGGGTCAGGGGTCCGGGGCTCGCCGGGCGTCCTGGGCCAGGTCGCATAGGGGCCGGTCGGTGGCCAGGCGCAGGGCCCCCTCCCAGACCGGCAGGCGGGTGAGGGCGGCGGCGAACTCTTCAAACCAGGGCGAGTCGCTGCGCGAGCCGCGGCCCGCCAGCCGCGAGCGCCAAACCTCCAGGGGCGGGGCGTCGAGGTGGAGCACCCGCAGCCGGGCCGGGGCCAGGCGTTCCCGCAGGCCCTCCCAGAGGGCCGGCACGCTCAGTTCAGGGCCCCAGCCCCCGCTCAGCAGCACCAGGCGTTTCCCCACCAGGTTGGCGCAGGCCAGGGAGAGGGGGCCGGCGTATTCAAGGGGGCGCAGCACCTGCCAGTAGTGGGGGGTGCCGTAGGGGCAGTCTGCGGCCAGGCCCGCGTCCCTGGCCGCCTGGAGGACAAAGCCGCCGGCCACAGTGTCCTTGTCGATCCAGAAGCTGTGGGGAAGCTGCTCCACCAGGCGGGCGGCCAGGGCGGATTTGCCCACCCCCGGCGGGCCGGCGATCACCGTCAGGCAGGCCCCAGCCTCCCCGGATCGGGCGGCCCGCAGCAGGGCCTCAACCGTGGGGCCAGGGTCGGGGCTGGATTCGGCGTACCCGCCCCCCAGCCGGGCAACATCGGTCATGAAGGCGGGGCCTCGAGCAGGCGCTCCCTGGCGGCATACTCCAACCCGGCCCCGACCAGGACCAAGAGGGGCAGGGGCAGGAGCAGCCAGGGGTTGCCGCGGTGCAGGGCGCCCAGAGCCCCCAGTCCGGCAACCAGGGTCAGGCCGTAGAGGACCAGCACCGCGCCCCGGCGCGAGAGGCCCAGGCGGACCAGGCGGTGGCTGAGGTGGTTGTGATCGCCCCGCCAGGGGGGCAGCCGGCGGCACAGGCGGATCAGCACCACTGAGCATAGGTCGTAGGCCGGCACCAGCAGTACCAGCAGCGGGGCCAGGAGGAGGGGGTCGGCGGGGCGTTCGTGGCTCAGCAGCGCGCTCAGGCCGGCGGCCATAAAGCCGAGGAAGAGGCCGCCGGCGTCGCCCATGAAGATGCTGGCCGGGGGAAAATTGAAACACAGGAAGCCGGCGGCCGCCCCGCTCAGCAGCAGCGCGATGAGGGATATGTCCGGGCGACCAGCCCACCAGCCCATCAGGGCCAGGGCCAGCAGGGCGATGGCCGAGATGCCCCCGCTCAGGCCGTCCATGTTGTCGAGGAAGTTGAAGGCGTTGGTCATGGCCGCCAGCCATAGGGCCCCCAGGGCGGCGGCCGGGCCGGGGGCTGGCAGGGGCAGAAGGAACTGCGGGCAGAGGGCCACCAGGCCGCCGGCCACGGCGAATTGCAGGGCGAAGCGGGGCAGGGGGCCCAGGCCGCGCCAGTCGTCCACCAGGCCCAAAAGCAGCAGCAGGGCCCCGCCGCCCAGCAAGAGCAGGTGCTCGCGGGCCAGCAGGCCGGGGTACCAGTGCTGGCCGGCGGCCAGGCCCAGGACCAGGCCGCCGAAGATGGCCAGCCCGCCCCCGTACGGCGTAGGCTGGCGATGGCCCTTGTGGGTGCCGGCGGCCGGGCGGTCCACCAGGTCCCAGCGCCAGGCCAGCCGCCGGACGGGCGGGATGAGCAGGGCTGTGGCCAGCAGGGCCGCTCCGCCAAGGACGAGTAGAGGCATCATTGCGGCCCTCAATCCGCCGGGTAGGTGCGGGCCATCTCCTCCATCAGCAGCAGGTCGCGCCAGGCGTGCTCGCCGGGGACCAGGGGCTCGGCCCGGCCGGAGCAGACTTCGGCGAAGTGCTCGGCCTGGCGCTTGAAGGCCCAGCTCCAGCCGGCGATGCCCTGGGTGAGGGTGCTGGTCTGCCCCTCCTGGCCTTTGCGGTACTCATCCACCCTGGCGCTGAGGTTGCGGGCCATGGGCGGGGGCGGGGCCACGTCGAGATATCCATCGTCGAAGACCACCCGCACCTTCTCCTCCCACCAGTCGCAGGCCATGCGGGTGCGCATCAGCACCACCTGGGCCTCGCCGGCCGAAAAGAGCACCGTTTCGCAGGGGTCCTCGGGGTGGATGGACTGGAATTTGAGTTCGGAGCCCAGCAGAAAGCGGAAGATCCCGAGGTGGTGGCTGTAGATGTTGATAAAGAAAGAGAAGGCCCGCTGCTGGGCCGGGCTCAGGCCGGGGGGCATCCAGTGCTCCGTGCCCCAGCCCTGGGGCGCTTCCTCCGAGGTGGTAATGGGTTTGCCCAGGTTGGCCCACCAGTCGCCCCCGGTAAAAAAGAGGTGGGCCTGGTTGATCCTCCCCCGCTGGACGATGCGCTGCCTGGCCCACTGCATGCCGGCGTCGTGGCATTTCATGTATCCGCAGACCAGGTGTTTGCCCGCCTGGCGGGCGGCCTCGACCATGCGCTGGCCGGCCGCGGCGTTGCCGGCCAGGGGTTTTTCGACGATGACGTGTTTGCCCCCGCGCAAGAGCTGGATGGCCGGCTCCTCCTGCAACCCCCAGAACATGATGCAGACCACCCCGTCGATCTCGGGGTCGGCGGCGATCTCCGCAACACTGCCGTACACCTTTTCGATGCCGTGGCGGGCGGCCACCTTGCGGGCCTGCTCCTGCTTCACATCCACCAGCGCCTTGAGGCGGATGCCGGGAATCTCGGCGTAGTTGGCGATGTGGGCCATCTGCCCCATGTTGCCGCAGCCCACAAAGCCCAAAGTCACGGGTTTGTCCATCTTCTGCCTGTGGGATATAATTTGAAAGGGGCCTCGCCCCTCTCCCCTCGGTTAAGACCAAATATAGAAAGGAAAACCCATGCTGGCGATAGACGGCGGACCCAAGGTGCGCCCCACCCCCTTTCCCAAGCGCCACCTGCTGGGCGGCGAAGAGAAGCAGGCGGCCCTGGCCCTTTTCGACCGGGCCGTGGAGACCGGCGATCCCATCGGCTACGGCGGCCCGGAGGAACAGGCGTACGAGCGGGAGTTTGCCGAGTGGATGGGTGGGGGGTACGCTGATCTGGTCAACTCCGGCAGCAGTGCCCTGTACGTGGCGTTGGGGGCGCTGGAGTTGGAGCCGGCCGGCGAGGTGGTGGTGCCGCCCATCACCGATCCGGGCGGGGTGATGCCGGTGGCCCTGCTCAATCTGGTGCCGGTGGTGGCCGACGCCCATCCGGGCTCCTTCAACTGCGGGGCGGCACAAATAGCCGCGGTGCTCAGCTCCCACACCCGGGCCATTGTCGTGGCCCACATCGCCGGGGAGCCGGCGGACATGGGTCCCATCCTCGAACTGGCCACCTCGCGGGGGCTGCCGCTGATCGAGGACTGCGCCCAGGCCCACGGGGCGCGGTGGCAGGGCCGGCTGGCGGGGACGATGGGGGATATCGCCGCCTTCTCGACCATGAGCGGCAAGCACCACGCCACCGGGCCCCAGGGCGGGGTGGTGTACACGCGGGACGAGGACCTCTACTGGAAGGGCAAGCGCTTCTCGGACCGGGGCAAGCCCTTCAACACCGACGCCGGCTCCAATCTGCGGGCCGGGCTCAACCTCAACGGCAACGACCTGGCCGCGGCCGTGGGCCGGGTGCAGTTGCGCAAATTAGCGGAGATCACCCGGCGCCGGCGGCAGGTGGCCGGCCGGATCATCGCGGGCCTGGAGGGGTTGCAGGCAGTGGCCCCGGCCTGGGAGGCGCCCCAGAGCGAGGGGGTGTACTGGTTCATGCGGGTGCGGGTGGAGGAGGGGCGCCTCAAGGTGGACAAGGACACCTTCGCCAAAGCCGTGGCCGCCGAGGGGATTCCGGTGACCCCTTCGTACCGCCACCTGCCCTCCGAGGCTCTGTGGTTCCGCCAACGCCGGGTCTTCCCCCCCAGCGATTACCCCTGGGGGCTGCCGGCCTACCGGGGCGACCGCAAGGCGCACTTCCCCTGCCCCAACGCGGTGGCGGCGGCGGAGAGTCACTTTGTCCTGGCCGTCCACGAAAACTACACCGACCAGGAGGTGGCCGATATCCTGGCGGCTCTGCGCAAGGTGGAGGAGGCGTATCTGACGTGATGGAGTCAGTGGAGCGCCCACTCTGGCCTTTCCCAAGGCGCGTCCCGCGAAACCATAAAGATGGTGTCGCGCCTCTCCCAGCCGCACAGCCCCCGCAACGCCCCATACGTTAGGGCGTTGCGTCCCCTCGCTCGCTCATGGCTCCGCTACCCGACCACGCGGACTTCCCTTCCCAGCCACTCTTCGGGGAAAGGCCGCCGGGGCATCGCCTCTGCTTTCTGCGCTGATCCCGCTGTGCGCCCAGACACAGCGCCGGGGCCGGCCACCGGGGCAAATTGACACTTGTACAGGCTCCGGGTATCTTTGTCAGGTTGCATACCAAAGAAAGGCAGGCTCTATTTGACTTCGTTGCTGTCGGGCGCCCTGTTACTCCTGGCAGTGCTTCTGGGCGCCCCCCGCCCGGCGGCAGCCCAGGTCCAGACCATCTCCACCGACCATTTCCGCATCCACTTCATGCCCGGCACCGAAGGCACGGCCCGGCGGGTGGCCGAGGTGGCCGAGGAGGTTTTCGATCCGCTGGCCACGGCCTACGATTACTATGACGAATTCTCGCCCATCCACATCGTCGTGCTCGACAACTCCGACGTGCTGGGCAACGGCTCCGCATCCTATTACAGCAACACCATCTACATCTGGGCCACGGCCCTCGACTTTGAGCTGCGCGGGGACCACGACTGGATTAAAGACGTGGTGACCCACGAGCTGACCCATATCATGACCCTCAACCGGGCCCGCCAGCCCTGGCCCTTCCAGTTCGCCTTGATCTCGGTGTCGCGCTTCGACGCCAACCCGGACATCTCCTTTGACCTGCCCCTATTCCACCTCAATACCCCGGACTGGTGGAACGAGGGGGTGGCCCAGTTCGCCGACGAGAAATTCGGTTACGACACCTGGGACACTCACCGCGACATGCTCCTGCGCATGGCCTCCCTGGAGGACGACCTGCTCTCCTACGAGGAGATGGGAAGCCTGTCCAATCGCACCGGGGCCTACTACGGCGAGATGGTCTACAACCAGGGCTTTGGCCTGATGCTCTATATCCGTGACCAGTACGGCCGCGACAAGGCCGAGGCCCTCACCCGCCACAGCGGGGCGGTGAGCTTTGACTCGGCCATCCGCCAGGCGCTGGGCATATCCGCCGATCAGCTCTACACCGACTGGGCCCGGTACCTCAAGGACCGCTACGGCCAGCTGGCCTCTCAGGTCCACAACCAGGGCTTCTTCGAGGGCGAGAAACTCAAGGAGCAGGACGAGGGCACCATCGAGTACCATCCCGCCCTCTCGCCCGACGGCAAGAAGCTGGCCTTCCTCACCAGCGAGAAGCGCGACTACCCCATCCTGCGCATGGCCATCCTCGACCTGGAGACCGGCAAGCGCAAGGTGCTCGATCCCTACGTGGACACCCGCCTTTCCTGGTCTCCCGACAGCCGGCAACTGCTCTACGTGCGCAACAAGGAGGGCTTCAACGACCTGTACCTCTACGACCTGGCCGCCGACAAGGAGCAGCGGATCAGCGCCCGCCTGCGGGCCAAGGACCCCTCCTTCTCGCCGGACGGCAGACAGATCGTCTTCATCCACAACGAGGACGGGACCAACAACATCGGCCTGCTAGACCGGCAGACCACCCGGCGCAGCTTCCTGACCAACAACCAGGACGCCACCCAGTATAGCTCGCCGCGCTTCTCCCCCGACGGCAAGTGGGTCCTCTTCAGCGTCTTCCGCGGCCAGGACCGCGACGTCGCCCTGATCCGGGCCGACAGCCCGCCCCGGCCCCGGGAGTACGGCCTGCGCGACCGCCAGCAGGCCAAGGTCCCCGACTCCCTCAAGGTCTTTCCCGATAGCCTGGCCTTCCCCCATCCCGACACTTCCGGCTTCCGGGTGCTCCTGGGCTCGGGGGCCGACGAGCGCGACCCCTGCTGGCTGCCCGACGGCAGCGGCTTTGTCTTTTCATCGGACCAGAGCGGGGTCTTCAACCTCTACCGCTACAACCTGGAGGACGGCCGCGTCGATCAGTTGACCAACGTGCTGGGCGGGGCCTTCGTGCCGGCGGTCTCGGTCGAAGGCCAGGTGGTGTACGCCGGGTACCACGCCAACAACTACAGCCTCTACCGCTTCTCCCTGGGGGCGTACCAGCGCGAGGCCCGCTTCGAGCCAGTGGCCCTGCGCGACTACCAGGGCAACCCCAAGCTGCCCAAGCTGGCCGACGAGTTCAAGGTGGGGCACTACAGCGGCCGGCGCCAGGTTAGCTATATCCCCATCCTCCAGGTGGGGCCGGCCTTCATCGGCAACACCTTCGGCCTGAACCAGTTCAGCGCCGGGGTGCAGTTCTCCACCGGCGAGCAGTTGGGAGGGGACGAGTTCACCGCCTGGGGGGTGGTGGGCAAGAACATGCGCCAGGACACCGACCTCAACACCGATTTCGGCGTGTACTACCAGCGCAGCCTGCTGCCGATGAGCGGCAACAACCGCAGCTTCAACCCCTCGGCCTATGTGGGCATTCGCCGGCGCGAGATCGACAACCTGATCCGCAACCAGCAGACCCTGGCGGACACGGTGCTGCCGGCCGAGACCCTGGTTTCCCCCCTCGATTCGACCCGCTTCCTGCTCATCCCCGAGTCCCAGCGCTACCTCAAGCGGTACGAGTCGCGCCAGGACCTGTTCAAGACCGTGCTCCAGAACCTGGCCGTGGGGGTGGAACTGCCCCTGACCCGGCGGCAGGAGTTCTCCTTCCAGTACCTCAACCGCAACTATGAGGAGAGCTGGACCCTGCGCTCCCTGCGCCAGCAGTCGGGCATCTTCCTGGTGCAGGAGACCAATGGCCAACGCTTCGACATCACCGACCTGCTGCCCGAGGACCTGGCGTTCCAGGACACCGCGGTGGTGGATCCTCAGCACAGTCTAAGCTTCTACGACGGCCTGCGCTTCTTTTCCGCCCACGACCTGAGCTTCGCGTGGAGTTACCTCAACCTCAAGCCCACCTCCGACCGCTACCTGACGCCCCAGGGGCGGGCCCTGACCCTGCTCTACCGCTACTCCCTGGCCACGGTGGCCGACTCCCTGGCCCAGCTCATCTCCACCGACGGCACGCCCCGCGACGCGCTGGGGCCGGCTTCACGGCATTTCCGGGTCAACGAGTACGTGGGCTCCTATGTGGAGTACCTGGGCCTGCCCTTCAACAACGTGGTCTCCCTGCAACTGATCGGGGCGTACCGCAACCTCAAGCTGAAACCCTCCTTTGATCCGGAGGCCGGCTTCTTCGAGGGCCGCTACTACTGGCCCCTGCGCTACTACCTGGGCGGCCACAACTTCCTCAGCGGCTACCCCTACTTCTCCGCCTCGGGGACCAAGCTGGTCTACGGCCGGCTGGGCTACGCCTTCCCCCTCAGCCGCCGGCTGAGCAGCCGCTTCCTCAACTTAACCTTTGCCAAGTGCTACGCCGAATTCTTTGCCGAGGCCGGGGCGGTGGGCAACTTCAGCAAGGCCCGCTGGGGGGAGCTGGACACCAAGGACTTCCTCTCGGACCTGGGCGCCGAGCTGCGCATGCAGGTGCTTACCTTCTACCGCATCCCCATGACCGCATTCTTCCAGGTGGCCCGGCCGCTCAACCGCAACCGGGTGCTCCGGGAGCCGGACGAACCGCGCATCGACAAATGGCGCTACTACTGTGGACTGACCCTATGACCAGAGCCGACCTGCACCAGTTGGCCCTGCGCCTTAAGATCATCGAGATGCTGCGCCTCCACGCCAGCCAGCGGCAACTGCGCGAGGCGTCCAGTTGCTGGCGCCGCCTCGTCCGGCCAAACTGATGTTCAAGCTGAGCCTCTTTCCGCGGGGCAACAACCGCAACCGGCCACTCAAGCGGCTGCCGGCGGCCGACCTCGAATACCCCCTGGAAGTGGACCGGCTTTTCCGGCGTTTTTGGCGGGAGCGGCGGCTAGGGCCCCGCCCCGCCGAGGCCGAGGAGGGGAGATCATGCGCCTAAGGGGGTTGCTGCTGGGGCTGCTGCTGGCCGGCTGCGGGGGCGGAGCGCCCCCCCCGGAGGGGCAACCCGATCCGGTGGCCCAGGCCGCTTCGGTCGGGGCGGTGGTTGACACCGTGGGCATCCTCGACCTGGCCGAGGCCGACACCCTCAACCAGGACGAGGGCCTGACCATCGTCGAGACGACAATCAGCATTCCGCCCTCGGCGGCCGGCGGCGAGGTCTTTGCCTGGGAGTTCACCGCCCAGGAGCTGCGGCCGGTCAAGCTGCTGATCATGCGCTTCGACCAGCCCCGCGACCATCTCGAACTGGTGGGGGAGAGCGAGCTGGTGGTGCCCCGGCAGAAAGGCCTCAACCGCTTTGTCCTGCGCGAGCCCATCCCGGTTAAGAGGGGGGATTACTACGGGATCTACCAGCCCGAAGCCGGGACCGTCCCCTTCAAGAAGGTGCACAACTGGAAAACCCTGATCACCATCAAACCTCTGGCCCGTCCCTGGATGAAACGCGAGTTCTTCTCGATGTATGGCTGGCGCTACGCCCTGCGGGTCTTCTGGCGCAAGGAAAAGGCGGCGCAATGAACCCGATGTGGAGGGTGGGACTGGCGGCCCTGGTGTGGCTGGCCGGCTGCGGCGGCAAGAGTGAGGAGGCGGACCCGGCCCTGACCCAGTTGCAGCAGGTGGCGTCCCAGTTGCAGCAGCAGTTGCAGGAACAACCGGGCTCGCCCCTGATCCATTTTCAGTTGGGGCAGCTCTACGAGCGCCACGGCCTGGCCGACTCGGCGGCGGCTTCCTACCGCCGGGCCATCGCCCTGGAGGAGGCTTTCCCCGAGGCGCACTTCAACCTGGCGGCGGTGTACTACACCCAGGGCCGCACCCTGGAGGCAGTCTCGGCGTACCAGCAGGCCCTGCGCTTCCGCCCCGACTACGCCCTGGCCCACAACAACCTCGGCTTCATCCACAAAAAGGCCGGCGACCTCGACCAGGCCGAGGCCGCTTATCTGCAGGCCATACGCAGCGATTCGAGCTTCTATGAGGGGTACAACAACCTGGGCCAGCTCTACAAGCAGCGCAGCCAATTGGAGCTTGCCCTGCCGCTGTTCCGCAAGTCCATCGCCCTCAAGCCCGGCTTTCCCGAGGCGTATCTAAACCTGGCCAAAGCCTGTCAGGCCCTGAAGCAGGCCGCCGAGGAGGAGCGCACCCTCAACGCCTACCTGGCGCAGTTCGGCCAGGAGGCTCAGTACAGCTCCTACGCCCGCGACCGCCTGCGCGATCTGGCCGGGGCTCGCTAGCGGTCCCTCTCGAAGAGCTGCAGGTTCATCGCGTTGGGCCCCTCGAAGAAGGCCAGCCGGATGCCCGAGTCGCCGGCCGGCGCCGGGTCGCCCTTCACCGTGACCCCCTTGCCCCGCAGGTCCGCCACCGCCTGATCGGCGCGGTCCACCCGGAAGGAGATGTGGTGGAAGCCCACCGGGGCCTTCATGGTCTTGGCCGGCATCAGCTCCAGAATCACCCCGTTGCCCGCCTGCAGAAAGACAAAATCCCCGTCCCCCTCGTTGGGGAATCGCTCCAACACCTTCAGGCCCAGCTTCTCGGTGTAGAACTTCACCCCCGCCTCGATGTCATCGGTGACGATGGCGATCTTGTGCAGGTTGTTGATGGTCATGGCGCACTCCTTTGGGTTGGTGTGGCGTAGGTGGTGCGGAGCAGTTGCCAGTACCCGGCGCTGGAGGCCAGGATCAGCAGCGCGGCTGCCCCGACCAGCACCTGCCGAGGCAGCGGGGGCACCGGCAGCAGGTAGCTAAGGGCGGTCAGGCCCATGCAGAGGGTGGTGTACTTGCCCAGGCGGCTGGCGGGGATCACCAGGCTCCGGCGTTTCCACAAATACAGGCCCACGGCGAGGATAACCAGGTCCCGCCCCAAAAGCAGGAGCACCAGCCAGAGGGGGAAGTCCCGCCAGCAGGCCAGGGCCAGGCCCAGGCTGCCCAGCAGCAGCTTGTCGGCCAGCGGGTCGAGGATCTGGCCCAGGGTCGAAACCTGGCCCCAGCGGCGGGCCACGTACCCGTCGGCCACGTCGCTGAGGCCCGCCAGCAGGCCCAGCCCCAGAGTGGCCCAAGAAAGGCCCTGCCCGTCCCGCCACAGGCTGTAGAGCAGGAAGGGGATCAGCAGCAGGCGCAAGGCGCTGAGCAGGTTGGCCGCCATCGGCTGGGCTAGCGCAGGAGTTCCTGGGCGTGCTGCCTGGCGCTGGCCGAGACCTTCTCGCCGGCCAGGAGCTTGGCCAGTTCCTCGGCCCGCCCCTGCTCGTCGAGCAGGTGGACCTCGGTGAAGGTGCGGCCCTGCCGCTGGCGCTTGCGCACTGAGAAGTGGGTGTGGGCCAGGCCGGCGATCTGGGGCAGGTGGGTGATGGCGATGATCTGGTGGGTGGCGGCCAGGGAGCGCAGCTTCTTGCCCACCGCCGCAGCCACCCGGCCCGAGACCCCGGTGTCGATCTCGTCGAAGACCAGGATGAAGACCCGGTCCCGGTCGGCGATCACCTCCTTGAGGGCCAGCATCAGCCGCGACAACTCGCCGCCCGAGGCGATGCGGGCCAGGGGGCGGGGCGCCTCGCCCAGGTTGGGGGAAATGAAGAACTCCACCCGCTCCATGCCCCCCCCATCGGCGCGGAAGCGCCGGCCCTCGCGCTCCACCAGCCCCTCAGGCTGGTCCTCCTCCTGCAACTCCACCACAAAAACCGTCTGTTCCATGCCTAACTTGGCCAGGCTCTTCTCCACCACCGCCGACAAGGACTGGGCAGCTTTACGGCGGCCGGCGGAGAGGGCCAGGCAGGCGGCCTGGAAGTCGTGCAGGAATTTTTCGGTTTCGGTCTGGGTGCGGCGCAACTCCTCATCCAGGCGGTCGGCGCGGCTCTCCTGGTGTTCGAGTTGGCGCATCTGTTCCAGCACCGCCTCGGGGGAGCCGCCGTACTTCTGGCTGAGTCGGCGCAGGCCGTCGAGGCGCTCGCGCACCGCCTCGCGGCGTTCGGGGCGGGTTTCCAGGTGGCGGGTGTACGCGCTCAGGCCGCCGGCCAGGTCCTCGACGCGGTAGACCAGGTCGGCCAGGGCCGCGGCCTGGGGTTGGAGGCGGGGATCGGTCTCGGCCAGGCGCTCCAACTGGCGGCGGGCCTTAGCCAGGGATTCGGCCACCGAGCCCTCGGCCTGGTAGAGAAGTTCGCCGAGTTGGGCGGTGGTCTCGGCCAGGGTTTCGAGGTTCTCGAGGACCCTCAACTCCTGGGCGAGTTTCTCCTCCTCCCCAGGGGCAGGATTGAGCTGGCGGATCTCCTGCAACTGAAAGGCGCGCAACTCCTCGGCCCGGCGCAACCCTTCGCGCTCGGTGCGCAACTCCTCGGCCCGCTGCCGGCTCTGGCCCCACTCCCCGAAGAGGCGGGCCACCTCCCCGGCCTGGGGGCCGAGGCCGCCAAAGGCGTCGAGGAAGAGGGCGTGCAGGCCGGTGTCGAGCAGGGAGTGGTGTTCGTGCTGGCTGTGCAGGTCGGCCAGCAGGGCCCCCACCTGGCGAAGTTGCTTGAGGGAGAGGGTGAGGCCGTTGGCCAGGGCGCGGGTGCGGCCCTGGGTGGAGAGTTCGCGGCGCAGGATGAGCTGGCCCTCTTCGAGCGCGACGCCCACCTCTTCGAGGCGGGCGGCCACGGGATGGTCGGCGGGGAACTCGAAGACCCCCTCGATGAGGGCCTTGTCCGCCCCCTGGCGCACCAACTCGGCGCCGGCCTGGCCGCCAAGCACGGCTTCGAGGGCGCTGAGCACGATGGATTTGCCGGCCCCGGTCTCGCCGGTGATGGTGTTGAAGCCGGGGCCGAATTCGAGCTGTAGTTCCTCGATGAGGGCGAAGTTCTTGATGTAGAGCCGCGTCAGCATGGGTCTGGGTTTTGTTTGGCGGGCGTCGGGGAGCGACCCACTTCAGCCTTTCCCAAGGCGCGCCCATCTCATCCCTTCCGCCCCCGCAACGCCCCATACGTTGGAGCGTTGCGTCCCCTCGCTCGCTCTGGCTCCGCTACCCCACCGCCCAACCAAGAGGACTTCCCTACCCGACCTCTCCCCGGGAAAGGCTTCCGGGGGTATCTCCCTGCCGCAGTAAATCACGGCTCCTCTTCTTCCCCGTCCATTTCGTCCCCGTCGAGGGATTCGAGGCGGAAGTTGCCCTCGCCATCCTCCTGTAATACCTGCACTCGCTGACGGGCCTGGTCGAGGTGGCGGGCGCACAGGCGCGAGGCGGCCACGCCGCGCTCAAAGACTCGCAGGGCCTCCTCGAGGGAGAGGTCGCCCTCTTCGAGGCGGGCGGCGCTGTCCTCCAATTGAGAAAGGGCTTCCTCGAAGGAGGTGGGGGGTGCTTCACTCATCGCGGACTTCCTCCACACGGCAAAGGGCCCGGCCCTGGGCGAAGCGCAGGACCAGGGGATCGCCCGGCTGCAACTCGGCGTGGCCGCGCACTGTCCCGCCGTCCGGGCGTTGGACGTAGGCAAAGCCCCGGCTCAGGTTGGCCAGGGGGCTGCGGGCCTCCAGGCGCAGGGCCGCCCGGTCGAGGCGCTCGGTCAGGTCCCGCAGCCGCTGGCCGAAGGCGCCGGCCAGGCTGTGGGTTTTTTCGTCGGCGTACTGGGTCCGCTCTTCGAGGAGGTCGCGCAGCCTTTCCCACAGGATCTGGGTAGAGTGCTGCTCCAGGCGCTGCTGCCGGGAGTTCAGGTCCTGTCCGAGGGCCCGGCCCAGGCGCTGGCGCCACTGGGCCACCTGCCTCCGCAGCTCGCCGTAGTCCTGGGCCACCACCTCGGCGGCGGCCGAGGGCGTGGCTGCCCGGTAGTCTGCCACGTAGTCGGCGATGGTGTAATCGACCTCGTGGCCCACCGCCGAAATCACCGGCCTGGCCGAGGCGTAGATGGCGCGGGCCACCACCTCCTCGTTGAAGCACCATAGATCCTCAGGCGAGCCGCCTCCGCGGCCGACGATCAATATATCCACCTCGCCATAGCGGTTCAAGTCGGCGATGCCCCGGGCGATCTCCTCGGCGGCGCCGGCTCCCTGCACCCTGGCGGGCCGCAGGATGAGCCGCACTCCGGGTGCCCGGCGGCCCAGCACCTGGATAATGTCGCGAATGGCCGCTCCGGTGGGCGAGGTGACCACCCCCACCTGGCGCGGGAAGGAGGGCAGCGGGCGCTTGCGCTCTGGGGCGAAGAGCCCCTCGGCCTCGAGGCGGGCCTTGAGCCGCTCGAAGGCCAGGGCCAGTTCCCCCACCCCGGCCGGCTGCAGGCGCTGGGCGCGAAACTGGTAGTTGCCGCGGGGGGCGTAGACCGTAAGCTGGCCGTAGGCCATGACCTTTGTGCCCGCCTCCGGCGTAAAGCTCAGGCGGGCGCTTTTCCACATCACGCAGTCGAGTTGGCTGCCCTCGTCCTTGAGGGAGAAATAGCGGTGGCCCGAGGCGTGCTGGGTGAACTTGGAGACCTCGCCAATGATCCAGCAGGGGGGCAGGCTTTCGAGGATGTCCTTCACCTGGCTGGTGAGCTGGGAGATGGTGAGGGGGGCATCGAGGGCGAGGGCGGGGCCGACAAATTCCATAGGGGACGAGGGTACGGCGAGAGGGGGGTGGGGTCAAGGGCTCCTCAGCCCAGACCGATCTGCTCCATCGCCTGGTCGAGTTGGCGCAGGGCCTGGGCGTCGGGGGGCTCGGGGGAGGGGGCGCGGAAGTGGACGCAGCGGATGATGCCCAGGCGGCGCAGGACCTCCTTGTGGATGGGGGCCGGCACCCGCAAGAGGGGGGCGATGCGCTCCTCCCACACCCTGGCGGCCGCGACTTCCTCCCCTTGCTGCCACAGGTCCCACACCTGTCGGAAGGGGCGGGGCAGGTCCGGCCAGGGCATGGTCCCCTGTGTGCCGAGGCGGAGTTCGGCGATGAGGTGCAGGCCGCTGGCCCCGCCGAAAACGGTCACCAGCCCCGCCCCCTGTTTCACCCACTCCTCCACCCGCTCCACCGCCGGGGCGCCCTCTACCTTGGCATAGCGGACCCTCTCGCTTTCCCCGGCGATCTGCCGCATCAGCTCCCCGGAGATGGGCACCGCGGCGTCCTGGATCCAGACCGGCACGTGCACGGCGTCCGAGATGGCCTTGAAGTAGGCGCGGGTCTCGCTGGCCGGCACCCCGGCGGGCGGCACGGAAATCACCCCGTCGGCGCCGAGGTCCTCCAACTGGCGGCTGTAGAGGACAGCCGCATGGGTGGAGGGGGCTCCGGTGGTGGCGATGACCGGCACCCGCTTTCCGGTTTGGTCGATGACGATGCGGGTCACCTGCGCCCGCTCGTCCTCGGTGAGCTTGGCGAACTCCGTGGCTCCGGCCAGGCCGAAGCCGTGGACGCCGCCTTCGATATTGTACTCCACCAGCCGGCGCAGGCTCTCCTCGTCGATGCGGTCCTGCTCGTCGAAGGGGGTCACCAGGATGGGGAAGAGACCCCGCATTCTAGCTGCGCTCATAACGCCCTCTGGCGGTCAAAGAAGAAATCCCCGGCGGTGCGGGTGAGGATTTGTTCGCGGTCGTCCGGGCTGAGGAAGGTGGCCCGGTCGCGGATGAGCGCCACGGCCGCCTCGTAGCTGTGGGGCGCCTTAGCCTGGTGGGGGCTGTCGCTCTCCCACATGCAGCGTTCCGGGCCAAAGGCCGCCGCCACCCGGCGGACCAGGGGGAGGAGATCGAGGTAGGGCGGGGTGCGGGCCCCCAGGGCGTAGAAGGCGCCCACCTTCACCATCACCCGGGGGTGGCGGGCCAGGCGGCAGAGCGCCTCCAGGACTTCGTCGGCCGCGCCGCTCCGGCCCACCAGGCCGAGGTGGTCGATGATGACCGGGGCTCCGGGGAAGAGACCGCACATCCGGTCCAATTCGGGCAGATCGGGCGGGGACAGCAGGAAACTCAGGCCCAGGTCATGAGCCTCGGCGGCGGCGAAGATCCTTTCGTACCCCGGATGGGCCATCCACGCCTCCTCGTCTCCCAGGAGCGGGCGGGTGCTGCGGCCCCGCAGGCGGAAGGCGACGATCCCCTGCTGGGCCAGGGCCCTCATGGTCTGGTCCGGCCCGGGCAGGGCCACATCGCAGATCGCCGGGACGATCCCGGTGCCCACAAAATGCCTGGGGTCGGCGGCGATGGTGTCGGCGATATAGGAGTGGTCTAGGCCGTACCAGGTCATCTGCACCAGGTTCCAGCGGGTGACACCCGAGGGCCGGGCGATGGCGGCCAGTTCCTCGGCTGAAAAGCTGGGGTACGAGAAGTCCTGGGAGGTGAAGCCGGGAGCCAGGGGATAACGCCGGGTGTTGGCGGTCCAGACGTGGACGTGGGCATCGATCATGCGCAGTACAAAGGCGCAGACGGGGCCGGCTGTCAAGGGAAGGCAGAGAAGGAACTACGCGGGAGGCCCAGGGCTTTGGCGCCGGGTCAGGCGCGTTTCCAGGGCCGCTCCTTTTACGGGGTGAGGTGTTCCCATCTGCGGATCTGCTGGTAGTGGCGGGGGCAGTAAACGGCGGTCTGGGCCGGCTGCTGGCAAGTGTCGGCCTGGCACAAGGGCCGCCAGGTTTTTGACGGGTGATTTTGGACATCGGGCCTCCTCCCAGTGGTGCCTCCCCAATGCAACAGAAATAGCTACCTGCACCTGTCCATGCGGAGAGGTGCCGCAACGGGCAGGGACAACAGTTCCGCCTATAAGACGAATCGGGCTGGCAAAAAATTTGAAGGGGTAAAGATCGTCCTGCTCCACAACTGGGTCACGCCCCACAAGAGTCTGCGTTAAGGGCGACAGCCCCGTACTCCAGCGATGGCCTTGGGCTGGCCGATCAGGTGTGGACCTACCGCGAGTATATCTGTTTGCCGGTCCATCAAGATCTGAGGTGTACAAGTTAGGACTTAATCTGGCACTTTCCTATATTTGCACTACTGAAAGGAGGGTGTCAGATGACGAGTTCAGAGAAGATCATCAAGAACAAGGTTGGGGTGCTGAAACTGGCCGAACGGCTGGGCAACGTGTGGCAAGCCTGCAAAATCATGGGCTACTCGCGGGATAGCTTCTACCGGTTCCAGGAGTTTTATGACCAGGGGGTGAGTTGGCCTTGCAGGATCTGAGCCGGCAGAAACCCTGCCCCAAGAACCGGGTGGAAGCGGCGGTGGAGGCGGGGGTGCTGCGCCTGGCCTTTGAGCAGCCGGCGTTGGGTCAGCAGCGGGTGTCCAACGAGCTGCGCAAGGAAGGGTTGTTGGTGTCGCCCGGTGAGGTGCGTGGGGTGTGGGTGCGGCATGATCTGGAGACCTATAAGAAACGGCTCAAAGCGCTGGAAGCGCGCATGGCCCAGGAGCAGTTGATCCTCACCGAGGAACAACTCCAGGCGCTAGAGAAATCCAAGCAGGACAAGGAAGCCCACGGCGAGATCGAGACCCAGCACCCAGGCTATCGGGGTGCCCAGGACACCTACTACGTGGGCACTCTCAAGAAGATCGGGCGGATCTACCAACAGGCCTTCATCGACACCTACACCAAGGTGGCCCAGGCCAAGGTCGACGACCGCAAGAACGCCCTGGTCGCCGCCCGACCGAGCTTTTGTCAAATGTTGTGGATGGGGGCTGAGCGTATCCTGCCTGATCAAGCGGCGTTTTTCCGTTCGCCATCGACGAATATCGCCCCGGCAATGACGTGGTCGAGGAGGCGATAGCCGTGCAATCGCTGCCATCGTTTGTCCGCTTCCCGGGTCAGCTTGAAGGCCATGGTCAAGGGGGCCCGTCGGGAGCCACAGTTCTTGGTCTGACGGGTGCGGTGGCGCACGGTGCTGAAGGTCGATTCGATCGGGT
>VGJS01000020.1 GCA_016867395.1 Candidatus Handelsmanbacteria bacterium
CCGCAGCAGCTTTTCCAGGCGGGAGTGCAGGACCGCCTGGGTTAGCTGCTGCACTTGGGCTGCCGTATATTCTTCCATGAGCGTATCCTTTCGCCCTCGCCAAAGGGCGGTGAGTGATGGTGGGCATACCCAGGATACGCTCTTTTTGTCTCCCCTGCCATCCACAACTTCTCAACATAGCTCCGCCTTTAGGGGGCTGATGCCGACCTTGGTGGAAGCACTGGAGCGGCACGGCCACCTACTCCTGGGTGACGAGTTACGAGCCCAGCTGCGGAGTGTCAGTGCGGCCACGATCGACCGGATGTTGGCTTCACAGAGAGCTTCGGCCGCGGGGCTTCGCCGCCGTCGGTCCAGTGGATTGGTACGCAGCCAGATGCCGGTGCGCACCTTCGCCGATTGGGGCGATCCGGGGCCAGGATTTGTCGAAGCCGATCTGATCGCCCACACTGGTGGCAGCTGCGCTGGCAGCTTCGTCCACCCCTTGGTGTTGACCGATATTGCCACCGGATGGACGGAGCGCCTGCCCTTACGGGTCCGAGAGCAGGCGCTGGTTGTCGAGGCCGTAGAGGTTGCCCGCAACCCGCAGCCCTTCCCGCTCTTGGGCCTGGATACAGACAACGAGGGTGCCTTCATCAAGGAGAGCCTCCTGACTTATGCCAAGAACCAGGGGGTGATTTTGCCCCGCGCCCGGGCGTAGCGGAAAAACGACCAGGCAAGGGTCGTGCAGAAGAACGGGGCCATCGTCAGACGAATGGTTGGCCACGGACGCCTACAGGGGTTGAAGGCGACCCAGGAGCTGGCCCGCCTTGACGCCATCTCCCGCCGCTATGTGAATTTCTTCCAGTCCTCTTTCAAGCTCAAAGAGAAACACCGGGAGGGTGCCACGGGGACCAAGCGCTACGACCCACCCGCCACACCCTGTGCGCGGGGACTGGTTTCCCAACAGCTCGGAGAGGGGCAGAAGTAGGGCCTGCAAGAGCTAGCGGCTTCGTTGGACCCCCTGCGTCTGCTCCACGGGTTGCGCACCGCTCAAAAAGCACGGGCCGATCTATCCGTGAAAGACGGTGGATTCCAGCAACTGTCCACAGATCACGACTTGGCGCACTTTCTCACCCAACTGCCCAACCTATGGCGAGAGGGCGAGGTGCGCCCAACCCACCAGGAGAAGGCAGGCTCAGCCCACTACTGGCGTACTCGTCCGGACCCCTTTGCCACCGTCTGGGAAGTGGTCCAGAACTGGTTGGCCACCCAACCCGAGGCCACGGCGAAGGCCCTCTTCCAACGGCTTCAGGGCGCATACCCCGATACCTTTCCCCCAGGCCAACTTCGGGCCCTACGCGCCGGGTCCAACAGGGGCCTCGAACCATGGCTCGAAGGCTCATCTTTGGGGGTAGTAGCTTGGCCTACAGCATCCTGGAGAACCAGTTGATCGGGAGGCCCCAGTAGCCGTTGCTGTGCCTGGTAACATATCTTGGTGAGGCAACACGACAGGAAATCAAATTGTCGCGAATCAATTCAGCGTAGACGACCAGATCGCCATGCTGCGGCACTACAACGAGATGCTCTGGGAAGCCCTGGTGCACCTCGATCTCAATCCGGGCAATCTGGCGACGGCCGTCCTCAACGGCCGCCGCAACCTGGTGCCCCTGGACTCATGGGGTATCCTCAGCAGCCAGGATCCCCAGGTCGCCCGCCAACTGCGGGGGCTTTTCCAGGCCGTGGATCGGCCCCAGGCAGATCGTCTCTTTGACACCCTGGTCCAAAGCTATGAAGCTCTATCCGTCCCTGGTCAACAAGCTAGAAACCCCACGGGAGGCGCTGCTGGCCTGCCTGGCCTTCCCGCTGTCCCACCGACCACGGTTGCGCCCCACCAATGCCGTCGAACGACTCAACCGCGAGATCGCCCGAAGGTCCGATGTCGTCCAGATCTTCCCCAACGAGCAGGCCCGCCTGCGCCTGATCGCGGCTTTGGCCATGAAGTGGGCCGAGGAATGGGCCACCGGAAAGAGATACCTCGACCTCGAGCTACTATACCTGTGAACCGCCTACTCGGGGCGCCATTTTAGAGAAACTCTAAGACTTGACTCCCTTTTTGCGCCCACCTTCTTTTACCTCCTCTCAGTGCCCTTGGCAGTCTTCCTCCACTTCACCAGGTCCTCCAATTCAACTTCGATCTGCTCTACAGTGGGCAGGCTGGACTGGAACTCCGCGGGCAGGGCGCGGGTGAATTGATATTCGGAAACGCCGATGGCCTTCTGCACCCAATTGAGGGCGTATTCGGCCACGAGGCGGTTCTTTCCCTGGCAGGGGATGGGGCCGATGGTCGGGTTGTCTGCGGCATGGCGCAAGCGGTCGTCCACCGCGCTGAAGTAGAAGTTCATCTTTCCCACGTACTAAGTTTTGAACGATCCCTTCTTGAGGTAGATCACCACAAAGCTGCGGAGGTTCGGGTGGTAGAAGAGCAGGTCGACGTAGAAATCGTCCTCACCCACCTCCATATGATACTGACGTCCGACGAAAGCGAAGCCCTGGCCGAGCTCGAGGAGGAACTTCTCCCCCTAGCGCAGCGGGCCGGTCTCCAACTCGCGGTCGTGAAAGGGTTCTTCCAGGGTGAGGAAGCCGAAGAGATAAGGGTCCTTAAGCGCCTGTCGGGCAAGATCGGACTGAGAGGGTGGTAAAGTGCGACTAAAATTGGCGACCGCCTTGCCTTGTCGCTGGCGTTGGCCGTTTTGTATATGCAAGGCGAGGATATCGCGTGACCAGCCATATTCCAGCGCAGCACGGGCATACCACAGCGGTTCTGCAGGGTCACCTAATTTCTAAGGCGGGACGATGTTATGGCCCCAAGTGAGTTCCGTCGGGACCTGGCAGGGATGCGGGGAGGACGGTTATCCCACGGGTTGTGGGACAATTGCGCTCTCATCGGGCCAGGCGACATAAAAGGCGCGCATCCGGTACAGGTTCGTGCGCAAGAAACCCGCCAGCACGGTGAATTCGCGGTGCACGTTAGCGGCAAGCCGGTCAATGATCTTTGCGCCCCAGTTATCTCGCTCTTGCTCGGCCAAGATGGCGCGGCGACTGCTCCAGTAGAATCGGATGAGCTCGGCGTTGGCCGCCAGTGTGGCCTTGACCTGCGCCGCGCGAATGCGGGCCTTGACGCGGGCCTTGACATCGCGTAGGAAAGCCGGGTAATACGGCGGCAGGAGGGTCGTGGTCTTGAATGATGTGAGGTTCGCATTTTTCGCTCCAAGACGGTCCTACTAGCCGGAAGCTGGCAATGCTGTTCATCCCTTGTGAGACATAGCCGGGTCTGGTTCAGGACTTCGGCCAAACGCATCCCCCCAAAGCGCTGTTGCCGCCAGAACTGATAGTCGAAAGGATGCCGGCTGAACAGGTCCGCTAAAATCCAATGGCCTGTTCGAGTTCGGTCCTGGCTAGGTGCGAGGTGAACCCGGAGATATCGGCGAGCACAAGTTACCCTGTCTGGGCTTTGGCCTCCATGGCTTTCCCCCTCTCGGAGCTGAGATCGCCTAAAAAGTACACTGCGTGCGCATCCTTTCCAAGCAAAAAAATCCAGTAAAGCCACCGCCCTCTCTGGTGCGTTGTCCCTGGCTGACCGAGAGCAGTCAATCTATATCTTCCTCACCATTCCCTTCTCTGCAAGGCAGGCGGCAAGTGGACCGAAAAATCACCTCGCTTCCCAAAACCGCCCCTCTCGACTGGGAGGGGGACCTGGCCGCGCACATGGTGGCCGGCCTCCGCGCTTTTCTGCTGGACCGCACCACGACCGCCCCGGCCCGGCGGGCCAGACGCTGAAAACGAGCGACCGCGCGTTGGCGGCCAAACGCCGGGAGCTGGCCCGTCTGCTCGGGAACTACGACCCGTGCCTGCCCCCTGGCTCCGCACCTGCTCTCTCACCCGGCCCATCCCGGCTACCTGGCCCATGGACCAGGGTACGAGGTCTGGGCGGTGCGCTGGACGGTGTTTAGAAACGTGGAGAGTGAGGGGCTCCTACTACGGCCCACCGGGCGGATAAAGGCCCGCGTCTTCGGCCTGCCCGACTGCGACTGGACCCCAGTGTGCCCCACCGCGCCCAGTAAGCCGGCCATCTAGTCGCCCAGGGCTGCCAGGTGCTGGTGCCCTGTCTGATCGACCGGAACGACACCCACTCGGGCAATCCGGCCATCCGCATGACCAACCAGCCCCACCGCGAGTTCATCTATCGGGCGGCCTTTAATTTGGAACGACACCTCATCGGCTTCGAGGTGCAGAAAATCGCCGCCGCCATCGGCGCGCTACGGACAGAATTACTTGTGGAGTTGATCGGCTACGGCGAGGGTGGCCTGCTAGCCCTGTGCGCCGCGGCCCTGGATCCCTGCATCGCCGCGGCGGCCGTGTCCGTGTACTTCGGCCCGCGCGAGGGGCTCTGGCAGGAACCCATTTACCGCAACGTCTTTGGCCCGCTGGACGAAGTCGGCGACGCCGAACTCGCCGCGCTGGTGGCGCCCCGCGCCCTGTGTGTGGAGCACTGCCCCCACCCGAAAGTTCCCGACCCGCCGCCCGTCACGTCCCAGCGCAGCGGCGCCGCCCCCGGCAGCATCAAAACCCCGACAGCCGCCGCGGTGGCCGCTCAGTTCGAGCGGGCCTTTCATCTGGCGGACGGCAAGCATACCTTCTCCCTCTGCGCCAGCGGGCAGCCGGGCGGCGAGATGCTGCTGAACCGCTTCCTGGGGGCCTCTTGGGGATACGGGGCCGGCTCAAACCACTGGGGAAGAAGGCGCGGCGCCTGGCCCCGCTGCTGGATGCAGCCGCCCGCCAGGGGCGCCAGTTCTGCCAACTGATGGACCACACCCAGGAGTTGCTGGCCCAGGCCGAGTTCCGCCGCAGGGAGTTCTGGATTAGGCAGGAGTCCTGCAAATGGTACCGCAGTTATCTCTCAAAGGAGGTTATTGGCGAACTACCCTCTCCCCACATGGCCCTCAATCCCCGCAGCCGCGTGGTCTGTGACGAGCCTGAGTATCGCGGTTACGGGGTGGTCCTCGACGTGTACCCAGAGGTCTTTGCCTACGCCATCCTGCTGGTGCACAAGGTTATCCCCAAGGGCCAGCGCCGGCCGGTGGTGGTCTGCCAGCGCGGCCTGGACGGCCGGCCCCAGGATGTGGCCGATCCCAAGGTGGAGAGCCACTACTACCACCGCTACGCCTGCGGCGTGGCCGAGGAGGGCTTCGTCACCTTCTCTCCGCGAAACCCCTATATCGGCGGCGAGACCTACCGGCTATTGCAACCCCTGGCCAATCCGCTCAAGCTCTCCCTTTTCTCCTTCATCGTCCGCCAGCACCAGCGCATCCTCGAGTGGCTTTCCAGTTTGCCCTTTGTGGACAAGAAGCGCCTGGCCTTCTAAGGCCTCAGCTACGGTGGCAAGACCGCCATGCGGGTGCCGGCCCTCCTCAAAGAGTACTGCCTCTCGATCTGTTCGGCCGACTACAACGAGTGGATCTGGCAGAACTGCTCCACCCGCCACCCGTACTCCTTCATGTTCCACGCCGAGTAAGAGATGCCCAAGTTCGACCTGGGCAACACCGTCAACTACGCGGAGATGAGCTGGCTGATCTTCCCGCGGCCTTTCATGGTGGAGCGCGGCCATCACGACGGGGTGGCTCCCGACGAGTTGGTGGCCTACGAATTCGCCCGCACCAAAAGATGCTATGTCTTGTCGGGATTGGGAGAGCGAGCGGAGATCGAGTTCTTCGACGGCCCCCACACCATCCACGGCCGGGGACGTTTCGGCATCTGCGGGAACAGCTCAGGTGGGGAGGGGCTCCAACTGGCCTGGCGAAACGAGGCGGTAGCGCGAAGCGCAGGCTGGGCAGACCCGCTCCTCCCCCTCGCTGGTAAGTTTGACAGCGCAGCGGCACACCCAGCCCGACTGGCGGGCCGGCACCCCGTGCATCAAGGCGTAGGCCGGCACGTCGCGGGTGACCACCGCCCCGGCCCCCACGAAGGCGTACGCCCCGATGGTCACCCCGCAGACCACCGTAGAGTTGGCCCCCAGGGTGGCCCCCGCGCGCACCAGGGTGGGCCTGAACTCGGCCTTGCGTTCGATGAAGGCCCGAGGGTTGATCACGTTGGTGAAGACCATCGATGGCCCGCAGAAGACCCGGTCCTCCAGGGTCACCCCTTTGTATACCGAGACGTTGTTCTGGATCTTGCAGCCGTTCCCGATGACCACTTCGCGGTCGATGAATACGTTCTGGGCCAGGATGCAGTCGCGACCGATATGCACCCCGGGCATGAGGTGGCAGAAGTGCCACACCCTGGTGCCGGCGCCGATCTGGCTGGGGCCATCGACGCAGGCGGTCGGGTGTACAAAGTAACCGGGGTCTGTTGGCATGGAGTGCGGAACCCTATTTTAAAGGCCGGAGATTTTTGCGAATATACGACGCCCTCGCTGTTTGAGCCAGCGAGTTGCCCCGAGGAGGCCCTGAGATGAAACTGGTGACCTTTACCCGGCACAAGCAATCCTTCACCGGCGCGGTGGTGGCCGGCGACCGGATCGTGGTGGATCTGGCCGCCGCCGAACAATTCCTGGCCCGCAAGGAGAAACGCAAGGCCCATCCCTTCTTCACCGATATGCTCGCCCTGCTGGAGGCCGGCTCCAAGGGGCTGTCCGCGGCCCGCAAGGCCGTCAACCTGGCCGTCGAGCGCCTGGGCGCCCAGTCCAGGGCCGACGGCAAACTCAGTTTTCCCCTCAGCCAGGTGCGGCTCAAGGCCCCGGTCCCCTGCCCGCGCAAGGTCTTCTGCCTGGCCGGCAACTACCAGGAGCACATCGAGGAGGGCGGCAAGAAGATGCAGGCCCAGGATAAGGAGACCCCGCGCGTCTTCATGAAGCCGCCCAGCACCACCGTCATCGGCCCCGAGGAAGCCATCCTTATCCCGCCGGTGGCCCGCGCCATCGACTGGGAGGGCGAGCTGGCCGTGGTCATGGGCCGCCGCGCCAAGGCGGTCATGGCCGCCGAGGCCCCCAAGTACGTGGCCGGGTACACGGTGATGAACGACGTGTCCGAGCGCAAGCTGCTGATCAAGCCCCGCAGCGAGAGCCGGCCCCGCGACGAGTGGTTCGACTGGCTCAATGGCAAGTGGCTCGACACCTTTGGCCCCCACGGCCCCTGGATCCTCACCGCCGACGAGATCCCCGATCCCCAGAACCTGGAGATCAGCACCTACGTCAACGGCCAGCGCCGGCAGCACAACAACACCGGCCAGATGCTCTACCCGGTGGCCCAGGTCATCGAGTACATCTCGGCCATCATCACCCTGGAGCCGGGGGACCTGATCAGCACTGGCACCATCGCCGGGGTAGGGGCCACAACCGGCGAGTTCCTCAAGCCCGGCGATCGCGTCGAGATCGAGATCTCGCTCATCGGGGTGCTGCGCAACAAGGTGGCGGCCAGCCGCAAGTGAGCCAAGCGGCTGCCCAGGAGGAGGGCGGTGCGGCTTCGTGGAACCGGGCCTTCATCGCCCTCTGCCTGGTCTCCCTGCTCAGCGGCTTCATTACCTCCCCCTTCATGGCCCTCTTCCCGGTCTACATCGAGGCCGACCTGGGAAGGGTGCCCCTCTTCACCGCCAACCTGCGCTCCCTGATGCTGATCCTGGGCGGCCTATCGGCCCTGATCGGCGGGCGGCTCTGCGACCTGTTGGGCCTCAAGCGCACCCTGATGGTGGGCCTGGCCGGGGGCGTCCTCAACGGCTTCGTCTTCCACAGCGCCAATCCCTGGGCCCTCTTCCTGCTGGTCTTCCTCATCGGCTTCACCACCGGCCCCTGGACCACCGCCGGCCAGAGCTACCTGATCAGTTCGGTGGGGGCGCGCCAGTTGGGCGTGGGCGGGGCCCTCTATTTCCTCAGCGGCAACCTAGGCCACGCCCTGGGCGGCCTGGGCACCGGGGTGCTCAAGGAGACCTGGACCTTCCAGCAGTTGGGCACCCTGATGAGCTGCGGCATGGCCGGAGTCTGCCTCCTGACCCTCTGGCTCCTGCCCTCCACCGGCGCGGCACGCTCGCAGGAAGGGCTGGCCCTGGGGGCGGTGTACCTGCCCCTCTTGCGCCAGCCTTTGGCCCGCCTGCTCATCGCCCTGCGCCTTTGCATCACCTCCTACTGGGGCATGGCCTCCCTGCTTTTGCCCCTGCTGGTCTACCGGGTGAGCCACAGCGAGTCCATGCCGGCCTACTACGCCTCGGTCTCCCTGGCGGTGGCCGCCGCCTGCCAACTCCTGACCGGGGTGCTGCGCGACCGCTACGGCCGGCTCTGGCCCCTGCTGATCTGCGGGTCCGGCTTCGCCCTCTGCGGCATCGGTGTGGGCTTGGCCTGGGAATCCCTGCCGGCACTCTTCGCCTTTGGCACCGGACTGACGGCCACCGCCTGGGCCATCTCCACCCTGGTGCCCTCGCTGATCCACGAGGTGGCCGGACCCCAGGAGAAGAGCCTCCTGGTGGGGCTTCTGCACCTGGTGTGGAGCGCGGCCATGGTGCTGGGCAACCTGCTGGGCGGCTCCCTGGTCGAGATCGATCCGGGGCTGCCCTTCCTGGGAGGCGCGTTGCTGGCTGCTGGCGGCACCCTTTGCGCCTGGCTCCTGTGCCGCCGCCTGGACACTCGCCACCGCTGAGCTTACCCTTCTCTGCATGCAGACCTTTCCCCTCCTATTGGTGACCCTGGCCCATTTCATGGTGGACACCTATGCCACCATGCTCGCCCCCATCCTGCCCCTGATCAACGAGCGCCTGGACCTCAACCTCGCCTTTGCCGGCCTGCTGGGCACCATCGTCTCCCTGTGCAACCTGAGCCAGCCCCTCATGGGCCTATGGGCCGACCGCATGCGTCGACGCCACCTAGTGGTCTTTGGCCTGCTACTTTGCGCCCTATTCAGCCCGCTCCTGGGCCTGGCCCCCACTTATCTGTCGCTGGTGGCCATCCTGGCCCTGGGCGGCATGGGGGTGGCCGCCTTCCACCCTCAGTCCTTCTCCCTGGCCGGCGAGCTGAGCGGGGAGCGCCGCTCCTTTGGCCTGGCGCTGTTCATCTTTGGCGGCACCCTGGGCCTGGGCCTCACCCCACTGTGGGTGCCCTACTGGGTCGAACACTTCGGCCTGGAGAGCCTGGCCCTGGCCGCCCTGCCGGGGTTGGTGATGGTGCTCCTGCTGCTCAAACTCTCCCCCCTCGACAACCCCGGGATCAAGACCGGCGCGCTCTCCCTGCGCGAGAGTTTCAACGGGCAGGGCTTTCCGCTGATGGTCATCACGGTGGTGGTGATCCTGCGCTCCATCACCGGCCTGGGCTTCGGCTTCTACCTCACCGTGCTGGGCAAGGAGCGGGGCCTCTCGCTGGTGGCTGGCAGCATCCCCCTGGGGGTGTACAACATGGCCGGGGTGGTGGGTGGCCTGGTGGCCGGGTACCTGGCCGATCGCTTCAACCCCAGGGCCCTGGTCTGGGGCTCGCTGGTGCTGGCGGTCCCCTTCCTCTACGCCTTCCTCTACACCGAGGGGGCCTACAGCTACCTGGCCCTGATCCTGGGCGGGGCCCTGCTCTTGTCCTCCAACTCCATCCTGGTGGCCATGGCCCAGGAGTTGGCCCCGCAGAGTTCGGGCCTGGCCTCCAGCCTGCCCCTGGGTTTCAGCTGGGGCATCGCCAGCCTCACCCTGCCCTTTGTCGGCCACCTGGCCGACCAGATTGGCGTGGCCCGCACCCTCGAATACCTCTGTTTCCTGCCGCTGCTGACTGCGGCCCTCTCCCTGCTACTGCCCGGTCCAAGGAGGAGTCCCGCCCATGAGCGCCCCGCTGCTGATCCTGTCTCCTGAGCAGAAACAGTTCTTCGCCGAGAAGGGCTACCTCCACCTCAAGGGGTTCTACTCCGAGGCCGAGATGGAGGAGATGCGACGGCACTTTCACGAACTGGTGAGCAACACCGAGGGCCGGCCAAAAAACATGAGCTACGCCTACATGGAGCCCCCGCCCGGGTTTCAGCCCGATCCCTTCAACCCCAAGAACGTGGTGGGCATGATGGACCAGACCCTGGCCAGCGACTACTGGTTCGACCAGTTCACCGAGCCACGCATCGCCGCGGTGATGACCGATCTCTTGGGACCGGACCTGGACTTCCACAACGGCAAGGTGCGCAACAAGCCTCCCGGTTTCGTCAGTACCCAGGGCTGGCACCAGGACTGGCCGTACGAGCGCCACAGCAAACCCGACCTGGCCGCGGCCATCACCTACCTGGACCCCACCGACTTCGAGGCCGGCGCCACCGAGGTGGTCCCCGGCTCCCACCTCAAGGGGGAGTGGCCCACCCGGGACAAGTACACCATCGCCGACGAGTTGGTGGCGCCAGGGGAAGGGGTGGTGCTCAAGGCCGGGATCGGGGACGTGGCCGTCATCCACGTCCTGGGGGTACACCGGGCCGGGCACAACTATACCGCCCGGGCCCGCCACGCAATCATCAACGAGTACAAGAGTGCCGCGGCAGTGGACCAGTGGAACAACCGCTGCGCCTTTGCCGGCCTGCCCCTGGCGCGGCGGGGCCGGTTACTGCTGCCGCGTGTCCACCGGGCCGCCTGAGGAGGAAAGCATGCACGAGGAATGGAAACCCGTTTACACTGCCCTGGTCTGCGACATCATGGACCAGTTGGGCCACCGCGACCAGGCCATGATCCCCCAGGTGCGGCCCACCCGCCACGACACCTGGTTCGCCGGGCCGGCCCTCACCCTCGACGCACACGCCACCAGCGAGAATCTCCCCGATCCGTACGGCCAGATCTTCGCCGCCTACGACCAGATGAAGGGAGGAGAGGTGGTGGTGCTGGCCACCAACGGGGAGTTGCGCTCGGGGATCTGGGGGGAACTCCTCTCCACCGCCGCGGCCGCGCGCGGGGTGAAGTCGGTGGTCACCGACGGCCTGGTGCGCGACATCCGCCAGATGGACCAGATGGGCTTTGGCTGCTGCTGCCGGGGCTTCTCTCCCCTCGACTCGGCGGGCCGTTGCGTCGCCCGGGCCGTCAACGTGCCGGTCAACTGTGGCGGGGTGCTGGTGCATCCGGGGGATTTCGTGCTGGTGGATTTCGACGGGGTGGCGGTGATCCCGGCGGCGATCAGGGATGAGGTGTTCAGGAAATCGATGGAGAAGCTGGAGGGCGAGAACACCGTGCGCGACGAGCTGGCCGCCGGCCACTCGCCCAGGGCGGTCTTCGACAAGTACGGGATTCTTTAAGGGGACAGTTTGGCGTTGGGCCTTGGGAGTGGAGGATCAACCCAACGCTTGAAGAGATCTGCGAGGGTGCCCATGCGCTCAAAAACGATACGGGTTTCCTCGACCTTGTAGATGGGCAACCAGTCGGACCCAAGATGGCAATCCCGTCGGCCCAGGTAATTGCCGACCAGGCGATGGTTGCGGTGAATGGGGTCGAGTGGTTTTGCGGAGACGAGCGTGCGGGCGGTGATCTCGAACACCTCCAGATTCCTGCCCTGGCGCTTTGAGCGTTTCAGGTCTCGCGCGAACTGCTTGGTGTAGACCGGGGTGTACATCAGATGCCCAGCTTGGCTAAAATCTCCTCGCCCTCGCAGACCACCAGGTCGCGCCCGGCATCGGTTGGCTTGAAGGTCCGCTTGGTGGTAGTGGTGGGATTGGCCACGTCAAAGGGAAGGCCCCGTCGGAGTCCGACCTGCTTGCAGAACACGGTGATGGCCTGAGCGGGATTCAGCCCCAACTGCTGAAACACCGCCTCGGCGTGCTCTTTTGGGACCGGCTCGATGCGTGCCCGAACAATAGCTGTTTGTCCCATGAAAGCTCCCCCTTTGCGTGTTCCCACCGCGTAGCACAAATGGGATACACGCGCCGGATCGGCGGGTGATTTTGATCATGAGGACGAAGAGCGCGCTCACCGGCGCGGCGAGCGGAATCCCATGGCCGCCGGCAGGGGTTCCTTGCGGGCCATGTGCTCGCAGACCTCGAGGCAGGCCCCGCAACTGAGGCAGTGATTGGCCGCCGGCATGACCGAGAAGGCCAGACCGCCGGGGGAATCCAGCAAGTGGCCGAGGTGGCGCGGGTCGAGGTGTAACGGGCAGATCCCAGAACAGGCTTTGCAGTCGGTGCAGGCCAGGCGCTCGTCGAAGTGGATACGCACCAGTCCACCGGTCTGCACCACCGAGTAGTACAGGCCGATGGGGTAGAGTTTGCGGCAGAAGTTCCAGCGCCAGCCCCGCGCGTGCAGGACGGCCAGCCGGACCAGGCGGAAACGGGCCTGACCGGAATCGGGCTTGCGGCGCGGCGGGGCAGCGGATTCGGGCAGGGCCGTCAAGTTTGTCCTCTCGCTGGTGCTCCTCTTTCAGATAACGCCGAGCCTCAGTTCCCCAGCAGCTTGGCCGCCAGCCCCCAGCCGCCCGCCCCCGCCACCACCCACAGCACCCCGGCCGAAACCAGCCCGCCGATGAGCATAGGCAGCCGCGTGCGGTACGCGGGAGGCAGTTGAAAGTTGAGGTACAGCGCCGCTACCATGACCAGGGCGATGGCCAGGTTGGCCAGCACGAAGCTGGCGATCTGCACCAGGATGTCGAAGGGCAGGGCGCTCCAGGTGAAGACCAGGGCGCCGGCGAAAAGGTACAGACATAGCACCCGCTGGATGGCACGGTAGTCCCAACTGCCATCAGGCCATACCGCCCGGAAGCACTCCTGGATCACCCGGGTGTAGATCTCGGGCAGGGCCTGGAGGGTGCCCCAGAGCGCGGCGATCACGCATAGGTAGTAGATCCACACCAGGGCCGGGTGGATGGCCGCCCAGATATGGGCCTGGTTGGTCAGGAGGCCCCAGCCCTCGAAGCGGGTCTGCAGCGGGTAGAGCACCGCCGCCCCCGAAAGCATGAAGGCGGCGGTCACCACGAAGAGCACCGTCGCCCCCATGCCCACATCCCAGCGCAGCGGAGCGAGCAGCTGGCGCATGCGGCCCACCTGCTCGGCGTCCTCGGGCAGGTAGTCGATGCGCGCGCTGGAGGCGGCCCGCCGGCGGATGGCCTCGATCTGGCCGTGCCCGGTCAGTCCCCAGCCGTGCATACTAATCCAACTGGCGTAGACCACGTACCCCAGCACCCCGCCGCCCACGTAGCCAAAGGTGGTGGTCATGGTCAGCAGAGGGTGGTCGATCGCGTCCTGCGGCGCCCAGGAAGGAAAGTCCGGCAACTTGCCGAAGCTCAGGCTGCCGGCCAGGGCCTGGAGGTAATCGGGCTTCACCATCAGGGTGCCCGCCACCGTGCCCACCACCATGACCAGGCAGAGGGCCACCTGCTGCTTTTCCAGGTTGACGAAGGAAAGGCCCAGGCTCATCACCAGGGCCAACCCGATCAGGCCGGTGCAGATGAGGTTTTCCCACACCGGCTCCCCCATTCCCCCGGGCAGCCAGCCCTGCACCACGAAGTGGCACAGGTCGGCGCAGGGTTTGGCGATGGCCACCCAGGCCATGGGCGCGGCGCTCATCTCCAGGGCGACGATGACCAGAGGCAGCCAGCCGCGCGGCCCGGGCAGGCGCACCAGGCGCTGGGCGATGGGTTCGCCGCTGACCGCGGTGTAGCGGCCCAGCAGATAGGTGACGAAGACCCCCTTGACCAGGGCGCTGAGCAACACCAGCCACAGGAGCCCGTACCCGGCCCAGGCCCCCATCCGCACCACCACGATGGTCTCGCCGGCCCCGATGCTCACCGAGGCGATGATGGCCGCCGGCCCGAACACGGCCAGCAGTCCCAGCGCCTTGCGCGCCGACCAGGGTTGGGCGAACACCCCCTTGAGCGGCGGCACCTCTACCTTGTCCATGACCCCTCCCGGAAATGGCCCCATTATACGCCAATTCGGGGAAGCGCAACAGAGGGTTGCTTGACAGGGAGGGAAAGGCGGGGTACTTTGCTCGCCCGATGAGCGAAAAAATCCTACTCGACACCGACATCGGCTCCGACATCGACGACGCCGTCTGCCTGGCCTATCTGTTGGCCCAGCCGCGCTGCCAGCTCCTGGGCATCACCACCGTCAGCGGCCAGGTGGAAGAACGCGCCCGGCTGGCCAGCGCCCTGTGCCGGCACGCCGGTCAGGAGATCCCCGTCTTCCCCGGCGCCGAGTCGCCCCTGCTCGGCCCCCAGCGCCAACCCGAGGCGCCCCAGGCCCAGGCCCTGGAGCGCTGGCCGCACCAGCAGCATTTCCCGACGGGCCAGGCGGTAGAGTTCCTGCGCCAGACCATCCGCGCCAATCCGGGCGAGGTCACCCTGCTCGCCATCGGGCCCCTCACCAATGTGGCCCTGCTTCTCGCCGCCGACCCCGAGATCCCCCGCCTGCTCAAACGCCTGGTGTTGATGTGCGGGGTTTTTGCGCTACGCCGAGCCCCACTGGTGGAGTGGAATGCCGGCTGCGATCCACACGCCGCCGCCATGGTCTACCGCGCCCCCGTGGCCGTGCACCGCTCCATCGGCTTGGACGTGACCATGCAGGTGCAGCTGGAGACGGCGCAGGTGCGGCAACGTTTCCGGGTGGGGCTGCTGCAACCGGTGCTCGACTTTGCCGAGATCTGGTTCGGCCACAGCCCGGCCATCACCTTCCACGACCCGCTGGCGGCGACCACCCTCTTCGACGAGGGGATCTGTTCCTTCGCCCCAGGCCAGGTGGACATCGAACTGTCCGCCGAACGGGTCGCCGGCCTCACCCACTGGACGCCCAAGGCCCAGCCGGCCCCCCACGAGGTGGCCCTGCGCGTGGACCCCGAGCGTTTCTTCTCACATTATTTTTCGGTGTTCAGCTAGCCCCCTATGTGTTTTCTGACCCGGCCCAGCGAAGCGTACCGCGACAGCTTTCTGTCCGGGGCCGCCGAGTTCTGCGCCGAGGGCCGGACCGACTCCACCTACGCCGAGTTCCTCGGCTACGACCAGAAGGCCCTGGAGCGCCACTTCGGCGACTTTGTGCACGACCTGCTCAACCTGGCCTCCGATGACGCCCTGCCGCGCGGCTGGCAGCAGGACCAGGTATTCTGGCTGATCGGGGGAGGCCAATACCTGGGCCAGACCTCCATCCGCCCTCACCTGAGCAGCCGCTACCTGCTGACCTACGGGGGGCACATCGGCTACAGCATCCGCCCCTCGCGGCGGCGACAGGGCTATGGGACAAGAATCCTGGCCCTGGCCCTCGAAGAGGCCCGCCGCCTCGGCCTGCAGCGGGTGCTGATCACCTGCAACTCCGACAACCTTCCCTCCAAGAGGATCATCGAGCAAAACGGCGGCCGGTACGAGAGCGCCATGGCCATGCCCGCCCACCTGTTGCGCGCCGAGGGCCGGTCCGCTAACGGGCAGGTGGACAAGCTGCGCTACTGGATCGAGCTGGTCCCCCAGCCGGCATGAGTCCCCTCCTGCCCGACTACGCCGGCGGCAGCATCGCCAACCTCGCCGCCTCCCTGCTCCAATCCTTTGGGATCGAGCCGCCCAACCCGCCCTGCCGCCCTGGGCTGCTCGACCCGGCGCTGCTGGCCCAGGCCCCTGGGGTGGTGCTGCTGGTCTGCGATGCCCTGGGGCGGGGCCAGCTCGACCAGGCCCTGGCCAGCAATCGGGCGCCCAATCTAACCAAGCTGGTGGCCCAATCCGCCGGGGTGGCCACCCTCACCTCGGTCTTTCCCACCACCACCACCAGCGCCCTGCCCTCCCTGTGTACCGCCCTCACCCCGGCCCAGCACGGCATGTTGGGGATGCGCCAGTGGCTGGAGGAGATCGGGGCCCTGGCCGACATGCTGCGCTTCCGCACCGCCACCGAGCCGCCCCAACCCATCGACGCGGACCAGGTCCGCCGCGGCCCCACCCTGTACACCCAACTGCGCGACCGCGGCTTTCCCGCCGTGGCCATCAGCGCCAAAGCCCACGAGGGCACCGGTTTCACCAGTCTGTTGCACGAAGGGGCTGAGTACCTCGGTTACGAGGGCCAATCCGAGATCCCCCACCTGCTGCACACCTCGCTGGCGCGGCACCGTGGAAAACGGGCCTTCCACTACGTGTACTGGCCCCTGGTCGATACCCTCTCCCATATCTACGGCCCCTTTTCCGAGCCCTGCGCCCTGGAGTTGGAGTTCGTGGACCTGATGCTGGGCAAGGTTATGGACGCCTGCGCCCAGGCCGGCCACACCCTGCTCCTGACCGCCGACCACGGCCATATCGCCCTGGACCCAGATCGCGCCCTGACCATCGGCCAGGACCTGGGCCGCCTGCTGAGCTACCCGCCGGCCGGCGGCCGCCGCGCCTGCTACCTGGCTGCCAAAAACCTGGGCGCCCTGCTGGACCATCCACTCCCGCACCACCCTGACCTGCTGGTGGTTCCCACCGACCAAGCCATCGCCCAGAACTGGTTCGGCGGCGACTGCGGCCGCTTCCGCTCCCGCCTGGGTGATCTGATCCTCTTGCCGGCTGAGGGCTGCCAGCTCATGTACGACTACGGCCAGGGAACCCACCCCAACCGCGGCGGCCACGCCGGCCCCAGTCCCGAGGAGATGCTGGTCCCGCTGGTAGCTGTCTCTTACTGCTGAAGCGGCGATGAGACGACCCTGGAGGCGCGTCTTCTCGCCCAGCCCCACACCTCTCCCCCGCAACGCCCATACATTGGGGCGTTGCGCCTTGACACCTCGCAGCCCCTTGGTCTATTGTACTCTCCCCTATCCGCGAGGCCGCCATGTACCAGCAAACCCAACCCACACCCAACCGCTTCGTCATCATCCCTGAAACCGAGCTCGACGACCTCAAGCGCGACCTGCGCTTCCACCCCAGCACCACCGCCGATCCCCAGGCCCTGAGCCCCGGCCAAATCGCGCAGTACAACCAGGAGGGGTACCTCAAACCCCTCGCCCTATTCTCCCCCGAGGAGATCGGCGGGCACCGCCGCTACTTCGACGCCCTGCTAGCCCGGGTGATGGCCGAGGGCGGCACCAGCTATTCCATCAGTACCGCCCACCTTAAGTACGGCGCCATCTACGACCTGCTCACCCATCCCCGCATCGTCGCCCATGTCTGCGACATCCTGGGGGAAAACGCCGTCGGCTGGGGGTCCCACTACTTCTGCAAGCTGCCCGGCGACGGCAAGCGCGTCTCCTGGCACCAGGACGCCTCCTATTGGCCAATGACCCCCTCCAAGACCGTCACCGTCTGGTTGGCCATCGACGACGCCGATATCGGCAACGCCTGCATGCGTTTCATCCCCGGCTCCCACCACCAGGGCCACCTCACCTGGAAGCTGAGCGAGGACGACGAGCACAACGTGCTCAACCAGACTGTGGAAAACGCCGAGCAGTTCGGCGACCCCGTGGACGTGGAACTGGAGGCCGGGCAGTGCTCCATGCACTCCGACCTCCTGCTGCACGGCTCCGAGGCTAACACCTCGACCCGCCGGCGCTGCGGCCTCACTCTGCGGTACTGCGCCGCCGAGGTGCGCGCCCACATGGGCTGGAACGGTAAAGGGGTGATCGTGCGCGGCAGCGATCCCGAGGGCCACTGGGCCAATCCCCCCCGACCCGCACAGGACTGAGGATGAGCCAGGGATTCACCTACAAACAGGCCGGGGTGGACATCGCCACCGCCGATGCCACCAAACGCGAGATGGCCAAAAGCCTGGAGACGGCCGATGCGCGGGTGCTCAACCGCCTCGGGGCCTTTGCCACGCTCTTCGACGCCCGCTTTCCCGGCTACCGCCATCCGGTACTGGTGCTCAAGAGCGAGGAACCCGGCTCCAAACAGAAGCTGGCCCTCCAGCACGGCCGGGTCGAGTCCATCTGCCAGGACCTGGTCAACCACCTGATCAACGATATTATCGTCATGGGGGCCGCGCCCCTCTCGGTGCAGGACGTGATCGTCTGCGGCAAGCTCGAAAAAGAGGTAGTCAGCCGACTGGTGGCCGGCATGGCCCGGGCCTGCCGCGACCAGGACTGCACCCTCACCGGGGGCGAGACCTCGGAGCAGCCCGGCGTGGTGCCCGCCGGCACCTATATCCTCACGGCCAGCTTGGTGGGGGTCGTGGAGAAGGACCTTATCGTCGATGGGGCGCGCATCCGCGAAGGGGACCAGGTGCTGGCCCTGGCATCGAACGGCCTGCACACCAACGGCTATTCCCTGGTCCGCGCCCTGATGGAAAAAAAGCCGGAGATCCGGGCGCAGCAGGTGGAGGGCGAATCCTTTCTGGATGCCATCCTCAGACCCCACCGCTGCTATTTCCAGGCCCTGCGCGGCCTCTTCACCCATCCCGGCCTGCACGGCATGGCCCACATCACCGGCGGCGGTATCGGCGGCAACCTCAACCGCGTCCTGCCCCAGGGCCTGGGCGCTCGCATCGAGTTGGAGCATCTGGAGGTGCTGCCCCTCTTCCGCCTGATCCGCGAAATGGGCCAGGTCCCAGACGAGGACCTGCTGCGCACCTTCAACCTGGGCGCGGGAATGACCCTGGTGGTAGCCCCCGAGGCCGCCGGCGAAATCTGCCGGCATCTGGAGGCCCAGGGCTGCCGCGCCTATCCCATGGGCACCATCGCCAAAGGGGAGCAGCAGGTGGAGTACGTGGGCGGGGTGAAGTGGTAAAACAGAAAACGCCGGCCCTGGGGTTACGGGCCGGCCATAGAGGACTGCGTTGCTGTTCTACTGCACCAGCACCATGGACGACCTCATGGTCCCTCTAACTGCCGCCTTCCTTTTTATCTTGCCGGAACCTTGGCGCTGGCCGATTATTGGCTCACCCATGAGCCCGCAAAACCCCACCAACCCCGGCCTCTGCGCCACCTGCCGGCACCTCCGCCCCGTCCAATCGCAGCGCGGCTCGGCGTTTTTTATGTGCCGCCGCGCCGCGACCGATCAGCACTTCCCCAAATATCCCCCACTGCCTGTCCTCAGTTGCCCCGGGTACGAGGCGGCCGAAATCGGCCGGGCTTCTAACAGCGGCGAGGGATGAACCCCGGAGGGTTTTCCCGGGGAGTGGCCGGGCAGGGAAGGACGCGGGACGGGTGGCGGTGAGAGCGGAACCCGAGCGAGCAGGGCGGCAAGTCCGTGCCTGGGGAAAACCCGTAGTGGGTCACTCCCTGATGCGCGCCCGCTCGCCCTATTTCTGACCCTTGATCCGCGCCGCCATCTCCTTGAAGCGCCGGCCGCACTCGGCCCTGGCCTCGCCCAGGCCCTTGGGCGTGGGCGAGGGGCCGCGCGCGTAGTTGATCACCACCATCTCCGCCTCCACGTACTCGGCGCACAGGTGGGCCACCTCCGAGGCGATCTCGGCCGGGATGGTGGCCACTCCGTTACAGTCCCCGTGCAAAAGGTCGCCCGGATAGACGGTGATCCCCCCCACGTGTACCGGAACCTTGAGGTCAAGGGTATGGGCGTACCCGTGCGAGCAGATGGTCCCGTCGCTGAAGGCTGGGAACTTGAAGGCCCGCACCTGGTCCAGGTCCCGGGCTGCCCCGCTGGTGATCAGCCCGGCCGCGCCAAACGCTTTATAGCAGGAGCACATCACCTCGCCAAAGGTGGCCGAGGCCGTCGGGCTGTCCAGGTCCTGAAAGACCACCACCGGGGGCCCTGGCAACTCGCCGAACTGGTCCACCTGCCGGTCGATGCTGGTGTACACGTCTCCCGAGCGGGCCGGCCCCGCGGAGCGGAAGGTGGCGGTGGAGGCATAACCCACCATGGGCGGCAGCTCCGGGAAACAGGCACGGATACGGGCGTCCATATACCCGGCGTTGTGGGGCCGCACCTCGAACAACTCGATCACGTTGCAGATGGTCGGCGTGTCGTACTTGCGCAACAGGTCCAAATCCGCCTGCGAAAGGCCTGGCATAGTCTCTCTCCTTATTGAAATAAGGTGCTCCAAAGTAGAGCCCCCCCCCACCGCTGTCAAAACGCCCTTGCCTGCAACCCGATCATCCGCTACACTCAGCCCTAGAAAAACACGGCGGGGAGAAGGCCCCGAAGAACTTTCGCGGGGAGTGGCGGGGCCGGGAAGGATGCGGGAGGGGCGGTGGGGAGAGCGGAGCGGCAAGTCCGCGCCTTGGGAAAATCCGCAGCGGGCCTCTCTCCGCCGTGCCGAAAGCAACCGATAACTCAGCCACGTAGGAGCCACTCCCATGCACGCCTTTCCCCTCGTCGCCGTCTCCGGCACCGCCTACGAGATGGGCTTCCAGCACGGCCAGCAGGCCGGCGAGCTGATCCGCAAATACCTCCTGTGGATCGAGAAAAGCACCGGCCGTTCCCGCGCCGAACTGGGCCGCAACGCCCGGGCTTTCGAGCCCTTCATCCAGCGCCTCAACCCCCGCTATCACGACGAGGTGCGCGGCCTGGCCCAAGGCGCCGACCTCCCCTACGAGGAGGCCCTGCTCTGCCAGGTGCGCGGCGAGGCCGTCAACGCCAGGCCCGAAGGCTGCACCGCCTTCGCCCTTACCGGCGCCGCCACCGCCGGCGGCCATCCCATCGCCGGGCAAAACCAGGATCTGCCCCCCGAGTTCTCGGACCTGGGCATCGTGCTCCACCTCAAACCCAGCGACGGCCGGCCCCGGGCCATCACCTTCACCTTTGCCGGCCAGCTCGGGTACATGGGCATGAATCAGCACGGTGTGGCCCACTTCGCCAACGCCCTGTACAACGCCCCCTGGCGTCCCGGTCTGCCCCACTACCCGCTCAAGCGCACCCTGCTGGAGAACCGGACCGTGGCCCAGTGCCTGCGCATAGTCGCGGAACACCGCACCTGCTCAGCCGGCAACATGGTCTTCTGCGACGGCCAAGGCGCGGTGGCCGACGTGGAGATCCGCCCCGAGGCTGTGGCCCATTACCCCGGGGAGCACCCCGACTGCCGGCTGCACACCAACCACTACCTCACCCCCGAGTTCGCCCAGTACGAGGACCAGAGCCTGCCCGACTCCTGCCCGCGCCTGGACCGTCTGCGCGAGCTGGTGAAAGCCTGCTGGGGACATATCGACGTGGCGGCGATGAAGGAGATCATGGCCGACCACCAGGGCGATCCGGGCGGGATCTGCCGGCACGGGGCCAAGGGCTCGTACTCCATCACCGGGTACCTTGCCGAGCCCGCCAAGGGACTCTTCCACGTGCGCCGGGGACACGGCTGCACCGGCACCTGGAGCAGCTACGAGGTTTGAGCCGGTTGCGCCTCCTGCTGATCAACCCACCCATCTACGATTTCACCGCCTACGACTACTGGCTCAAGCCCTACGGCCTGTTGCGGGTGGCCGGCCAGTTGCGCGGTCAGGCCCACCTTTGCCTCTTCGATTTCCTCGACCGTCTGCACCCAGGGATGCCCGCCGGCCTGAAAAGCGATGGGTGGGGCCGGGGCGCCTTTCCCGCCGAGAAACTGCCCAAACCTCCGGCCCTATCCCCCATCCGCCGGCACTACCGCCGCTTCGGCCTGCCTCGCCGGCTGCTGGAGGACTACCTGTGCAGCCAGCCCCCTTTCGACGCCGTGCTGGTGCAGACCACCATGACCTACTGGTACCCGGGGGTGGGCGAGGTGATCGAGGCAGTGCGGGCCATCTCGCCCCACAGCGCGGTGGTGCTGGGTGGGGTGTACGCCACCCTCTGCCCGGTGCACGCCCGCACGCTGGGCGCGGACCTGGTGGTGGAGGGCCAGAACCTGGAGCCCCTATGGACACTGCTAGGTGTGAGGGGAAACCCGTCGGAGTTGCCCTACTGGGAGGGATACGAGTGGCTGGAGACCGGGGTGGTCAAACTCACGGAGGGGTGCCCCTTCCGCTGCACCTACTGCTCGGTCCCCCAGGTCTATCCGCGGTTTTCGGGGGACGTGGAAAGAGCGTTGGCAGAGATGGACGTCTTGCACCGCCGCGGGGTACGGCGCCTGGCCTTTTACGACGACGCCCTGCTCTTCAGGGAGAAGGAATTGCTGCTGCCCCTGCTGGAGGAGGTGCTTCGGCGCGGGTACGGCTTTGCGCTGCACACCCCCAACGCCCTTAATGCCCGCTTCATCACCCCGAGGGTGGCGGCGCTGATGGTGCGGGTCGGCTTCCGGAGCTTTTACCTGGGCTTTGAGAGCAGCGCCTATGCCTGGCAGAAGAAAACCGGGGGGAAGGTGTACTCGTCAGAACTGGTGGACGCGGTGGCAGCCCTCGAAGCCGCCGGGGCCGAGCGGGGCGCCCTCACCGCGTACCTCATCGCCGGCCACCCGCGCGGGGAGGGACAGGAGATGGAAGCCTCGATGCACTTTGCCCATTCGCTGGGCATCCAGGTGATGCTCTCGGAGTTCTCACCCATCCCCGGCACCCCGGACGGGGAAGCCTGCCGGGAGTGGGTGGACCTCGATGAGCCCCTGTGGCACAACAAGACCGCTTTTGCCGAACACTTCCTGGGCCGCGCCGAGGTGGAACGGCTGAAATCCCTCTGTCACCACCTCAACCGCAGCCTAAAGTGATCAGGACAGCCCCATCTCCTCCTCTGCGGATTCGGCGCAGCGGCCCATCGCTGCCCAGACCAGCACTGCCACCAGGGCCACGCCCACGGCGATGCCCGCCCCCCACAAAACCCAGCGGAGGGTGTGATGGCGGCGCTGGTGCCCCCGCCAGGGGATTTCGGAGAGGGCTCCCGAGATCCGGGTAGCCCCGTTGTCCTGGATCTTCTTGATCAACTCCATGACCTGCATTGCGCTACGCTCCTCCATGCGAGCAGTGTTTTAGCGGGCGGCCCAGATCAGGCCACGCCTCTGGATTTCCTTGGCTTCCTCCACCTCAAAGTCCCTGGCCACGTGTCCCAGCGAGGAGTAGAACACCTTCCCCGTCCCCCACATCCGCTTCCACACCACTGGCATCACCGTGCCGTTCACCCAGGGGGCGCTCTGCCGGTCGCGGAAGGTGGTGGTGGCCAGCACCTGGTTGCCCGGGTCGGTGTGGAGGTAGTACTGCTCCGAGTGCATCTTGAAGCTGGGGATGCCCCGGGTGATAGGGTCCTGATGATCGGCGACGTCCACCTGGTAGTCGATGATGCCGTCGGGGTGGGCCACCCACTGGCCGCCGATCATGAACTGGTACTCGGTGTTGTTGCGGAAGGAGTCGGCCATGCCCCCGTGCCAGCCGCCCAGGCCTACCCCGCCCTTGATGGCGGCCAGCAGCCCCTGCTCCTGCTCGCGCTCGATGGTGCCCATGGTCCATACCGGCACCACCAGGCTCAGCTCCTTCATCAAGTCCTGGTCCTTGTAGCTGTCGAGGGTGTCGGAGATCTGCACCGCAAACCCCGCCGCCTCCAGGAGCGGAGCAAAGACCTCGACGCACTGCTTGGGCTCGTGGCCCAGCCAGCCGCCCCAGACCATCAACGCCTTTTTCATCATCCGCCTCCTAAGCCCTTCCCCGGCCCAGGCCCTGCCCGGCCAGGTACTGGAAGCTCTGCTCCACCGCCCCCATCATGTCCGTGGCGCAGCTGTCCAATTCGACGATCAACCACTCGGCATGGTTGCCGGCCGCCTTCATCACCCCGGGAAAATCCACCTTGCCCTGGCCGGCGGCGACCATTGGCGATTCGGGTTTGTCGCAGGGGCCGTCCTTGATGTGCAACAGGGGCGCCCGCGCCCCTGCCTTCTTGACCGCCGCGGCCGGGTCGTACCCGCCGGTCTGGGTCCAGTAGGTGTCGATCTGGATGCCGATCTTGGGATCGAGATATTCCAGCAGCAGGTCTAGCCCGTTGCGGTCTCCCACCGGGGTGAACTCCCACCAGTGGTTGTGCAGGTGCAACTCCAGCCCGTGCCGCGCCGCCACGGCTTGGGCCTGGTTCCAGGTGTCGCACAGGGCCCGCACCTTCTCCGCCGTGCCAAAGGCGTCGCGCGGGGTGCTGCTTACCACCCGGCGGGTGCCCAGGGCCTGGGCCAGTTCCGCGGTGGGTCTCTCCTGCTCCCCCAGGGGCAGGGCCGAGTGGATGCTGGGCACCTCGAGACCCAGATCGGCGAACAGGCGGGCCGCCTCCTGGGTGGTGATGCCCTGCAAGCCGCCGGTCTCCACCCCGGCGTAGCCGATCTGGGCGATGCGCTTGACGGTGCCGGCGAAATCCGCGGGCAAGAGGTCGCGGACGGTATACAATTGCACTGCGATGGGAGGAGCCATATCTGCCTCTCTTTTGGGGTATCGGCGCGCCAGGTTAAAGTATCCAGAATCCCCCCAAGGCTGTCAAACCAGTAGCTGGCCGGCATGATGTTTGCGAGGCTGAACCCTCAACCCCGCACGGATTTCAGCTCGTACCCTTCTGCCCTGGCCACGTAGGTGGCCGCGGTGATATCCCCGGTCACGTTGAGGGTGGTGCGACACATGTCGAGGATGCGGTCCACCCCCAGCACAATGGCGATCAGCGAAGGTTCCACTCCGATGGTGGCCAGCACCACTACAATGAAGGGGATGGAGCCCGAGGGCACCCCGGCGGTGCCGATGCCCCCCAGGATGGCCATGTACGCCACCATCACCTGTTGGGCCAGGGACAACTCCACCCCGGCAAGCTGTGCGAGGAAGAGCACCGTCACCCCCTCGTACAGGGCCGTGCCGTTCTGGTTGGCCGTGGCCCCCACGGTCAGCACAAAGCTGTTGATCTGGCGCGGCACCCCCAAGTTCTCCTCGCTGACCTTGAGCGCCGTGGGCAGGGTGGCGTTGGAGGAGGAGGTGGAGAAGGCGGTGAGCATGGCCGTGCGCACCCGGCGGAAGAAATCGAGCGGGTTGAGCCTGGAGAGGAAATACACCGACAGGGAATACACCCCGAACATGTGCAACCCCAGCCCCAGCAGCACCGCGGCCACGAACCAACCCAGAGCCCCCAAGAGGTCCAGGCCGAAGCGGGCGGTGTTGGCAAAGAGCAGGCAGGCCACCGCGTAGGGAGCCAAATGGCGCATGATCAGTTCGATGAGCTTGGCCGACAGTTCGTACAGCCCCAGCAGCGCCCCCAGGAAGGGGGCGACCGTCTCGGAGGGCAGCAGGGTGGCGGCCAAACCCAGGGCCAGGGCGAAGAACATCAGATGGAGCATGTTGGGGGTTTCGCTGGAGACCGCGGCCAGCGGGTTGGGGGGCACGAAGGTCTTGATGGCCTGAAGCAGTGGGGCGTCCTGGGAGGCCGGCTTCTTGAGGGCATCCTCCACCCGTTTGCCCGCGTCGCCCCCGTACCGGGCCTGCAGGGCCTCGGCGGTCTGGGGGCTGAGCCGCTCGCCGGGGCGCAGGGTGTTGGCCAGGCCCAGGCCGATAGCCACCGAGATGCCCGAGATGACCAGGGTGTAGACAAAGCAGCGCAGGCCCACCCGGCCCAGCCGCCGCAGATCCCCGATGCCGGCCACCCCCACCACCAGGGAAGAGAAGACCAGGGGCACCACCACCATCAGCAGCAGGCGCAGAAAGAGGGCCCCCACTGGCTCGGCCACCTGGCGCACCGCCCAGTTGAGGCCGGCGTGGTCGCTGCCCATCAGGCTGTTGGCAACCAGGCCGCCCAGCGCCCCGATACCCAGACCCAGGAGGATGCGGGTATGGAGAGGCATCAGCGGTGCGCCACCAGCCGCGCACGGCTCTGGGGGTCCAGGCAGGCACCCTGAGCCCGGGGGCCTCGGGGGCGGATGGGCAGTTGGTCGTAGGATCGGTACGCGACCTTCAGCCAGGGGGTTTCCATCCTGCGGTGGCACTCGTGCCGGGAGTTCATGGCCGCGTCGATCATACCGGTGGCCAGCAGGGTGCGCTCGGGCGGGTATGGAGCCTTGCCGGTCAGGAAGAACTGCTGGATGTTGAGGTCCAGATAGCTGAAGTGGTAGTAGTGCTCCTGGGGATACAAGTGGAACTCGGAGCCCTGCACCACGCCACCCACCCGGCCGGCGTAGGCGAACTGATTGACGTACCCGTCCAACATCACCACCGCGGTCTTCAACCCGTCGGCGTGCTCAAAGAGAAAGACCGCCGGCTTCTCGACCTGCTCCTGCATGGACCCCGCGGGCTTGCCTTCCACCGGGGCGCAGGCCGCCTCGGCCAGCTCGCCCGACCATTGGCCGCGGTCGCGGGCTTCCCACACCTCGTCTCCCTCCAGACACTGCACCGACACCACCCCGCTCTCCCCGCCCCGCCGCCGCTCCACCATACACAGCAGGCTCTCGATGGCGTGGTACCCGTAGGCCTCGACCCCCCCGTACCCCACGGCCAGGGCCTCCTCCACGGGGGTTTCCTTTTCGTACTCGATCCAGGGGTTGCGCCAGGCCAGGGGCAGGGAGGAGCCGGCCATCAGCGGGATCTTCAGTTCCTGGGCCCGGTCCCACATCCACTGCGCGTCGCGGTAGTCGTAGGCCAGGTGTTTGTCGCTGAAGACCGGCACCAACCGACCGCTTTCTGCAAAGACCCCGGCGATCTGCTCAAAGAAGTAGCGGCGCGGGTACATGTGTCTGCCCCGCTCGTTCCAGGGATAGTCCCCGTGCTCGCCGACCAACAGCACCGCGTCCACGTTGAGCTTGCTGGCGCCGGCGTGCAAGGCCCGCCGGATGCTGGGGTACACCGGCACGCCGTAGTGCTTGGCGATCTTCAGGCCAATGTCGTTTTCGAGCACATGGTCGATGTACAGGGCAACGATCTCCACCTGGGAGGACAACAAGCCCTCATCGGTGGGCAGGCCCTCCAGGAACTTGGTGACGATCACGTCGGCGTGGGAGTTGGGATAATAGATGGTGCAGATGGCGGCGACGCGAGGGCGGCTCATGGAACCATTCTCCGGGCTAGGACGGGAGTGGGAAGATAACGAGGGCTGCGGACAGCGGCAATCAGAACCGCCCGTACCGCCAGGCCTCGTCGTACATGGCGAGGACATTCTCCAGGGGGGATACGGCCTGGATATTGTGGCAGGGGGCCAGGATGTAGCCGCGCCCGTCGCCGGCCAGCGCGTCGATGCAGTGGCGCACCTCGGCGCGCACCTCCTCCGGGGTGCCGAAGGGCAGGACGCTTTGGTTGTCCACCCCGCCATGGAAGCAGAGCCGGTCCCCGTAGTCGCGCTTGAGACCCTCCAGGTCCATGTCGGCGCAGGCCCACTGCAGCGGGTTGAGGATCTGGATGCCCATCTCCACCAGGTCGGGCAGGAAGGGCCGGATGCTGCCGTCGTCGTGGTGGAAGACCGCGATCCCGAACTTGCGGCACAGTTCGATGAACCGGCGGTGCCAGGGGGCGTAGAACTCGCGGTAGGTCTCCAGGCTGATCAACGGCCCGATCTGGCTACCCAGATCGTCGGTGACCTGGGCCACGTCGATGAGCCCCTCGGCCGCCTCGAACATGTGGCGGTGATAGGCGAGAAAGAAATCCCCCAGACGCTGCAGCAGATGGTGGGTGAAGGCCGGATCGTCGAGGGGGTCCATCAGCGAGGCCCCCAGGCTCCGCAGCAGATTGTGGTAATAAAAGGGCGCCTGCCGCAGTTGAGAGTAGTCGAACCACTCAGCCTGTGGCTAGACATAGCGCTCCAGGTCGTCGATGCTGCGGGCCGCCGAGAGCGGGTTGTAGGTCATCTCTTAGTACACCCGGCCCTCGTACACCACTGGCTTGCGGCGAATGCCCCAGAAATCGGCGCTCTCCCCTGTGGGGGCCACGGGTGGCGGGCCGATATGGGCGGCACCCACACTGGCCATGCCGTCGAGGTGCAGGGCGGCGCGAACCTGTTCCCGGTCGCCGAAACGCGCTTCCAGGTTATGCCACACCTATGGGGTGGCCCAGATGTCGGTGGGCACCCGGTCGGTGGGTTCCCGCCTGAAAGCGGCCAGCATGGGCTCGCGCGAATCCTACGCTTTCTTTATGTGTATTCTCCGCGGATGTCGAGTATGTCGCGCCTGGCGAAACCGCCCTACCGCTGAATGTATCAAAGTGCCCCCCTGCCTGCCGGACCCCGCCCCTTGACAGCAGCCGCCCGCCAGCCTATCTCTCCTGCCTACCTCGGCAATCAGCCCGGCTCGGCAAACCCGCCGGCCCATACAGGAGACCTGCCATGAGCGACCAGCGCCTCGAAACCCTGGCCTTGCACGCCGGCCAGCATCCCGACCCCGCCACCGGGGCCCGGGCCGTGCCCATCTACCAGACCACCTCGTACGTGTTCAAGAGCAGCGAACACGCGGCCAACCTTTTCTCGCTCAAGGAATTCGGCAATATCTACACCCGCCTGATGAACCCCACCACCGATGTCTTCGAGAAACGCATCGCCGCCCTCGAAGGGGGCACCGGCGCCCTGGCGGTGGCCTCGGGACAGGCGGCCATTACCTACGCGCTTTTGGCCATCACCCAGCTGGGCGACGAGATCGTCTCGGCCAACAACCTCTACGGCGGCACCTACCAGCTCTTCCACCACACCCTGCCCAAGCTGGGCCGCACCGTGCGCTTCGTCGACTCGCGCCAGCCCGACCAGATCCGCCGGGCCATCACCCCCAAAACCCGGGCCGTCTACGCCGAGACCATCGGCAACCCCAAGCTCGACGTGCCAGATTTCGATTTGCTGGCCAGGATCGCGCACGACGCCGGCGTGCCACTGGTGGTGGACAACACCGTGGGCATCGGCCTGGTACGGCCCATCGACTTTGGCGCCGACATCCTGGCCACCTCGGCCACCAAGTACATCGGCGGCCACGGCACCTCCATCGGCGGCGTGATCGTCGACTCGGGCCGTTTCGCCTGGAACAACGGCAAGTTCCCCGAGTTCACCACCCCCGATCCCAGCTATCACGGCCTGGTCTACTGGGACGCCCTGGGCAACGTGCCGGGCATGGGCAACGTGGCCTTCATCCTCAAAATCCGCGTCACCCTGCTGCGCGACATCGGCGCGGCCCTGAGCCCCTTCAACGCCCACCAGTTCCTGCTGGGCCTGGAGACCTTGCCCCTGCGCCAGGCGCGCCATTCGCAGAATGCCCTGGAGATCGCCCGCTGGCTCAAGGGGCACCCCCTGGTCAGCTGGGTCACCTACCCGGGCCTGGAGGACGACCCCAGCCACGGGTTGGCCGCCAAGTACCTCAAGCAGGGCTTTGGGGGGCTGGTGGGCTTTGGCATTAAGGGCGGGCTGGAGGCGGGGAAGCGCTTCATCGATTCGGTGCAGCTGCTCTCGCACCTGGCCAATATCGGCGACTCCAAGACCCTGGTGATCCACCCGGCCAGCACCACCCACTCGCAGCTCACCGCCGCCGAGCAGGCCGAAACCGGGGTCAGCGCCGACTATATCCGCCTCTCCATCGGCCTGGAGCACGCCGAGGACCTCAAGGCCGACATCGACCAGGCCCTCAAAAAGGCCGCCGGCTGAAACTGCGCCGCCCGGGGAGGGCGCACCCGCCGCGGCCTCCCCGCCAGCGCCCCATCCATGGCCGACGACCCCTTCCGCAGCAGCGACACCCTGCGCAGCGCCCGCCCCCTGGCCCACGCCCGCCAGGTCACCTTTGCCGGGCCCCTGGACCTGGAGCTGGGCGGCCGGCTGCCCGAGGTCACCGTTGTCTTTGAGACCTACGGCCGGCTCAGCCCCGCTAAAGACAACGCCGTGCTGGTCTGCCACGCCCTCAGCGGCGATTCCCACGTGGCCCGCCACGATCCCCAGGACGACCCCGGCTGGTGGGACATCGCCGTGGGCCCGGGCCTAGCCATCGACACCGAGGAGTACTATGTCCTCTGCGCCAACCTGCTGGGCGGCTGCCGCGGCACCACCGGCCCCAATACCCTCAACCCGGCCACTGGCCGCCGATGGGGGGCCGACTTCCCCACCATCACCGTCAACGACATGGTCGAGGTGCAGCGCCGGCTCATCGACCACCTCGGCATCCCCTCCCTGCTGGCCGCGGTGGGCGGCTCCCTGGGCGGCCACCAGGTGCTCACCTTGGCTACCCGCTACCCGGAGCGGGTGCGCGGGGCCATGGTCCTGGCCTCCTCGGCGCGGCTGACCAGCCAAGCCCTGGCCTTCGACGTGGTGGGCCGCAACGCCATCCGCCGGGATCCCCAATTTCGCGACGGCCAATACTACGAGGACGCCCCGGGCCCCAGCGTGGGCCTGGCCCTGGCCCGCATGCTGGGGCACATCACCTACCTGTCGCCCCAGGCCATGAGCGAGAAGTTCGGGGCCGACCGCCTGCAGCCCCGCGAGCTGACCACCCTCTTCGAGAACCGCTTTTCCGTCGGTTCGTACCTGGCCCACCAGAGCGACAAATTCGTCGAGCGCTTCGACGCCAATAGCTACGTCACCCTCTCCATGGCCATGGACCTCTTCGACCTGGGGTCCACCCCCGCCGAACTGGCCGACGCCCTGGCCCGCAGCCGCTGCCGCTGGCTGTTGATCAGTTTCTCAAGCGACTGGCTCTTCCCTCCGGCCCAGGCCCAGGAACTGGCCGATGCGCTCTTGGCCCTCGACCAGCCGGTCAGCTTCTGCAACGTGACCAGCGACTGCGGCCACGACGCCTTTCTCCTGCCCGACGACCTGGAACTCTACGGCGGCCTGATGGAGGGGTTCCTGTCCGCTCTCCGGGGCGCTCCCGCCGCCAACGGCGGGGAAGCCGGCCACCACCACCATCCCACCAGCATCTTCCGCCCGCGCCGTTTCGACTACGACCGCATCCTCGGCCTGATTCCCTCCGGGGCCAGCGTCCTCGATCTGGGCTGCGGCCGGGGCGGGCTGCTGTCCAGCCTCCGGCAGAGGGGCGAGTCCCGGCTGCTGGGCCTCGAACTGGACGAGCAGGCCATCCTCAGTTGCATCCAACAGGGGCTCCAGGTGGTCCACGGGGACCTGGACCAGGGCCTGCCAGCCTTTGCCGACGACCAGTTCGAGGTAGTGGTACTTTCGCAGACCCTGCAGGCGGTGCGCAACGTGGAGCTGGTGCTGGCCGACATGCTGCGGGTGGGCCGCCGCGCCATCGTCAGCTTCCCCAATTTCGCTTACCACAAGCTGGTCGAGATGCTGCAGCAGGGCCGAGCCCCCGAGTCGCCGCACCTGCTGCGCTTCAAGTGGTACAACACCCCCAACCTGCGCTTCCTGACCATCGCCGACTTCGAGGCCTTCTGCGCCGAGCGGGGCATCCACATCCACCAGCGCCTCGCGCTGGATACCGAGGAGGGAAAAGAGGTACACGCCGACGCCAACCGCCTGGCCGATCTGGCCATCTTCGTCCTGGCCGCCGGCTAAAGCCATGGGCGCCCCCAAGATCGCCCTGGTGGGCGGCGGCAGTTTTGGCTGGACCCCGGCCGTGACCGCCAATATCCTGCGCTGTCCCCACCTCGAAGGCAGCCAGGTGGCCCTCTACGACCTGGACCCCCACGCCCTGGACCTCACCCACGCCCTGGCCCGGCGCTACGGCGAACAGGTCGGGTCGCGCACCATCTTTGCCCGGACCACCCGCAGCGAGGAAGCCCTGGATGGAGCAGACTTCGTGGTGGTCACCATCTCCACCGGCGGCCTCGACGCCATGCAGGTGGACCTGGAGGTGCCCGAGAAATACGGCATCTTCCAGACCGTGGGCGACACCGTGGGGCCCGGCGGTCTGTCCAGGTCCCTGCGCAACGTGCCGGTCTTTCTCGAACTGGCCGGGGCCATGGAGAAGCACTGCCCCAACGCCTGGATGCTCAACTGCTCCAACCCCCTCTCGGCCCTGACCAGGGTAGTGGGCAAGGAAACCTCCATCCGGGTGGTGGGCCTGTGCCACGGGGTGCGGGGCCAGGTGCGGACCTTTGCCCGCTTCTTTGGCCTGGACCTGGCGGACTGCGCCTACACCAACACCGGCATCGACCACTGCGCCTGGCTCACCAAACTGGTGGTCAAGGGGCGTCCTGCCGTCGAACTGCTAGGGGGGCGGGGACTGGAGGAATGGCTGCGCCTGCCCCCGGACCAGGCCGGAGCAGACCCGGTCTTCGGCCCGCTCTATACCAGTCGCTGCGGCCTCTTCCTTAGCCGGCAACTGGGGGCCCTACCCGGCATCGGCGACCGCCACCTTGTCGAGTTCCTGCCTGGCTTCCTCGATGGGGAGGAGCTGGTGCGGCAGTGGGGCCTCAAACGCACCTCCGTTGCCGAGCGCCGGCAGAACCGCCAGAAGGCCAGGGCCCGCATCGAGGAGCAACTCAAAGACCCCGGAGAACTCCGACTGCCCGAGGGCAGCGACGACGTGGCCGGTTGGATCGGGGCCCTCGACGGCGGCCCGCCCGTCGAAGACAACCTCAATGTGGCCAACCTGGGCCAGATCCCCCAGTTGCCCGAAGGCGCCGTGGTCGAGACCCGCGGCCTGCTCGACGCCACCGGTTTCCGTCCCTATGCCAGCCCCATGCCCAAAGAACTCGAAGCCATCGTGCGCCCCCATGTGCTGCGCCAGGAACTCACGGTGGAGGCCGCCCTCGAAGGCAGCTTCCCCAAGGCCCTCGCCGCCCTCTCCACCGATCCGCTCATCCGTCCCGACCACGCCCGCCCCCTGCTCGAAGACCTGCTGGCCGGCACCCGCCAGTGGCTGCCGCAATTCAAGGAATACTGATGGCCTTGGGGCATCCACGGGGAGCGGTCCCTTCGCTCATGGCGCTCAATCCTTCGGATTGGCGGTCTGCGACACTCGCCGGCCATCCCTGACCCGCTCCGAGGCCATCGACCTCTGGACCACAGTCCTGTGGCCAGAGGCAGGGTAGCGGAGCCAGAGCGAACGAGGGGGCGCAACGCCCCAACGTATGGGGCGTTGCGGGGGAAGGGTCTTGGGTGAGGGCAGCACTTTTTGCGCCGCACACCATACGTTGGTGTGCGGCGGGACGCGCCATGGGAGACACCGAAGGGAATGCAACGCCACAGTGTGGCGTTGCCCCGGCGCGCCCCACCCACGAGGAGCCCGAATGAGCACAAACGTTCTCGTCACCGGCGGAAGCGGTTTCGTCGGCACCTGGGTGCTGCGCGAACTGCTCGCCCACCAGGCCACCCCCGTGGTCGTCGATCTGCAACCCGGTGGCACGCGCTGGCAGAGGGTGCTGGGGGCGACTGCCGCCCTGGTGCGGTACGAAAACGCCTCCCTGCTCGACCCCGCCCAGCTGCAGGAGGTCGTCGAGCGCCACCAGGTGACCCACCTCATCCACCTGGCCGCCCTGCTCACCCCCGCCTGCCAGCTGGATCCCTGGCTGGGCTGCCAGGTCAACGTGATGGGCAGCACCGCCGTCTTCGAGGCCGCCCGCCGCTCGGGCCGGGTGCAGGCCATCGCCTATGCCAGTTCCTATGCCGTGTACGGCCCCGAAAGCGGCGAAGCCAACCGGCCGCCTTCATTCTACGGGGCCTTCAAACAATCGGTGGACCTGATCGCCGAGCAGTACTGGCGGCACTGCAACATCGCCTCGGTGGCCATCCGGCCCCACGTGGTCTACGGCCCCGAGCGCGACCAGGGCCTCACCGCCGGCCCCTCCCTAGCCGCCCGCGCCGCCGCCCTGGGCCAGCCCTGGACCATCGACTATACCGGCGGGGCCAGCTACGACTACGTCGAGGACGTGGCCCGCGCCTTCGTGCGCGCCGCCTGGGAGTGCCCGCCCGGTGCCCGCCCCGCCGACCTGCCCGGCCAGTGGGCCACTCCCGAGGACTTCGTGCGCCTCATCGATCAGCTCGAGCCCGGCGCCGCCGCCCGGCTGAGGGTGCAGGGGCCGGCCATCCCGCCCAACCTGCCGCCCAAACCCCAGTACCTCACCGAACTCTTCCCCGACTGGCGGCCCACCCCCCTGGCCGAGGGCGTGCGCCGCACCATCGACTTCTACCGCCTATGAAATGCAGGAGATCAACGATGCCCCACTACGGCAAGACCCAGATCACGGTGTGCGGCGACAACGAGGACCTGGGGCGGCAGGCAGCCGCCGCCGTCGCCGCCAAGCTGCACCAACTGCTGGCCGAAAAGGACACCTTGCGGGTGATCTTTGCCGCCGGCGAGAGCCAGAGCACCTTCCACCGCGCCCTGGCCCGCGAGGAGGGTATCCCCTGGCAGCGCATCGTCTGTTTCAACGTGGACGATTTCTGGGATCCCCGCCTGCCCAGGGAGTTCACCTGCGGCTACCAGACCGAGCGCGAACTCTACAGCCAGGTCAACCCCAGCGAATACCACCTCGTCGATTTCAAAGCCCCCGAACCCGAGGCCGAGGCCCGGCGCTTCGGCAACCTGGTGATGCAGGCGCCCATCGACCTGCTCTGCCAGGGCATCGGTACCTCCGGACACCTGGCCCTCAACGAGCCGGGCGACACTGCCCTGGCTGATCCCAGGCCGGCGCGGGTGGTCTCCCTGGTGGAGCAGTCCAAGCGCCAGTTGCGCGAGGACCCCAACTTCCGCGACCTGGGCTATGTGCCCGACCAGGGCATCACTCTCACCATCCCCGCCATCCTGGCGGCCCGATCGATCTTCACCATGGTGCCCCTGGCCCTCAAAAAACCCATCCTCACCCGTTTGCTAGAGACCCTCTCACCCACCCCTGCCCTGCCGGCCTCGGTCCTGGTGGAGGTGGAGAGCCGGCTCTTCGTGGACCGCGACTCCTGTCCAGACAGCCTGAGGTAAGAGGCCCCGATGGACCCCATCGCCCTCACCCGCATCCTCGCCGAGCCCGACCTGGACCAGTGCCCAATCGGCTTTCTCTTTCGCGGCAAGAACCCCGACTGGTCCGCAGAAGAGCGGTGCTTCGCCGGCCTCGAAGCCCCCCTCAACCACCGGCACTGGTCGCCGGAGACCTACCTCTACCTGATTGAGGACGAGGAGGGCCGCGCCCTGGAAAACGTCGCCAAAAGCGAGTCCCTGATCATCACGCAGGACCGCCACCTGGGCGACTGCCGGGTGGAGGCCCGGGTGCGGCAGTTCATCCCCGGCGCCCTGCCCAACATGGACGACGAGTACTGCACCGTGGCCCGCAACGGGCTGATCTTCCGCCTGCAGGATTTGCGGCGCTACTACCAGTTCTGCCTGGAGGGGTACGACCGGGCGGTGCTTTACCGCCGCTGCGACTACGAGCGGGTGGTGCTGGGTGAACGGCGCTTCCCCCTCGACCCGCGCCGCTACCACTACCTCGTGGCCCAGGCCCAGGGGGACCGACTCTGCTGCTGGTGCGACGGGATGCTGGTGGCCCAGGTGCGCGACCGCTCCTACGCCGAGGGCGCCGCCGGCATCCGCATGAACTCGGTCTGCCGCTTCCAGGGCATCCGCATCGGCACCTGGGAGGAGGGCCAGGCAGCGTACGTCAGTCGAATGAGCCAGCGCGAGAAGAAGCAGCGCGAAATGCGCGAAACCGTCCCCCGCCCGGCCCTGTGGAGAAGGTTCTCCAACCCCCGCCTAAGCGACGGCCGGCCCCACTTCTTCCGTCCCCGCGACACCGGACCCGCCTGCCTCTTGGTGGCCTCCAACAGGGAGACCTTCAAGGGTTACACCCTCTATGACCTGAATGGCGAGTTGCTCTGGGAGACCCCGGCCAGCGCCGAAGGGCCGGGGCAGTTCAAGTTCGCGGATATGGACGGGGATGGGATAAAGGAGATCGTCAGCCTCTGGGACGGAGGCTTTGCCATACACCGCAGCGACACCGGCCAGCAGTTGGCCTGGGCTCCCTGGCCCAAGGCCGGCCCCTTTGACCGCAGCCAGGAACGGGCCCATATCACCCACCTGTATCCGGCGCATCTGGAGGGAAAAGCGCACTGCGACAGCGTGGTGCTCAAGGACGATGGCTCGGCCGGGGGCTGGACCTTCTGGGTGCTGGGTGCCGACCTGAGCCCCAAATGGAACAGGACCGTGCAGTTGCCCCCGATGGGACACAATATCAACCTGTACGATGTGGATAACGACGGCTGCGAGGAGATCCTGGCCGGGTACCACTGCTACAAAGGGGATGGAACCAGGCTGTGGATGGTGGAGGAGGCGCGGTACTGGGACGTGATGAACGGGGCCCGCCACCCCGACTCGTTGATCGCCGGCCCGCTCTGGCCTGGCAGCGTGAGGGCGGCCTATGCCTCGGGCGGAGAGGGCTTTGTGCTGGTGGACGCGGCCAATGGCCAGGTGCTGGCCCGCCGCGGCGTGGGCCATGTGCAGGGGGTGATGGTGGGCAAGTTCGCCAAGGAGGTGCCGGGCCACCAGATCATGGTGGGCACCCGCCACCAGAACTACGGGATTCTCTGTTGTTTCGACGGGGAGGGCCAGTTGCTCGGCCGCTTCCAGCCCGACTACCTCAGCCAGGGCGGCACGGTGGTCAACTGGACCGGGGATGGGGAGGAACACCTGCTCCTGAGCAGCAGCAATCCGGTGCTGGGCCTGTGGGACTACCGGGGCAACCATCTGCTCGATCTGCGCGACCTCGACCTTTTCGGCGCGATGCCGCCGAGCGAGCGCAACCCCGGGGTGTGTTACCCGGTGGACGTGTGCGGCGACCCCCGCGACGAGTTGATCCTGCAATGGCGGGGCGAGCTGTACGTCTACACCCAGGAACAGCCCTTCGCCGGCCCGCGCCTCTACGCCCCCCGCCGCAACGAGCGGATCATGTACCCGGCGATCTCCACCGAGGGATGGAGGGACAACCCCTAGGCGGTCCCGTCACCAAGATCGGGTGCTCGGCCGGCGGCTTCTCGCTCCAGAGTGGAAGACCAGCTCCATGGACGCCGCGGTGGGCATACAGGGCTAGACATCGCCTTCGCGGATCATGCGTTTGAGGACAAAATCCTGGGCGGGGATGGGAAACTCCAGCGCGGCGTGCCGGCTCGACGATTCAAAGATGCCCATGATGATTTCCAAGGCCCGGCGGCCGTGCTGGGCCCGGCCCCGGTGGGTCGCCCGGCCTTCCACCGCCTCGATCAGCTCCTCGATCTTGGCGTGGAAGTTGGAGTGGATGGGCACCAGTTCCGGGGCGTGCCAGCCGCGCTGTCTGAACCCGGAGAGTACCTTGAGCTTGGGGCTGTCCGGGCGGTTGATCTCGATGAGGCCGTCGGTCCCCACCAGCCTGAAGCCAAAGCCGTGGTCGGCCCTTTCCCCCAGCTCCATCAGCCCGACCACCCCGTTGGCGTACCCGACCCGGCCCACGGCCATGTCCTCCATCACCATGTCGGGGTGGTTGCCCCGGCCCTGCAATTGACGGTGGCGGTCGATCTGGCCCATGACCCAGACCGGCTCCTCGTCGTTGTTCAAGATGTTGATCAAGTCGATGACGTGGGTGCCGTTGTTCATCAGATCCAGGGCGCAATGGCCCCAGATCAGGCTCAACCTGCCGATCTCCCCCTGCCGCACCAGCTCCCGCGCCTTCACTGCCTGGGGGGCAAGCGGTGTACGTGGCCGACGATCAGGGTGGTCCCCGCCTTTTCGCAGGCGGCGATCATCTGGTCCGCCTCGGCCAGGCTGACGGCCATGGGCTTTTAGCACAGGATGCCCTTCACGCCGCTCTGGGACGCAGCCAGGGTGGCCTCGCATTGGGTGTGCGCCAGGTGCAGATGCTGACCAGGTCGAGGCGCTCCCGTTCCAGCATCTGGCGGAAATCCCGTACAGTTGCAGGTCGTACTCGGCGCTCAGGCGCTGCGCCCCGGCGCCCTGGGGGTTGATGTCAGCTCCGGCGACCAGTTCGATCCGGGCTTTGCGCACGGCCCGGTACCCGTCGGCGTGGACGCCGGCAATGCCGCCGCAGCCGATGATCCCGACGCGATAGGTGTTCACTGCGACTCCAAGTTATGGGTGGAGGTCAGGGGCGCTTCGGCGCGCTCTCGACCCGGTTGTATCTGAAGAGCCGGGGGTCTTCTCCGGCATGGCCGCCCACGCCTTCTTGGGGAGGTTCATCACCTCCGAGCGGTGCATGGAGCCCCCGAAGTAGACGATGGCCAGCATGGGGCGGATGATCTCGGTGCGGTTGGGCATCCCGCGGTGTCACATCCGCAGGTCGCGGACCACCAGGGCCCCGGCCGGGGCCGTCATCCGCTCGGAGGGCAGTTCTCTGGCCCGCTCCTCCAGGGGCACCCCTCGGTCCTCGGGCCGGTCGGTGATCAGGTGGGAGCCGGGCCAGACCTCTGTGGTCCCGTTATCGGCGGTGAAATTCACGAGGATATTTTGGCCACGTCCGCCGGCAGCGCCCGAGCGATGGCGACGCATCCGGTGTCGCGTAGGGTCCGTAGGGCCAGTTGCAGGCGGGCCTCGGACAGCTTCTGCCTACGGCGTTCCAAGGGCGTCAGGTCCATTTGCTGGCTCCTCGTGGTCTGGAAGGAAAAGAACGGGGGACCATGCTACACATTGACTACTGCGATTGTCAAGTTGTGGGGATGGCCCCTCGCCCCATTCCCCGACCTCCTCCCGCGAGGGGATTTTGAGAATATTAACACTAGGATTCCTCGCTCAGGAGATGCCGACCAAGTCCACTGCCCCGCAACGCCAGCCCGAGCTACCCGCTGATTTCCCGCGCGGCCTGCGCCTGCTCAACGACGCCGTCCGCAACAAGGGCACGGCCTTCACCGGCGCCGAGCGCCAGGCCCTGGGCCTGCGCGGTCTTTTGCCCCCCCGCGTCAACACCCAGGAGCAGCAGGTGGCGCGGGTCCTCGAAAACCTGCGCCGCAAACCGTCGGATCTGGAAAAATACATCTACCTGGTCTCGCTCCCGGACCGCAACGAGACCGTCTTCTACCGGGTGGTCATCGACCACATCCAGGAATTGATGCCCCTGATCTACACCCCCACCGTGGGCCTGGCCTGTCAGATGTACGGCCACATCCTGCGCCGGCCGCGCGGGCTCTTCATCAGCGCCGAGGACCGGGGCGAGGTGGCCAAGGTGCTGCGCAACTGGCCCCAAGGGGACGTGCGCATCGTCGTAGTCACCGACGGAGAGCGCATCCTGGGCCTGGGCGACCTGGGGGCCGACGGCATGGGCATCCCGGTGGGCAAGCTGGCCCTGTACACCGCCTGCGCCGGCATTCACCCCACCCAGTGCCTGCCCGTCACCCTCGACACCGGCACCGACAATGCCGAGCGCCGCGAGGACCCCCTCTCCATCGGCCTGCCCCGGCCCCGGCTGCGCGGGCCGGCCTACGACGAACTGGTCGAGGAATTCATCACCTCGGTGAGCCAGGTCTTTCCGCGCGCCCTGATCCAACCGGAGGACTTTGCCAACCACAATGCCTTCCGCCTGCTGGCCAAGTACCGCGACCGGGCCTGCCTCTGCGACGACGATATCCAGGGCACCGGCAGCGTGGTGCTGGCCGGCATCTGCGCGGGCCTGCGCCTGGCCGGCACCCGGTTGGTGGACCAGCGCTTCCTCTTCCTGGGGGCTGGGGAGGCCGGCCTGGGGGTGGGGGAGTTGATCGTCGCCGCCCTGCGGGCCGAGGGTCTGAGCGAAGCCGAGGCCAGGCAGCGCTGCTGGTTCTTCGACTCCAAGGCCCTGGTGGTCAAGGGGCGCACCGACCTGGCCCAGCACAAGCGGGCCTTTGCCCACGATCACCCCCCGGTGAACGATTTCCCCGCGGCCATCGCCGCCCTGGGCCCCACCGCCCTCATCGGCGCCTGCGGCATGCCCGGCAAATTCACCCGGCCCATGCTGGAGACCATGGCCGCCCTCAACAAGTCCCCGCTGGTCTTCGCCCTCTCCAACCCCACCTCCAAGTCCGAGTGTACCGCCCAGCAGGCGTACGAGTGGACCGGGGGCCGGGCCATCTTCGCCAGCGGCAGCCCTTTCCCGCCGGTGGAGTTCGAGGGCCGCACCTTTGACCCTGGCCAGGCCAACAACGCCTACATTTTCCCTGGGGTGGGCCTGGGGGCCATCGCCTGCGAGGCCAGCGCGGTCACCGACGAGATGTTCTTCGCCGCGGCCCAGGCCCTGGCCGGGGAGGTCGGCGAGGAGGATCTGCGCGCCGGCCGCATCTATCCCCCCCTCGCCTCCATCCGCCGGGTATCGGCGCGAATCGCCCTGGCCGTGGCTGAGGTGGCGTACGCGTGCGGCCTGGCCGGCAGACCCCGGCCCGCGGACCTGGGGGCCCACATCCGCAGCCTGATGTACGAACCAGAGTATCGCCACTATTTCTGAGACCGCCCATCCCATCTCCCCCGAAGACCGCCTCCTCCTGCGCGAACTGGCCCAACAGGTGGCCGCCGTCGCTGCCCTGCCGGTGCAGGCAGAGCGCATCCGCCTGTGGCAGGCCCTCAACCGCTGCCAGCCCGAGCGGCCCATGATCCTGGCCCAGACCGCCGGCCTGATTTCCCCGGACGCTCTGCGCTGCGCCGATCCGCTGGCCCGGCAATGGGAGTCGGCCCTGAGCTGGAAGCTCTACTGCCACGAGTATATCCACGACGATTCGCCCTGCACCGCCACCCTCGATATCCGCTATGCCATCGAGGTGAGCGACTTCGGCCTCAAGGAAGGGCGGATCTACGGCGACGTGGACGGGTACGGCGCGTACAAGATCGATCCCCCCATCGTCGCGCTGTCCGACTTCGACAAGCTGCACCCCCGCCATATCCGCGTGGACCACGAGGACACCCAGCGCCGCTTCCAGACCGCCAACTAGGTGCTGGGGGACCTCTTCCAGGTGCGGTTGGTGGGCGAGACCCTCTGCCGCAACATGCTAACCCGCAAGCTCATCCACTTGCGCGGTTTCGAACAGTTCCTGCTGGACCTGTACGATCACCCCAAGTTCGTGCATCGGATGATGGCCTTCCTGCGCGACGACACCTTGCAGGAGTGGGAGCTGTACGAGCGGGAGGGGGTGCTTTCCCGCAACGGTGGCCCGGAGTTCATCCGGGGCTCCGGCGGGCTGACCTGCACCGACCTGCTGCCCTCGGGGAGCGGCCCGGCGCGGATGCAGGAGATGGTGTGCTTCGGGGAGTCGCAGGAGAGCATCGGGGTCAGCCCCGAGCTGTTCGAAGAGTTCGTGCTCCAGTACCAGTTGCCGATCATGAATCGCTTCGGCCTGGTGGACTACGGCTGCTGCGAGCCGCAGGACGGCAAGTTCGACCCGCTCTTCTCCCAGATCCCGCACCTCAGCTCGGTCTCGGTCCACCCCTGGGGCAACCGCGAACTGGCCGCCGAGAAGCTGGCCGACCGCCATATCTACGCCTACAAGCCCCACCCCGGCACCATCGAACTGCCCGACCCGGACTACGCCACCGCCGAGCAGGAGCTGCGCCAGACCCTGACCATCGCCAAAGGGTTGCCCGGTGTCCCTGACCATGAAGACCCTGCTCACCCCCGAAACCGCCGGCCGCATCACCCGCTGGACCGATGTTGCCCAGCAGGTGGTCGCCGAGATGAGCTAGGCAGGTTCCAGCTGCTGGCAGGAGGACTGGGCCTCGATCTGCGCCCAGTCCCAAAGCTGGGGAATGTACTCCACGTCTGCCCATTGTTGCGCCTGGTCGGCCCAGTGCGGGCTGGCCGGGTGGCCCGAGGCCCCCAGCGGTGTGATCCAGCGGCACTGGTTCCAGTCGGCAGGATCGAAGAGGTAGCGGTTGACCGAGGCGGTGGCCACCGCAAATGGGGCGAGGTGGCCGTAGCTCCCGGCCAGGGGGGTGTCGCCGTCCCCGTGGGCCTCGACCTGGGGTGGGTCCAGGTACTGGGCTGCCTCGGGGAAGCAGGGCGAGAGCGGGTGGCGGGGCTGAGTGTGATGCACCTGGCCCCAGCGCCACTGCGCCGGCTCGCCCCCCAATTGCTGCCGCAAACGAGCCGTCCCCTCCCGCAGTGCCTCGCCCAACACCTCCGACCAGCGCCGGCCCGCCGGCAACCATCCCTCCTCCCCCTTCTCCAGGGCCAGGGCCAGTTGGAGTTCAAGTTGGCGCAGGTGGGCCTCACTGCCGGGCGCCCCAGCCAACTCCCCCAGCAGCGCCGCGCTTACCTGATTCAAGACCCTTTCCCTGATTGCAGTGTAGATCAGGGGTTGGGGGAGGTCGCGGTCCATGCGACCGTCCCAATCCCGCAGGAGTTCCTGGGCCAGGGCGCTGTCCTTGTCCAGTGGCGGCACCGCCAGCAGGGCCTGGGTCCAGACCAGGGCCGGCAGGGAGAGGCGCTCGGCGTGGATCTGGGCCATGTCGCCCAGCGCCGACCCGCCGCTTTGCTGCAGTGCGAGCAGGTGGTGTTGGACCCGCCGCGCCCGGTGCTGGGGCGCAAAGAGCAGGCCCACGTAATAGGAGTACTCTGCCCCTGCCACCCGCTGGTTGCAGGTCACCGCGTACCCGGCCTCGGGGTCCAGAGCGCGGGGCAGCTCGGCGTGGGGGATGTAGCGTTGCCACTCGTGCTCGCCCGTCCAGCCCGGCACCGCCACCCAGCCATTGGCCTCTGGCCGGATGGGGATCTTGCCGGCGTGCAGATAGCCGAAATGCCCCTGTACGTCGGCCACGGCGTAGTTGTTGACCCGGTCGGTCCAGCGGCCAAAGGCATCGTCCAGTTCGACCACCGAGCGGGCTTTCATGGCGTCGCGCGCCGCGTCCAGCCAGGGGGTGGCCTCGCGCAGTCCTGGGTCGGCGATGGCGATGGCTTTTCCGGCCTGCGGATCCCCGGCGATGATGGGGCCGTGGTGGGTACGGGTGATCTCCACCGCTACGGGCGCCCCGCCGCGCACGGCGATGGTCTCGCGGTGGACCTGGGCCGGCAACCATTCCCCCTTGAACAGATACTCCCTCCCCCCTCCCCTGAACTCTTCCACAAAGAGATCCTGGGTGTCGGCCATGCCGTGGGTCATGCCCCAGGCCACCTGCCGGTTGTGGCAGAAGTGCAGGGCCCCCGGCATACCGGGCACGGCGTGGCCGATGACCTCGAGGTCGGGGCAGGCCAGGTGGACCTGGTAGTACACGTTGGGCGCGTCCAGGCCCCGGTGCGAATCCCCGCCCACCAGGGGGAGGCCAGAGTGGGTGAACCGCCCTCCCAGGGCCCAGGCATTGGAGCCCAGGTCCACCCCGTCCAGCCAGCCTCCGGCCAGGGGGCGCAACACCTTCTCGGCGTCCGGGGCTGGGCCGAGGTACTCGGCCCCCGGCGGCACCGTGAGCAGGTGGCCCAGGGGATAGCCTTTCACCAGCGCGGCCAGGCGCTCCGGGCCGTAGCGCAGGAGCAGCCGGGTGCGGAAGAGCTTGGGCTCAAAGGTCCCCAACAGGGTGTTGCGGATCTTGTACACCGCCAGGCAATGCCAGTCCTCCCAGGGTTCGGGTTTTTCCCCCAGCAGGGTGTACTCGACTGGCAGGGAGCGGGTGGTCGCAATGAAGGCATTCACGCCCCGCACATACGCCGCAACCATGCGCTGCGCCGCCGGACTCGACACCGCCAGGTCGGCCTTTGCGGCCTGCCCCATGCCCGAAGCCCGCAGCAGCCGGTCCCGGTCCAACCCCGCCGGGCCGGCCCACTCGGCCCAGCGGCCCAGGGCCTGGCGGCGGTCGTAGTCCATCTGCCAGAGCCGGTCCTGGGCCGTGGCGAAACCCTGGGCGAAGAAAAGGTCCTCCTCGCCGGAGGCGCGTATATGGGGGATACCCCAGGGATCGCGCCATAGCTGGACCGGCTGCCGCAGCCCAGCCAGCTTCACAGGGGTGTGCAGATCGGGCAAGGCGGCGCGCAACTGCTCGGGGAGGAGGGCGGGCATAGCTTTTCCTCGGGGGCTGATTTGCGTAATTTGGCCTCGCGACAAAACGCGATGATCGCACACATTTTTGGCGCTACAGCCGCCAGTACGGACCCCGCAGTCGTGCTCCCGGCGCCGCTGGCCCGCTAAAATTAGGAGGATCACATCATGAGCGCCATCATCTCCAAATCCTACGTCTGCTACCGCGCCGAGTCCCCCCTCCAGATCGACGGCCATCTCAACGAACCCTCGTGGAAACGCGCGCCCTGGACCCCGCTCTTCGTCGACATCGAAGGCGACATTCGGCCCCTGCCCCGCTTCGGCACCCGGGCGATGATGCTGTGGGATGACCAGTACTTCTACTTCGCCGCCGACATGGAGGAGCCCGATGTGTGGGGCACCCTCACCAAGCGCGACTCGGTGATCTGCAATGACAACGATTTCGAGATCTTCATCGATCCCGACGACGACGGCGAACACTAAATGGAGCTCGAGATCAACCCGCTCAACGCGGTGTGGGATCTCTACCTGCCCAAGGCCTACAACAAGGGCGGCCAGGCCGACCACGATGGGGACTTCGTCGGCATCAAACACGCAGTGCAGGTGGACGGCACCGTGAACTGCGCCGACGACGTGGACCGGGGCTGGACCGTGGAGGTGGCCATCCCCTGGACCAGCATGGCCGAACACGCCCACACCGCCTGCCCGCCCAAACGGGGCGACCAGTGGAGGGTCAATTTCTCGCGGGTGGAGTGGTCCTTCGAGCGCTACAAGGGCGGGTACCTGCGCAAGGATGAAGCCCCCTGCGACAACTGGGTGTGGTCGCCCCAGGGAGCCATCAACATGCATATCCCCGAGATGTGGGGTTTCCTGCAGTTTTCGTCCATCCTCGCCGGCTGCGGCGAGGAGGAATTCCGCTGTCGCTGATATTCATGCCAAACCTCAGAGGGAGGACCATGACTGAAGCACCGCCGCCTTCCGGCAGTTCCTATGAGTTCACCGAGGTGCAGAACCAGACCATCCGCAGCCTGGCCCTGTACATGCAGATCCTGGCGGCCATCATGATAGCCTTTGGGGGATTGCAGGCCGTCGGCGGTCTCCTGGATTCCGACGATCCGATCGCCAAGGCCGGGATCTTCCAGGGCGCGGTGATCCTGATCCTGGGCGTCCTCACCCTTCGGGCGGCGGTGGCCTTTCGCCGCATCGTCTCCTCTACCGGCGGGGACATCGGCCACCTGATGAACGCGCTGGGCACCCTGCGCGGCCTGTACCAGATCCAGGCCATCCTGATCATCGCCCTTGTGATCGCGGCAATGATCATCGGGGTGACCACCGGCGAATAGCCGAAGATGGCGGTGGATCGGCGGCGTTTCGGGCAGACCGACCTGTGGGTCTCGCCCCTGTGCCAGGGCACAGCCTTCCGCACCCTGCCCCGGGCCGACGGTCCAGAAGCGCGGGCCGTGCTGGCCCATGCCCTGGACAGCGGCGTGAACTTCTTCGACTCCTCCAATGCGTACGGCTGGGGCGGGGCCGAGGAGGTGCTGGGCAAGGCCCTGGCTGGCCGGCGCACCCAGGCGGTGATCTGCACCAAGGTGGCCGCCTTCGCCCCGCCCAACAACGGCGAGGGCAAGGGAGCACCGATGCCCTTCACCCGCGCCAATCTCTTTGCCCAGGCCGAGGCCAGCCTGAAAAGGCTGGGCACCGACTACCTCGACCTGTACCTGCTTCACCAGCCCGACAACCTCACCCCGCCGGCCGAGATCGCCCAATCCATGGCCGCCCTGGTAGAGAGCGGCAAGGTGCGGCACTGGGGAGTGTCCAACCACTCGGGAGCGCAATTGCGCGAGTACCTCGAATTGCAGAGCCCGGTACCGCCGGCCGGCGCTGAGGAGTACTACAACGTCGCCGGCGAGCACCTCGACGCGGAGGGAAAATCGCGGGCGGCGCGCCTGGAGGCCGAGGTTTTCCCCCTGCTGCGGCAGTCGGGCATGGGCTTGCTGGCCTTCAGTCCCCTGGACACCGGCTTCCTCGACCCCGGCCGCGCCATCGCCGAGGGCAGTCCCCTGGCCGGCCTGGCCGCCGCCCTGGACCAGGTGGCCGTCCAGCTAGGGTGCAGCCGTACCCAACTGTGCATCGCCTGGGTGCGCTCCTGCCCCGAGGTCAGCTGCGTGCTGGCCGGCGCTGAGAGCCCGGCGCAGGTGGAAGAGAACTGTCAGGGGGCACAGTTGACCCTGCCACCCGAGGCCAGGGTTACTATCGAGGAAGCGCGGCAATTGTACCGGCAACAGCAGGCGGCGGCTCAGAAAGTCAGGTGAAAGGAACCCATCGTGCGAACCCCCATCCACCTGAACAGCCCCACCCCCCCGCCGGCCTGGGCTCTGCTGGAACGGGAACTCATCCGCTACGAAACCCAGGCCTGCCGCGCCTTCTTCGCCCGGTATTTCGACGAGCGCGGGTACCTCAGGTGCGTGGTACGCTGGGGCGGCAATGACGGCCCCGATGACGCCATCGAGAATCTGACCGACTGGCCCACCCTCCACTTTTTGGGCGGTCCCGACGATCTCCTCGACATGTACAAGCTCGGCTGGGAGGGCCACCTGCGCCAGTACACCGAGGCCAGGACCACCGAGGTTCCCTTTGCCCGGGACGGCATGTACTACAAGGAATTCCCCGTGATGTTCGACTGGGTCCACAACGGCGAGGGCCTGGCCGTCTTCAACCTCTATGGCCTCTCCGATCCCGGTGATCCCGAATTCCAGCGCCGCACCCGCCGCTTCGCCGGCTTCTACATGAACGAGGACCCCCAGGCCCCCAACTACGACCCCACGCACAAGATCATCCGCAGCCTCTTCAACGGCAGCCGCGGGCCCCTGCTGCGCAAGGCCACGGCCCTAGACTGGGCCGGCGACCCTATCGAGGTGGAGGGCCGTTTCCTGGCGCGGCACGGAGAGCGCAACTACGAGGAGATGCTGGCCCACTTCAAGGACTACAACGACATCGTCGGCGACCATCCCCAGAACCTGGTGGCCACGTGCCTGGGCTTCAACGCCTTCGCCCTGACCGGCGAGGCCAAGTACCGCGACTGGGTGCTGGAGTACGCCGGTGCCTGGCGGGAGCGCACCCTGGCCAACAACGACATCATCCCCACTAACATCGGCCTGGACGGCACCCCCGGTGGCGAGTGCGGCGGCAAGTGGTATGGAGGCTGCTACGGCTGGTCCTTCACGGTGGAGGTGCCGCAGACCGGGGAGATGGCCAACCGCAACACCCATTACCTGGGCCTGGCCGGCTTTGCCAATGCCCTGCTCCTGACCGGGGACCAGCGCTACGCCGAGGTGTGGCGGAGGCAGATCGACGCCATCAACGCGGCACAGCAAGTCATCGACGGCAAGGTGCAGTACCCCCGCATGTACGGCGACCAGGGCTGGTATGCCTACACCCCGCAGCCTTACAGCCACGGGGCCCTGGACGTGTATTACTGGTCCATGGACCGGGCGGACCTGGGGCGGCTGGGGGGCAATGGCTGGATCGAGTTCCTGGAGGGCAGGAACCCCGAGTACCCGGTGCAGGCCCTGCAGCGGGATTTCGAGCAGGTGCGCCGGCGCATGGAGCAGGTCCACAACGACACCACCACCCCGGACACCCGCCTCTCCGACGACCCCCTGCCCTACAACCCGGCCATTACCGGCTCGCTGGTGCAGCTGATGCTGGGCGGCCTGCCCACCCATTTTGCCCAGCCGGTACACTGCCGGCTGCGCTACTTCGACCCGGCGCGGCGGCGGGCCGGCATCACCGAAGACGTGGCCGCCCTGGTCGAGGAATTGGGGGCCGAGCACACGGTGGTGTCCCTGGTCAACCTCAGCCCGGTGGAGGCGCGCCGCGTAGTGGTGCAGGCCGGGGCGTACGGCGAGCACCAATTCACGGGGATCGAGTGCGAGGGGAAGAGCTTTACCATGGACGCTTCCCAGGCTACCTTCATGCTCTCCGCGGGGGCAGGCAGCCGGATCAAGCTGCGGATGCGGCGTTACGCCAACCCGCCCACCTTCGCCTTCCCCTGGGACAGGATCCAATAGGAGGATGTCCATGACCGAGATTCCCATCCTGATCGGCGAAAACTGGCTGCACCCCGAGGTCGAACAGACCGGCCCCGTGCATAACCCCGCCACCGGCGAGGTGATCGCCCGGGTGCCCCTGTGCGGGGCCGCCGAGGTGGATCAGGCCGTTGCCGTGGCTCTGCAGGCCTTTGCTGCCTGGGGAAGCACCCCTCCACCCAAACGAGCGCGGGTGCTCTTCCGCTACCGCGAATTGCTCGAAGTTCACTTCGAGGAACTCAGCCGGCTGATCGCCACCGAGAACGGCAAGACCCTCGACGAAGCGCGGGGCGATCTGCGGCGCGGGGTGGAGGTGGTGGAGTTCGCCTGCGGCATCGCTCACCTGGCCAAGGGGGAAAACCTGCCACGCCTGGCCGAGGAGGTGGACGGGATGACCATGCGCGAGCCCTTGGGGGTCTGCGCCGGCATCACGCCTTTCAATTTTCCGGCCATGGTGCCCATGTGGATGTACCCCCTGGCCATCGCCTGCGGCAACAGCTTTGTGCTCAAGCCCAGCGAGAAGGTGCCCCTCACCGCCAACCGCCTGGCCGAGCTTTTCCTGGAGGCCGGCCTGCCGCCGGGGGTGCTCAACGTAGTGCACGGAGGCCGCGAGGTGGTGGACGCCCTCTGCATCCACCCAGGCGTGCGGGCCATCAGCTTCGTCGGTTCCTCGCCGGTGGCCCGTCACGTGTACACCACCGCCTGTGCGCATGGCAAGCGGGTGCAGTCGGCCGGGGGGGCCAAGAACGTGCTCGTAGTGCTGCCCGACGCGGACCCCGAGCCCACGGTCCGCGCCATCATGGGCTCGGCCTTCGGCTGCGCCGGCCAGCGCTGCATGGCCGGCTCCCTGCTGATGGGGGTGGGCAAGGCCGCGGACCCGCTGCGCGAGCAATTGCTGGCCGCCATGGACAAGCTGCCCTTGGGCGGACCGCTGAGTGATCCGCGCACGGGCATGGGGCCGGTGATCGATGGGAAAGCCAGAGACCGGCACTTCGCCGCTATCGTCGAGGCGCCGGGTGTAGGGCTGGAGGTGGCCCGCGACGGCCGGCAGGGCCTCCCTGAAAAGGGCTTCTTCGTCGGCCCCACCCTGCTCGACCGGGCGGACGACCAGCACCGCGTCTTCAAAGAAGAACTCTTCGGGCCGGTGCTGGCCATGCTGCGGCCCTCTTCCTTGGATGAGGCCCTGGCCTGTTTCAACCAGCTGCCCTTCGGCAACGCCGCCACCCTCTTCACCGAGAGCGGCACCGCGGCCCGGCAGTTCTCCTTGCAGGTCAAGTGCGGGATGGTGGGCATCAACCTGGGGGTGCCGGCGCCCATGGCCCTCTTCGCTTTCTCGGGCTGGGACCAGTCCTTTTACGGGGACCTGCACGTGCAGGGCACCGAGGGGGTGATGTTCTACACCCGGCAGAAGACCGTGCTCTCGCGCTGGGCCGGCGGCTTCCGCCACTTCTTCTGAGATGATCCGGACTGTCGACCAACTCCGCGACTTCACGAGCCGCATCCTGCGGGCCGCCGGGGCGGACCAGCCAAATGCCGAACGGGTGGCCCAGGCTCTGGTTGGGGCCAACCTGTGCGGGGTGGACACCCACGGGGTCTGGCACCTGCCCGGGTACGTGCAGGCCATCCGCGACGGCCAACTCCTGCCCACGGCCTGGCTTAGGGTCGTCGAGGAAAGCGCCAGCTATGCGCAGGTGGCCGGGTGCTGGACCTTCGGTCACGCCGGCGCCAAGGTCGCGCTGGAGCTGGCCCTCGATAAAGCGGCCCAGACCGGCATCGCCCTGGCGAGCCTGGTGCAGGCCCACTACATCGGCCGGCTGCGGGAGTACGTGGAGATGGCGGCGGCGCGCAATATGATCGGCCTGGTCTGGGCCGGCGGCTTTGCCGAGGAGCAACCCGTGGCCATGCCCTTCGGGGGCAGTCGGCCGGTGCTGCACACCAACCCCCTGGCCATGGGTTTTCCGGCCGGCAGCGAAGCCCCGACGGTGCTCGACTTCGCCACTACCGTGTTGTCCGGGGTGAAGGTGGTGGAGGCGCGGGCCCAGGGCAAACAACTGCCCCCCGGCGCCATCGCGGACAGCGAAGGCAGGCCGACCACCGATCCAGAGGCGTTCTTCGAAGGCGGCGGGCACCTGCCCTTTGGCGGCCACAAGGGCTAGGGCCTGATGCTGGCAGCCGAATTGTTGGGACGGGTCTTCACCGGGTCCGACGCCTTTGCCCAGGCCCCACACGGCGGCCCCATCTTCGGGCACACCGGCACCCTGATGATCGCCTTCGGCGCTGATCTCTTCCAGCCTCTCACCGAGTACACCGGCCGCGCCGATGAGCTGACCCAGCGGATGCGGGCCGTGCCGCCGGCCCCCGGTTTCGCCGAGGTGCTGGTCCCCGGCGACCTGGAGGCCCGGACCCGGGAGAAGCGGTTGCGGGAGGGGATTCCCATTGCCGATGACCTGTGGGGGAGGTTGAGCGGACTGGCTCTTTCGTTGGGTGTGGAAGTCAGATGAAAAAGAGCCTTCCCGGCGCCCCGCCCAAACCCACCAGAGCCGAACTGCTGGCCGCTGTGCACAAGACCGTGCCCGACGTGATCGGACATGGGCTGAAGGTGCTCTTCTGCGGCATCAACCCCGGCCTGTGGACCGCGGCGACGGGCCACCACTTCGCCCGGCCGGGCAACCGCTTCTGGCCGGCCCTGCACCAGGGCGGTTTCACCCCGCGCCTGCTGGCCCCGCACGAGGAACGAGAACTCCTGCAGTGGGGCTACGGGGTGACCAACCTGGTGGCCCGCACCACCGCCCGGGCCGACCAGTTGGCCGAGGAGGAATTCGCCAATGGGGGCAAGCTCTTGGCAGCCAAGGTGCGCCGCTATAGGCCGCGGGCGCTGGCCCTGCTGGGCCTGGGAGCCTACCGCACCGCCTTTGGCCGGCCCGGGGCGGCCGTCGGCCCGCAGGAGGAGCATCTGGGCCAGACCCGGGTGTGGGTAATGCCCAATCCCAGCGGCCTCAACGCCCACTATTCACTGTCGGCCATCGCCGAACTTTTCGGGGAACTGCGCCGCGCCACCTCAGGAGGGACGAGATGATCGCCACCGGCAGCAACTACATGATCCGCTCGCAAAACGCCAACCTCATCTACTGGGAGCAGGGGGTATACCCCGAGTGGGTCCGCTTCAGCGCCATCCGCAGCCTGCCCGGCCAGAAACAGGGGGCCGGGGTCGAGCCGCACTACCACGACAACGACGAGGTCTGGCTCTTCCTCAGCGGCAGGGGCGAGGTCTGGCTCGACGGGCAGTCCCATCCCATCACCCCGGGCACCCTCATCTACACCCCGATGGGCACGGTGCACCGGTTCCAGATGTTCACCGACTTCGCCAACGTCGCCCTGGTCACCCCGCTGGAAAGGCAGCAGCGGGCAGCCCATCTCGTGGCGGACCAGGACGGGCCGCCCCAGCGCACCGTGCCCGGTTTCGTCCTCCCCGGCGCGCGCAACACCGGCCCCTTCGATCCCGGCTCGCGTTGCCCCATGCAGGAGTTGCGCGAGGTGGGGCTGGGGGCCGGCAGCCAGATCGAGACTGCGACTCTGGGGAAAAACGAGCACTGGATCGTGCTGGAGGGCAGTGTCCAGCTGCAGGTCGAAGGTGTGGAACTGGAACTAGGTCCCCACGACCTGGCCCTGCTCAAGGCCGGGGCCACCCGCCGGATCGGCTCGGCGGCGGGCGCCCGTTTGGTCGTGGTCAGAGAGCGGGCCTGAGATGAGGCGGTACCAGCTCGCCGCCGCCGGTGAGGGTTTTGCCCTGGAGTTGCGCCAAGGTCCGACCCCAGAGCCCGGCCCGGGCCAGGTGCGGGTGCGGGTGCGCGCCTGTTCGCTCAACTATCGCGATCTACTGGTGCGGCAGGGACGGTACGGCAGGCGCACCGAGGGGCTGGTGCCCCTCTCAGACGGGGCCGGGGAGGTGGAGGCCATCGGCCCCGGCGTGCAGAGGGTGAAACCCGGAGACCGGGTGGCCGGCTGCTTCTTCCAGGGCTGGCCCCAGGGGCCTTTCACCGCCCCGGTCATGGACACCGCCCTGGGCGGGGCGCGCGACGGGATGCTGGCCGAGCAGGTGGTTCTCGAAGAAGGAGGGGTAATCCTTCTCCCGCCACACCTCGACTGGGCCGAGGGGGCCTGCCTGCCCTGCGCCGGCCTGACTGCCTGGAATGCCCTGGTGACGCGAGGTGGGCTACAGCCGGGAGCCACGGTGTTGCTCCAGGGCACCGGCGGGGTCTCTATCTTCGCCCTGCAATTCGCCGTGGCCCTGGACGCCCGGGTCATCCTGCTCTCGGGCAGCGATGCCAAACTGGAGCGGGGCCGGGCGCTGGGCGCGGCGCAGACCATCAACTACCGCACCATCCCCGATTGGGAGCAGGAGGTTTGGCGGCTCATCGAAAAGCGCGGGGTCGATCACATCGTCGAGGTGGGCGGGAATCTGGAAAAGTCCCTCAGATGTCTGGCGCCGGGCGGCCACATCGCCCAAGTGGGGGTGCTTGGCGGCGGCAGCGGGGCCGCCAACCTCTTCCCCCTGGCGATGAAGAACGCCCGCCTCGACGGCATCTACGTGGGCTCCCGCGCCCACTTCGAGGTGATGATCCGTTTTCTCACTGAGAGACAATTACACCCGGTGATCGACCGGACCTTCCCCTTCGCCCAGGCCACAGAGGCGTATGACCACCTGGCCAGCGGCAGCCACTTCGGCAAGGTGGTGATCGAAATCTGACCACGTCTCTACTGACTCAGTCGAGGGGCGGGGAGAGCGGAGCCTCAACGCCCCAAAGTATGGGGCGTTGAAGGGGATGGGTAGCGGGGCAGGGCTAGCGAGCAGGGCGGCAAGTCCGCGCCTTGAGAAGAGCCGGAATGGCATGCCACGCCCCAACGTATGGGGCGTGGCCCCCGACGCGACAGCACAGGCAACAGCGAAAATCCAAAGAGGCTAGAATGACCGCCGACCCACTCGTGCAGGACCTAGTCGCCGAACTGGCAACCGTGCCGATCATCGATGTGCACACCCACCTCGTCGGCCCCAAGCTCGGTGCACGCGGCCTGCACGACATCCTGCTCTACCACATGGCCGTCAGCGACCTGTATGCCGCCGGCTGCCCCAGCGGCCGGCGCCTCACCGAGTACCCCGGCTGGCCCAGTCGCGAGGAAGCCCACCAGCGCCTGCGAGAAGCCCTGCCCTATCTCCGGTACGTGCAGAACACCAGCACCTCCTGGGGTACCCGCACCATCCTCGCCGATCTCTACGACTGGCGCGAGCCCGTCACCGAGAGCAACTGGGAGACGTTGGATAGTCTGATCTGCGAACGGGCCGACGATGTGGCCTGGCACCACCAGATCCTCCGCCGGCTCAACGTCCGCCGGGTGGGCGCCGAATGGGCCCGCCGCGAAGGGGGCGAGGGGGACAGCGTCCTCCAGTACGCCCTCGAATGGGGCTTCTTCACCCGCTGCCAGTGGGGCGAGTACGACACCGCCTTGTACGAACTGGAGAAGTGCTGGGGCAATAAGCCCGGCAGCCCCTCGCCCATCGGCGCGGGCAAGCGGCCCACCCCCGAACGCCAGATCAAGTCCCTCGCCGACGTGCACGCCGCCATCGACCACTACGTCGCCCAGTTCCCGCCCCAGGTGCTGGCCACCGCCACCCACCTGTCCATCGACCTGGACCTGACCCCGGTGGACGAGGCACAGATGGAGGCGGCGCTGAAAAACCGCGCCCAGGCCGGCCCGCGCGAGCGCGACGTGTACGCCACCTACATCAACGAGCATTACCTGAGTGCCCTGGCCAAGCGCCGCCCGGACGTGATCTTCCAGTTCAGCTTCGGCGCCGAGCCCCTGCCCCACGAGACCGGCAGCCGCCTGGACCAGCGCAGCATCCGCCAGTTGGGCGAACTGGTCTCCCGCCATCCGGGGCTGCGCTTTCAGAGCCTGCTTTCCAGCCAGCACGGCCACCAGTCCCTCTGCACCCTGGCCCGCCAACTGCCCAACCTCTCCCTGGCCGGGTACTGGTGGCACAACTTCTTCCCCAGCATCATCCGCAAGACCATGGCCGAAAGGCTGGAGATGCTGCCCCTCAACCAACACGTGGGCTTCTTCTCCGACGCCTACTGCGTGGAGTGGGTGTACGGCAAGACCGCTATCGTGCGCCGCTGCCTGGCCCAGGTGCTGGCCGAGCAGATCCGCCAGGGTTGGTACACGCGTCAGCAGGCCCTCGACATCGCCCGGGCCGTGCTCTTCGAGACCCCGCAGCAACTGCTGGGCTTCAGCCCCTCGCCCCTGCTCAGCGCATGAGGCAGGCATTGGCGCTGGTGTCGTGCCTGTGCGCGCTCCCGGTCCAGGCCGGGGAAGTACCTTTCAGCCGCGGGGTCAACCTGACCGGACTGCTGCAGGCCGCCAGTGTGCGCCAAGTACAGCTGAGCGCCTCTACCCAGCAGGATCTGGCCCAGATCAGGCGCCTGGGTTTCGACGTGGTCCGCCTGCCCATTAACCTGCACGCCATGACCAGCGGCCCCCCGGACTACCGCATCGATCCGCTGCTCTTCTTTTTTCTCGACCAGATCGCCGATTGGGCGGAGGCGGAAGATCTGCAGCTCATTCTGGACGACCACAGCGCCATGTCGCCTGCCCTCGACCAGATCCTCGTCCCGGTGTGGGAACAACTGGCCGCCCATTTCAGCGCTAGGCCGGCCGGCCTGTACTACGAGGTATTCAACGAGCCGCACGATATCCCCGACCAAACGTGGGGACAGCTCCAGGGACAGGTGGTGGAAGCCATCCGCGCCCACGACCAGCTACATTCCATCATCGTCGGCCCCGCCGACTGGAACAGCGTTCGCAAGCTGAGCCTCCTGCCCCAATACGCGGACCGCAACCTGATCTACACCTTCCACTTCTACGAGCCGTTTCTCTTCACCCACCAGGGGGCCACCTGGACACAGCCCTCCATGCTGGCGCTGGCCGGGGTGCCCTTTCCCGCCGGTGCCGCGCCCTTGCCCCTCCTGCCGGCCCAGCTGAAGGGCACCTGGATACAGGGTGCGCTGGCCAACTACCGCGCCGAGGGCACGGTGGCCAAGGTTGAGGAGCTGCTCGACATCGCCGCCGCCTTCAAAGCCCAGCGCCAGGTGCCACTCTTCTGCGGGGAACTGGGGGTGTACATCCCCAACAGCGATCCGGATCAGCGGGCCTTTTGGTACCAGACCGTGCGCCAGCACCTCGAAGCACGGGGCATCCCCTGGGCCACCTGGGATTACCGGGGCGGGTTCGGGCTCTTTGAGCCGGGCACTGCCGGGCTCTTCGACTACGACCTGAACCTCCCTCTGCTGGCAGCCCTGGGCCTGGGGCAGCCACAGCAGCGAGACTTTGTCTTGCAGCCCGAGCAGGCGGGGTTCGATCTTTACCGAGACCTGCTCGGCGACCAACTCTCAGAATCCAGCTGGATAGGCCCTGGCCAGGTGGACTACTATGCGGAGGAGGACCCGGCTGAAGGCTCGCGCTGCATCCACTGGACTGGGGTGGACCGGTATCAGTTCATCGGCCTGGACTTCAGGCCGGCCCGGGATCTGTCGCTGCTGGTGGACCAGGGATACGCCCTCGACCTGTGGGTGCGCGGCGACACCCCGGGCAAGGCCTTCGATATCCGCCTGATCGATACCGACACCGCGGACCCAGAGGACCACCCCTGGCGGTTGCGGGCGGTCATCGACGAATCCCTGGTTGCCTGGGACGGGCAGTGGCACCACTTGCATCTCCCGCTGCGGGACTTTCGCGAACACGGTGCCTGGGAGGGGGAGTGGTTCGATCCCCAGGGCCTCTTTGATTGGAGAGCGATGGGCCGGATGGAGATCGCCGCCGAGTACCACGATCTCAGAGGGGTGAATTTCTGGCTCGACGAGCTGCGGGTGGTGCCAGAGATGCCCACGGCCGTGGCGCTGGAGGACCTGGACACCCGACCCAGAGCAGTGGCGCTGGAGCAGAACTACCCCAACCCCTTTAATGCCCAGACCGCCATTCCCTATGCCCTGCCCGAGGACAGCACTGTGGAGCTCCGCATCTACGACACTGCCGGCCAGCTGATCCGCACCCTGGGAGAGGGGGCACAGCCGGCAGGGAGGCATCTGGCCTGGTGGGATGGGACGAACCAGCGCGGCGAGCCGGCCGCCAGCGGGGTCTATCTGTGTGTCTTGAGATCGGCAGAGGTGATTGACCAAAGGAAGATGGTGTTGCTCCGATGACAGGAACCCCGGCACTGGATACGGCGACCCTCGAACTCTTCTGGCATGACGGCGATGCGCGCGAGGTGCGCCTGCGCCAGGTGATCAGCGAACGCCTGGCCCTGCAACCGCCCCCCGCGCGCGAGGACGCGGTGGTGGCCACCTACTTCATGGCCCTGCGCAGCACGAGGCTCGAAAAGGCGGTGGCCGAGATCGCCTACCACGCCACCTCAGGCATCAAGAACGCCCCCGCCGGCTCGCTCCTGGCCCGGTGTACGGCGCAGCCGGCCGGAGTGGACCTCTTCGACAGTACCGGCCGGCTGGGCCTCCTGCACGTGGCCTTCCCGCTCAAGATGATGCTGCAGCCCGACGGGCACCTGACCTCTTGCGACCTCTTGCACACCGCCGCGGCGGCCATCCTCTTCGACGTGTACGAGAACCAGGACTCGCGCCTGCTCGCCCTGCAGATCCCCGAGGCCGTGCTGCGCACCTTCCCCGGGCCGGCCCACGGCCCCAAGGGTTTCCGCCGCCTCTGCGACCTGCCCCCCGGCGAGCCGGCCTTTGGCACCATCCTCAAGCCCACTGCCGGCCTCACCGCCGAGGAGGTGGGAAAACTCACCGGGGAGGCGGCCGCCTCCCCGCTCTTGTCCTTTATCAAGGAGGACGAGGACCTCTACCCCAATCTCGCCTACGCCCCCATGGGAGAGCGCACCCGCCTGGCCGTGGAGGCCATCCGCCGGGCAGCCGACCAGCGCGGGGGCCGCGGCCTGGTCTTTCTGCCCCACGTCAGCGGCACCCCCGGCGAGATCCTCGCCACCGTGGAAGCGGCCCTGGAGGCCGGGGCCGAGGGGGTGATGTTCAGCGAGAGCTTTGCCGGGGGGACGGTGCGGATGGTGCGCGAGGCTTTCCGGATGCAGCCGCCCCTGATCTACGGCCACAACGCCGGCATCGGGGTGAAGACCCGGGCTATCTGGCGCGAGGCCATCGACCTGCTGGCCCGCCTCGACGGCATCGACTTCCGCCAGACTGCGCCCGTGCGACCCGGCACGCCTTTCTTGAAACCCTACGGCCAGGAGTGGAGCGCCTCGGAGGAGATCCTCTCCCGGCCCCTGCCCGGCATCGCCCCCGCCGTGCTGGTGCGGGCCGGCGCCCTGGACCAGGGCAATATCGGCCTTAACCTGGCCGAGGCCGAAGCGCGGGGACTCGGCGACGGGGTGATGTTCCTGGCCGGCTCGGCCATCAACTCGATCAAGAACGCGCAGGGGAAGTACGACCCGGCCCTGGGCGCCCGGGCCATGCAGCAGGCCATCGAGGTGCATCGCGCCGGCACCTTGCGCGAGGTGAAAGCCGAGGAGCACCTGCGCGAGTTGGTGGCCCTGGCCGAGCGCGAAAAACTCGCCGAGTTGCGCGAGGCCCTGCGCCAGCGCTACCCCCAGAAGGCCGCATGAACAAAGAGTCGCGCCTGCTGCGGGTGGGGGTGCTGGGCTGCGGCCCCATCGCCCAGTTCGCCCATTTCGACGCCTGCCGCAAGGCCCGCAACGCCGAGCTGTACGCCATCTGCGACGTGGCCGGGGACCTGGTGGCCCGCATGGCCGCCGTACACCAGCCGCGCCGCACCTACCTGCGCTACGAGGAGATGCTGGCCGATCCCGACCTCGACGCGGTGATCGTCGCCACCTCCGACCCCTTTCACGTCTCGCTCTCGCGGCAGGCCCTCTCAGCCGGCAAACATGTGCTGGTGGAGAAGCCCCTGGGCGTCAACGTGGAGGAGTGCGAGGGCCTGGCCGAGTGCGCCCGCAGCGCCGGCAGGGTGTTGCAGGTGGGCAACATGAAGCGCTTCGACCCCGGCATCGTCTTCGCCCACCGCTTCATCCGCGAGGAGATAGGGCAGCTGCTGGCCCTCAAGGCCTGGTACTGCGACTCCACCTATCGCTACACCATGACCGACAACCTCCAACCCCTGCCCGAACGCAGCCAGGGCAGCCGAAAACCCGAGGGGGATCCCAAGCAGGATAAGGAGCGTTACTTCCTCCTCACCCACGGCTCGCACCTGGTGGACAACGCCCGCTTCCTGGGCGGGCCGCTGCGGGCGGTGCGCGCCCGGCTGGCCCGGAAATTCGGCGCCTACTGCTGGTTCGTGGAGGTGGACTTCATCGACGGCAGCCTGGGCCAGCTCGATTTGACTATTGCGGTGCGCATGGATTTCCACGAAGGTTTCCAGGTCTACGGCGAACATGGCAGTGTGCTGGGCCGGACCTATCTGCCCTGGTTCTTCAAGTCCAGCGACGTGGAGTGTTTCTCTGTCAGGGATGGCCAGTACCATCGGCCGCTGGGCGCTGACGCCCATTTCTACAAGCTCCAGGTGGAAGGCTGGGCCGAGACGGTACTAAACGGCCCGCCGCTGCAGGGAGCGGGGGTGGAGGATGGGGTGGAGGCAGTGCGGGCCATGGCGGCCATCGCCCGCTCGGTGCAAAGCGGTGACTGGGTGCAACTAGCCGATGTGAAGGGAGGCGTGTGATGAAAATAGGGACCTTCTCCAAGATCTTCGCCCGGCCCCGCCTCGAACAGGCCCTCGACGCCCTGAGCGGGGCCGGCCTGGAGAGCGCGCAGTTCAACTTCGAGAGCGCCGGGCTGCCGGCCATGCCCGACGAACTCGATCCGAGCCTGTGCCGCCACATCCGCCTGCAATTCGCCAAGCGCAACCTCGAACTGGCCGCCCTCTCTGGCACCTACAATATGGCCCACCCCGACCCGTCCGAGCGACAGTTGGGCCTGAGCCGGCTGCGGGTGATGATCGCCGCCTGCAAGGAGCTAGACACCGAGATCATCACCCTGTGTACCGGTACCCGCGATCCGGGTTACATGTGGCGCACCCATCCCGACAACAGCACCCACGAGGCGTGGACCGACCTGGTCGGCTCCCTGGAGCAGGCCCTGCCCATTGCCCAGGAGCACCAGGTAACACTGGCCTTTGAGCCGGAGATCTCAAACGTGGTGGACTCGCCGACCAAGGCCCGCCGTCTCATCGACGAAATGGGCTCGCCCTGGCTGAAGGTGTGTATGGACGGGGCCAATATCTTCCCCACGGATACCCTGGGGCGGATGGGGGAGATCCTGCGCCACGCCTTCGACCTCCTGGGCGGGGACATCGCCCTGGCCCATGCCAAGGACTTGGTGACCGACGGAGAGGCGGGCAACAAGCCCGCCGGCAAGGGTGTGCTCGATTACGGGCTCTATCTCGGACTATTGCAGCAGGCCGGGTTCGCCGGCTCGCTGATCCTCCACAGCCTCGCGGAAGAAGAAATGCCCTTCTCCCTCGGGTTCGTGCGGGGTGAGATGAAAACCTGAGGGAAGGAGGACTCGCTCATGCAGACCGCCTTTGGCTCCACCCGCATCCATAAGGGCCAGCTCATCGACGGCACCGGCGCTGTCCCAGTGCCCAACGCCGTGGTCCTGGTCAAAGACGGGCGCATCGCCTACGCCGGCCCGGCCCAGGGCGCCCCGCCCGCCGACCCGGCGGCCCAGACCATCGACGCCCAGGGCGGCACCATCCTGCCCGGCCTGGTGGAGGCCCACTACCACCCCACCTACTTCAACGTGGCGGCGCTCGAAGACCTCGATATCAAGTACCCGGTCGAGTACGTGAGCCTGCTGGCTGCGGCCAATACCCGGCTGGCCCTGGAGTGCGGGTACACCGCGGCCCGCAGCGGGGGCAGCCTCTTCAACATCGACGTCTGGCTCAAGAAGGCCATCGAGGCCGGCCTGGTCCCCGGTCCGCGCCTCGCGGCCAGTGGCCGCGAGATCTGCGGGGTGGGCGGGCTGATGGACTGGAACCCGGACTTCCGCAAGATCGGCATGGAGGGATTGGTGCTGCTGATCAACGGGCCCGACGAGGGCCGCGCCGCGGTGCGCGCCCTGGTCAAGGACGGGGTGGAATGGGTCAAGACCTATCCCACCGGGGACGCCGCGGCCCCCGACACCAACGACCACCACACCCTGTGTATGACCTTCGCGGAGATGCACGCGGTGGTGCAGACGGCCCACAACCACCGCCTCAAGGTAACGGGCCATTGCCGCGCCACCGAGGGGATCAAGAACGCCCTGAAGGCCGGGTACGACACCATCGAGCACGGAACCTTCATGGACGAGGAATGCCTCGAACTCCTGCTCCAGCGCAACACCCCAATGATCCCGGCTCTGCAATTCGAGTACGCCAGCGTGAAGCGGGGGCCGGAGATCGGCATGCCGCAGGCGGTCATCGACGGTCACCAAGAAACCCTTGAGGGCGGGGCCGAGAGCGCCCGGCGCATCCTCAAGGCCGGCGGCCGCCTCGGCATGGGCGGGGACTACGGCTTTGCCTGGAACCCCCACGGAGACTACGCCAAGGAGTTGAGCTTCTTTGTCAGCTACGTGGGCCTCAGCCCGCTGGAGGTGATCAAGTGCGCCACCCAGACCGGGGCCCAGATCATGGGCCGGGGCGAGGAGTTCGGCACCGTGGAAAAGGGCAAGCTGGCCGACATCCTGGTGGTGGACGCGGACCTGACGAAGGAGATCAGCGCCCTGGAGGACCGCCGGCGCTTCATCGCGGTGATGCAGGGCGGCTTCATCCGGGCCGGGCGTCTGGCCACCGCCACCTTCACCGACGCCTCCCTGGTGCGCTGATGGCATGAAGATCACTGGGGTCCAAACCCTTACCTCCTGGGCCGGCCTGCGCAACTGGGTGCTGGTCAAGGTAGAGACCGACACCGAACTCTTCGGCTGGGGCGAGGCCACGCTAGAAGGGTACGAGGACAGCGTGGTGGCCTGCGTCGAGCGACTGGCCACTCGACTGGTCGGGCAAGACCCGCTGGCGGTGGAACACATCTGGCAGCAACTCTACCGCCACAGCTTCTGGCGCGGCGGGCCGGTACACAATTCGGCCCTGGCAGGGCTGGACCAGGCCCTCTGGGATCTGCGCGGCAAAGCCTGGGGAGTGCCGGTGTACAAGCTCCTGGGCGGGCTGGTGCGGCAGTCGGTGCGCCTCTACACCCATGTGGGGATCTACCAGCCCGAGCGCATGGTCGAGGACGCACAGCGGGATGTGGCCGATGGGTACACGGCGATGAAGACCGGGGCCTGGGCCGGCGACACCCTGCTCCCCGAGCCGGAGCGGACAGCGATCTTCGCCGAGCGCATCGGGCTCCTGCGGCAGAGCGTGGGGCCGGCGGTGGATATCATGGTGGATGACCATGGCCGGGGCCGGCCCGCCAGCGCCCTGCGCCTGATGCGGGCTTTGGAGCCCTTCAAACTGCTCTTCTTCGAGGAGGCGGTTCAGCCCGACGATCTGGAGGGGTTGGCGCTGCTGCGGGCCGCCGGCCCGCAGGTGGACCTTGCCGCCGGCGAGCGGCTCTTCAGCAAGTGGGATTTCCGCCCGGTGCTCGAAAAGCGCCTGGTCGATGTCATCCAACCCGATCTGTGCCACGCTGGCGGGATCAGCGAGGTGAAGAAAATCGCCGCCCTGGCTGAAGCCTATTACGTGCTGGTGGCACCCCACAACCCGCAGGGGCCGGTCTCCACTGCGGCCTGCGCCCACCTCGGGCTGGCCATCCCCAACTTCCTCATCCTCGAGTACGTGCGCCAGGAACCATACCGCGACCAGGCCCTGCGCGAATCCTGGGTGGTGGACAAAGGCCATCTCGAAGTGCCCGACCGCCCCGGCCTGGGCGTGGACCTGGACGAAGAAGCCCTGCGCGCCAGCCCCATGCGCAAACACAGCGGCCCGGTGGACTGCTATGCCGCCGACGGCAGCGTGCGGGATGTGTGACCCCTGATGAAAGGATCTTCCATGCTCAAGTGCTCCACCTCCCTGTGGTCTGCCGACCTGGGCAACCTCGGCGCCGAGATCCGCCGCGTCGAGCCCTATTCCGAGCGTTTCCACCTCGACGTGGCCGACGGCCACTACACCCCCACCCTGCTCTTCTTCCCCGACCTGGTCAAGGCCCTGCGGCCCCACACCCAGAAGCCCTTCGAGGTCCACCTGATGACCACCGACCCCCTGGCCTGGATCGAACCCTTTGCCGAGGCCGGCGCCGACGTGTTCATCTTCTGCTTCGACGCTGTGCCCGATCCGGGCGCGGTGCTCAAGGCGATCAAGGCGCGGGGCGTGCAGGCCGGGGTCTCCCTGTTGATCACCGAGGATCTCGACCTGTTGGCTCCGCACTGGGAGCAGCTCGACGTGCTGACCGTGGTCGGGACGGCCATGGGCATCAAGGGCGCCTCGATGGACGCCGGAGTTCCGGACAAGATCCGCCGCGCCCGCCGCCACATCAACGAGCAGGGCCTCTCCACCCTGATCCAGGCCGACGGGGGCATCCGCCGCGAGACCGTGCCCCTCCTGGCCGCGGCCGGGGCCGACTACATC
>VGJS01000021.1:0-30000 GCA_016867395.1 Candidatus Handelsmanbacteria bacterium
CCCCTGCTTTTTGCCCCGCGATCCATACTTGCGGCAGTATTCGGTCCCGGGTATGTTGGTGGGCAAAACCCCCTTTCCTCATGCTTTAATGAAAATCCTGGTCTTGCTTTTTGCCTCCTGCCGCGACGCCGTTGGCGCCAAACAACTGATGCTCGAACTGGCAGAGGGGACTACCGCGGCCGAGTTGCGGGAGGAACTGGCGCTGAGGTATCCAAAACTGGCGCCGCTGAAAGAGAAATTGGTGGTGGCGGCAAATGCCGAATACATCGACGGTGACGCGGTGCTGAAGGACGGCGATGAGGTGGCCCTGATTCCCCCGGTAAGTGGGGGGAGAAACTGATGATCTTCCGGATAACCGAAGACCCGATCTCCCCCGAGGCGCTGTACCAGCAGGTTCTCAAGGACCACAACGGCGCTGTGGTTAATTTCTGCGGGGTGGTGCGCAACCACGCGAACAACAAGCCCACCCGCCATCTGGTATACGAAGCCTATCCCGAGATGGCGGAAAAAAAGATGGCGGAGATCGGGGCCGAGATCGCCGCACGATGGGGCATCCAGGATTTGGGGATCGTGCATCGGGTTGGCCGCCTCGAGATCGGGGAAATCAGCGTCCTCATCGCCGTTTCCAGTCCCCATCGCGCCCAGGCCTTTGAGGCCTGCCGCTATGCCATCGATCGCCTGAAGGAGATTGTGCCGATCTGGAAGAAGGAGGTAGGCGAGAACGGCGAGGAATGGGTTGAGGGGCCGGGGCTGATGGTGGAAAAGAGGTAGGCCGTGGTTCACAATTTCGGTTGGCTTCTGCCGGGCCAACTGGCCGGGGCAGGCCAACCTGGTGGCGGAGCGTACGGCCAGGGTGGAAGCCCGGAACAATTGGCCGAGGACCTTGCTTGGCTCAAAGCGCAGGGGCTTGGAGCCCTGGTCTCCCTGACCGAGGAAGCGCTGGCCGAGGAACTGGTCCGGCATCAGGGCCTGCGCTACCTGCATCTGCCCATCGGGGACATGCAGGCCCCCAACTTGGCGGCCATCACCGCGTTTGTCGGTTTTGTAGACCAGGCCTTGAGGGTGGGGATTGCGGTGGCAGTGCATTGCCGTGCAGGTATGGGTCGAACCGGGACCATGCTGGCCTGCTACCTGGTCCACCGCGAGGTTGAGCCGCAGTTAGCCTTGGCCCAGGTCCGGGGCCAGCGGCCAGGGTCGGTCGAGACCTGGGCCCAGGAGATGGCCGTATTCGACTACGCAGCGCATCGCCGGGCAGCCGCCACCAGGGGCAATCAGGTGGGAATGAATTGATTTGACAATTGCCGCAGTCGTCTCTATCTTGGGGCAGCGATATAACTTACATACAGCTAAACGCCAATTCCTGAGCATTGATCAGGGAGGGGAGGTCTAAGAATGGATAAGACGTTTCCACCATGCCTGAAGTGCAATACGGGGGTGCTCGTTCCGCTCTCCGACTATGGCCGCGATGGCGCTTCCATCCATTACAAGGCTTGGGCCTGCACCAATCCAGACTGCGGCTTCAACATTCGGATCGACAACGGCGAGTTGAGCATCGGCAAAGAGATCAAAGAATCCTACAAGTAAACCTCGGCGCCGGCGCAAAGGCCCCGGAGAATCGCCTCCGGGCCGGCCGATGCGCCCAAAGTCGCCGCCGCAACACTCCACCCCCCAAGGCTCCCATCCCAGGAGCCTTTTCTACATGGTACAGAAAGCCGGCGCCGCTGGCCGGCAGGTAGCACGCATCCTTGAAGAGAAACTTCAGCGACTGGCTGGTCATAGGCGGGGCCTGCGCCCTGGCGGTGCTGCTGTGGTTCCACGCGGTGACCGAGCACACCTACCAGAAGGAAATCGACATCCGCTTGCAGGTCGATGCGGTTCCTGCTGACCTATCCGCCGAGAAACTGCTGGTGGCCAACGCCCTGCCGGGCAAGGTACGCGTGCTGGTGTCAGGCCGCGGCAAGGATTTGCTCTCCCTCAAGGAGGAGGATTTTTTCCTGAGAGTGCAGTCGCGTGGCACCACGCCCGGCAGCGTCTACTCCTACCGGTTGAGCCCGGACCAGGTCGAGAACGCGGCCCCTGGGGTCGATGTGCAGATCCGAAAAATCGTCGAGCCGCGCGAACTGGAGGTCGAGATCGACAAGCGCGGCGAACGCCTGGTCGATGTGGAGCCCGCCCTGTCTGTGGAGGTGGCCGAAGCCTATCGCCAGGTCGGCCGGGTCCAGGTCGAACCGCGGCAGGTCAACCTCATCGGCCCGAGCAAGCACCTGGGGAGGATCGGGTCGGTCCGCACCGATACCCTGGTGTTGCGCGATGTCCGCGACGCCATCGACCTCCAGGTGGGCATCCGGCCTCCGGAGGGGATGCGTGTCGAGGTAAGCCCACCGCAGGTCCGCGTCTACTTCGATGTCCAGGAACTGGCGGAGAACAGCCTCGCCGAGGTGCCCGTGCAGGTCCACCACGCCAGCGGCAGGCACGTGCAGTTGGAACCCTCCCGGGTGCGGGTGCGGGTGCGGGGCGGGGCCGCGATCGTCGGCAGATTGAAGCCCGACCAGCTCTATCTTTTCGTCGATTACCGCGACGCCAGTACCCTGGACGGGCTGGTGGTTCAGGCGCGCCCGGACAGCCTGTTCGAGGTAATCGCCCTGGAGCCCTCGCGGGTGGCGGTGGCCGGCCGCTGAAGGATTGGGGTGATGCTGGTTCTGGGTATTGAGACCTCCTGCGATGAAACCGCGGCGGCCCTGGTCGGTGACGCCTATGCGCCGCTGGCCAACATCATCTCCTCCCAGGCGGAGCACGCCCTGTTCGGCGGGGTGGTGCCGGAACTGGCCTCGCGGGCACATCTGCGCACCGCCGTGCCGGTGGTGCGGGCGGCCCTGGCGGCGGCCGGGGTCGGCCTGGCCCAGGTCGATGGCATCGCCGTGACCCGGGGGCCCGGCCTGGTGGGTTCGCTCATCGTCGGCCTTTCGCTGGCCAAGGCCCTGGCGCTGGCCGCGGGCAAGCCCCTGATCGGGGTGCACCACTTGGAAGGGCATATCTTCTCGAACCTGATCGAACATACCCTTGCCCCGCCTTTCCTCACCCTGCTGGTCTCGGGGGGGCACACCGAGCTGTTGCGGGTGGCTGAACTGGGCAGGTACGAACGGCTGGGGCGCACCCGCGACGACGCTGCGGGCGAGGCCTTCGACAAGGTGGCCAAGCTGCTGGGTTTGTTGCCCGAAAGCGGCTCGGTGATGGGGGGGCGGATCATCGCCGAGTTGGCAGCCACGGGCAACCCTCGGGCCATCGGCTTTCCGCGCGCCCTGGAGCGCGACCAGAGCCTGGACTTCAGTTTCAGCGGCCTCAAGACCGCGGTGCTCAACTATGTTCGCCCGTTGAGCGCGGAACAGCGCCAGGCACAGTTGCCCGATATCGCCGCCAGCTTTCAGGAGGCCGTGGTGGATGCCCTGGTGGGCAAGACCCTGAGGGCGATGGAACGCACCGGCATCGCGACCGTGGCCCTGGCCGGCGGGGTGGCGGCCAACCGCCGCCTGCGCGCCAGGCTGGAGGAGGCCGTGGGCACCCGGGGAGGCCAGCTTTTCTATCCCTCCCCGGTGCTCTGCACCGATAATGCGGCGATGATTGCGGCGGCTGGCCTTTTCCATCTTTCCCAGGGCCGGAGTTCGGGATTGGATCTGGACGCGGCGCCCCGCCTGAGCCTCTCCCCGACGCATGGCTGAGTGGCTGGACTTCCAGATCCGCCTGGAAGGATACTGGATATGGTTGACCCTGATCCCCCTGGCGCTGGCGGGAACCTGTTATATCTACCGGCATACCCTGCCGGCGGTGGCGTCCCCGTTGCGCTGGACCCTCGTGGCCTTGCGTGGCCTGGCCATGGCCTTGCTGCTGGCGGTTTTGGCCGAGATCGTCGTAGATTGGTGGAACAAGCAGGTTATCCACCCCTGGGTCCTGGTTCTGGTGGATACCAGCGCCAGCATGGCCACGGCGGAGGAGGGGCAGAGCCGGTTTGCCGCTGCGGCCGCGGCGCTCTCCGACCCGGACTTTGTCCAGGCCCTGGCTTCGGCCCGCCTGGCGGTGTGGGGCTTCGCCGAAACCCCCTATGCGCTGGATCTGGACACCTTGTCCAGGGTGGCGGCAAGCGGGCGGGCCACGGACTTGTCCTGGGCCTTAACCAGGGGCCTGGAGCAGGTGGCCGACCGGGAGCAGTTGGCCGGTGTGCTCTTGGTCTCGGATGGGGCCCACAACCTGGGCGAGGACCCGGGGCGGGTCGCTGCCCAAGCCGGGGTGCCCGTCTATGCCCTGGGGGTGGGCGGCATCCGGCCGCCGGCGGATCTGCGCGTCTCAAGCCTGCGGGCGGCTGAGCCGGGATACCTGGGGCGGCCGCTGCGGCTGGAGGCCGAACTCAGCAGTTGGGGGTATGCCGGCCGCCAGGTGAAGGCGCTGCTTTCCGAGGGCGGGCAGGCCCTCAGCGAGCAGGTAGTGGTGCTGACTGAGGGGCCCCAGGCCCTAAGCTTCGAGTTGAGATCTGCGGCGGCAGGGCCCCATACCTACCGGCTGGAGGTGGCGCCGCTGGAGGGCGAGGCGGCCCGCGACAACAACGCCGCCCTGGCCTTTGTCGAGGTTCTGCAGGAACGCCTAAAGATCCTGCTGCTGGGCGGCGGGCCCAGCGTGGATCTGGCCTTTGTGCGGCGGAGCCTGGAGGCGGATTCCACCCTGACGGTCGATTGCTGGGTCGAGGAGCGGCCCGGGCGCTTTTACCAGGGGAAACAGCTCAGTCCCGAGGGGCTGGCCGCCACCGACGCCGTGGTCCTGGTCGATCCGGGGCCCAGCCTGATGGGGCCGGCGCTGGCACAGTACGTGCAGCAGGGGGGCGGCCTGTTGCTGGTGGGTGGCCCGCGGACCTGGCAGGAGGGGGCAGTCCCCCCGGAAATGGCCCGGCTCCTGCCGGTGGAATTGGCTGTCGGTAAAGGGCTGGTCACCCAGCAGACCCCGCTGAGCATGGGCCTGGAAGGGCGCGAACACCCGGTGGTGCGCCTGGTTCAGGATAAGGAGGGCAGCGCCAGCGATCCCTGGGCCCAGTTGCCGCCTCTGCCCGGTTACCTCGAGGGGGTGCGGCGCAGAGAGGGCGCTGCGGTGCTGGTCGAAGGGAATACCCCAGACCGGCCGCCGGTGATGGCCGCAGGTGCCTCTGGCCGGGGCAAGGTGATCGCCGCCCTGTCTGCGGCCTTCTGGCGGCTCGACCTGCTCAGCAGCGGGGCAGGTGGTCGGCCGCAGACCATCCGCCGCTTCTGGCAGAACGCGGTCAAGTGGCTGGCGACCAAAACCTCGGCCGGGCGGGTGCGGGCCTGGACCGAAAACTCCATCCATCGCAGCGGCGAAGGGGTGGTCTTCGCCGCCCAGGTTTTTGACGAGTTGCTGCGCCCGCAGAGCGGTGCCAACGTCGAGGTCACCCTGGGCGACGGCCGATCCCTCCAGTTACAGGATCAGGGCCGGGGCGAATACCGTGGGGTGTGGCGGGGGCTGGGGGCAGGGGATTACCGCTGGCGCGCTCAGGTCCTGGCCGGACAGACCCCCATCGGCGGCGATGAAGGGCGCTTCTCCGTGGAGGAGCACACCTTGGAGTCGGCGGATCTCCAGGCCAACCCCACGCTCTTGGAAGAGATCGCCCGGCTCAGCGGCGGTCATTACCAACCCCTGGCCCAATGGCGCCAGGCCGTAGAACAGTTGAATGCCCGTCCGCGCTTGGTCCAGCAGCACCGCTCCCTGGCCTGGTGGGGCCCCCCCTGGCCCCTGATCCTGGCCGTGGCGCTGCTGGCGGCCGAATGGGTGCTCCGCAAGCGCTCCGGCATGTTGTGAGGCCCCGCACAGACCAGTCCCCCCTGGCCTGTCCTGGTTGCTCCCCGCTCTAACGGCACAATCGAGGAAGGTCATGATCTCTTTGGTAGATAAGGAACAGAACTCCGGGCGTATCGCCCAGGCGCTGGGGGTGGTCCTGGGGGCTTTGGGGATTTTCCTCGCCCTCAGCCTGATCTCCTATTCGCCGCACGATTTCCCCAATTCCAGCCGGGACGCCGGCCTCAACTGGGGGGGGCGCATCGGGGCCCACCTGAGCTACTGGGCCTTCCTGAGCATCGGCTACGGGGCCTATGTCCTGCCCCTGGTGGCCCTGTCGTGGGGTTGGAACCGGCTGCGGCGCCAGCCCCTGGCCGAGGGGGCGTTGCGCAGCGCCGGCCTGTTGGGCATGGCGCTGATCTTCAGCCTGGGCGCCGGCCTGCCCACCTACGGGACCCACACCGCCTTCACGCTGGGTGGCTGGCTGGGCATCCAGGCCAGCAACGCCGTGCTCATCCCCTACGGGGGCCGGATAGGTTCGGGCATCCTGCTGGGGGCCTTATTCATCGCCGCCATGATCCTCACCACCGATATGGTCCGCGTGGGGGCTGCTGGCCTGGAGTGGGGCACGCGCCTGTGGGGTGAGGGTCGGGACTGGATGGGGCGGCGGGCCGAGCGCAAACGCGAGGAGGAGGAAGCAGAGGCGGAAGAATCCAGCGCCCAGGAGCCGGCCCTGCCTCCGGCGCCCGAACCTCGTTTTGCCGCCCCGCCCCCGGCAGCCGAACCGGAACAGCGGATCAAGATCGCCGAGCCAGGGGAACAGGACCGCCGCCCGGTGCCGACCTTCCTGCCGGCGCCCGAGGACCCGGAACCTGCCGCCGAATTGCACCGTCTGCCTGAGGCGCCCGAGCCGGCCCCGGTGGCGGTGCCGGAACCGATTTCGCGGCCAGTGGCGGCGGAATGGCCGCGGCCCAGGGTGGTGGAGGCAGCACCCCTTAAGGCGGGGCCGGCCGCGGCCCTGCCCCCCGGTCCGCGCAGGAAGGCCGCGGGCAAATACAGGATGCCGGCCCTCGATCTTTTGGCCGAGGTGCCCCAGGAGCAGGGCGGGATCGACCGGGAGCAGTTGCTGGAGAACGCCCGCATTCTCGAAGCGGCGCTGCGGGACTTCGACGTGGCCGGCCGCGTGGTGGAGGTCAGCCCCGGGCCGGTGGTGACGCGCTACGAAGTGGAGCCGGCCGCTGGGGTCAAGGTGAACCGCATCGTGGTGCTGGCCGACGACCTAGCCCGGGTGATGAGTGCCAAGGGCATCCGCATCCAGGCCCCGGTGCCGGGCAAGTCGGTGGTGGGAGTGGAGATCGCCAACCAGAGCCGCCAGACGGTGTACCTGCGCGAGATCCTCGAAGCCCCGGCTTTCCGCAAGGCTGAGTCCAAGCTGACCATCGCCCTGGGCAAGAACATCGTCGGCGAGCCCTTTGTGGCGGATCTCACCAAGATGCCCCACCTGCTGGTGGCCGGGGCCACGGGCGCGGGCAAGAGCGTGTGTATCAATGGCCTGATCTCCAGCATTCTCTTCAAGGCCACTCCGGAAGAAGTGCGCCTGCTGATGATCGACCCCAAGGTAGTGGAACTGACCATGTACAACGACATCCCCCACCTGATGGTGCCGGTGATCACCGAGCCCAAGAAGGCGGCCGAGGCCCTCAAGTGGGCGGTGGCCGAGATGGAGGCCCGCTACCAGAAACTGGCCAAACTGGGGGTGCGGAACCTGAGCGACTACAACCGCAAGCTGGCCGGCAAACCAGCCGAGCCGCAGGTCGAGGGGGTGGAGCCGGAGAAGGCCATGCCCTATATCGTCATCGTCATCGACGAATTTGCCGACCTGATGCTCACCGCCCCGGCCGAGGTGGAGACCTCGCTGATGAGCCTGGCCCAGAAGTCCCGGGCCGTGGGCATCCACATCGTCCTGGCCACCCAGCGGCCTTCGGTGAACGTGATCACCGGGGTGATCAAGGCCAACTTCCCCTCGCGCATCGCCTTTCAGGTGGCCTCCAAGATCGACTCGCGCACCATCCTCGACAGCAACGGGGCCGAGCGTCTGCTGGGCCGGGGCGACATGCTCTTCTTGCCCGGCGGCCAGGGCGAGCCGGTGCGGGTGCACGGGGCCTTCATCTCCGGCGAGGAGACCGAACGCATCGTCGCGGCGATCAAGGCCAACGGGTACCAGGCCGAGGAGGTGGCGGTCTTCACCGACCAGGGCGGGATCGGCTTAGGACCCCAGGACCGCGACGAGTTGTTCGACGAGGCCGCGCGCCTGGTCGCCGAGTACCAGCAGGCTTCGACCTCCTTTCTGCAGCGGCGCATGAAGGTGGGGTACTCGCGGGCCGCCCGGCTGATGGACGAATTGGAGCAAGCCGGCATCGTGGGCCCCGCCGACGGGGCCAAGCCGCGCCAGATCTATGTCGAGGGAAGCGGGGAAGGGTTGCGCGACCAGGGAGACGACGGGGCGCGATGAACCGGCTCGTTTGCCTGGGGATCGTGGTGTTGTCGTGGCTGCCTCAGGCGGCCACCGCGCTTACCGGTGCCGAAGCGGCGGCCAGGGCCCGCGAGCAGTTCGCCGCCACAGCCACCTTTTCGGCGCGTTTCGAGAAGCAGATCTACTGGGCAGCCCTCGACAAGACCCAAAAGTTGCACGGGCGGATCTACACCCGCAAACCGGATCGTTTTCGCGTCGAGGTGGAAGGGGGCGACCTGGTGGTGGCCGACGGCCAGGCCATCTGGGTCTACTCCAGAAAGAACCAGCAGGTGGTGGTCGGCGAGTACAACGGCGAGATGCGGACCCCCTGGCAGGTGCTGCTCGACTACACCGCGCAATGGACCCCGGCAGGGGTGGAGGAAACCCGGCTCGAGGGCCGGGCCTGTTATCTGCTGACCTTGCAACCGCCCGGCGGCGGTGCCCGCCAACTGAAGGTGTGGCTGGAGCGGCGGCGCTGGCTTTTGCTCAAGGTGGAGGAGCGGGACGAAAGCGAGAATCTGATGACCTATACGCTTAAGGACCATCAGTTGGGTGGGGCACTCAAGCCGAGCCTGTTCCGCTTTGTCGCGCCCGCAGGGGTGGAGGTGATCGACCGGAGGGAGGATGGGCAGCAGTAGAAAAGTGATGCTGGCCCTGGCCTGTCTGTGGGCTGGGGTGGCAGTTGCGCAGGAGAGTTCCCTGCTCTGGGTATTCTTCCGCGACAAGCCGGATGGGCTGAGGGGGCAGGTGGTCTGGAAGGGGTCCGAGGAGATGCCCAGGTCGGCGCAGGATCTGCCGGTGGACGAGGAGTACCTCGCCCAGCTGCGCGGCCAGGGATTGGAGGTGCGCCAGGTCTCGCGCTGGTTCAACGCGGCCAGTATGCGGGCTACCCCTGAACAACAGAGATGGTTAGAGTCCCGGCCCTTTGTGCGGCGCCTGGAAAGGGTGAGGCAGAGGCGGCCGGCGGCACCTCTGCCGCCTCAACATCTTGCCGGGGGCAAGGCCGCGCAGGAGGAACCCTCCGCCGCCCAACTGAATATGATCGGCGTCACCGGCCTGCACGCCAGGGGCCTGTACGGCCAGGGGATGCGCATCGCCCTGCTGGACAATGGCTTCAACTATGGCGGCCACCCGGCCTTTGTCGGGCTGCGGGTGGTGGCCCAGCGAGATTTCGTCAACAACGACGAGGTGGTCGGCGACCAGATGGGCCAGCCCCTCACCGGGGACGAGACCCGCTCGACGCAGAACCACCATGGCACCCAGGTGCTGGCGATGCTGGCCGGCCGCGAGCCGGGCCGTTTCAGCGGCGCGGCTCCGGAAGCCGAATATCTGTTGGCCAAGACCGAGGAGAACGCCACCGAGACCCCGGCTGACGAGGACCGCTGGATCGCCGGTCTGGAATGGGCTGCCAGCCTGGGCGCACAGATTATCAACAGTTCCCTGGGGTACAATACCTGGGACGACGGCACGGGTTACGCCTACGCAGACCTGGACGGAGAGACCGGACTGACCACCCGCGCCGCGCAGCTGGCGGTGGAGCGGGGCGTGGTGGTGGTGGCTGCGGCCGGCAACGAGGGCAATACCGACTGGCATTATCTGACCACCCCGGCCGATGCCCCGGGGGTGATCGCCGTGGGCGCGGTGGACCTGGACGGGGTATTGGCGGGCTTCAGTTCGCGCGGGCCCACGGCCGACGGGCGGATCAAACCCGATGTGGTGGCCCCCGGCGAAGGGGTGGTGACCGTGGCGGTGCGGGGGGCCGAGTACTTGCGCCTCAGCGGCACCTCCTTTGCCGCGCCCCTGGTGAGCGGGGTGTGCGCCCTTTTGCGCCAGGCGCAGCCGTCCTGGGGGCCGGGGCAGGTGCAGGAGGCGCTGCGCCGGTCGGCCGAGGACCTGGGCGAAGCCGGCCCGGACACCCTGTACGGTTGGGGCCTGGTCGATGCCCTTAAGGCCGCTGGTCTGCAGGGAGAAAGGCCGGCGCTGAGCCAGGTCGGGGCACCCTTTCCCCAGCCGGCGCTGCAGGGCGAGGTCCATTTCCCCCTGCGCCTGGCCGCCGCCGAACCGGTGGAGCTGGAGATCTTCGACCTGGCCGGCGCCCTGGTCGACCGGGTGCCGCCGCAGCGCTGGCGGGCCGGCGACCACCTGCTGCCGGGCAAGGCACTGCGCTGGCAGATCCCCGAGGGGCTGAACCTGGCTGGCGGCCTTTACCTCTATCAGGTGCGGGGCAGTTCCTTTGTCCACACCGGCAAGATCGCCCTGGTGCGCGGCGGCCCCTGAAGGGCTCTGTATTGCCGCCGGCCGCGCCGGGGCCTAGATTTAGACAGCCATTCCACCCATCCAAGACAAGGAGCTGATGATGCCTTCGCTTGCCGAGCAGTTGCAGGATTGCCAGGAACGCCTCGAACGGTTGGGAGGGTATCTTTGACGTAGCCGGCAAGAAGACCGAGCTGGCGGGCCTGGAGGAGCGCATGGGCCGGCCCGATTTCTGGAACGAACCCAAGGAAGCGGGGCAGGCGGCCCGTCAGGCCCGCAGCCTCAAGGAGGCCATCTCCTCCTGGGAGACCCTCAACGGCCACTTGGGTGAGTTGCGCGAGCTGTGGGAACTGGCCACTGAAGAACGGGACGAGGGCACTCTGCAGGAGGTGGAAATCGAGGCCGGGCGTCTGGCCACCCAGGTCGATGACCTGGAATTCCGCAACCTGCTCAGCGATCCCGACGACCCCAAAGACGCCATCCTCGAAATCAACTCCGGGGCCGGCGGCACTGAAGCGGCGGATTGGGCCGCCATGCTGATGCGCATGTACACCCGCTGGGCCGAGCGCAGCGGTTTCGCGGCCGAGGTGATGGATCTACAGGAGGGCGAGGAGGCGGGCATCAAATCGGCCACCCTGGAGATACGCGGCGCGTACGCCTACGGGTACCTCAAGGCCGAGAGCGGGGTCCACCGGCTGGTGCGCATCTCGCCCTTTGACTCTAACAGCCGCCGCCACACCTCTTTCGCCTCGGTCTTCACCTATCCCGAGGTGGGCGAGGACATCGAGGTAGACTTCAAGGAAGAGGATCTCAAGATCGATGTGTACCGTTCCGGCGGGGCCGGCGGGCAGCATGTCAACAAGACCTCCTCGGCGGTGCGCATCACCCACCTGCCCACCGGCATCGTGGTGCAGTGCCAGAACGAGCGCTCCCAGCTCAAGAACAAGTCCATGGGCCTCAAGATCCTCAAGGCGCGGGTGTATCAGCACTTCAAGATGGAGGAGCAGAAGAAACTCGACGCGGTGGAGAGCACCAAGAAGAGCATCGAGTTCGGCAGCCAGATCCGCTCCTACGTCTTCCATCCCTACAGCCTGGTCAAGGACGGGCGCACCGGCCACGAGACCGGCAACGTGCAGGCGGTGATGGACGGCGACCTCGACGGCTTCATCAAGGCGTATCTGCTGCAGGCCAAGGAGGGGTAGGGAACGTGTCCTGCGCCTGGTTCATCGCCAGCCGATACCTGCGCTCCAAACACCGGACCGGTTATGTCTCCACCATCACCTATATCGCCGCCGGCGGGGTGATCCTGGGGGTGGCGGCCCTGGTGATCATGCTCTCGGTGACCAATGGCTTCACCGGCGAGGTGAAGGAGCGGCTGATCGGCATGCAGGCCCATGTGACCGTGCAGCGCCTCTCCGGCGAGGGGATCGGGGAGTTCCGCGGCCTGGTGGAGCAGGTGGAGCGGTTTCCCGGGGTTGCCGGGGCCGCCCCGATCATCGAGAGCAAGGTGCTGATCACCGCCCGGCGCGACAACGGCGAGGTGGACGGGGTGCTGGTCTGGGGAGTGGAGCCGGAGAGTTTCAGCCGGGTTTCCGACCTGCACGAGCACCTGCGCGACGAACCGGTGCTGCGCCTGGGCTTTGTCCCTGGCCGCAAGACCCCCGGCATTGTCCTGGGTTCGTACCTGGCCCGGCGGCTCAAGGTGGGTCCGGGGGACGAGGTGTTGCTGATGACTGTGGCCAGCATGGAAGTGGAGGAGGCCCTGGCCGGGGTCACGCCCAAACTCTGGCCCTTCGTGGTCACCGACACCTTCGAAAGCGGCCTGTTTCAGTACGACGACAACTTCGCCTTCATCTCCCTGGCCGACGCCCAGCGCATCCTCGGCATGGGAGACACCGCGACCACCCTCCACGTCCGCGTCGCCGACGCAGACCAGGCCGTGCCGGTGCGCAAGGCCCTGGATGCCGAATTGCAGTCACTCTATCTGGTGCGCGACTGGACCCAGCACTCCCCGGAACTCTTCCGCTGGATGGAACTGGAGAAATGGGTGATCTTCATCGCCCTGAGCCTGATCATCGTTGTGGCCGCCTTCAACATCATGTCGAACCTGATCATGTCCATCCTGATCAAGACCCCGGAGATCGGCATCCTGCGCGCCATGGGGGCCACGGCCGGCAGCATCCGCCGCATCTTCGTATACCAGGGTCTGGCGGTGGGGGTGCTGGGCACCGGCCTGGGCTGCTCGCTGGGCTTTGCCGTCTGTTACCTGCAGCAGCGCTTCAACCTGATCACCATCCCCGGGGACATCTACTTCATCAGTTCCCTGCCGGTGGACATGCAGCCCCTGGACTTCGCGCTCATCGCTGCGGTGAGCCTGAGCATCTGCCTGATGGCCTCCATCTATCCGGCGCGCAAGGCTGCGGGCCTACTGCCGGTCGAGGCCATCCGGTATATTATGTAGAGGGAGGTGGGGTGGGGCTGAAACGCGATACGATCCTGGAGGCCCGGGGCATCCGCAAGGTTTTCCGGACCGGCAGCGAGGAGTTGGAGGTGCTCAGGCAGGTGGACCTGGAGGTGGCGCAGGGCGAACTGCTGGCCATCATGGGGGTCTCGGGGGTGGGCAAGAGCACTCTGCTGCACATCCTGGGCACCCTCGACCGGCCTACTGCCGGCCAGTTGCGCATCGCCGGGACCGAGGTGGTCAGGTTGGGGGACGACGACCTGGCCCGCTTTCGCAACCGGCACATCGGCTTTGTCTTCCAATTCCACCACCTCCTGCCCGAGTTCAGCGCCCTCGAAAATGCCATGCTGCCGGCGCTGGTGGCCGGCCAGCCGGCCGAGGCGGTGCGCGCGGAGGGGGTTGCGCTCCTCGAGAGCGTGGGGCTGGGCAAGCGGCTCCACCACCGGCCCGGCGAGATGTCGGGCGGCGAGTGCCAGCGGGTGGCGGTGGCGCGGGCCCTGATCCGAAAACCCCTGGTGGTGCTGGCCGACGAACCCTCAGGCAATCTCGATGCCGCCACCAGCCAGCACCTGCACGAGATGATCCGCCAACTCTCCCGCGAGCACCAGCAGGCTTTTGTGATTATGACCCACGACCGCGTCTTGGCCGAGAGCATGGACCGCCTGGGTCACCTAGAGTGGGGGATGTTGCGGATGGAGGACGGCAGCGGGGGGGGGGCGCCATGAAGTGCGAGTCCTGCCACCAGCGCGAGGCCAGCGTCATCTGCGTGCAGATCGTCGAAGACGAAAAGAAGATCCTCAACCTGTGCGGGGTGTGTATGGGCAAATTCCAGGAGCAAGTGCCGCCGCCTGCCGATAAAAAGAACAATCCCCCCGCCGACCCCCTGCTCCGCTGCGCCCAATGCGGCATGTCTTTGGGAGAATTCCAAAAGATCGGCCGTCTGGGCTGCGGCGCCTGCTATGCGGCCTTTGGTGCGCCCTTGGAAAAACTGCTGAAGCGGATTCACGGCGCCGCCCAGCACCGGGGCAAGGGCCTGGTGGAGGTACAGGAGCCGCCGCGCTCCGCCGAGGAGTTGGCCCAGTTGCGGCAGCAGCTCGAAGCGGCGGTGGCCGCCGAGGAATACGAGGAGGCGGCCCAGTTGCGCGACCGCATCGCTCTGCTCCAAGGCGGGGCGCACCGGCCGGCCGGCAGGTGATCCCCGTGGACCTGCGCCCCCTGATCAACAACCTGCCGCGCTGGCTTAGCGGCGCCGCCGACGCCGAGGGTATGGTGGTCAGTTGCCGGGCGAGGCTGGCCCGCAACCTGAACGCCCAGCCCTTCATGCCCAAGGCCACGGAGGCGGACCAGGAACAGGTCATCGGCCAGGTGCTCGACGCGGCCCAGCGCAGCGCCCGGTTGCGGGATGCCACCTTCTTCCGGATGAACGCCCTCGACGGGGTGGCCAGCCGCCTGCTGGTGGAGCGGCGGCTGATCAGCCCGGCCCTGGCAGAGGGCAAGGGCCAGTGCGGGGTGCTCTTCAGCGCCGACGAGTCCCTGAGCATCATGATCAACGAGGAGGACCACCTTCGCCTCCAGGCCATCCTGCCGGGCATGAAGCTGGCCGAGGCCTGGAGCCAGGCTAATGCCCTCGACGACGAACTGGGCACCGGCCTGGAGTACGCCCACGTGCCGCGCTGGGGCTACCTGACGGCCTGTCCCACCAACACCGGCACCGGTCTGCGGCTTTCGGTGCTCATCCATCTGCCGGGCCTGGTGCTGGCCGAGGACATGGAGCGGGTGATGCGGGCCCTGGCGCAAATGGCCTTCACCGTGCGCGGTTTCTACGGCGAGGGCACCAATGCCCTGGGCAACCTCTTCCAGATCTCCAACCAGACCACCCTGGGGCGCAGCGAGGAGGAGATCGTCGAGGGGCTGGCCCGCCTCATCGCCCAATTGGTCGAGTACGAAAGGGATGCCCAGGAAACCCTGATGGCCGAAGCGCGGTCGCAGATGGAGGACAAGATCTGGCGGGCCTACGGCATCCTCGCCCACGCCCACATCCTGACCAGCCAGGAATTCATGAACATGCTCTCGGCCCTGCGGCTGGGCTATACCCTCGGGCTGCTCCGGGAGGTGCCGGCCAGTTTCATGAACCACCTGATGATCCTCACCCAGCCCTCCCATCTGCAGGCGGGAGCGGGTCGGGTGCTGGAGCCGGAGGAGCGCGATCTGCGGCGGGCCGAGCTGGTGCGCCAGCGGTTGGCCGAACTAGCGGCGGCCAGAGGGGCCGGCGCTGCTTGACAAGACTATGGGTGTTTGATAGTTTCACTCAAGAATTGCGCCGGGGCGCTGTCGCCGGGTTGCGGCCCAGGAGGTTTCCCCGATGAACAACATGTTTACCGATGGTGTCAAGCGCGTGATGCAGTTCGCCCGCGAGGAGTCGGCGCGCCTGGGCCACAACTATATCGGCACCGAGCACCTGCTGATGGGCATCATTAAGGAGGGCAAGGGCAAGGCGGTCACGGTGCTGACCAACCTGGGCCTCAACCTCGAAACGGTCAAGCAGTCGGTCGAGGACTACGTGGCCACCTCGGGGGGCACCATGACCATCGGCGAGGTTCCCTTCACCCCCCGGGCCAAGCAGATTTTGGAAGTGGCGGCCAACGAGGCCAAGGAGATGAAGACGCAGTTCGTCGACGTCGAGCACCTGCTCCTGGCCCTGCTCAAGGACAAGGAGGGCGTGGCCGCCCAGATCCTGGCCGCCTTTGGGGTGGACTACAAGACCGCCCTCGAAGAGACCCTGGCGGTGCTAGAGGGCAAGACCACCGGCCGCAAGGAGAAGGGCAAGAAGAGCAAGACCCCCTTCCTCGACCACTTTGGCCGCGACCTGACCCAACTGGCGCGCGAAGGCAAACTCGACCCGGTGATCGGCCGCAAGAAGGAGATCGAGCGGGTCACCCAGATCCTCAGCCGCCGCAAGAAGAACAACCCCATCCTCATCGGCGACCCGGGCGTGGGCAAGACCGCCATCGTCGAGGGCCTGGCCCAGCGCATCGTCGAGAAGCGGGTGCCCCAGATTCTGCTCGACAAGCGCCTGGTCACCCTGGACATGGGCGGGGTGGTGGCCGGCACCAAGTACCGCGGCCAGTTCGAGGAGCGGATCAAGGCGGTGCTCAACGAACTCCAGCAGAACCCCGACGTGGTCATCTTCATCGACGAGTTGCACACGATCGTCGGGGCCGGCAGCGCCGAGGGTACCCTCGACGCCTCCAACATGTTTAAGCCGGCTTTGGCCCGCGGCGAGTTGCAGTGCATCGGCGCCACCACCCTGGACGAATACCGCAAGTACATCGAGAAGGACGGGGCCCTGGAGCGCCGCTTCCAGACCATCATGGTAGAGCCCCCCTCGGTGGAGGACACCATCGAGATCGTCAAGGGGCTGCGGACCAGCTACGAGGCTCACCACCACGTCCGCTACGCGGACCAGGTGGTGGCCTACGCCGTGCGCCAGGCCGACCGCTACATCAGCGAGCGCTATCTGCCTGACAAGGCCATCGACGTGATCGACGAGACCGGCTCTCGCGTCCACCTGGCCCGGCTTAGCCCCCCCGAGGAGATCGGCCGGCTCGAAGGCGAGATCCAGGAACTGGACCGCAAGAAGCTGGAGGCGTCGGAGCGCCAGGACTTCGAGGAAGCGGCGCAGTTGCGGGACCAGGCCCTCAACCTGCGCGAGGCGTTGCAGCAGAAGCGCCGCAGCTGGGAGGAGGAGGTGCGCAACGAGGTGGTGGAGGTTACCGAGGACGACATCGCCGAGGTGATCTCCAGCATGACCGGCATCCCCATGACCCGCCTGGCCAGCAGCGAGAGCGAGCGCCTCTTGCGCATGGAGGACGACCTCAAGAAGGTGGTCATCAGCCAGGAAAAGGCGATCAGCACCATCTCCAGGGCTATCCGCCGCAGCCGGGCCGGCCTGCAGGACCCCAAGCACCCCATCGGCTCGTTCATCTTCCTGGGGCCCACCGGGGTGGGCAAGACCTACCTGGCCGCCAAGCTGGCGGAGTTTCTCTTTGGCAACGAGGACGCCCTGATTACCGTCGACATGTCCGAATACATGGAGAAGTTCGCCGTTTCCCGGCTGATCGGCGCCCCGCCGGGCTACGTGGGCTTCGACGAGGGTGGCCAGCTTACCGAGAAGGTGAGGCGGCGGCCCTATTGCGTGGTGCTGCTCGACGAGATCGAGAAGGCCCACCCGGACGTCTTCAATATCCTGCTGCAGATCCTTGACGAGGGCCGCCTGACCGACAGTACCGGCCGCAAGGTGGATTTCCGCAACACCGTGCTGATCATGACCTCCAACGTGGGCAGCCGCGACATCGGTAGCGGCGGGGTGCTCGGCTTCCAGAAATCCGACGCCGAAAGCATGCAGGAGCAGATGGAGGGCAAGATTACCGATGCCCTCAAGAAGACCTTCAACCCCGAGTTCATCAACCGCATCGACGACGTGGTCATCTTCCACCAACTCGGCAGGGAGGATATCGCCCGCATCATCGACATCGAGCTGGAGAAATTCAAGGCCCGCCTGAGCGACCGCAATATCAAGGTGCGGGTAACGCCTGGGGCCAAGTCCATGATCGCCGACAAGGGCTTTGACCAAACCTACGGGGCCCGCCACCTCAAGCGCACTATCCAGAAGCTGCTCGAAGACCCCCTGGCCGAGGAGATCCTGCACGGCCGCTTTGGGGAGGGCAGCCGGGTGCGGGTCACCAAGAAGGGCGAGGCGCTGGTTTTCGACGACGAGCGGGATGCCGCCGAAACTGTCGAGGAAAAAAAGGTCGAGACCGCCAGTTGAGCGCCAGGGCCTGGCGCCGAAACTTTTTTCCCTCTCGGGCCGTCTCATTCTGGTAAACGAGCGAAAGCCGGAGAAGCGCGGCTCAAGAGATTGCACTCATAGGCATGAATTCCGCAGGGGCGGCCGGGCTGGTCGCCCCTGTGCGTTTTGCGGAGGGGTTATGCGCGCAACGCGTCTGTTCTGGGGGCTCTGCCTCTGCTTCGGATTGGCCAGGGCCACCGGGGCCCAGGAGAACAAGGTGGTGGAGGTCGCAGTGGACAAGCGGGGCCTGCGGAAGGTCTCTGAGTCGCTGATCCTCTCCACCATCGGCATCAAGCCCGGCACTGAGCTCTCCCAGGAGAACGTCCAGGAGGCCGTCCGCGCCCTGCACGGGCTCAACGTCTTCTCCGATATCCAGCTCTACGGCGATCCGGTACCCGGCGGGGTCAGGCTGATCGCCGTGGTCGAGGAGCACCCCTCCCTGGAGGAGATGCGCTTCAAGGGGCACGAGAACCTCAAGGAAAAGGAGATGAAAGACGCCCTGGGCCTGGTGGCCGGCCAGGTAGTGGCCCCCAAGGACATCGCCAGGGGCCGGCAGAAGATCCTCGACCTCTACGCCGAGAAGGGCTACCTGCGCGCCGAGATCGAGGGCAAGCTCTTCGACGCCGAGGCCCCGGGCAAGGTCTTCCTGCAGTACGACATCAAGGAAGGCGAGAAGGTGAAGATCAAGCAGATCCGCGTCCTCAACGCCGGGGCCTTTGCCGAAAACAAGATCAAGAAGCAGATGAAGACCAAGGAAAAGCGCTGGTGGCGCAAGGGGGAATTCAAGGCCGACACCCTGGCCATGGACAAGGACAAGATCCTCGCCTTCTACCGCAGCAAGGGCTACCAGCAGGCGGCCATCACCCGCGACAGCGTGTACTACGACGAGAGCCGCCGCAACCTCTTCATCGACCTGGAAATGGAGGAAGGAATTCAGTACCGGCTGGGCGACGTGCAGTGGGAGGGCAACCGCCTTTTCACCAAGGAGCAACTGCGCGAAAAGCTGCCGTTGAAAACGGGCGAGACCTACAAGTACGGCGGCCAGGAGCTGGCCTATCTTGTCAAGTCGGCCTATTACGAGAAAGGTTATCTCGACACCGAGGTCGTTCCCGAGGAGCATCCGCGCGGCGACAGCGTGGACGTGCGCTTCGCCGTCTTCGAGGGCCATCCCTTCCGCATCGGGCAGGTCAACATCGTCGGCAACACCAAGACCCGCGAGAAGGTGCTGCGCCGCGAACTCGAGCTGCGGCCAGGCGACGTGTATCAGCAGAGCCGGGTGCAGGAGAGCCAGCGCCGGCTCTACATGCTCAACTTCTTTAAGGACGTGCAGATCCAGACCGCCGAGAGCCAACTCGACACCGCCAAAGCCATCGACCTGACCTTCCAGGTGGAGGAGCGGCCCACCGGCACCGCCTCGATGGGGGCCGGGTACAGCGACCGTGACAAGCTGGTGGGCACCATCGGCCTGCAGATCCCCAATCTGCGGGGAACGGGCCAGAACCTGGACTTCAGCTGGGAGTTCGGCACCAGGCGCGAGCAGTTCCTGGTGGGTTTCACCGAGCCCTGGCTCTTCGACACCCCCACCAGCTTCTCGCTGCGGGTCTACACCCTCAATCAGCAGTACTACAACAGCTTCGACCGCAAATCGAATTCGGCCAATGTGCGCCTGGGCCGCCGCCTGCAGTGGCCGGCCTACTCCACACTGTCCATCGGCTATCAACTGCGCGACGACCGCTACTCCGACTTCCAGCCCGACTACGAAAGGCTGCGGGATGATCCACGTTACCAGCCCCGCACCACCAGCAGCTTCGAGCTGTACTACCAGCGCGACACCCGCGACTTCCCCCAGTTTCCCACCAAAGGCACCGTCTTCTCCTACCGGCCCGAGTTGGCCTCCTCGCTTATCGCCGGCGACGTGGATTTCCACCGCCACGAGCTGATCTTCAACTACTACCGGCCCAGCTTCTGGAACTTTATCTGGAGCCTGGAGACCAAGGTGGCGGCGGTGCAGGGGTTCTCGAAATGGGACAACCTCAACTTGCCTTTCTTCGACCGTTTCACCCCTGGCGGCGTGGACTGGTGGGACGGGCAGGTGCGCGGGTACGAGGACGCCTCGCTGGGGCCGCGGAAAGACAACATCAACATGGGCGGCCGGGCGATGATGGTGCTGAACCTCGAGTACCGGTTCCCCCTGGTGAACCAGCAGTTCTACGGCCTGATCTTCGCCGACGCTGGCAACTCCTGGGACGAGGCCTCCCAACTCACCCCCACAGAATTGCGGCGCTCCACCGGGGTGGGTTTCCGGGTGATGGTGCCGATGATGGGTATGCTCGGCTTTGATTTTGGCTACGGTTTCGACCGGCGCAAGGTGGACGGCGAGCGGCCGGGGTGGAAAACCCACTTCCAGTTCGGCCCCCGTTTCTTCTGAGGGAGGGATCATGAAACGTCCGTGGTGGTGTCTGGTGCTGGCCGGCCCGCTCTGCTGGAGTGCGGCCGGGGCGGACCTCAAGCTGGGGTACATCGACTCCGAGGCCCTGCGGGCGAACCTGCCCGATTTCAGGACCGCCCAGATCCAGTTGGAGCGCCTGCATCAGCAGTACGAGAGCGAAACGACGGAGCGCAAGAACAAGCTGGAGAAGCTGGGGGAGGATTTTCACCAGCAGGAACTGCTCATCAGCGAGGCGCGGCGGGCCGAACTGAAGGCGCAACTGGACGAGCAGAAGAAGCAGTTGCAGGATTTCACCCAGAAGACCTTTGGCGCCGACGGCGAGCTGATGAAGAAGAACGTCGAACTGTCGGGCCCCATCTTCGAGAAGATCAACACAGCGATACAGGAGATGGCCAAGGAGGATGGGTACGATTTCATCTTCGACGTGGCGACAGGCAGCAACATCGTCTACGCTGACGAGCGCTACGATCTGACTGAGAAGCTGCTCAAACGCATGAAGGAGGCGGACGAGCAGAAGCGGAAGGAGGGAGCGCGGTGATGGAAGGGACTCTGGACCTGAAGGGGATCATGGAAGTGCTGCCCCACCGCTACCCCCTGCTGCTGGTGGACCGCATTGTCGAGCTGGTTCCCGGGGAGCGGGTGGTGGGGCTCAAGAACGTGAGCGCCAACGAGGCGTGTTTCCAGGGGCATTTCCCCGGCCATCCGGTCATGCCCGGGGTGCTGATCATCGAGGCCCTGGCCCAGACCGGAGCGGTGATGATGCTGCGCTCGTTAGAGAACGCTGCCGGCAAGATCCCCTTCTTCGCCGGCATCGACAAGGCCCGCTTCCGCCGCCAGGTGGTGCCGGGCGACCAGTTGCGCCTCGAATTGAAGGTGTTGCAGCAGCGTGCCGGGACCTGCAAGCTTGAGGCAAGAGCCTACGTCGGCGAGGAACTGGCCGCCGAAGCGGAGATTCTGGCGGTAGTCAGGTAGGCCGGGGAAAGGCGTCGGGGAGTGGCCCACTCCGGTCTTTCCCCAGGCGCGGACTTGCCGCCCCGCTGGCTCAGCGCTCCGCTCTCCCCGCCACTCTCCCCTGGGAAATGCCTCCGGGGTCATCTCCCCACCGCAGTATCACACCCCGCATCTCCATTGTGACAGAGTCCTAGCGAGGTGGTAGGGCACCTCCCCCATCGCAGCAAAAAGCGGCGCCCAGTTATTGCCGAGCGGCGCTTTACTCTTGCTGTTGCTCCCTCTCCCTATTTGATCAGCATCATCTTGCGCACCTGGATGAACTCGCCGGCCTCCAGGCGGTAGAAGTAGAGGCCATTGCCCACCAGGCGGCCGGCGCTGTCCAGGCCGTCCCAGGTGAGGGTGAAGAAGCCGGCCGGGTGGTCGGCCCGGGCGACCAGGGTGCGGACCTGCTGGCCCAGGATGTCGTAGACGCGCAGTTCCGCGGGCCCGGCCTGGGGCAGGGCGTAGGTGATGGTGGTGGCGGGGTTGAAGGGGTTGGGGTAGTTGGCGCCCAGGGCATAGCTCCGGGGCAGCAACTGCGCCGCGCCCACCTGCTGGACCTGCTGCGGCTGGGTCCCGGCCCGGTGGACAAAGGCCTCCCGCAGGTCGAAACGGGTGGTTCTCAGGCCCCCCAGGGGGCGGAATCGCAGTTCGGCCAGCAGCCCCTGGCCCGAGACCTGCCCGCTTCCGGTCAGCCCATTGCCGATGACCACCTCGCCGGGGGCCTGGGACAGCACCCGGAAGAGGGGGGCATCCTTGCCGGCCAGCAGGGCCCCGGCGGGTTGGCTGGCGCCGAGAAACTCCACGGCCTGGGGGTCGTAGGTGAGGATCAGGCCAAAGGCCTTGAGGCTCTCAACCTCGTCGGCCCGCACCCGGACGGTGATCTGGGCGTCTCCGGGAGCGGCCAGGGCCTCCACTGCGAGGCGGGTCCTGGTGTCGAGTTCCTGGCTGGCCACCCAGCGCTTGGCGGTGATGCTCTTGCCGAAATTATCGACGAAGAGGAAGAAATCGCTGAAGTCGATGGTGCCGCCCCTATCCAGGTCGTACTTAGAGTTGCTGCTGCTGGTGGTTTGGCCGAAAACATCGACGAAGAGGAAGAAGTCGTCGAAGGTGACCGACTGGTCCCCGTCGAAATCCCCGACCAGGGTGGCCAAGGCGACGAACGCCTGGGTCTCCGAATAGGAGCCGGTCAGCACCCCTTCCACTGCCCGCACCCGCCAGTAGTAGGTCTGCCCGTCCGTCAGGGTGCGGTTCAGGGTCCAGGCCGTGCGCCCGGTGCCGGCGCTGCCTGCTCCTTCGGTCAGGCCCGAGGTGGAGGCAGTCACGTCGCTGAAGTCGGATTGGGAGGACACCTGTAGGGTGTAGGTGAGGGTGGCCCCGGCGGTGACAGGCGTGGCATTGGCAAAGACCAGGGTGGGTTGCAGGATCTCACCCTGGCGGGTCAGGCCGGTAGGCGCTGAGGGAGCGGCCGAGGCCGTGGGGGTGATGCGCAGGGAGGCGCTGGGCGTGCTCTCGTTGGGGGTCGGGTTGCGGTCGCTGGCGCTGAGGCGGTACTCATAAACTGTGCCGTTGCTCAGCCCTTGGTCGGTGTAGGTGGTCTGGTTCAGGTTGGTGGCGAGGGCGGCGAAGTCCCCGCTGCCGGTGCGGCGGTAGAGGCTGTACCCGCCCAAGTCCACCTCGGTGTTGGCGCTCCAGGAAAGCACGGCCAGGCCTGAGCCGGCGACGCCGCTCAGGCCGGCGGGGGTGGCCGGGGCGGTCAGATCGGCCTCGGCCAGGGTGGTGAACTCCAGGGTCCGGCTCTGGCTAAGGGGGTTGCTGGCCGGGTCGATGGAGCCGACGGTGTAATAATAGGTGGTGCTGTTCCTGAGGTTGGTAAGCACGATCTCGTGGTCCAGGACATTCTCCAGGTCCCCCACCTTGGAATCCAGAGTTGCCTGGTCGGTGCCGTAATCGACGAAACTGTTGGCCACCTCGTCGGTGGTCCAGCGGATGATGGCGTAGGTGTCGGAGGCTGAGGCGGAAGCCCCGGAAATCAGCGGAGAGCTGAGGTCCGGCTGAGTGTCGGTGGTGAAACTGAGGACCGCGCTCTCGGTGGGGCCGTTGTTGCTCAGGTCCTCGGAGGCCGACTTGAAATAATAGGTGGTGCTGGCCCTCAGGTTCGTAAGGGTCACCCTATGGGTCTGGCCGGTGGTGGACAGGGAGCGGACAAAGCCCAGGGAGGAACTGGTGCCGAACCCCACCTCGGCGGTGGCGTCCTCGTCGGTGGTCCACGTGATGGTGGCGCTATTGTCGCTCTTGTACACAACCGTGGGCCCGCTGAGGATGGCCGGGGCTGTCAGGTCCACCTCGGGGGTGGTGGTGAAGATGGCCTTGGCGCTCAGGGTGGCGCCGTTGCCGCTGGCGTCGGTGGAGCCCACCTGGTAGGTGTAGGCAGTGCCGGAACTGAGGTCGCTGAGGGTCATCTTGTGGCTGGTCTCGTTGTCCGCGGATGAACTGCTCTTGCTCAGAGTAGTGGCGCCAAAGGCCACCTCGCTATTGGCCGGTTCGTCGGTGGTCCACTCGACCACCGCGGTGTCGTGGGTCTTGGCGGTGATGGTGGGCCCGGTGAGGATCACCGGGAACTGGGTGTCGGCGCTGTTGCTGGTGACAAAACTGCCCGAGCCGCCGGGGGGCTGCAGGATGCGCGCCGCCTTGGCCGCCCCCGCCGAACTGGTGGGGTCGAAGAGCACGGTTTTGCCATTGGCGGCGGTGGCCTCGACGCGGTACCCGTAGGTGGAGTTGCGGGTCAACCCGGTGAGGGTGACCACGTGGCGGTGGGCGAAGCGGGGGTTGCCGTTGGCGGCCAGGTCGACGATCTCGACCTCGTTGGCGCTGCCCAGGCCGGCGCTATCCAGGGAGCCGAAGTAGACCTTGCCGGTGGTCTCCACGTCAGTGACCCAACGGACTACCGCCACCTGGTTGCGGGCAATCACCTGGGGTCCCTCGACAATCACCGGCGGCAGGGTGTCGGCCGCGGCGGTGGTAGTAAACTGCAGATCCCGGCTCCACTGGAAATTGCCGCGCGGATCTGTTTTAAGGGAATCGCCCCGGGGGGTGCCGGCACGGATGCGGTAGCGGTAGCGGGTGGAAGGGTCCAAATTCGGCAGAGTGATGTTGTGCCGGGTAAGAGTCTGGCTTGCGGAGACGGTTTCGGTGTAGAGTGAGTCCGTCACCACCGAAGCCTGGGTGACCTTGGCGCTGTGGGTGGAGACCGGGCCAAAGTCCACGTACGCGTCGGCACCTTGGTTCACCTGAAAGTCGATGACCGCGGTGGTGGTGCCCACTACCCTGGTGGGCGGGCCGACGAAGCGCAGGGGCTGGAAGGCGCCGCGGGTCCGGAAGGTACCGGTGGTAGAGGCCTTGGTGCGGGATTCGAGCAGCAGGCCGCCCGAGACCAGGTCGTCGGCGCCGAAGCGGCGGGAGGAGACGGTGAAGGTGTAGGTGGTGTCAGGGAGCAGGTTTTCGAGGACGACGATGTGGGCGTTGACCCCCTCATCGTCCACGGTGTCCTGCTTCGCGGAGACGCCGGTGCCGGCGCCACGCAGAGCGACCGCGTACCGCGTGTCGGCCGGCCGGTCGGTGAACCAGCGCAGGATGACCCAGCTGGGCCCCGGCTGTACGTCCACCTGGTTGAGGACCATGGGGCGCAGATCGGGCATGCCGCGGGTGAGGAAGGTGCCGGGGAAAACGTCGCTGTGCTGGCCCTGCAACCCGACGGAGGAGGCGCGGTACTCGTAGGTGGTGTTGGCCAGGAGCCCGGTCAGGGGGATGCGGTGGACCCGGGTGTTGACGATCCTGGCCAGCTCCCGCAGCGGCGGGAAGGACCCCGAAGCCAGGGGCGAACTGCCCAGGGCGTGCTGGATGGTCAGGGAGTCGGCCTCGGCGGGATCGACGTCGGCGGCCGCCAAGGTCCGCATGGCCGCGACCACATTGGCGGCGAAACGGGTTTTCAGGGGATTGGTGGCCCTCAGCCATTGGGTGGCTTCGACCGGGCGGTACTCGACCTCGTCGTCAATGCCGCGGTTCCGGCTGCTCCAGACCACCACGGCGCGGTCGTGGGAGCGCTCCACCGCAAAGTCGAAAAGGGCGTTGGGAAAGACGTACTGGGCCTTGAGGCCAAAGGCTCCCGGCCTGTATTCGAGCACATCCTTGTCCGCCGCCGAGGTATTGACCTCCACGCTGACAATGGAAAGGAGGGTGCCCGTGGTGGGGACCTGGGCAATCACCTCGAAGACAAAGCGTCCCAGGGTGCCGCTGGATTTTGCCTGGGCGCTTCCCCCCAGGCGGGTGGCGCCCCCTTCGGCCTGGTCCAGCACGTTGTCCACCGGAGCGGAGCTACTGAGGGGCACGGCGCCGCTGACGAGATTCCCCTGGGTGTAGCCCTGGAAGGCGAAGTACTGGGGATCGTATTGGATCTTCACCGCGTACCCCTTCACCGACTTGGTGCCCAGCACCGAGACGACGATGTTGACGAGCTGGCCGATCTGGGGGTTGCGCAACTCGGTCGGCCCGGTGTAGGCCGCGGTGAAGCCCGCGTTGGTGCCGGCAAAGGCGGCGGTGGTCCAGGCGGCAAGAACCACCGCTAGAAACAGGAATCTCCCCGGGCAGGATCGCGCTGGGCTCATAGGTCCATTCCTTTCGAAGGCAGAGCGCTGCGGAGAAATCGTCTAATAAACAGACCGGGTAGAATATACAACACGAAGGGCGTCGGGGCATGGTGGATTGTTGGCAAAAATCGGCGCCGGGGCCTCCCGCAGGTGTGAGCCGCGTCAACAGGCGGCGTTTTTTCTTGCCCGCCATCGGGTGGGGAAGTATTGTAGCAGGGGGAAATCTTATCGCGGAGCGAGGGTTATGGCCCGTCTTTTCCACGTCGTCGAAGCCCAGCAGTTCGACCGGGAGCTGCTGGGGGAGATCTTTGCGGTGGCCCAGGAAATGGAGCAGGTGGTCCAGCATTATGGCTCCAACATCCTCAATCGCCGGGTGATGGCCACCCTTTTTTATGAGCCCAGCACTCGCACCCGTCTCTCCTTTGAGTCGGCCATGAGGCGTTTGGGCGGGGAGGTGATCACCACCGACAGCGCCCAGGAATTCTCGTCGGTGGCCAAGGGGGAGACCCTGGAGGACACCATCCGCATCGTCTCCGGGTACGCCGACCTCATCGTGCTGCGCCACAACGAGAGCGGGGCCAGCAAGCGGGCCTCTGAGGTGTCGAAGGTGCCCATCGTCAATGCCGGTGACGGCCCCGGCCAGCACCCGACCCAGGCCCTGCTCGACCTGTACACCGTCAAACGCGAGGTGGGCTATCTCGACGGCATCGCCATCGCCATGGTGGGCGATCTGGCCAATGGCCGCACCGTGCGCTCGCTGTGCTACCTGCTGGCTAAGTACAGGGATATCACGATCCACTTCGTCGCCCCCCAAGTGGTGCGGATGCGGGATGACATCAAGGCGTACCTCAAAAGGCACAAGATCCGTTTTGAGGAAAGCGGCGACCTGCACCAGGTGGCGGCCCAGGTGGACGTAATCTACCAGACCCGCATCCAACGCGAGCGTTTCGGGGACCGGACCAGCGACTACGAGCAGGCCAGAGGCCAGTACGTCATCGACCGGTCGGTGCTCGACTGCATGCGCTCCCACACCATCATCATGCACCCCTTGCCCAGGGTCGATGAGATCAATCGGGAGGAGGTGGACGCTGATCCCCGCGCCGCGTACTTCCGGCAGGCTCACAACGGCCTGTACGTGCGCATGGCCCTGCTCAAGATGATCCTGGCCAGGTGAGCGCCTTGACTAAAGCCTTCTCGTTGGATATATTGCCCTGGCCCTTAGCGAAAGGGCGTGTACCGGGTCATTCCGAGGAGATGAGTGCGTTATGCCTTCCAGCAAAGGCCGGGATCGCGAGAAAGAACTGCGCCGCCGCCGCAAGCGCCGTGAGAGCCGGCTCAAGCAGCGGGTCAAAGAAGCCAAGGCGGCAGCCCGCAAGAAGAACTGAGCACCCGCAGGGAATACTGGGGGACTCGCGTCCTCCAACTTTGAAGAGAGCCGGCAGCATTCCTGCCAGCTCTCTTTTTATTGTTGCCGGAGGACCATGACTGCACGGGGAGTGCGCGTGGCCATCGCCGGGGCCAGCGGCATCGGCAGACACCACGGCAAGTGGCATCACCAGGCCGGCGCCTCAGTGGTCGGTTTTTTGGGGCGCGACGCCCGGAGCTGCGCGGCCACGGCGGAGCGCCTGCGCCAGACCTTTCCCTTTGCCGGCCGGGCCTACTGGGACCTCGATCGCCTGCTAAGGGTCGAACAGCCCCAGGTGGTGGATGTCTGTGTGCCCAACGAGCTGCATTTCTCCTGCACCCGGCGGGCCCTGGAGGCCGGCTGCCACGTCCTGTGCGAAAAGCCCCTGGTCTGGCAGGAGGGCGCCGGGCCGGGGCAACTTCTGGAGCAGGCAGGCCAACTGGTGGAACTGGCCCAGGAGCGCGGGCTGCACCTGGGGATCTGCACCCAGTACGCCGCCTCCCTGCCCCACTACCGCCGCCTGTACGAGGTGGTGCGGGGGCCGCTGGGAGAAATCACCAGCTTTTTCGCCGAGATGGAGAGCGTCTCCCGCGGGCGCCAGCGCGATGCGCGGACCATGTGGATCGACATGGGGCCGCACCCGCTCAGCCTGCTTCTGGCCTGGTTTCCCGGGGGGGCCATCGATCCGGCTAGCCTGCGGGTCGAGTTCGCCGGCAGCCAGGCCAGGGCCGAATTCGACTTTGTCGCGAGTGGGCGCCTCTGCCGCAGCCAGATTCTCATCCGCGACCGCCAGGAAGGCAGCCCGGTGCGGCGCTTCGGGGTCAACGGGCTGATCGTCGATTGCCTGGCCCGCGCCGACGCCGAGGGGATCTATCGTTCGGTGCTCCGCCAAGGCCAGACCGAGGTGGTGGGCGCGGATTTCATGCACCTACTGATCGAACAGTTCGACGAGGCCCTGGGCCAGAGGCAGCCGCCCTTGGTGGTTGGGGCCACGGGTGTGCGCAACCTGGAACTCCAACTCCAGATCCTGCAAGCGGATGCCGGGTGAGCCTGGCAGAGACCGGGGCTGGTATCTGGTCCTGGGGCTGATCCTGGTCCTTGGTTTGGGTCTGCGCCTGTGGGGTATAGATTTCGGCCTGCCCAACCTGTACTGCCGGCCCGACGAAAATACCTTGGTGCACAAGGCGGGGGGGATGGGCAAGGGCGATCTCAATCCCCATTTTTTCAACTACCCCAGCCTGCATTTTTATGTTCTGGCAGCCCTTTACGGGCTCTATTTCTGTGCGGGATACCTGGGGGGAACCTTTGCGGGGCTGGCGGACTTCGAGCGCCAATGCCTGGTGGACCCATCGGCGGTCTATTTGTTGGGACGCCTGCTGGGAGCGGGTCTGGGCACGGCCTCCATCCTGCTGCTGTACCTGATTGGCCAGCGCGCCGGAGGTCGCCGCCTCGGCCTGGTTGCTGGGGCGCTGCTCAGCGTTAACTTTCTCCACACGCGGGACTCCCACTTCCTCACCGTCGATATCCCGGCTAGTTTCCACCTGCTGGTGGCGTATCTGCTTTACTTTAAGTACCTCCAGGGTGGCAGGTGGGGGGAATTAGCCTGGGGCGCCGTGTTCCTCGGCCTGGCCGCTTCCACCAAATACAATCTGGGGATCTTTGTGGCCGCTCAGGCGCTGGCGGTGGTACTGGGGCCGGCTGGAGCGGCGCGCTGGAGGCAGTTAGCCGGGTCCCTGGCGCTGACCGGGCTGGCCTTTGTGGCCGGCACCCCCTTTGCCTTGCTGGACTGGACGAGCTTCTGGCGCGATCTGTCCTTTGAGCGGGCGCACTTCGCCGCCGGCCACGCGGGGCTGGACCTTGGGTGGGGCTGGGTGCGCCACCTGGAGTTCACCCTGCCCCTTGGCCTGGGCTGGCCCCTGCTGCTGGCGGGTCTGGGTGGATGTGTCTGGTTGGGCTGGCGCCGCCGGCCGGCGGATCTGGTACTGCTGGGCGGCATCCTGGCCTATTACGCGGTGGCGGGCAGCGGCAAGGTGGTGTTTCCACGGTATATGTTGCCCCTGGTGCCCCTGCTTTGCCTGAGCGCGGCGATGGGCTTCGAAGAGGTGGCGCGGCGCTGGCGGGGTCTGTGGGTAGTGCTGGTGCTGGCCGCTCTGCTTCCCGGATTTCTTTTTAGCTGGCAGCACAGCCAATTGTTGACTCGCCGCGACACCCGGCTACTGGCCGCCGAGTGGATCGAAGCCCAGGTGCCGGACCGGGCGTGTATCGCCATGACCGGCAGCGAGTACGGGCATCCCCAGGTGCGCCGCACCCGTATCTGGATGCAGGAACGGCTTGAGGATCTGCGCCAGGCAGGGCAGAGCGTCTGGTATCAGGAGCGCCTGCTGCAAATGCCCGGGTTCCCGCCGACTCCCGCGTACTACGTGGTATCGCTGCGTCCCTCCGCCCCTATGTCGCTGCGCTCGGTGTGGAATCACGGTTCGGTGGACTCCCTGCTCAGCCGGGGCGTGGGCTGGGTGATCACCCTTGAACATCCTCTGCTCTACTCGCAGGTGGATGCGGAGTTGGCCCGCCAGCTTGAATCCCAGGCGGTCCTGATGGCCCGCTTT
>VGJS01000021.1:35000-61667 GCA_016867395.1 Candidatus Handelsmanbacteria bacterium
AACAGGGCGATTGAGTTGCATGCAGTAGACCCGAAGCTAGGTGATCTACCCATGGTCAGGATGAAGCGGGAGTAACATCTCGTGGAGGTCCGAACTGGTGAATGTTGAAAAATTCTCGGATGAACTGTGGGTAGGAGTGAAAGGCCAATCAAACCTAGAGATAGCTGGTTCTCCCCGAAATAGCTTTAGGGCTAGCCTCTTGGCAAGAGTCGTGGAGGTAGAGCACTGGATCGGCTAGGGGCCCTACAAGGTTACCAAACCGAACCAAACTCCGAATGCCATTGACTTGTTCCAAGGGAGTCAGCTTGCGAGGGATAAACTCCGTAGGCAAGAGGGAAACAACCCAGACCGCCAGCTAAGGTCCCCAAGTGTGAGCTAAGTGACCATAAGGATGTGAGATTGCATAGACAGCTAGGATGTTGGCTTAGAAGCAGCCATCATTTAAAGAGTGCGTAATTGCTCACTAGTCGAGTGGTTTTGCGCCGATAATGTACCGGGGCTAAGCTCATCACCGAAGCTGCGGACTCCGCGCTTCGTTCGCGAAGTGCGGTTTGGTAGGGGAGCGTTCCATAGTAGGATGAAGGTGGACCGACAAGGTCTGCTGGACGAGATGGAAGTGATTATGTCGGCATGAGTAGCGAAAAGCAGGTGAGAATCCTGCTCACCGAAAATCTAAGGGTTCCCGGGCCAGGTTCGTCCTCCTGGGGTTAGTCGGGGCCTAAGCCGAGGCCGAAAGGCGTAGGTGATGGACAACAGGTCAAAATTCCTGTACCACCGGCGGGGCGTTTGAGCTATGGGGTGACGCAGGAGTGAAAGGTCAGCCAGCGACTGGAAATGCTGGTCCAAGCCCGTAGGGGGGTTGCTCAGGCAAATCCGAGCAACCGCTACTCCGAGAGGCGATGGGGAGCTGCGTAGCAGCATAAACTGACCCTAACCATACTGCCGAGAAAAACCTCTATGCGAGCACCGCAGGTGCCCGTACCGCAAACCGACACAGGTAGATGAGGAGAGTATCCAAAGGTGAGCGAGAGAACCCTCGTTAAGGAACTCGGCAAAATGATCCCGTAACTTCGGAAGAAGGGATGCCTTGAGTAGGTGAAGCCCCTCGCGGGTGGAGCCCAAAGAGGCCACAGATAATCGGGCTGGGCGACTGTTTACCAAAAACACAGGTCTCTGCTAAGCCGTAAGGCTAGGTATAGGGACTGACACGTGCCCGGTGCGGGTAAGTTAAAAGGAGGGGTTAGCCGCAAGGCGAAGCTCCGAATTGAAGCTCCCGTAAACGGCGGCCGTAACTATAACGGTCCTAAGGTAGCGAAATTCCTCGTCGGCCAAAAACCGACCTGCACGAATCGTGTAACGACTTGGCCGCTGTCTCAACGAGGGACTCGGTGAAATTGTAGTTCCAGTGAAGATGCTGGATACCCGCGGCAGGACAGAAAGACCCCGTGAACCTTCACTGTAGCCTGGCATTGGATTTTGACACTGCATGTGTAGGATAGGTGGGAGGCTTTGAAGTGGGGACGTCAGTCTCCATGGAGCCGTCGTTGAAATACCACCCTTGTTTTGTTAAGATTCTAACCTTGGTCCTTGAATCAGGACTGGGGACAGTACCAGGTGGGCAGTTTGACTGGGGCGGTCGCCTCCCAAAAAGTAACGGAGGCGCCCAATGGTTCCCTCAGCGCGGTCGGTAATCGCGCGTAGAGTGTAAACGCATACAGGGAGCTTGACTGCGAGACCCACAAGTCGAGCAGGTACGAAAGTAGGGGTTAGTGATCCGACGGTTGCACATGGAAGCGCCGAAGCTCAACGGATAAAAGGTACTCCGGGGATAACAGGCTTATCGCGCCCAAGCGCTCATAGCGACGGCGCGGTTTGGCACCTCGATGTCGGCTCATCGCATCCTGGGGCTGGAGAAGGTCCCAAGGGTTGGGCTGTTCGCCCATTAAAGCGATACGCGAGCTGGGTTCAGAACGTCGTGAGACAGTTCGGTCCCTATCCGCCGTGGGTGTAGGATATTTGAGGAGATCTGTCCCTAGTACGAGAGGACCGGGATGGACGGACCTCTGGTGTACCAGCTGTTCCGCCAGGAGCATCGCTGGGTAGCTACGTCCGGAAGGGATAAACGCTGAATGCATCTAAGCGTCAAGCCCACTCCAAAACTAGATATCCCGTGGGGTAACCCACCTAAAGGCCCCTCGTAGACTACGAGGTCGATAGGTTGCAAGTGGAAGCGCAGTAATGCGTGAAGCTGAGCAATACTAATTGGCCGTGAGGCTTGACCGATCATAGTCTTCCTATGGTATTTTGATTCTCTCGGAGAGACTCAACTAGACTGGGTATGTCTTCAACGCAGATCTGTATTCGACTTTATTTTCCGGTGGCTATAGCGGAGGGGAAACACCTCTTCCCATTCCGAACAGAGCAGTTAAGCCCTCCTGCGCCGATGGTACTGCTGGGGTCACCTAGTGGGAGAGTAGGACGCTGCCGGATTTTTATTTTGCTGCACCCTGAGGACCCATCCCCGCGGATGGGTCCTTTTTTTTGGTTGTGTTGACAGGCACTTGGCGACGGTGTAGCTTAGGCCGCGTTATGCGCCATCGGCGCAACGGCGTTCAAATTAGCAGTAGTGATTGTTGGAGGGGATGCCAGTGGCTTACACCACCGCTCAAATCAGAAATGCCGCCCTGATCGGCCATAGCGGGGCCGGCAAGACGGCCCTGGCCGAGGCCATGCTTTTCGCCGCTGGCCAGCTCAAGAGGTTGGGACGCATCGAAGACGGCACCACGGTTTCCGACTACACTAAGGAAGAGACAGAGCGCAAGATATCCCTGACGGCCACGGTGCTCAACTGCCCCTGGAACTCCCACCAATTGAATATCCTCGATGCCCCCGGGTACGCGGATTTTTTTGCCGAGGCACAATCGGCATTACGCGCTGTGGACGCGGCTGCAGTGGTGGTAGACGCCCCCTCCGGCCCTCAGATCGGCACTGAACGCGCCTGGGGCCTGGCCGAGAAGGCCGGGTTGCCGCGCCTGATCTTTGTCAACAAGCTCGACCACACCGACCTGGATTTGGCGGGTTTGCAGGAACAGCTCAAGGAGCGCCTAGGGCGACAGGTTGTGCCCGTGCAGTTCCCGGCGAACCCAGGGCCCGGTTTCAACCAGCTCATCGATCTGGTGCAGATGCGGCTGTATTCCTACAAGAACGGAGCTGCGGAGCAAGGAGCCATCCCCGGTCCGCTGGAGGCACGGGCCAAGGAGCTGCACCAGCAGTTGGTGGAGGCCGTTGCCGAGACCGATGAGGTGCTGATGGAGAAGTACTTTAGCGAAGGCGAACTAGCCCCCGAGGAACTAGTACTCGGACTGCGCCGGGCGGTGTTGCAGGCGCAGCTCTTCCCCTTGTGTTTCGGCGATGCCTACAATTGTGTGGGGGCCGACAGGCTGCTCGATGCCCTGGTCCAGTATGGCCCCTCACCCGAGGACTCGGTGGGGTTGCTGTCTTCCCTGGATGGGGCAGAGGTCCGGCTGGACCCCAGACCTGAGGCGCCGATGGCCGCCTTTGTTTTTAAGACCGTCGGCGAGCAGCATGTGGGGGATCTGACCTTGTTGCGCCTCTACGCCGGCCGGCTAAAGCCGGGCGACGAGGTGATCAACGCCGCCAAGAACACCACCGAGCGCATCGGGCAGGTCTTTCAGCTCAACGGCCACACCCGCACCGAGGTGACCGAAGCCAAGGCCGGCGATATCGTGGCCCTAGTGAAACTCAAGGACACCCATACCGGCAACACCCTATGCGGCAAGGGAAAGGTCGTTTCGCTGCCGGTCATGGAGTTTCCCGAACCCCTCATCCGGGTAGCGGTTTCGGCTAAGGAGAAGGGCGGCGAGGACCGCCTGGCCCTGGGCATGGCCCGGTTGCACGAGGAGGACCCAAGTTTTGTTTTCAGGTTTGACGGCGAGGTCCACCAGTCCCTGCTCCTGACCCAGGGGGACATCCACCTGAGCACCCTGCTCCAGCGGCTGAAGGCCCGCTTTGGGGTGGAGGTCAACATCGAGGCACCCAAAATCCCCTACCGGGAGACTATCAAGGGCCGGGCAGAGGGGCACTACCGCCACAAGAAGCAGAGCGGCGGGCGCGGGCAGTTCGGCGAGGTTTTCCTGCGCCTCGCCCCCACGGTCCGTGGCGAGGGTTTCGAGTTCATCGATGAGGTGGTGGGTGGGGCCATTCCCCACAATTTCATCCCGGCGGTCGAGAAGGGATTGCAGGAATGCCTGGGCGAGGGCCCCCTCTCCGGTTGCCAGGTGGTCGACGTGGCGGTGACGGTGTACGACGGCAAGTACCACGACGTGGATTCCGACGAGGTTTCCTTCAAGATCGCCTCCTCCCTGGCCTTCAAGGACGCCTTTCTCAAGGCCAAGCCTATCCTGCTTGAACCTATCTACAGTCTGAGCGTCACTGTGCCAGAGGAATACATGGGCGACGTGATGGGAGACCTTTCGGCGCGCCGCGGCCGCATCAGCGGCATGGACACCGAGGGGCATCAGCAGATCATCCACGCCGAGGCACCCCTGGCCGAGATCGACCGCTACGCCACGGCCCTACGCTCGATGACCCAGGGACGGGGGATACACGCCCAGAAATTCGAGCGGTACGAGGAGGTGCCTGGCGCCATCGTCGACCGCGTTCTGGCGGAGGCCAAACGCCCGGCGGCCTGAACGCAGGGGACCGCGCAGCACCTTGAGGAGCGCCCTTGCCGAGGCGGGGGCGCTCCTGTGTTTTTGAGAGGTTCACCAAGGGCGCAGAACGCCGGCACTTCCCTTGCTTTGGCTATGTTTTTGTGATACATTTCCATAGATTTTCCCCAAATTTACCGTTTCGCGCCGGGAGAGCACCGAGTATGTCAGGCCATTCCAAATGGAGCACCATCAAGAGGAAAAAGGGCGCCAAAGACGCGGAGCGCGGCAAGCTCTTTACCAAGCTGATCAAGGAGATCACCGTGTCCGCCCGCAGCGGCGGGGATGAATCCGGCAACCCCCGTCTGCGCACGGCGATACTGAATGCCAGGGCGGCGAACATGCCCAACGCCACCATTGAGCGGGCGGTTCGGCGCGGGACGGGAGAGGAACCTGGCGTGATCTACGAAGAGGTGCTCTACGAAGGGTACGGCCCGGGCGGGGTGGCGGTGATCGTCGAAGGGTTGACCGACAACAAGAACCGCACGGTCTCGGAAGTCCGCCACATCTTCAGCAAGCACAACGGCAACCTGGCGGAGAATGGCTCCGTGGCCTGGATGTTCGCCCAGAAGGGCGTGATCGAGGTGGACAAGAACGCCATCGGCGAAGAGGAACTGATGATGCTGGTGCTCGACGCCGGGGCCGAGGATCTGCAGGACGGCGGCGAGGTACACGAGATCGTCGCCCCGCTGGTCGGTTTCGAGGCGGTGAAGCAGGTCATTGAGGAAAAGGGCCTCAGCGGCCAGGCCGCGCTGGCCTGGTTGCCGCAGAACATGCTGGCGGTCGAATCCAGGGTTGTGGAGCCCATCATCAATCTCCTAGAAGCGCTCGAAGACCTCGACGACGTCCAGAAGGTCTACTCCAACTTCGACGCGCCGGAGGCGGAGCTGCAGAAACTGCTGGAATCGGCCTGAGCCGCTCGCGGCTCTTCATCTTCAGCTTTATGGGGCGCTTTGATCGTTCTCGGCATCGACCCCAGCAGCACCAGCACCGGCTATGGACTGATTGAGGAGGTGCGGCAGCGGCAGTACCGCTATTTGGACTGCGGCTGCATACGCCCCGGCGCCGGCTTGGCCTTTGAGGACAGGCTGGTTTTTATTTACGACCACTTGGCCCAGCTTCTGGCTGGCTATAGCCCCGATGCCGTGGCGGTAGAAAGCACCTTTTTCGGCAAGGACGCGGACGCTGCCGCCAAGCTGGGGCAGGCGCGCGGCGTGATCTTGCTGGCGGCCCGCAAGGCCGGGCACCCGGTGGCGCATTACCCGCCGGCCGAGGTGAAGAAGGCCGTGGTCGGGCATGGGCGGGCGACCAAGGAACAGGTTCGCTTCATGGTCTGCCGGCTCTTAGCGCTCAGGGCACTGCCCCGACCTCTCGATGCCTCGGATGCGCTGGCCATCGCCCTGTGCCATTGCTTTCAGCCGGGGCGGCACCTGCCCCTGCCTTCGGCCAGGCGCCGGCCCGAGGTGGAGGCGCTCTTGCAGCGGGTAGTCAGGCGATGATCACGCACCTGCGGGGCAGGTTGGTGGACAAGGCGCCGACCCGGGCGGTGGTGGAAGTCGGCGGCATCGGCTACGAAGTGGCCGTCTCGCTGGCTACCTACGGACAGTTGCCGGTGGTGGGGGCCGAGGTGCTGCTGCTTACCCACCACCATGTGCGCGAGGACCGCCAAGATCTCTTCGGTTTTGTCGAGGAGGCGGAGCGCGAGATGTTCAGGCTGCTGATCGGGGTTTCGGGCATCGGCCCGGTTCTGGCGCAGACCGTGTTGTCGGGCATGGCTGTGCGCGACCTGCAGGAGGCCATCTTCTACGACCGGGTGAAGGAGTTGACCGGGATCAAGGGTATCGGCAGAAAGACCGCCGAGCGGATGGTCATCGAATTAAAGGACCGGGTTTCGTTGGGCGGCGCTGGCGCGTCGTCGCCCGGCGCCCCGTCGTCGCCCCGGGCGGTAGAGGAGGCGGTGCGGGCCCTTAGCGCGTTGGGTATCGCCTCCTTGGCCGCCCGCCAGGCGGTGCAGCGGGTGGTGGAGAAAGACGGCGCGGAACTGAGCGTGCAGCAACTGATCAAGCGCGCCCTCCAGGAGCGCTAAAGCCCCGAGCAGGCCCAAGATGGCAGCCCGAATCGTGGAAGCGCAACCAAACGGAGAAGAGCGGGAGTTCGACCAGGCCCTGCGCCCCAACTCGCTGGACGAGATGATGGGCCAGGCCAAGGTCAAGGAACAACTCCGCATCGGCATCGAGGCGGCCAAGCAGCGGGGCGAGGCCATGGACCATGTGTTGCTCTACGGGCCGCCCGGGCTGGGCAAGACCACCATCTCCTACGTGATTGCCCGCGAGCTGGGGGTGCAGATCCACCCCACCTCGGGCCCGCTGCTCGAAAGGCCGGGGGATCTGGTGGGGGTACTTACCAATCTCGGGCCGCGCGACGTGCTCTTCATCGACGAGATCCACCGGGTCAACCGGGTGGTGGAGGAGTATCTCTACTCGGCGATGGAGGACTACCGCATCGACATCATGATCGACCAGGGGCCCCAGGCCCGCTCGGTCAACATCCCCTTAGAGCCCTTCACCCTGGTGGGGGCCACCACTAGGCAGGGCCTCTTGACTTCGCCGATGCGGGCGCGTTTTGGGATCACCGGGTATTTAGACTATTACACGGTGGAGGAGCTGGCCCAGATCGTCCGGCGGGACGCGCGGCTGCTCAAGTTCCGCGTCGATGAGGAGGGGGCGACGGAGATTGCCCGCCGCTCCCGGGGCACGGCGCGGCTGGCCAAGCGCTGGCTGCGCCGGGTGCGCGACTACGCCCAGGTGGAAGGGGACGGCACCATCGACGCTCCCGTGGTGGGCAAGGCCCTGGATCTGCTCAACGTGGACGCCACCGGCCTGGACGAGATCGACCTTAAGCTGCTGCGGGCGGTTATCGACAAATTCAACGGTGGGCCGGTGGGCCTGAGCAACCTGGCGGCGGTCATCGGCGAGGACGAGGAAACCCTCGAAGAGGTCTACGAGCCCTATCTGATTAAGGAGGGCTTCCTCAAGCGCACCCCCAGAGGCAGGCAGGCGATGGCCCGGGCGTACGAACACCTGGGAAGACCCGTCCCCGAAGGGCCGCAGTTAAATCTGTTGTGAAAGAGGCCCTGATCCTCGCCTTCGACACCGCCACCCCGGCCGGCAGCGTAGCCCTGGTGGCTGAGGCGCGGGTTCTGGTCAGCCGCTATTTCGACGTGGGGTTGCAGCACCACCAGCGCCTTTTCGTCGAGGTGGAGGAGGCGCTGAAGGTGGCCGGCTGCGGTTTCGACCAGGTGAAGGCCGTCGCCGTGACCATCGGGCCGGGCTCCTTCACCGGGTTGAGGCTGGGCCTGGGCGCGGCCAAGGGCTTCTGCCTGGCCCGGGAACTGCCCCTGGTGACGGTGTCCACCCTGGAGGTACTGGCCGCGCGTCTGCCCTATGCGCGCCACCCCGTCTGCCCCATGTTAGACGCGCGCAAAGGCGAGGTCTACGCAGCCTTGTACGACACCGGGGACGGCCGGCCCCTCCTCTTGGAGGAAGCGCGGGCCATCGACCCTCGAGCGCTGCTGGCCGAACGGGCGGGCATCCCCACCCTTTTCACCGGGGACGGGGCCCTGGCCTATGGCGAACTGGTGGCGGCTTGCCCACAGGCTTTGCAGGTGCCCTTGCCCGCTGCCCGCCCCGAGGCCGCGGTACTGGGCTGGCTGGCCCAGTACCGCCTGCGAACGGGGGAGGTGGCCGATCTGGCGGCGGTGGAGCCCGAGTACCTGCGGGGGCCGGGGGTGAGCCTCTAGAAATGGAAGGCCGGGATGGACAGGGCCGATTCCTCCCTTGAGCAGCGGGTTGTCCCTGCGGAGCATTTTGTTCGGTTGGGTTTAGAGCATCTGAAGGCTGTGGCCGCCATCGAGCGCCAATCCTTTGCCAATCCCTGGTCGGCAGGGGAATTGGGCTGGCTAGTACAGGAAGAATCAGGACTGTGTTTAGGGCTGTGGGTGGAGGGGGAACTAGTCGGCTACTGCCTAGGTCAGACGGAGGGCGCGCTATTCCACCTGGCCAGTTTGGCCGTCGCTACGGCCTGGCGCCGGCAGGGTTGGGGAAGCCGGCTCCTGCTGGAGATCCTGAATCGGGCCCGCCGACGGGGTTGCGGGGGATGCCGCCTGGAGGTGCGAGCCAGCAACCTGACCGCCCTCAAACTCTACCACTGCTGGGGTTTTGGAGAGGAAGGGCGGCTGGCGAGATTCTATACCCGGCCGGTGGAAGATGGACTGATCATGTATCGCGAACTGTAATGGTTGTCAACCTGGGCAGGAGGAGGCCATGGCCGAAGTAATCCTCAAGAGTGTGCGCAAAGTCTACGACAAGAACGTGGTGGCGGTGGACGGGGCCAATATCGAGATCAAGGACAAGGAGTTCGTGGTCCTGGTCGGTCCCTCGGGGTGCGGCAAATCCACTACCCTGCGGATGGTGGCCGGCCTGGAAGAGATCACCAGCGGCGAGATCTACATCGACGGGGTGCTGGTCAACGACATCCCGCCCAAGGATCGGGACATCGCCATGGTTTTCCAGAACTACGCCCTCTATCCCCACATGAGCGTGTACCAGAACATGGCCTTTGGCCTCAAGCTGCGCAAATACCCCAAGGAGGAGATCGACGCCCGGGTACGGGAGGCCGCCGATATCCTGGGCATCCATGAGTTGCTGGAGCGCAAGCCCAAGGCCCTCTCCGGCGGGCAGCGCCAGCGGGTGGCGGTGGGCCGGGCCATTGTGCGCAAGCCCAAGGTTTTTCTCTTCGACGAGCCCCTCTCCAACCTCGATGCCAAGCTGCGGGTCCAGATGCGCACCGAGATCAGCAAGTTGCACTTGCGTCTGGGGGCGACGATGATTTACGTGACCCACGACCAGACCGAGGCCATGACCATGGGCGACCGCATCGTGGTGATGAAGGATGGCCGCATTCACCAGATCGACACGCCTCTAAGCCTGTACAACAACCCGGTGGATCAGTTCGTGGCCGGCTTTATCGGCAGCCCGGCGATGAACTTCATCCCCGGCAGCCTGGTGAAGAACGGCAGCCTGGTCTTCGACGAGGGGAATATCCGCATCCCGCTGCCGGCATCCTACGAGCAGTGGCTGAACCCGCACGCCGGCAAGGAGGTGGTCTTTGGCATCCGCCCCGAGGACATCCACGATCCGGCCACCCTGGGCAGCGGGATGAACACCGTCCAGATCACTGCCAAAGTCGAGGTGGTGGAACCCCTGGGCAGCGAGGTGTTCCTCTATCTAACCACCGGCAAGACCTCATTCGTGGCCAGGGTCGATCCCCTGCACATGCCGGTGGTGGACCAGGAGGTAAAGCTGGCGGTGGAGATCGAGAAGGCCCACTTCTTCGACAAGGACAGCGACGCCAGCCTGATCCACCGCAACTGAGGGCCGGCCGGGGAGCCCCTCCTTGTCCTATGAGCGCATCTGCGGCCAGGACCGCGCCAAGTCCCTGATCGCCGCCTGGTTGCGGCGGGGGCGGGGGCCGCACGCGGTGCTGGTGAGCGGCCCGCCCGGTGTCGGCAAGCGCTGGCTCGCCTTTGAACTGGCCAAGGCGCTCAACTGCCGGGCCGGGGGCGAGGAAGCCTGCGGGTATTGCGCCCCCTGCCGAAGAACCGAAACCTGGTCGCACCCGGACCTCTGCGCCCTGGTGCCCTTGTCCAAAAGAGAGAAGGAAGACCGGGAACCACCGCTGTGGCGGGAGGTGTGGACGGAGGTGCGGCCGGAGGTGATGGACTATCTATCGCAGGAGGGTTCCTTCTTCCGCGGCCGGGCCAATATCCCAAAGAACTACTTTCTTTCGCTGCGGCAGGAGATGGGCTACGCGCCGGTGGAGGGACGCTGGAAGGTGGCGCTGATCTTCGAGGCCGAGTGTATGTACCCGGCCGGGGCCAATGCGCTGCTGAAAATCCTTGAAGAGCCGCCGCCCCACGCCTGCTTCATCCTGGTCTCCTCGGCGCCCCAGCGGCTTTTGTCCACGGTAGTGTCGCGCTGCCAGCGTTTGCCCCTGCGGCGGCTGAGCTGGGAGCAATTGGCTGGCCAGCTCGCCGGGGAAGGTGTCGAGGCCCAGCGGGCAGAGGTGGCTGCCCGCCTGGCCGAAGGCAGCCTGCAGCGGGCCAGGCAGGTGGCTGCCGGCGAATTGGACGAACTGAGCCGGCAGGTAGAGCGGTTTTTGCAGGCCGGGTTCGAAAACCAGGACGGGGTGTACTGGGAGCTGGTGGAAGAGTTGGCCGGCGACCGGCTGCGGCTGGAGCAGTTTTTGTCCCTGAGCAGCCACTACCTGCGCGACGTGTTCCTGCTCTCCTGGCAACGCTTTGGCGAGGTGGCCCGCGCCGACCGCCTGGAGTTTCTCCAGCAGCTTCAGGAGCGGCTGTCGGCCGCAGGGGTCGAGGAACTGGCCGTGGAACTGGACCGGGGCTTTGGCTGCCTGGGGCGCAACGTCCACGCCCCCCTGGTGCTGGCCGAGCTGTGGCGGCAGTTGCGCCAGGGCGCGAAAGGATGAACGTCGGCCCGCTGCCGCGCCCGCGCAAGCGCTTCGGCCAGCACTTCCTGGCCGACCAGGGTATCGCCGAGCGCATCGTCGCCCTGGTCCGACCCCTGCCCGGAGACTTGGTGCTGGAGATCGGGCCGGGCCGCGGGGTGCTGACCCAGCGCCTGGCGGCCCGGGGCGGGCGTGTGGTGGCAGTGGAGATCGACCGCGACCTGGCCGCGTACCTTCGCCAGCGCCTGGCCGGCCCCGAGTTCCGCCTGATCGAGGGGGACGTGCTGGACTTGGACCTGGCACAGTTGCTGCGCGAGGAGGGCCGGGAGCGGTTGCTGGTGGTGGGCAATCTGCCCTACAACATCACCGCGCCCTTGCTTTTCGGTATGCTGGAACAGGCGGACCACATTCGGGCCGCGGTGCTGATGGTACAGCAGGAGGTGGCCCGCCGCCTGGCAGCGCGGCCTGGCACCAAGGACTACAGCCTGCTGACGGTGCTCTTGGGCCTGCGGGCCCAGGTCCATACCCGCATCCAGGTGGTCCCCGGCGCTTTCAGGCCGGTGCCCCAGGTCCATTCCACGGTAGTGGAGTTGGATTTCGGGCCGCCGCGCTACCCGGTGCGGGACGAGCGGATCTTCGGCCGCTTGGTGCGCACGGCCTTTGGCCAGCGCCGCAAGATGCTGCGCAATTCGCTGCTGGGTATGGTCGATGGCCGGCGGGAGGTGCTGGAGGCGTGGGGGGCGGCCGCCGCCATGGACCTGAGCCGGCGGCCCGAGACCCTGAGCCTGGAGGAGTTTGGCCGCCTCAGCGACGCTTTTGGCGGGGCGGAGGCCCGACCGTGTACCCGGTGATCCTGGCTCTGGCAATGGCGCTGGCCGCCGCCGACGCGGCCGTGGGCGAGTCGTACAGCCTGAGCTTCAGCAAGAGCAGCGACCGTTTGAGCTGGCAACCCAACCTGCCCGGTATGAACTGGGCTTTTCCCGTGGCCCTCTCTTCCCAAGCAGACTCGATGCGCATTTCGCTTTCCACAGACCTCGGATACACCCTAAACCAGCGCGACGGGCTGAACGTGTGGCAGGACAACGCCTCGGTGCGCTCCTCGGTCAATTATCCCATCTTGGGACCGCGGGCCTCCATCGGCGTCCAGGCCAGCGCCTCCAGCCGCAGCGCCACCCTGCAGAAGCAGAAGATCCGCAGCCAGAGCTACGGGTTCCGGTTTCAGTACAACCCGCTCCAGAGCGGGCCCTTTCGCAGCCTGAGTGCCAATGTGACCCCAGGGGCGATCACCGCCCGGCGGGCCAGCAGGGCCAAGATCGACAGCACCATCGAGGAAAAAGGGGTACAGTACAACGCCTCGCTGCGGGTGTCGCCCGAACTGGAGTTGAAGGGAAAGAAGCTGAGCTCCTCGCTGAGCGTGTCGAAGCGGGACAACACCCTGAAGAACAACAAGGACCGCAACGAGAGCCTGAGCCTGAGCTTGGGGTACACCTTTCCGCACGAGCTGCGGGCCAACTTCAGCCTCTCGCAGAATCGCTCGGAGCTGGGGGTGACCCGGGCCAAGATCAGCGAGACAGAGATCGAGGAACTGGTGCTGCGGGACACCGCGGTGGTGGCGGAGCTGTCCCGGACCGAGGGGACCAGCCTCTCGTCGGACCTCGCCTTCAAGGCTGGGGGCTTTGACCTCAGCGGCCGGGCGGGCTTCAACGAGAGCCGCAATACCAACACCGCCAACGCCGACAGCGAACCGCGCAACCAGTTCTACGCCAAGGACCACGAGAACCAGAAGTGGAACCTCGGCGCCAGCGTGTCGGGCAAACTCCTCGACTGGTTGACCAGCAGCGCCTCGCTCAAGTACGACGCCGACGTGCGCCGCCGGCTGGCCGTGGAACTGCCAGACGGGGAGGCCTTCCGCGACTCCACCGACGACCGGGAGACCAGCAGCATGTCCCTCAGCGGCCGGCTGGGCTGGCAGTTGAGCGAAAACCACAGTGTGGAGGTGTCCAATCAGGCCAGCAACGGCCGGGCCGACAACCCCGGCGCCGCCGAGCAGAACCGCGATACCTTCACCAACAACGCCCGGCTGAAGTACAGCGGGAAATTTGCCAGCGGGTTCAATCTGGACGCTGAAGTGACCAATAACTACTCGCACAAGGTGAACCTGGATGCCCTCAGCGCCAGCGACAACTCGCGGAACAAAGACCTGAAATTGAGCGTCGGCACCCGGTACGAGCGGTTGGGCGCCTCCTTTACCCACAGTTTCGACATCTCGGCCCGGCGCACCATCTTCGATTTCGACCGTCTGCTCTACCGCCGGCCGGAGAGCCGCAAGAGCAACATCCGCCGTGGCTGGGGCATGAGCCACGGGGTGCAGCGGCGCTGCTTCGAGGCCCTGCAACTGAGCGGCCGTTACGCCTACGCCGCCGAGGACTTTGGCCTGCTGGTGGTCGAGGACCAGTCGCAACTGGTCAGGGAGGATGCTGCTGACCACACCCTCAGCGGCGGCTTGTCCTACAGCCTGGCCAAGTCGGTGTCGCTGGGGTCCAACTACAGCTACCGCCTGGATCGTCAATGGACCTACGAATACCTCCAGGGCCAGGAGGAGCGAGTGCTCAACCGCTGTAGCCGGGACCGCACCCTGGGGGTGAATCTCAACTACACCGGCAAATCCGACGATCCCGAGGTGGACACCTCCACCAACATCACCCTGGGGGTCAGCCGTGCGCGCCAGGCGAACTGCAACGCATCGGCCGGCGCCAGCGCGGCCCGCAGTTTCGACAGCTTCAAGATCGCCCTGAAGAAAACCCTGTGAGCTCCGCCCCAAGGGGGCGCCCAAACCGCCTGAGGAGAGCGCTGCAATGGAAGCTGAGAAGATCTGGTTCAACGGTAAACTGGTCCCCTGGCACGATGCCAAGATCCATGTGCTGGCCCATGTGGTCCACTACGGTTCCAGTGTCTTCGAGGGTATCCGCTGCTACAACACCCGCAAGGGGCCGGCGGTTTTCCGCCTCCAGGACCACATCAACCGGCTCGGCGACTCGGCCAAGATCTACCGCATGGACATCCCCTACTCGCGGGAAGAACTGTGCGCCGCCTCGCTGGAGACCATCCGCGCCAACAAGTTGAAGGAGTGCTACATCCGCCCAGTGGTCTTTCGCGGGTACGGCTCGCGCGGGGTCAACCCCCTCGACTGTCCCGTCGATACGGCGATCGCGGTGTGGGAGTGGGGCAAGTACCTGGGGCCCGAGGCCCTGGAGAAGGGGGTCTCGGTGTGTACGGCCTCGTGGAACCGGGTGGCGCCCAACACCCTGCCCTTCCTGGCCAAGGCCGGGGGCAACTACCTCAATTCGCAACTGGTGAAGATGGAGGCCAAGCTCAACGGGTACGACGAGGGCATCGTGCTGGGCACCGACGGCATGGTCAGCGAGGGCAGCGGCGAGAACATCTTCGCCATCAAGAACGAGGTCATCTACACCCCTTCCTCCCACTTCTCCATCCTGCCGGGCATCACCCGGCACACAGTCATCACCCTGGCCGAGGAGATGGGGATGCGGGTGGAGCGGCGGGGCATCCCGCGCGAGTTTCTCTATATTGCCGACGAGGTCTTCTTCACCGGCACCGCCGCCGAGATCACCCCGGTGCGGGCCATCGACCTGATCCCCATCGGCAGCGGCCAGTGCGGGCCGGTCACCCGCCGCCTGCAGGAAGCCTTCTTCAGGGTGGTCAACGCCGAGGTCGAGGATTGCCGCGGCTGGTTGACCGCGGTCTGAGGAGATAATCAGATGAGAAAAGCGAAAGGCATTCTCGCTCTGGCCACCTTGGGGGCGCTAGCCCTACCGGCCTGGGCGGACGAAGTATGGAGCAAGGTGCAGACCATTCTCGCGGGCACCCGCGACATCGTGGTGCTCGACGGCACCACCCCGGCGCCCCTGCGCCAGCCGCAGGCGGCCCCCCCCGAGTACGGGGATTGGATGGTGCAGCATATGCTCTCCGACCCCGAGAACCTCAACCCCTACACCTCCAGCGACGCGGGGGCCTCCTCCGTCCACCGCTTCATCTTCGAGTCGCTGCTCTACCCGGAGAACGAGCCGCCCTACGCCCTCAAGGGCCTGGTGGCCAGGGCCTATCCGGCCATCTCGGCGGACAAGCTCTCCTACACCTTTGAGCTGCGGCCGGAGGCGCGTTTCGCCGACGGCCGGCCGCTCACCGCCGCCGACGTGCTCTTCAGCATGAAGGTGATCCAGAATCCCCAGGTGATGGCCCCCCACCTGCGCAACTACTACGAGGCGGTGAGGGACGTGCGCCTGGAAGAGGACTACCGCATCACCTTCCTGTGCGGCGAGCCGTACTTCCGCAACGACATGGTGCTGGGCGGCTTCGAGATCCTGCCCCGCCATTTCTACGACCCCGAGGGGTTGCTGGAGCCGGTCCCCATTGCCAGCCTGATCGACGGTTCCTGGGAAAAGGGCGCGGACAGCACGCGGGTGAAGAAGTTCGCCGAGCAGTTTAACCAGAACTTCAACCGCAAGCTCCTGGGTTCCGGGCCCTATCTGATCGCCGACGTGGAGCGCGACGTGGTCACCCAGCAGAAGGTGGTGCTTACCCGCAACCCCGACTACTGGGGGCAGGGGGCGGTGGAACTGCCGCCCACCGGATATGTGGACAAGATCGTTTTCAAGGTCATCAACAACACCGACGCCGCCTTCATTGAGCTGACCAACGGCAAGCTCGACATGCACACCCTGCAACCGCTGGAGTTCAAGGAAAAGAGCTGGTCGTCCCAGTTCAACGAGCGCTTCCTCAAGGGCATCGAGTACTCCAGCGGCTACACCTATGTGGGCTGGAACAACCAGCATCCCATATTCAGCGACAAGCGGGTGCGCCAGGCCGTGACCATGTTGACCAACCGCGAGGAGATGATCCGCAGCCTGCTCTTTGGGCTGGGAGAGACCATCGAAAGCCCGATCCACAAGTTCCGCCCCGAATACAACACCAGCCTCAAACCCTACCCTTACAGCCCAGAACAGGCGGCCGAATTGCTGGCCCAGGCCGGCTGGGCCGACAGCGACGGGGACGGCATCCTCGACAAGAACATTGCCGGGACGCAGACCCCCTTCTCCTTCGAGATCCTGGTCAATTCGGGCAACCAGATCCGCAAGGACGTGGCCCTGATCTTGCAGAACGAGCTGAAGGACGCCGGCATTGACTGCCAGGTGCGGGAGCTGGACTGGTCCATCTTCCTTCAGCGGGTCAAGGGGCAGGACTTCGCCGCCGTGGTCCTGGGCTGGACCGGTAGCATGCGCTTTCCGCCCGACAACTACCAGATCTGGCATTCCTCCCAGTCTAAGGGCCGCGGCTCGAACCACATCGGCTTTGCCGACGCGGAGGTGGACAAGATCCTGGAGGAATACCGCCGCGAGTTCGAGCCGCAGAAGCGCATCGCCCTGTACCAGCGCTACCAGGAGATCCTCCACGAGGAGCAGCCCTACACTTTTTTGTGGATGAGCCGGGTGGCCAGGGCCTACAGCCGGCGCTTTCAGGGGGTCAACTGGTATCCGATGGGGGCCGACACCCAGGAGTGGTGGGTCAGGGTAGCCGACCGGACGTACAACAATTGAGAGCGCAGGAACCGGCCGATCCGGCAGGAGCGGCGGTATTTGCAGGGGCGGGTTTCACGCCCGCCCCTGTCCGCACCTTGGACTGGACGGCTCATCCCCTGGCGGAGAATCCCTGGCCCAAATCCACCGCCCTCGGCGGGGTGGTGGTGGCGGTGGCCGCGCTGGCGAGCTTCAGCTTCGAGGGGAGCGAGTACGGGCTGCTTTCCCTGGTAGTGTTGCTGGCCTCCCTGTCCTCCTATTTCCTTCCCACCCACTATCAACTTGGCGAGGCCGGCGTGCAGGTCCGCCATCTGGGCCGCAGCCGGCTGCGGCCCTGGGCGGAGTTCTGCCGCATCGACCGCTGCCCCGAGGGCATCTTCCTCAGCCCTTTTTCCCGCCCCAGCCGTCTCGATTCCTTCAGAGGCTGTCTTTTGCGCGCCCCCCGGGACCCAGAGGCAGTCCGCAGCTTTGCCCAACGCCATGTCGGCCCTGCGGCGCCTTAGCGCCTGGTGCGCCCACGCCTTTGCCGTGGAGGGGCCGGCGGAGGAACCCGACCTCCGGGAGCGGGAGGTGGCGGTCCGCCTGGCCCGTTTTGTGGCCCAGCGCCAGTTGACGACCCCGGCGCTGCTCTTGCTGGAATCGGGGCGGCCGCTCAACTTTGTCGGCAGCCAGGTGCTGGCCTTCCTTTCGCCCTTTGCCACTCTGGTCTTTGTGCCGGAGGAGTACGAGGTGCTGGTCCGGCTGCTGGAGAAACGCCGGGGCATAGATCTGTTGATCGAGGCCCTGGCCCAGGCGCAGGAATCCCATGCCTGAGTTGGAAGTGGTCATCGCCACCGACTGCGGCAGCACCACCACCAAGGCCATCCTCATCGAGAAGAAGGACGGGGTGTACCGCCAGACCTTTCGCGGCGAGGCGCCCACCACGGTGGAGGCCCCTTTCGAGGACGTCACTCGGGGGGTGCTCAACGCTATCCAGGAGGTGGAGGAGCTGTCGGGCCGCCAGATCCTCGACGGGGAGCGCATCCTCACCCCGGCCCAGGGGAAGCGCGGGGTTGACATCTACATCTCCACCAGCAGCGCCGGGGGCGGGCTGCAGATGATGGTGGGCGGGGTGGTGGAGTCGATGACCGCCGAGAGCGCCCAGCGCTGCGCCCTGGGGGCCGGGGCCATTGTCATGGACGTGCTGGCCGCCAACGACGGCCGGCTGCCGCACCAGAAGATCGAGCGCATCCGCCAGTTGCGGCCCGACATGGTGCTGCTCTCGGGCGGCACCGACGGGGGCACGGTCAGTCATGTGGTGGAGCTGGCCGAGTTCGTCGCCGCCGCCGACCCGCGGCCCCGTTTCGGGGTGGGCTTCAAGCTGCCGGTGATCTACGCCGGCAACCGCGAGGCCCAGGGGGCGGTTGAACAGGTTTTGGGCGGGAAGACCGCCCTCACCCTGAGCGAGAACATCCGCCCGGTGCTGGAGCGGGAGAACCTGGGGCCGGCCCGCCAAGCCATCCACGACCTTTTCTTAGAGCACGTCATGGCCCAGGCCCCCGGGTACCGCAAGCTGATGGAGTGGACCGGGGCCCCGGTCATGCCCACCCCGGCGGCGGTGGGCCAGATCATGCAGACCATCGCCAGGCGGCTGGGCATCAACGTGGTGGGGGTAGACATCGGCGGGGCCACCACTGACGTGTTCAGCGTTTTTGGCGAGGTCTTCAACCGCACGGTGAGCGCGAACCTGGGCATGTCCTACAGCATCGGCAACGTGCTGGCCTCCGCCGGCCTGGCCGACATCCTGCGCTGGGTCCCTTTTGGCATTGAGGAGGCCCAGCTGCGCGACCGGATCAAGAACAAGATGATCCGCCCCACCACCATCCCCCAACTCCTCGAAGAACTGCAACTGGAACAGGCTATCGCCCGCGAAGCCCTGCGCCTGGCCTTTGTCCAGCACCGTGAGCTGGCGGTGGGGCTGAAAGGGGTGCAGGCCGAGCGAACCCTGTCGGACGTGTTCTCGCAGCGCGAGGGCGGCGAGAGCCTGGTAAACCTGATGGAATTGGACCTGCTGGTGGGCAGCGGTGGGGTGCTCTCCCATGCCCCGCGCCGGGCCCAGACTGCGGTCATGCTCATCGACGCCTTCCAGCCCGAGGGGGTGACACAGTTGGCGGTGGACAGCATCTTCATGATGCCTCACCTGGGGGTGCTCAGCGCGGTCTCGGAGCGGGCGGCCACCGAGGTCTTCGAGCGCGACTGCCTCATCTACCTGGGCACCTGCATCGCCCCCAAGGGGAAGGGCAAACCCGGCGAGGTCTGCGCTGCGTACCAGCTTTCGCTGCCCCAGGGAATCCAGACCGGCAAACTGAGCGTGGGGCAGTTGCTGCGTTTCCCCTTTGAAGGTGAGGCCGAGGCAGCGGTGCGGCCGGGCAAGGGCTGGGATGCCGGCGCTGGGCCGGGCCAGGAGTGGCGGGGCAAGGTCCGGGGCGGCGAGGTGGGGCTGGTGCTGGATGGCCGCGGCCGACCCCTGGGTTTTGCCGAGCGCCCCGAGGAGCGTCTGGCCCAGATCGCGGCCTGGAACCAGGCCCTGGAGCTGTACTGAGATGGCCCACGCCTATACCCCTGGCCTGCGGGTGACCCGCCAGGCGGTGATGCGCAAACAGCGGCGCCTGCCCCTGAAGGGTCAGGTGCTGGTGGAGGTGGGGCAGACGGTGCGGCGCGACCAGGTAGTGGCCCGCACCGAGTTGCCCGGCGAGGTGAGCATCCTCAACCTGGTCAACCGCCTGGGGGTGACCCCGGCGGAACTGCCCGGGTACCTGCTCAAGAAGGAGGGGGAGGCGGTGGCGGCAGGCGAACCCTTGGCCGAGACCAAGCCCTTAATCAAGTGGTTCAAGACCACTGTCGAGTCGCCGGTGGCCGGCAGGGTGGAGAGCGTCTCGGCGGTCACCGGGCAGGTAATGATCCGCCAGGCTCCCCGGCCGGTGGAGGTGCGGGCCTACGTGGACGGCCGGGTGGTGGAAGTGATCCCCGGCGAAGGGGTGGACGTGGAGCTGCGCGGCGCGTTGGTGCAGGGTATCTTTGGGGTGGGCGGCGAGTACTGGGGCGCGGTGCACTTGGCGGTTGGCGGCCCTGACGAAGTGCTGGAGCGGGTGGGGCCCGAGTACCGGGGCAGGATCGCCGTGGGGGGCAGCCTGATCACCATCCAGGCCATCCGTCAGGCCCGGGAGGTGGGAGCGGTGGGGGTGGTCGGGGGCGGCATCCGCGACCAGGACCTGCGCGAACTGCTCGGGTACGATCTGGGCGTGGCCATCACCGGGGCCGAGGACCTGGGGCTGGCGGTGATCGCCACCGAGGGCTTTGGCCGGATCGCCATGGCCCGCAAGACCTTTGAGTTGCTGCGCGCCTGTGAGGGCAGGGAGGCTTCCCTGTGCGGGGCCACCCAGATCCGCGCCGGGGTGCTGCGGCCCGAACTGATCGTGCCGGGTCTGGAGGAGGGCGGCCCGCCGGTGGGGATGCAGCGGGAGGGGTTGCAGGTGGGGGAAGTGGTGCGGTTGATCCGGGTGCCCCACTTTGGCCGGCTGGGCAAGGTCAGCGCCCTGCCCGCCGAACTGCGGCAGATGGAGTCGGGGACCTGGGTGCGGGCGCTGGAAGTGGAGTTTGAGGATGGAGTCCGGGCCCTGGTGCCCAGGGCCAACGTCGAGGCCATCGAGGAATGACAGGAAAATTCCCTAGAGCGTCGGTGAGCGACCCACTTCGGGTTTTCCCAAGGCGCGTCGCGCGACACCATAGAGATGGTGTCGCGCCCATCGCATCCCCTCTGCCCCCGCAACGCCCCATACGTTGGGGCGTTGCGTCCCCTCGCTCGCTCTGGCTCCGCTACCCGACCCCCCGCCACGCGGACTTCCCTGCCCAACCACTCCCCGGGAAAGCCCTGCGGGGTCATCTCCCCGCCGTTTTTTTAGTTTGGCTGTTGTTGGCCGCCTCCTGGGCCGGGGCTCTGGAAGCGCCCGCTTCGGTGGAGGCTTTTGACACCCCCGACGACGCGGGGGGCAGCATCACCCTGCGTTGGCCCAGGATGGCCGACGAGGACGGGGTGATGTACCAGGTGGCGGTGGCCCTGGACCCGGAGGGGCCCTTCTATCCGGTGGCCGGGGTGCCGGCGGCATCGGGCGGGGCGGGCGACTATGAACTCGCCGCCAGCCAGTACACCCTTGCGGATTCAGCCGGCACTGCCACCATCGAAAACGGGCGGACCTACTTTTTTCATGTGGACGCCTGGCGGGGCGGCGAGGTGGCCGAGGGCCAGGCCTTGGCTCAGGCCCGGGCCGAGGGGAACCTGTTCAATTGGGCCAAGCTGAACAACCTGGTCATCGGTGGCGGGTTCTCGGCCATTGTCCTGGCCTGCATCGCCCTGGCCCGCCGCCGCGACCTCTACATCCGGCGCATCGCCGGGCTGGAAGCCCTGGACCAGGCCCTGGGCCGGGCCACCGAGATGGGCAAGCCGGTGCTCTTCATCCACGGCCTCAATTCCATGGAGAACATCTCGACGGTGGCGGCGGTGAACATCCTGGGGCGGGTGGCCCGGCGCACCGCGGCGTACGACACTGCCCTTAAGGTGGCCAACAACGATCCGGTAGTGATGGCCGTCAGTCAAGAGGTGGTGAAGGAAGCGTACTTGGAGGCGGGCCGGCCCGACGCCTACAACCCCGACAGCGTGTATCTGGCGGCTACGGAGCAGTTCGCCTATGCCGCCGCCCTCGAAGGGGTGATGGTCCGCGAGCGGCCGGCGGCCCACATCATGATGGGGTATTTCTATGGCGAGGCGCTCTTGTTGGCCGAGACCGGCAGCACCACCGGGGCCATCCAGATCGCCGGCACCGACTCCTATACCCAGCTCCCCTTCTTCGTCACCACCTGCGACTACACCCTGATGGGCGAGGAACTCTACGCGGCCAGCGCGTACCTGGCGCGCGAGCCCCGGCTGCTGGGCAGCCTCAAGGGCCAGGACCTCGGCAAGGCTGTGCTCATCGCGGTGCTGGTGGCCGGCGCCCTGCTGGCCACCGTTGGAGTTCCCTTTCTGACCCGCGCCTTTGCGGCCCACTGAGGAGAGGGGGTACAAGATGCTTTTCCTCAGGCGCACCCTGCCCCTCTCCCTCGCCCTGATCTTCGGGCTCCTGGGCATCGCCACCTATTATATCCCCCACCAGGCTTCCCAGGACCTGGAGAAGGCACTGGCCCTGTGGCTGCGGATCGTCTCGGCCTTTGCCTTCTTCCTGGGCCTGTTCAGCCTGCTCAATTTCCACTGGCGGCGCATCCGCCAGCAGCAGGCCGGCTGGGGCTACAGCCTGGTGACCTACCTCAGTTTTGCCCTGACGGCCTTCTTCGTGCTCTACAACGACGGGCAGGGGCCCTTTGAGCCCCAGGCTGAGGCCGGCGGGTACCAGTGGCTCTATCAGTACGTGCAGGTGCCCTGCGGGTCCACCATGTTCTCCATCCTGGCCTTCTTCATCGCCTCGGCGGCGTACCGCACCTTCAGGGCCCGCACCAGCGAGGCCACCATCCTGCTGGTAGCCGCGGTGGTGGTGATGCTGGGGCGGGTGCCCCTGGGCGCCCTTATCTCCGACTACCTGCCCCTGGCCGCTGAATGGCTGATGGACGTGCCCAACCTGGCCGCCAAGCGGGCCATCTTGTTGGGGGTGAGCCTGGGGGCCATCGCCACCTCGCTGCGGATCATCTTCGGGATCGAGCGGTCCTACCTGGGCGGAGAGGAAAAATGAAGGCTGGGCTCCTCAACCTCGACCGCCGTATCATCTTTCTCTGCGTCTTTCTCGGCGTGGCCATTCCCCTGCTGGTGCCCTTTGCCCTGCCGGTGCGGATTACCGAGCCGGTGCGGGCGATCCACGCCCAGATCGAGAGGGTCGCCGAGCAGGGCGGGGTGGTGCTCATGTCCTTTGATTACGGCCCCGGCTCCGAGGCCGAGGTGCAGCCCATGGCCAAGGCCGTGCTGCGGCACTGCTTCAAGCGCAAGGTGAAGGTGGTGGCGATATGCCTGTGGCCCGATGCGCCTGGCCTGGCCCAGGCGGCCATCGAGCTGGCGGCCGGGGAGTTTGGTGCCCGCTACGGCCAGGACTACGTGTATATGGGGTACAAGCCGGGGGCGTACAGCGTGGTGCTGAACATGGGCCAGGAGTTCAAAAGCGCCTTTCCCCAGGATACCCGGGGCACCCCCGCCGACAGCCTGGAGGTGCTCAAAGGCGTCGGGGCCCTGTCGGATTTCAGCTTTGTCTTCGACCTGGCGGCCGGCAACTCCATCGACCAGTGGTGGATTCCCTACGGCCAGGAGAAGTACAAGTTCGCTCTGGGCGTGGGCTGCACCGCGGTGATGGCGCCCGACATGTTCCCCTTCCTCCAGTCTGGGCAACTGGCGGGCCTGATCGGCGGCCTGGCCGGGGCCGCGGAGTACGAGGCCCTGCTGGGCATCCCGGGGTCGGCCACGGCCGGGATGCAGGCCCAGTCCATCACCCACTTGGTCATCATCGCCTTCATCCTGCTGGGCAACCTCCTCTACTTCCTTTCGCGCCGCAGAGGGGGGGGCTGATGAGCCGAGACCGGGTCCTCTTCGTGGGTTTTGTCCTGGCCTTTGTCCTGCTCAACGCCATCCTGCTGGTTACCGGGAAATTGAGCGCCAACTGGACCGGTCTGGGCGTGATCACTGCGGCCGGCTTCAGCCTAGCCCTGTACAGCTTTCTCTACCAGGACAACCCCCTCTTCAAGTTCGCCGAACACGTGTACGTGGGGGTGGCTGCGGCCTATACCTTTGGCCAGGTCTGGTTCCCCACCCTCTACAGCGAACTCATCGCCTCGTTTGCCGGCCAGGCCAATGGCGCTCCTGCCAGCGCCTGGCTGGCGGCGCCGGCCCTCTTAGGGCTGCTGATGATGACCCGGGTCTCCCGCCGCTGGGGCTGGCTCAGCCGCTACGCCTTTGCCTTTGTGGTGGGCCTGGGCGCCGGCCTGACCATTCCCCGCACCATCTCCGCCTTCCTCCTCTCCCAGATCGAGCCCACCATCAGGCCGCTGAGCTGGAGCATCGAAGGGTTCAACCTGCTCATCATCCTGATCGGGGTGGTGAGTGTGTTGATCTACTTCTTCTTTTCGGTGGAGCACACCGGGGTGGTGGGCCGGGTCTCCCGGGTGGGAATCTGGTTCCTGATGGTCTCCTTCGGCGCCTCCTTCGGCTACACCATTATGGCGCGGCTCTCCCTGCTCATCGGCCGCGTCTCCTTTCTCCTCTCCGACTGGCTGCACCTGATCGACTAAACAGCCGTTTCCCCCGCTTTAGCCGCCTAGCGTTACTGCACATCTGTGCAACAACTCCGCACAACATTCCGCTCCAGACGCCCGAATCCACCGAAAGTTGAAAAAAAAAGTTGCAGCGAGGTTAAATCTTCGCAATAGTTAGGTACTTTGATGCGGACCAATCCGCGCAATTCATCACCAAGGAGGAGATGATGAAGGGTCATCTGTTTTGGCGGACCATGCGGATCCTCGGAGTGCTGGCGGCACTGGCGGTGGGGCCGGCGTGGGCGGGCGGCGAGGGCAAGATCGCCGGGACCGTGAAGGACGCCAAGAACGGCGAGGCGCTGGTGGCAGCCAATATCAGTCTGGTGGACACCAAGCTGGGCACCACTTCCGATAGCAAGGGGCGCTTCTTCATCCTCAACGTCCCCCCGGGGACCTACAGCCTGAAGATCACCTACATCGGCTATGCCGCCTACGTGGTGGAGGAGGTGCGGGTCTCTGCCGACCTGACCACTGACCTGGAGGCCAAGCTGAGCTCCTCGGACATCCAGGTCCAGGAGATGGTGGTCAAGGCCGAGAAACCCATCATCGACAAGAACGCCACCAACGCGGTGCGCATAGTCGGTGCCGAGGATCTGGAAATCATGCCCTTCCGCGGGGTCCAGAACGTCTTTGCCCTGCAGGCCGGCGTGGTCGAGGACGAGGGAGCCCTGCATGTGCGCGGCTCGCGCGAGGACGAGATCGGCTACTACGTGGAAGGCGCCAACGTGCGCAACGTGGTAACGGGCACCACGGCGATCGGCCTGATCGACGAGGCCCTGGAGGAGGTGCAGTTGCAGGCCGGTGGCTTCAACGCCGAGTACGGCGGGGCCAACGCCGGGGTCATCCTCCAGGAACTGCGCACCGGCGGGTCCAAGTGGAACGTGGGCTTCCTCTCCGAATCGGACGGGTTCACCTCCAAGTACAAGGACAAGCTGGGCACTTACTCCTACGGGTACAGCAACCAGGTGCTGACCCTCAGCGCGCCGCTCCTGGACACCAAAAGGGTCCGTACCTTCCTGGCCGGCCAGCGACGGGTCCGCGGCTCGGACCCGGTATTCTGGGAGGGGTTTGGCTTCAAGAACTTGGTGGACACCGGCCTCCGGGGCGGCCGCGTTCACTGGCGCAAGGACGAGGCGGGGAACGCCATTCCAGACACCCTGGCCGATCTGCGCCTGCAGCCGGGCAACGTCGATCACACCGGTCGTACCGCCCTCGATTTCAACGGCACCCTGCTCTTCGACTACAAACCCATCCAGTTGAGGATAACGGGCCTCTACACCACCGAGGACCGCGAGTTCAATCTGGCCCCCATCCGCAACATGCTCAACGAGGCGCGCCTGCCCGAGTCGGACCGGACCTCGGGCCTGCTCAACGTCAAGGGCACCCATGTCCTCAGCCCCAGCCTCTTCTACGAGCTGAATTTCAGTCTCTATACCCAGGATCGCGAGATCTTCGATCCGGTCTTCGGCGACAACTTCATCGTCTATGACGACAGCGTGGCCGCGGCCCGCGCCGACACTTCCTTCACCCGCTTCTCCAGTCAGGGCAGCGTGCCCAAAGCCTACGACCTGGCCGGCTTCCCATTCTACCGCTCCGGCACGCCCACCTACTATGGGAGCGGAGATTCGCGTGTCAGTTTCTACGGCAAGGAGCATGACAATTACTGGGGCCTGGCCGGCAGCGTCACCAAGCAGACCCAGGTCCACCAGCTCAAGGCCGGCTTCGACCTGCAGAAGTGGACCTCGCGGCGCTTCCAGCACTTCTCCAACAATATCCGCAGCGCCATCCAGGCCCGGTATCCGCAACTCGATGCGGTCTTCCAGGAGTACTACGCCGGCAGGATCGCCGAGGACGATCTGCTCGACGCGCTGATCGCCAAGGCCGAGAGCATCAAGGAGAAAGACAAAGGGACCATCGAGGACCTGAAGGTGATGATCCGCAACACCAGCCGTGGCGACTTCTACGGATTCGATGAGTTCGGCAGGGAGTACGACGGGGGCGGCCTCGAAGGGCCGCGCGAACCCACATTGGCGGCCGGGTTCATCCAGGACAAGATCGAATACCGCGACCTGGTCATCAACGCCGGCCTGCGCTGGGACTACTTCGACGTCAACAGTTGGCGCTTCAAGGACCAGGCCGCGCCGGTGCGCGACGAGCAGAAGTTCACCATCGACACCAACTCGATGCAGAAGACCCGCACCTTCAGCGAACTCAGCCCGCGCCTGGGTCTCTCCTTCCCGGTCTCCGACCTGACGGTCTTCCATGTGCAGTACGGCCGCTTCTCCCAGATGCCGGCCCTGCGCGACATGTTCACCGGCGGGGCGCGCCTGGCCGTGGAGATGGGCGGCCAGAACTACATCCCCTCCCCCACCGCCTTCGACGTGGAACCCATCCGCACCACCCAGTACGAGATCGGCTTCGAGCGCCAGTTCACCGACGCCGCCTCCTTCGACATCACCGGGTTCTACCGCGACGTGAAGGGCCAGATCCAGATCCGC
>VGJS01000022.1 GCA_016867395.1 Candidatus Handelsmanbacteria bacterium
TCCTCGGTGTTGGTAATGATGGTAATATCCAGGTACCCGACCGCCTTGGCGCCGAAGGTTTTGTTGGGCTCAAGGAACAAATTCAGTCCGATGCCGCCGTCCGGAGCATTACCCTTGAGCAGATTGACCTGCAAGACATGGTTTCCGCTGATGCTGCCCCAGGCCTTGGTGTGCATGATGGCGATGGACAAGCCCGGATCATCGACCTCACCGGTGGGAACCAGGAAGTTGGCGCCCAGGGCCATCTTCTCGCTCAGGCCGTACTTGGCGCCCACCTGTAGGTGCCGGAAGGTATCAGCCGCGTCACCGGCCAGGAAGCCCAGGGTGGCCCGGGCGCCCACTTCGAGCTTGTCGTTGAGCGAGTACTTGCCCATGGCGAACACATCGCTGGCGTCGCCGATGCTGCTCAGATCCCCGTTGGCCAGACCCGCATTGACGCCCATGGTGCCGGCTTTGCCGGGCAGGACGAAGAACGGATCGTACTGAAGCTGGGCATCGGTCTGGGAGGCGCAAACCGCCAGGGTCAAAGCGCCGGCCAGGACATACTTCTTCATACGGTACACCCTCCTTAAATGGTTTGGATATCGCACGGGAACGCACACAAGTTGCGCCCGTTAATGTTGTAAGGAGCAACCGCTAGGCTGAGAAAGGGGCATTTGAAGGGAACCTCAGCGTGGCGGACCAATTATAGCGACAAGTCCGAACATTGGCAAGCCGGTTTTGACCTTGGGAAAATCTTGCTGATATTTCTACGGTACAAACTTACCCTAGGGAGGATTTCCCATGAACACCAAATATGCCCGCATCCTGCTGACCGCCCTGAGCATCTCCGCTCTGGTGCTGGCCGGCTGTAGCGCCGACGACGAGGATACCCGCCCCACCGGGCCGGGCAATACCGGTGGCACAGGCGGCGGAGCCACCCTCAACGCCGGCAATATCGGGGCAGTGCAGTCCCCCATCGTGACGACTGTTGCCAAGGCCATAGTCCAGGGATCAGGGACCTATCCCGGGGCCAAGGGTGGCACCCTGGCCGTCACGCGCACCTCGGCCAGCCTCACCAGCGTAAGCTACAACGTGGTGTTCACCGGCTACTCCGGCGACGGCCTGCTTTTCATCGACGGCCCGTTATCTATCGAAACAATTCTGGCCAACCAGAGCACTAAGATTGCCGGCGAACTCAATCTATCCGGTACCTACAGCGCCAAACTGGGCCTCGACCTGACCACCACCAATAACGTCACCACCGGCACCATCACAGTGGACGGCCAGAGGTTCCCGATCAGCGGTTGATCCGCCTCGCCAACCCAAAGAAAAGGGCCGCACCCTCGGAAGGTGCGGCCCTTTTTCTGTACCTGCGAACCCCTCAGAAGCCGCAGCGCTTGGCCGCCTGGAAGAAAGGATCCGCCACCGCCGCGGCGCCCCGGTACACTAGGTCGCTGGCCATGGGGTGGGCGCAGATCAGCCGCGCCCCGTTCTCCATCGCCCGGACCATGTTGTCCTCGATGTCCTTGGGGTTTTCCATCGAGCCGCTCCCCACCACCCGGCCCATGTGCACCCCCCGCTGGGCCGCGGCGCGGAAGAGGGCGTCGGTGGCCGGCTCGATCTGGGGGATGACCCCTTCGCGCAAGATAGCGTCGAAGGGACCCACAAAGCCGCAGACCTTGTTGCGCCCCTGGGCGGCCATCAGGTCCAGCACCCGGTCGCGCAATTCGGTGTCGAGGATGTACTCGGCGGTCTCGAACTGCAGCCAGCCCTGGGTCTCGGTCTCGGCCTCGCGCAGCGAGGCCGGGGTGAACATCATCGTCCGGTCCCCGCTGCGCACTGGGTACCCCCCGCGGTCGTCTGGAGTGGCTTTGCCCGGCACCGGGAAGTTGATGGTGCGGAAGTAGCGCTCCGCATCCTCGTAAGTGGTGCTGTAGGGCCGCATCGTGGCCCGGGCCCCCAATTGGTACGCGTCGCCGTGCTGGCTGAGGGCCTCGCGGTGCAACCGCTGCACCGGCAGCAGGCCCAGCCGGCACTCGGCGGCGTTCTGCTCCCGCCCGTACCAGCCCTCCCACTGGGAGTGCTCGGCATCGTTGACGATCCACGAAAAGCCGGCCTTGGCCCAGGCGTGGGCCTCGTTCTCGCGGAAGCGGTGCCAGGGCACGTCGTTGAAGATGCCTAGGAGCGGCGGGGTCTTCTCGAAGGAGGGTGCCTGGTCCAGCACCTCCTTGAGCGGGTTGCGGTTGGGGTTCATGGTGTAGGCGTGCGCCCGGCGGGCGAACTCCTCGGTCTTGAGGGGGCGCTCCCCCCCGATGGCGGCGATGGCGTCCACGATCTTCCTCCGATCAGTGATTCTGCATTTGCCCGTGCTGGCACCCCCGCCGCAGCGGGCAGGGTCCGCAATCGGGGCGAGTACGGCAATAGGTGACGGCCTGCTTCACCAGCAGGGCGTGGTACTCGTTGAACAACTCCGGCGAGGCGGGCAGGTTTTCCATGAAGAGCTCCTGCAGCGCCTCGTACCCGATCCCCTCCTCCACCCAACCCAGGCGGCTGCAGATGCGGCGGGTGTACGCGTCGATCACAAAGACCGGGTGGCCGCCGGCGTAGAGCAGGATGGAGTCGCCGGTCTCCGGGCCGATGCCGGGCTGGGCCAGCAGTTCCCCCCGCGCCGCGGCCGTAGGGGCGGCCAGCAGCCGCCCTAGTTCACCCCGGTGATGGGCGGCCAGGTGCCCGGCCAGGTGGCGCAGCCGCCGCGCCTTCTGGTTGTAGTACCCCGAGGGGCGGATCAAGGCGGCCAGGTCCCCCTCTTTCAGGACCAGCAGCGAAGGCAGGGCCAAGGCCCCGTGCCGGTGCAGGGCCTCCAGGGCCAGTTCCACGTTGCGCCAGGCAGTGTTCTGGGTGAGTAGGGCCCCCGCCGCGATCTCCCAGCGCTCGGCCTCGCTCAAGGGCCGGGCCGCCTGGCCGGGGCGGTAGATCGGGCGGGTCTGGCCCGGCGGGGTGGTGGGCCACCAGCCCTGCGGCCCGAAGTGCCGGTGAAGCTGCTGGTACAGGCGCCGGAACTCGCGTTTCATGCCCAGCAAATAATCGAGTACCCCGCCCCAGCCGGCAAGCCGGCCGTCGCCTTGATGGGGCCGGCGCGATCCCCTACCTTGAGCACTCCATGCCCGAAACCGCCCCCCACGCGCAGGTGAGCTGGCGCTCGCTGTGCATCGGCGCCCTGCTCGCCCTCTTCCTCAACATCGCCTGCCCCTACAGCGTGTTGGTGCTGCAAAACGCCGGCCTCACCTCCGATTACATCACCGCCGGCGCCATGATGCTCTTTTTCTTGCTGGTGGGCCTGGTCAACCCCCTGCTCAAGCTCTGCTGCCGGCCCCTGGCCCTGCGCCAGGGGGAGCTGATCGTCATCTACGCGATGATGATCGTCGCCTCGGCCATCCCCACCTGGGGCCTGGTCACCAACCTCTTCCACATCCTCACCCGGCCCTTCTACTACGCCACCCCCGAGAACCGCTGGGCCAGCCTCATCCAGCCCCTGCTGCCCTCCTGGCTGGTGCCCCAGGAGCCGGAGGCGGCCCGCTACTTCTACGAGGGACTGCCCCTTGGCCAGTCCATCCCCTGGCGCTCCTGGCTGGTGCCCCTGCTGGCCTGGGGCAGCGTCATGTTGGCCGTCTATCTGATGATGATCGCCGCCATGATCCTCCTGCGCCGGCCCTGGGTGGAGCAGGAGCGCCTGGTCTTCCCCCTCACCCAACTGCCCCTGGAGATGCTGCGGGGCGGAGACGAACACCTCTTCCCCCCCCTCTTCCGCAGTCCGCTGATGTGGCTGGGTTTTGCCCTGCCCTTTTTCATTCAGCTCCTGCGCGGCCTGCACCACTATTTCTTCTTTATCCCCGAGATCCGCACCTATTTCGACCCATTGCTCCTCTTCCGCAACACCGTCCATTTGCAGATCTTCGTCAACTTCGCCATCATCGGCCTCAGCTACTTCCTCCACCTGCCGGTGGCCTTCTCGGTATGGTTCTTCCACCTGCTCAGCCGCGCCCAAACCGGGGTTTTCAACCTGGTCGGCTACCAGACCAAGGGCATCAACGAGGCCCTCACCGGCAGTTCCACCGCCCTCTCCTTCCAAGGCATGGGCGCCATGCTGGCCCTGGTGGCCTCCATCTTGTGGACGGCCCGCCACCACCTTGCCGGGACCCTGCGCGCGGCCTTGGGCCTTAAGGAGGCGGCCGACGACCGCGACGAGATCCTCTCCTACCGGGCTGCGGTGTGGCTGTGGTTGGGCGGCGCGGCTTTTTTCTTTTTCTGGCTCCTGGCCGCCGGCCTGCCGCCCCTGGCCGCCCTGGTCTTCGTCGCCAGCGGCCAGGTCATCTTTCTGGCCGTGGCGCGGGTCATCGCCCAAGGCGGCATCGGCTTCACCGCCTCGACCATGCTGCCCCAGCCCTTCACCGTCTACACCCTGGGCACCGCGGCCATCGGCGGCAAGGGCCTGGCCACCATAAGTCTGAGCTATGCCTGGGCCGCGGAGTTGCGCACCACGGTCATGGCCTCGGCGGCCAACGGCCTGAAGCTGGCCCATGTGGGCGGGGTGCGCAGCCACCGCTTCTTCTGGGCCCTGGTCCTGGCCCTGGTGGTGGGCATGCTGGGGGCCGGCTGGATCACCCTGTACCTCAATTACACCTATGGCGGCATCAACATGCGGCAGTTTGGGGTGCCCACCATCGCCTATGGCTTTCTCCAGAACAAGCTGCTCAACCCCATCGGCCCCGACCACATCCAACCCCGGCTGTGGTTTACCGCCCTGGGCGCCGCGGTCATGGGCCTGCTGATCTGGCTGCAGCACCATTACCTGTGGTGGCCCCTGCACTACATCGGCCTGCCGGTCAGCGACAGTTGGGTCATGGGCTGGGCCTGGTTCTCGGTCTTTCTGGGCTGGTTGCTCAAGGCCATCATTTTCAAATTCACCGGTACCCAGGGCTACCACACCTTCAAACCCCTCTTCCTCGGCTTCATCGCCGGCCAGCTCATGGGTGGAGCCCTGTGGATGGCCGTGGACGCGGCCCTGGGGGAGGCGGGAAACTTTGTCTACATAGGAGTACCATGAGATGAGCGAAGAAAAGTACCGCGCCGCGGCCATCGGCCGCACCGGCCAGGGTGGTTACGGCCACGGATTGCACATTGCGTACCAGGGAATCGACCAGGTGGAGTTCGTCGCCGTGGCCGACCCCGACGAAGCCGGCCGCCTCAAGGCCCAGGCCGAGACCAACGCCCCCCGCGCATACGCCGACTACCGGGAAATGCTGCGAACCGAAAAGCCCGACCTGGTCAGCGTCTGCCCGCGCTGGACCGACTGCCACCTCGAAATGGTCCTGGCGTGCCTGGAGGCCGGGGCCCATGTGTACTGCGAGAAGCCCCTGACCTGGAACCTGGCGGAGGGGGATCGCATCGTCGCCGAGGCCGCCTCGCGCCGCCTCAAGGTGGCCGTGGCCCACCAGGGGGTGTACCTGCCTCGGGTCCAGCACCTCAAGGGTCTGCTGGCCCAGGGCCGTATCGGCCAAGTGCACTCCCTCCACGCCCACGGCAAGCAGGACCAACGCGGCGGGGGCGAGGACATGATCGTCCTGGGCACCCACCTGTTCAACATGATGCGCTTTTTTGTGGGAGAGGTGGCCTGGATGTCGGCTCAGGTGCAGGTGGAGGGGCGGGAGCTGGCCAAGGAGGACATCCGCCAGCCCACCGAGCCGGTGGGCCCGGTGGCCGGCGACTGCATCCATTCCTTCTTTTCGTTCAAGGGCGGTCCGGTGGGTTTCTTCGAGTCGCGGCGCCACCAGGCCGGGGGCAACCAGCGCTACGGCCTGGATATCGCCGGCTCCGAAGGGATCATTTCCCTGCGCGGGGGCAGCGGCAACGAATTGATGATCTACCCCCATCCCGTCTTCCGCCCGGCGGACCCGGCCCAGCGGTGGCAACCCCTCGACGAGGTGCCCGACCAGCCCCTGGCCAAAGGCAACCGGTTGGCCATCCTCGACCTGATCCGGGCCATCGAGGAGGATCGCCCGCCCCTCTCCAGCGCCGCCGACGCGGTGGCCGCCCTGGAGATGATCCTAGGGGCGTACGAATCCCAAATCACCGGCGGGCGGGTCTGCTTCCCCACGCCGCACCGCCGCCACCCCCTGGCGGCCTGGCAGGAGGGCTTCTATGGCTGAGACCGCAGACCGGCCCGTACCGCACGAGATCATCCCCTGCCGCCACCTGCCCCCGGCCCGATACCGCGACCTGGCCCCGCCGCCCTCGTGGAAGAAGTTGGTGGGCCCCAGCGTCCTGCTCCTGGGCCTGTCCATCGGCAGCGGGGAGTTCGTCCTCTGGCCCTACATCACCTACAAATTCGGCTTCGGGGTCTTCTGGGCCTGTATGCTGGGGGTGCTGACCCAGTACTTCATCAACATGGAGATCGAGCGCTGGACCCTGGCCACCGGGGAGACGGCCACCACCGGGTTCTGCCGGTTGTGGAAACACTGGTCCTGGGTCTTTCTGCTGTGCAACATCATCCCCTGGGCCTGGCCGGGCTGGGCCTCGGGGGCGGCCACCCTGGTCACCTGGGAATTCGGCGGGGGCGAGACCACCCGAGTGGCCCTGTCCATCGGCTTGCTGATCGGGGTGGGCCTGGCCCTGACCCTGGGCCCGGTGGTCTACCGCACCGTGGAGTTGCTCCAGGTGGTCATGGTCGCCCTGATCCTGGTCTTCCTGCTGGTCATCTTTGCCCTCACCGTGGAGGTAGAACACCTGGGGGAGATGTTCGCCGGCATCCTCAACGTGGGCTTCATCCCGGAGGGGATGTCGCTGCCCCTCTTCCTGGGGGCCCTGGCCTTTGCCGGGGCCGGCGGCACCATGAACCTGGCCCAGAGCGCGTACGTGCGCGAGCAGGGCTACGGCATGGGCAGGTACGCGGGCCGGCTGACCAGCCCCCTGACCGGCAAGGAGGAGGTGGTGTCCGACCTGGGCTTCCACTTCGAGCCCACCGAACAGAACCTCAAGTACTGGCGGGCCTGGTGGAAGGCGGCCAACCGCGAGCACTTCATCACCTTCTACCTGCTCTCGGTGCTGACCCTGATGCTGCTCTCGCTGATTTCCTACAGCACCACCCGGAACCTGGGAACCCTTGGCGGCGACCTGGAGTTCGTCCGCGCCGAAGGGGAATACATCGGCCAGCACTACGGGGGGATCTTCCGCCACCTCTTCAACTGGATGGGTTTCGCCATCCTGATGACCACCGAGCTGGGCCTGATCGACGCCTGCTCCCGCATCTCCACCGACATCATCAAGGTCAACTGGCTGCGCGACAGCACCCGCTGGACCGACAGCCGCATCTACTTTTGTCTGCTCTGGGCGCAGATCGCCTTTGGCTGCCTGGTCATGCTCTCGGACTTCAACCAGCCCTTGCTGCTGCTGGTGCTCAGTGCCTCGCTCAACGGCGGGGTGATGCTGATCTACTCGGTGCTGCTCTTGTGGCTCAACAACCGGGTGTTGCGCGGCCCTCTGGCCATGCATCCGGTGCGTTTCGTGGCCATGGTCTGGGCCTGTGGCTTCTTTGGCTACTTCACCTTCGTCACCATCAGGGACCAGTTGCCCCGGCTGTGGCAGTAGCCGGCCTAGCCCCCGGCGATGGCCCCGATCACCAGGAAGGGCTCCCCCCCTTGGGCCACTGCCTCGGGCAGGGGCGCATCGGGCGCCTCGTGGGAAAGATCCTGCTCGCAGGCAAAAAAGCGGATGAAGGCCCGGCGCTGCCCGGTGGTTTGGTCGCGCATGGTCCCGCGCAACACTGGATACCGGGCCTCCAGCGCGTCGAGGACTCACCGCTGGGTGATGGGCCCCTCCACCTCCAACTCCACCTCGCCGGCCAGGCGTGCCAGCGCCCGCAGGCTGGCGGGAACCACCGCCCGGATCACGGCAGGGTCTGGGCTTCGACCGAGAGCACGGCCGGCAGGTCCCGCACGATGGGCGCCCAGGTGTCGCCTCCGTTCGCCGAGCCCTAGACCTGTCCGCCGGTGGTGCCGAAGTACACCCCACACTCGTCCAGGGTATCGACGCTCATGGCCTTGCGCAGCACGTTGACGTAGCATTCCCGCTGCGGCAGGCCCTGGGTCAGCCCCTCCCACTCCTCGCCCCCGGCACCCGGGTCACCGGCAACCCCCTCCAGCACTGCGGCCACTCCCCTCCTGCCTGGTCGGCGATCTCCACTACTGCCCCGACGTGGCGGTGCTGGGGGTGGTGCGCCGGGACGGGGCCTTTGCCAAGGAGGTGATCCTCGACGAGGCCATGGTGCGGGTGTTGCCCGAGGGGCTGAGCTACGAGGAGGGGGCGATGGTAGAGCCGGTGGTCATCGCCGAGCGCACCGTGGCCCGGGCCGAAATTAAAACCGGCGAGACCGTGGCCGTGCTGGGGGCCGGCAATATCGGCCTCTTGTTGCTCCAGGTGGCGCGCCTGGCCGGGGCCGGCAAGGTGCTGGTCTCGGACGTGCTGGAATACCGCCTGGAGCTGGCCCGGCGACTGGGCGCGGACTTCACCGTCAACGTGAGCCAGCGCGATTTAGTGGAGGCGGCCAGGGAGGTGGGGCGATGTGAGGTGGTCATCGACGGGGTGGGGAACCGGCAGAATATCTCCCAGAGCATCCAGATGTGCAAGCCGGGCGGCCGGGTGGTGGTCTACGGTGTGCCGCCCCAGGGGGAATTGGCCCTACCGGTGCTGGAGGCCTTCCGCAAGGACTTGAGCCTCCAGGTCTCCCGGCTCTATCCGCGCTCCTTTGAGGCGGGCTTTGCCCTTTTGCAGAGCGGCAAACTCCAGCTCGATCCAGTGATCACCACCCGGGTACCGCTGACAGAGGCGCCGGCGGCCATCCGCGACTTATGCGACAGAAAGGGCGAGATGATCAAGATTATGATCGACCCGCAGGTAGGGGCGATATGAGCGGCCCCTTCGACCTGAGCGGCAAGCGGGCCCTGGTCAGCGGGGCCAGCCGTGGGATGGGCAGGGCCATCGCCCTGGGGCTGGCGCGGGCCGGCGCGGAGGTGGCGGTGGCGGCGCGGAACCCGGAGACCCTGGAGCCGGTGGCCGAAGAGATCCGCGCCCTGGGACGGGAAGCCCTGGTGCAGTCCCTCGACGTGAGCCGGCCCGAGGAGATCCCGGCGGCGGTGAAGCGGGTGGAGGAACACCTGGGCCCCCTCGACATCCTCTTCAACGTGGCCGGCACCAACCCGCGCCGGCCCATCGCCGAGATCGCCGAGGCCGAGTACGATCAGATCATGGACGTCAACATCAAGGGCGCCTATTTCTTCAGCCGCGAGGTGGGCAAGGGCCTGATCACCCGGCAAAGGGGCAAGGTGATCAACATCGCCTCCGTCACCAGCGCCATCGGCCTGGCCAAGGTGACGGCCTACGCCTGCTCCAAGGGGGCCCTGGCCCAACTGACCAGGAGCCTGGCCGTGGAGTGGGGCCCGCACAATGTGCAGGTCAACGCCATCGCCCCTGGCTTCATCCTCACCGACTTCAACCGCAAGCTCTGGGAGAACCCCGCCATGCTCGACTGGGCCGTGGACGGCACCCCCGCCGGCCGCCTGGGCCAGCCCGAGGACGTGGTGGGGGCGGCCATCTTCCTGGCCAGCCCCGCCTCCGACTTCATCTCCGGCCAGGTGCTTTTCGTCGACGGCGGCTACATGGCCGGCCGCCCATGGCCGCTGTGACCAGCTACGCGACGTTGATTTGCGGATATGCGGCGGGGAAAGGGTCCCTGAGCAACCGGGTGGGCTGCGAATGCACGCAGCGGCAGGGGTGGGGCATTCCTTTTAGTCTGGCCCAGGGATGAAAGGCCAGAAGGGAATGGCCTCGGAGCATTCCAGGGATGGAATGCGAGAATGAGCGAAGGGATCCTTCTCCCGACGCCCCCCGATATTAGGGCCGCACCACCGAGCCGTCTGCCCGCCGGTCCTCGGTTATGTACTTGGGCGTGGCGAGGCTCTCGGTGCTGAGCAGCTTCCTCGCCTTCTCCTCGTCGAGGTCCATCCCGAGCCCCGGCTTGTCGTTGGCGTACATGTATCCGCCCACCTGCTCGGCGTGGCCGGGGAAGAGTTCCAGCTCCTCGGGCCGGAAGTGGTTTTCCTCCTGAATGCCGAAGCTGTACGAGGCCAAGTCCAAGTGCGCGGCGGCCATCTGGTTCACCGGGTCGTTGTCCCCCCCCTCCTGCCAGGCCGTCTGCACCCCGAAGATCTCGCACAGGGCCGCCACCTTGCGGCAGGGAGTGATGCCCCCGCCCTTGGAGATCCGGATGCGCACGTAGTCGATCAAACGCTCGGTGATCAGGGGCACGTACTCGTGCGGGTTGACGAACAACTCGCCCATGGCCTGCGGCGTGGTGCACTGCTGCCGCACCAGCCGGTACCACTGCACCTGCTCGGGGGAGAGCAGGTCTTCGAGGAAGAAGAGGCGGTACGGCTCCAGCAACTTGGCCAGGGCCACCGCGTTGTGGGGCTTGAGGTGCTCGTGGACGTCGTGGGTGAGCTTGGGGCCAAAGCCCAGCTTGTTTCTCAAATACTCAAACATCTTGGGGATATTCTCGAGGTACGCCTCGTCGTCGAAGACCGGCCCCTGGTGCCAGGCGTTGCGCGGCTTGATGGCCTGGTCGTGGGGGATGAAGCCCCCGCCCCCGTACGGCCCGAACTGACAGCGGATCACCGGCCAGCCCTCGTCGATGTAGCGCTGCACGTCCTCCACCAATTCTTCGAGGGTGTTACCCCCGGCGTGTGCATAGCAGGCCACGGCGCTGCGGCAGGGACCGCCCAGCAACTGGTACACCGGCATGCCCGCCTCCTTGCCCTTGATGTCCCACAGGGCCATGTCCACCCCGGCGATGGCGGTGTTCAGGATGGAGCCGTTGCGCCAGTACCCGCTAGTCAGGCTGCTCTGCCAGATGTCCTCGATGTGGCCCGCCTCCCGGCCGATCAGGCGCGGGGCCATATGCTGCTCGATGGCGGCCTGCACCACCCCGGCCTGGTAGTGGTCGCTGGCCGAGCCGATGCCGTACAGGCCCGGCTGGTCGGTAAGCACCTTGACGATCAGCCAGGTGCCGTCAGCGCGGGTGCGGATGCAGCGGATCTCATTGATCTTGGCCATCAAAATTCCCCTTGTCTTGGATGTGGGTCTATAAGTTCCGCAAAACCCGGGCGCCCGAAAAGAGCCCCCGCATCCAACGGCTGCTGAAGCCCTCGGTGGCGAAGTAGGGCACCAGCCGGCCGCCGAAACCCCGCTTAAAAAGGGCGATGCCGGGGATATTGGCCCCGGTGAAATCGAAGCGCTGACCGGAGTTCGCCGCGAAGTACCGCCACTGGATCAGCGAGGCGGCGCCGGTGTGGCTCAGCTCCGGGTCGGCGCCCGACACCCAGGCGTAGACCCCCTCGGCGCCGCGGACAAAGATCACTACCGCCGCCACCTCTCCCTCCGGGGACCGCGCCGCCAGCCCCGCGGCCAGGCCCGCCCCGAAAGCGGCGGCGACAAAGTGCTGGGCCACCCCGGCGTCCACCGGCGCCCGCCCCCCCTGGCGCGCATAGAGCAGTTCGTACTGCCGGCGGAAGAGTTCCAGATCGGCCGTGGGCTCCACCACCACTCCCTCCCGCTCGGCCTTGGCGATGGCCTTGCGGGTCCGGTGCTCAAAACCCGCCCAGACCCGCTCTGGCCGGCCCAGGTCGAGCTGGTAGGTGTAGCGCACCCGCGCCTCCCAGCCGGCCCAGGTGAAGGGCCGCAGGTCGCCCACCGCCGGGGCGTGGCTTAGGGCGCAGTGGTGGTATGCGCGCTGCAGGTAGGCAACGAGCAACTCGGCCGGCTGGTTCCACTCGGCCTCGGCCGGCCCCTTACCCTCCACCGGGGCCAGGAGCAGCCCCCCGTGCGGGGTGAGGACGGGGGTGCCCAGACGCCGCAGGCCGGCCCGCCGGCCCTCGACCCCGGAAAGACCGGCCACCAGCTGGCCATTGCGGTATACCCCCAGGCAGCGGAAAGGCTGCCCGGTGGCCTGCCGGGCGCACTCCAGCCAGGCCCAGGTGGAGAAGACCGTGCCGCCCACGGCCCTCCGGACGAATTCGTCCCAGGTGCGGGGGTCGCTAACGGGGTGGATTTCGAGGGTGTCGGACATGGGGCGTATAGTCGGCCGCGGCCTGCAATGGTCTTTGCGGCCTCAGCGCCTTCAGAAACCTAGCGCAAGGCAGGCAGAGAACCTGATCCACCTTCAATCGCTCCTCACCCCGGTAGAGCAGCAAGGTCTGTGCCTCGGGGTAGTCTTCCTTAAAAGCCCTCAGTCCCTTCAGGTCCTGGGAGCGGACGTTCCGGCTGTTCTTCACCTCGATGGCCCAGAGCTCCTCTGGCCCATAGACGACAAAATCCACCTCGTTGCCCGGCTTGGTCCGCCAAAAGGAAAGGGTGTGGTGGCCACCGCTGTAGGCGTTCCAGGCCCGCAAGTGCTGCGCGACCAATCCCTCCAGGGGGCTGCCGGCGATTTCCTCTGGGGTATCGAGCGGGCCGGCAGGCCGCAGCGAGCGAAAAACCCCTACATCAAAAAATAGAACTTGGGGTGGGCGATCAGGTTCCGCTTGGCCCGGCGCGAGAAGACCGGCAGGTGAAAGCAGAGCAGCAGGTTCTCGAGGACGCCCACGAACCCCTCAGCGGTCTTGCGCCCCACCTGGCACTCACGGGCCACGGCAGCGATGTTCAGCACCGCGCCGTGGGAAAAGCTAATGACCTCGAGGAAGCGCGAGAACTGCCCCAGGTTACGGACCGGCCCTCCATCTGCACCTCTTCCCGCAGGTACATAGCCGCGTACGCTCCGAGCGTCTCCCGTGGCGAGGGGGCGTCCACCACCAAGGGGACCAGCCCTACCTGCAGCGCCTGATCCATATCGAATCCTTTCCTCAGTTCGTCGGCCAGGAAGGGATGCATGGTCTTCAGCGCCGCCCTGCCCGCCAGCAAATCCACCCTTGCCCGCTTCAGTTTGCGCGCACTGGATCCAGTCAGCACGAACCGACAGCCCTGCCGCGCCTCAATAAGCTGGTGGACAGCGTCGAGCAGTTCGGGCACCCTCGGGATCCCGTCGACCACCACAGCTTTCTTACCCGGATCGCTGGCCACCAGTTCCCGCAGCCGTGCGGGGCGGGCGGCAAAGCGGCGGTAGGTCTCTGGGTCGAGCAGGTCGACGAAGACCGCCTCCTTCAAGTGGTGGCGCAGCCAGGTGGACTTGCCAGTAGCCCGCGGCCAGAAAAGAAAGAAGCTGCCCTGGGGTTTCTGAAAAAAGCGAGTCTCCATTTCCTTTTTTGCTTCTTTTAAGGATTTAGTAAGTCCCAACATAAAACACTCGCCCTTCTGTTGGCAAGGCAGTTCTTCTTCCTCCTTGACATCCCCGACCCGCGATTTTATATTGAATAAATCGTCCCTCGACGCCCATAGACGCGATGCAGCCTCCAATCTCCATTCGCTCCGCTTCCTCGCCCGCCCTACGGGAACTGGGGTTGTTGCGCCCCCTCCTGCTGCTTCCGCTCCTCCTTATTAGCCTCCTGCTTATTTAGGCTTCGCTCGCTTTTTCTCGCCTCACCCTCACAGAAAAACCGGACGAAGCCTTTGAAGAAACTTCACAGGTATTCACCAAACTATGCCCTGAGCGCAGGCTCACAACTACAGGAGAACAACCGCCATGCAGATGTTCTACGACAGCGACGCCAACCTCGAACTCCTCAGCGGCAAGACCGTGGCGGTGATCGGCTACGGCAGCCAGGGCCATGCCCACTCCCTCAACCTCAAGGAAAGCGGCCTCAAAGTGGTGGTGGGCCTGCGTCCGGACAGCGCCCGCCGCAAGGAGGTCGAGGCCGCCGGCCTCAAGGTGCTTGACGTGCCTGAGGCGGCCAAGACCGCGGACATCGTCATGATCCTGATCAACGACGAGTTCCACCGCCAGGTCTTCGAGCAGCACATCCGGCCCAATCTCAAGGCCGGCAACGCCATAGCCGTGGCCCACGGCTTCAGCATCCACTTCAAGCAGATCGTGCCCCCCTCGGATGTCGATGTCTTCATGGTCGCCCCCAAGGGCCCAGGCCACCTGGTGCGCCGCGTCTACCAGCAGGGCGGCGGGGTGCCGGCGCTCCTGGCCGTGTACCAGGACGCCACCGGCCGGGCCCACCAGGTGGGCCTGGCCTACGCCAAGGGCTTGGGCGCCACCCGCGCTGGGGTGATCGAGACCACCTTCCGCGAGGAGACCGAGACCGACCTCTTCGGCGAGCAGTCGGTACTCTGCGGCGGCCTGACCGAGCTGATCCGCGCCGGCTTCGACACCCTCGTGGAGGCCGGGTACCAACCCGAGGTGGCCTATTTCGAGTGCCTGCACGAGGTGAAGCTGATCGTTGACCTCATCTACGAGGGCGGCATCGCCAACATGCGCTACTCCATTTCCGACACCGCCGAGTTCGGCGACCTTACCAGGGGCCGGCGCATCGTCACCGAGGAGACCCGCAAAGCCATGAAGCAGATCCTCGCCGAGGTGCAGGACGGCACCTTCGCCAAGGAGTGGCTGCTGGAAAACCAGGTGGGCCGCCCCACCTACAACGCCCGCAAGCGGCAGGACCAGGAGCACCCCATCGAAGAGGTGGGCGCCAAGTTGCGCGGCATGATGAGCTGGTTGGACAAAAAGGCCAAATGAGCCTCTAAGAGGAGGCGGGGACCATGAGCGACCATGACCGAGTAATCATCTTCGACACCACCCTGCGGGACGCCGAGCAAACTCCCGGCTCCTCGCTGACGGTGCGCGAGAAGATGGAGATCGCCCACCAGTTGGCCCGGCTCAAGGTGGACGTCATCGAAGCGGGTTTCCCCGCCTCTTCCAACGAGGACTTCGAGGCGGTGCGCCGCATCGCCCACGAGGTCGAGGGACCGGCCATCTGCGGCCTGGCCAGGGTAGTGCCGCGGGACATCGAGCGGGCCGGCGAGGCCCTGAAAGGCGCCCCGCGCCCCCGCATCCACACCTTTGTCGGCACCTCGGACATCAACATCCAGGGCCAGTTGCGCAAGACCCGCGACGAGGTGCTCAAGATGGCGGTGGGCGCGGTAACGCAGGCCAAGTCCTACTGCGCCGATGTGGAGTTCTCGCCCATGGACGCCACCCGCACCGATCCGGGGTACCTGTGCGAGGTGGTGGAGGCCACCATCGCGGCCGGGGCCTCCACCATCAACATCCCCGACACCGTCGGCTACGCGGTGCCCGAGCAACTGGGCGAGTTGATCCGCCGCCTGTGCGAAAGGGTCCCCAATGTCGGGCAGGCGGTGATCAGCATCCACTGCCACGACGACCTGGGCCTGGCGGTGGCCAACTCCCTGACCGCCCTCAAATACGGGGCGCGCCAGGCCGAGTGTACCATCAACGGCCTGGGCGAGCGGGCCGGCAACGCCGCCCTCGAGGAGATTGTCATGGCCATCAAGACCCGTGGCGAGTACTTCGGCCTCAGTTGCGGGGTCGAAACCCGCGAACTCTTCCCCACCAGCCGCCTGGTGAGCCGGCTGATGCGCTGCGTGGTGCCGCGCAACAAAGCCATCATCGGGGCCAACGCCTTTGCCCACAGCTCGGGCATCCACCAGGACGGGGTGCTCAAGCAGCGCTCCACCTTCGAGATCATGTCCCCCGAGGACGTGGGGGTGGGATCCACCCAGATTGTGCTCACCGCCCGCTCCGGGCGCCATGCCCTGCGCCACCGCCTGGAGCAATTGGGCCACAAGCTCAGCAAAGAGGAGGTGGACAAGGCGTACGAGCGCTTCCTGGAGGTGGCCGACAAGAAGACCGAGATCTACGACGAGGATCTGCTGGCCATCGTCGGCGACGAGATCCGCGACGTGCCCGAGAAGTACCACCTCGAATACCTGCACACCACCAGTGGCACCGGGACCGTGCCCTCGGCCACGGTGCGCCTGGTGATCGACGGGCAGCAGGTGCAGGAATCCGCTTGGGGCGACGGGCCGGTGGACGCGGCCTACCGGGCCATCGACAAGGCCTCCGGCACCGCCGCCAAGGTCGAGGAGTACGCCATCCGCGCCGTCACCAGCGGCAGCCAGGCCATGGGCGAGGTGACGGTGCAGGTCAGCGAGCAGGGCCGTAGCCTCTCTGGCCGGGGCGCCTCCACCGACATCATCGAGGCCAGCGCCAAGGCCTATATCGACGCGCTCAACCGCCTGGCCGCGGCAACTGGCAACCAGCGCCAGCACGCCCAGGCCGTTTAAGGGAGCATACCCACTATGGCAAAGAACCTCTTCAACAAGGTCTGGGAGGCCCACACCGTGCGCCGGCTGCCCTCGGGGCAGGACCAGTTGCTCATCGGCCTGCACCTTGTACACGAGGTGACCAGCCCCCAGGCTTTCGGCATGCTGCGCGACCGCTCCTTGCCGGTGATGTTCCCGCAGCGCACCTTCGCCACTGCCGACCACATCGTGCCCACCGCCCAACTGGCCCGGCCCTTCGCCGACCAGATGGCCGAGGAGATGATGGTCGAGATCGAGAAGAACGCCTCCCAGTTCTCCATCTCCTTCTTCGGGCTGGGCGACGAGCGCCAGGGCATCGTCCACGTCATCGGTCCGGAACTGGGCCTCACCCAGCCGGGCATGACCATCGCCTGCGGCGACAGCCACACCTCCACCCACGGGGCCTTTGGGGCCATCGCCTTTGGCATCGGCACCTCGCAGGTGCGCGACGTGCTGGCCTCGCAGTGCCTGAGCATGGGCCGGCCAAAGGTGCGGCGCATCGAGATGAGGGGCCATCTGGCGGCGGGGGTCTACGCCAAGGACGTGATCCTGGCCATCATCGGCAAACTCGGGGTCAAGGGCGGGGTGGGGTATGCGTACGAGTTTGCCGGGGAGGTGGTGGATCGCATGGGCATGGAGGAGCGCATGTCCCTGTGCAACATGTCCATCGAGGGCGGGGCCCGGGTGGGATACGTCAATCCGGACCAGACCACCTTCGAGTACCTGCGGGGTCGGCCCTACGCCCCCCATGGCGAGGGTTTCGAGCGGGCGGTGCAGTGGTGGCAGTCGCTGGCCTCGGGTCCCGACGCGACCTTTGACGACCGGGTGGACCTAGATGGGGCAAGCATCGCCCCCACCCTGACCTGGGGCATCAACCCGGGCCAGAGCCTCAGCGTGGAGGGAGAGATCCCCTCCCCCGACGCCTTCCCCGCCGACGAGCGGGCCGGCATCCAGGAGGCCCTGGAGTACATGGACTTCAGACCCGGCCAGCGGATCGCCGGCACCCCCATCGACGTGGCCTTCATCGGCTCCTGCACCAATGGCCGCCTCTCCGATCTGCGCGAGGCCGCCCGCGTCGCCAGGGGCCGCAAGGTCAAGCCGGGGGTCAAGGCCCTGGTGGTGCCCGGCTCGCAGAAGGTGCGCCAGGCCGCCGAGGCCGAGGGCCTGCACCAGATCTTCACCGAGGCGGGTTTCGAGTGGCGGGGGGCCGGTTGCTCCATGTGCCTGGCCATGAACCCCGACAAGTTGCAGGGCCGGCAGCTCTGCGCCTCTTCGAGCAATCGCAACTTCAAGGGACGGCAGGGCAGCCCCACGGGCCGCACCCTGCTGATGAGCCCGGCCATGGTGGCCGCCGCCGCCGTCGAAGGCGCGGTGGCCGACGTCCGCGGTCTATTGTAGGGGCGGGCTGTACGCCCACCCTACAGCCTATACCGGATCACCCGATACTGAGAAAGGCACCCATGAGCACCTCCATCGTCAACTACATCGGCGGCCGCGCCGTGCCCGTGCGCGGCGACGACATCGACACCGACCGCATCATCCCGGCGCGGTACCTGCGCACCGTCACCTTCGACGATCTGGGCGCCCATGCCTTTGAGGACGACCGCGCCCAGGGCAAGCACCCCTTCGACGAGCCGCGTTTCCAGGGCAGCAGCATCCTGCTGGCCAATCGCAACTTCGGCTGCGGCTCCTCGCGCGAGCACGCCCCCCAGGCCCTGATGCGCTGGGGGATCAAAGCTTTCATCGCCGAGTCCTTCGCCGAGATCTTCTTTGGCAACTGCGTGGCCCTGGGCCTGCCCTGCCTCACCGCCTCGGGCCCTGACCTGGCCCGGCTGATGGATGGGGTGGAGGCCGACCCACAACAGAAGCTGGGCCTCGACCTGAAGCGCCAGTTGCTCTCCTGGAAGGGCGGCGAAACCCCCCTCTCCCTGCCCGAGGGGGCGCACCGGCAATTCCTCGAGGGTACCTGGGACGCGCTGGGCCAACTCCTCGAAAGGCCGGACCTGATCCGCGCCACCGCCGAACATCTGCCCTACATGAACAGTTTCGCCAACGCATAATTGACGGAGGAAGACTTGTACAAGATCGCAGTGCTCCCCGGAGACGGGACCGGACCCGAAGTCGTCGCCGAGGGCCTCAAGGTGCTGGAGGCCGCCGGCCGCAAGTTCAACTTCAAGTACGAACTCGCCCACTTCGACCTGGGCGGCGAGCGCTACCTGCGCACCAATGAGGTGTTGCCCGAGACCGCGGTGAGCGAGCTGCGCCAGTTCCAGGCCATCTACCTGGGAGCCATCGGCCACCCCGGGGTCAAACCCGGCATCCTCGAAAAGGGCATCCTGCTGCGCCTGCGCTTCGAACTGGACCAGTACATCAACCTGCGCCCGGTCAAGCTCTACCCCAATGTGGACACCCCGCTCAAGAACAAAGGGCCAGCGGACATCGACTTCGTGGTGGTGCGCGAGAACACCGAGGGCCTCTACGCCGGGGCCGGCGGCACCCTCAAGAAGGGCACCCCCGACGAGATCGCCGTGCAGGAGTCCATCAACACCCGCAAGGGCGTGGAGCGCTGCCTGCGCTACGCCTTCGAGTACGCCCGCCGCCGCAACAAGGACAACAAGCTCACCCTCTGCGGCAAGACCAACGTGCTGACCTTTGCCTTCGACCTGTGGGAGCGGGTTTTCCATGAGATCGGCGAGCGCGACTACGCCGACGTCAACCGCGACTACGCCCATGTCGATGCCACCTGCATGTGGATGATCAAGAACCCCGAGTGGTTCGACGTCATCGTCACCGACAACATGTTCGGCGACATCATTACCGACCTGGGCGCCATGATCCAGGGCGGCATGGGCATCGCCGCTGGCGGGAACATCAACCCCGAGGGGGTGTCCATGTTCGAGCCCATCGGCGGTTCGGCCCCCAAGTACACCGGCCAGAACGTCATCAACCCCCTGGCAGCCATCGGCGCCTGCCAGCTGATGCTCGACACCCTGGGCGAGACCAAAGCCGCCGCCGCCATCGAGCAGGGCATCATCAGCACCGTGGCCAAGCTCAAGAGCCTCAGCGCCGGCCAGATGGGCTACTCCACCACCCAGGTCGGCGACCTGGTGGCCCGGGCCGTGGCTGACGCCTAGGTTTGCCACAAGGCCCAGCCAGGGCCGGGGGAGTGCCCCGGAGGCGGCTTCTGGGGGAGTGGCCGGGGGAAGGACCGCAGGGTGGAGTGGTAGGGAAGCGTAGTTTAAGGAGCGAGGGGGAAGGTCCGGGACTGCAGAAACGCCGCAGTGGGCACCCCACGGACCTGGCCACTAGCAGGCCTCGCCTTGGTAAAGGCCGGAACGGGTATTCCCCGGACCGCGGACGATCAGCACCAGATAAGGAGAGGCAGCATGTCCGATACCATCGAGATCTACGACTCCACCCTGCGCGACGGGGCGCAGGCCGAGGGCATCACCTACTCGCTGGAGGACAAGCTGCTCATCGCCCGCCGGCTCGATCAGCTCGGCGTCCACTACATCGAGGGGGGGTGGCCCAATCCCACCAATCCCAAGGACCTCTCCTTCTTCCGCGAGGCGGCCAAGCTCAACCTCCGCGCCCGCGTCACCGCCTTTGGCAGCACCCGCCGGGCCGACCGCCGCCCCGCGGAAGACGAGATCCTCAACACCCTGCTGCGGGCCGAGACCCAAAGCGTCTGCATCTTTGGCAAGAGCTGGACCCTGCACGTGGAAGCAGCCCTGCGCATCCCCCTCGATGAAAACCTGCGCCTCATCGAGGACTCGGTGGCCTATCTGGTGGGCCAGGGCCGCGAGGTCATCTACGACGCCGAGCACTTCTTCGACGGACACCAGGCCGATCCCCAGTACGCCCTCCAGACCCTACGGGCTGCCCAGCGCGGCGGGGCCCGCCTGCTGGTGCTGTGCGACACCAACGGCGGCACCCTGCCCCGCGACGTGGAGAGCATCCTCCGCCAGGTCAAGGAGCAGGTCGCCCACCCCTTTGGCATCCACACCCACAACGACGCCGGCATGGGCGCGGCCAACAGCGTGGTGGCGGTGGAGTTGGGGGCGGTGCAGGTGCAGGGGGTCTTCAACGGCTACGGCGAGCGCTGCGGCAACGCCAACCTCTGCACCCTCCTCCCCACCCTGGAACTCAAGCTGGGCAAACGCACCATCGGCCGCGAGAAGCTGCGCGAGCTGATGGACTTATCGCGCTTCCTCAGCGAGATCGCCAACGTGTACCACGACCACCGCCAGCCCTACGTGGGCGAGAGCGCCTTTGCGCACAAGGGCGGAGTCCACATCGACGCCATGCTCAAGGACCCCCGCTGCTACGAGCATTGCGACCCCGAGGCGGTGGGCAACGAGCGGCGCTTTCTGGTCTCCGACCAGTCGGGGGGCAGCACCATTGCCAGCAAACTGGCCCAGGTCTGCCCCGGCCTCAACAAGCGCGACCCTCTGGCCCAGAAGATGCTGGCCGAGGTCAAACGCCTGGAGCACGAGGGCTACCAGTTCGAGGCCGCCGAGGGGTCCTTCGAGCTTCTGGCCCGCCGCGCCATGGACGCGTATCAGGACCAGTTCCGCCTGGTGAACTTCCGCACCATCACCCACAGCGCCCCCGGTCTGGCCAGCGCCGAGGCCATCCTCAAGGTCGAGGCCGGCGGCCAGGTCCATCATACCGTGGCCGAGGGGGACGGCCCGGTCAACGCCCTGGACCAGGCCCTACGCAAGGCCCTGGAACCCCTCTTCCCCTGCCTGCGCCAGGTACATCTAGAGGACTACAAGGTGCGCGTGCTCTCCAGCAGCGACGGCACCGCCGCCCGGGTGCGGGTGCTCATCGAGTCCTCCGACGGCCGGGATTCCTGGGGCACTGTGGGGGTCTCCGAGAACATCATCGAAGCCAGTTGGATCGCCCTGGCCGACAGCCTGCACTTCAAGCTGATGCGCGAAGCGGCGCAGCAGGCAAGCAGCACTTCTCAAGCGGCTGGGAGATGAGCCCAAGGACTAAGAAGACCGAGGGCCGGGAATGCCCTGGAGGTGTTTCCCTGCGGAGTGGTTGGGTAGGGAAGGACGTGGGAAGGGGCGAGGGGAGAGCGGAGCAGGAGCGAGCGGGGCGCAACACCATAAAAATGGTGTTGCGGGGGCGGGTAGGTGGGGCAGTCGAGCGGAGCGAGCAGGGCGGTAAGTCCGCGCCTTGGGAAACACCGGAGGGGTATTTCCAGCCCGACCTCCTTCTTGACATCGCGAAAAGTGCGCCCTACATTGATAATTATTCTTTTTGACGAATAATTATCGAGGAGGCACCTCATGAAGGTCATCGACCAGGGCAACGCCACCACCCCCAAGGGCTACCAGGCCGCCGGCATCCACGTCGGGGTCAAGCCAGGGTCCACCAAGAAGGACCTGGCTCTCGTCTACTCCGCGCAGCCGGCCAGCGCTGCGGCCGTGTACACCACCAACCGCGTCCAGGCCGCCCCCATCCAGGTGGACCGCGAGCATCTGCAGGACGGCAAGGCGCGCGCCGTGGTCCTCAACAGCGGCAACGCCAATGCCTGCACCGGGGCCCTGGGCCTGGAGAACGCCCGCCGCATGTGCCGGCAGACCGCCGCCACCCTGAAACTGAAGACCGAGGAAGTGCTGGTCTGCTCCACCGGGGTGATCGGGGTACAGCTGCCCATCGAGACCATCGAGAAGGGCATCCCCGCCGCGGCCGCCGCCCTCGCCGCCCAGGGCGGGGCCGATGCGGCCCAGGCCATCATGACCACCGACACCGTGCCCAAGACCTATGCGGTGGAGACCGCCTCGGGCCTGCGGGTGGGCGGCATGGCCAAGGGAGCCGGCATGATCGCCCCCCACATGGCCACCATGCTGGCGGTAGTGGCCTGCGACGCGGCCGTGGCCCCCGGTCTCCTGAAGGAGATGCTCAGCCAGGCCACCAGAAGGTCCTTCAACAGTGTCACCGTCGATGGAGACATGAGCACCAACGACACCCTCATCGCCCTGGCCAACGGCGCGGCCGGCGCCCCGCTCATCGACAAGGCGGGCCCGGCCGCCGACGAGTTCTACGCCGGTCTCGAAGAGGTCTGCCGCCAACTGGCCCGGCAGATCGCCCGGGATGGGGAGGGGGCCACCAAGCTGGTGGCCATCCGCGTCGCCAACGCCCAGAGCGAAGAGGAAGCCCGCAAGGTGGGCCTGGCCGTGGCCAACTCCAGCCTGGTCAAGACCGCCATCTTCGGCTGCGATCCCAACTGGGGCCGCATCCTCTGCGCCGTGGGCTACTCGGGTGCCCCCATCGACCCAGGCAAGGTGCAGGTCTCCCTGTGCGGCACCCCGATCTACGCCAAGGGCTCGGGCTGCGACTTCGACAAGGAAGAGCTGATTGGGGCCATGCGCGAGAAGGACATCCCCATCCACATCGACCTGCAGCAGGGACGGGCCGAGGCCGAGATCTACACCTGCGACCTGAGCTACGAGTACGTGCGGGTCAACGCCGAGTACACCACCTGAAAGGTTTTCGATGAGACTCTCCAAGAACGTCCAGCGCATGGAGTCCTCGGTGACCATGGCCATCTCGGCCAAGGCCGCGGCCATGCGCCGTCAGGGCATCGATGTCATCTCCCTCTCCGCCGGGGAGCCCGACTTCGACACGCCCCAGCACATCAAGGACGCGGCCATCCGCGCCATCCAGGAAGGTTTCACCAAGTACACCATCCCCGGCTCGGGCATCATCGAACTCAAAGAGGCCATCTGCCGCAAGATCAAACGCGACAGCGGTCTCGACTACAGCCTCGACCAGGTGATCGTCAACAACGGGGCCAAGCACACCCTCTTCCTGGCCTCCGCCGCCCTGCTGGACCCGGGCGACGAGGTGATCATTCCCACCCCCTACTGGGTCACCTTCAGCGAACAGCCCAAGCTGATGGGCGGCGACCCGGTGGTCGTCCAGACCCGCGCCGAGAACCATCTCAAGATGACTGCCGGGGAGTTCGAGGCCGCCATCACCCCGCGCACTCGGATGCTCATCCTCAACAGCCCCTCCAACCCCAGCGGCATGGTCTACACCCGCGCTGAATTGGAGGCCATCGCCAGAGTGGCGGTCAAACATCAGATCCTCGTGCTCAGCGACGAGATCTACGAGCAATTGGTCTACGGCGGCGCCCAGCACTGCTCCATCTCCACCCTGGGCGAGGAGATCCGCAAGCTGGCCATCGTCGTCAATGGCGTCTCCAAGACCTATTCCATGACCGGCTGGCGTATCGGCTACGCCGCCGCCTCGAAAGAGATCATCGCCGGCATGGACAAGGTGCAGGGCCAGGAGGTCTCCCATCCCTCCTCCATCTCGCAGAAGGCCGCGGTGGCCGCCCTCAACGGGCCCCAGGAGGTAGTGGCCCAGATGCGGGCGGAGTTCGACGTCCGGCGTCGCTACATGGTCGAACGCCTCAACGCCCTCGACGGGGTGCGCTGCACCCTGCCCCAGGGCGCCTTCTACGCCTACCCGGACGTCTCGCACTATTTTGGCCGGCGCGCCGGCGAGCGGACCGTGGCCGACTCGGTCGAGCTGTGCGCCTACCTGCTCGAAGAGGCGAAGGTGGCCTGCGTGCCAGGGGCCGGTTTCGGCACCCATCCCCACATCCGCCTATCCTACGCCACCTCCATGCAGAAGATCGAGCAGGCCATGGACCGCCTCGCCCAGGCCCTGGGCCGGCTCCGCTGAAAGGAGACGCCGTGACCACCGGCAGGGGATTCTACCTCGATTTCGAGCAGCCCATCGTCGAGCTGGAGAAACGCATCGCCGAATTGCGCAACCAGGCCGCCGACAGTGGTCTGGACCTGACCCAGGAGCTGCGCGGCCTGGAGTCCAAGCTCGACAAGCTCTCCCAGGAGATCTACCGCGACCTCACCCCCTGGCAGAAGGTGCAGCTCTCGCGCCACCCGCAGCGGCCCTACGCCCTCGACTACATCGGCCGCATGCTCAGCGACTTTACCGAGCTGCACGGAGACCGGCTCTTCGGCGACGACCAGGCCGTGGTTGGCGGGCCGGCCCGCCTCGACGGGGAGGCCCTGATGGTGGTGGGGATGCAGAGCGGCCGCAAGGTGGAGGAGCGCCAGGTGCGCAACTTCGGCATGCCCCACCCCGAAGGGTATCGCAAGATCCTGCGGCTGTTGAAGCTGGCCGGCAAGTTCGGGCTGCCCGTCCTCAGCCTGGTGGACACCTCAGGGGCGTACCCCGGTATCGAGGCCGAGGAGCGCGGCCAGGCCGAGGCCATCGCCCGCAACCTCTTCGAGATGTCGCACCTGCCGGTGCCCATCGTGGTGGCCATCATCGGCCAGGGGGCCAGCGGCGGGGCCCTGGGCGCGGCGGTGGGGGACCGGATTCTGATGCTGGAGAACGCCTGGTACTCGGTGATCGCCCCGGAGAGTTGCTCCACCATCCTCTTCAAGACCAGGGACCGCAAGGAGGAGGCGGCCGAAGCCCTCAAGCTCACCGCCGCGGACCTGCAACCCGCCGGGATCATCGACCGCATCGTGCCCGAGCCTTTTGGCGGGGCCCACCGCAACTACGACGAGGCCGCGGCCAATCTCAAGAGGCAGGTGCAGGAGACCCTGGCCGAACTTCGCCCCCTCTCCCCCGAGGAACTGGTGCGCCGGCGGGTGGCCAAGTTTTCGTCCATGGGGGTGTGGACGGAATAGCCCTCAGATCACCTCCAGCCCATCCCGGCCCGGAAGCGCCGGGAAAGGCGCGGTCGGCAGGGTTTGGTACCAGAAGACCGTGGAGGCGATGTCGTCCTGCAGGGGCAGGTAGCGGCCGCCGCTGCGCCAGCCCAGGGCCTGGATGGTCACCACGAGATCCTGCTCGAAGCGCACCGGGTCCATGATATGCCAGCGGTACAGGCTGAAGCGGGTCTGCGACTGGTACAGCCCGTCGGGCCGCAGCACCTGCACGAGCCCGGCGTAGGGCGAGCAGAACTCGCGGTACCCCCCGTTCTCCTTGCCCACGTCGAAGTTGTACGAGCCGCAGAAGTAGTCCTCGGTGCCGGTGCCGCAGATGGTGGGGAATTCCTGGTCCCCGTCCAGAAAGAACTTGATCTCCCCCTCGCCCCACCAGCCGTTGTTGTTGACCCCCCAGGCCATGTAGGTGCCCACGTACTGCCCCCTTCCCTTCACCCCGTCTAGCAGGGTGTGTACCGTCTTGTACGGCAGGGGGTTGGAGCGCCGCCATTGGGCGTGGAAGTAGGCGCAGTCGGGGGGCACCTCGGTGAGGGTGTAGTCGATCTGGTAGTAGAGGGTCATGGACCCGGCCTCGGCGTTGTTGGGGTCGGGGGGCTGCAGGTTCTCGACAGTGATGCGGCAGCGCTTCTTGAAAGGCATCTCCCAGTAACAGTTGAAGGCGCTCCCTGGGTTGACGCACACCGGCAGCGAGGAGAGTTGGCGGAAGTTGGCGCCTTTGTGGTTGCGGCCATCCTCGGTACCCCAACCGCAACAGAAGAAATCGCCCAGGGGCACCTCCACCGCCGGCTGCTCCTGGTCGTCCCAGTAGATACGCAGCACGGTGAAGCGCCAATTGCCCGTGGGGGTCATCCAGATGTGCTGGATGGCGCCGGGCCCGGCGATATCGGCGGCGGTGAAGACCTCGCCGGCCCGGATGCGCACCGAGGGACTCACCTTCCAGCCCACCCCCAGATCCCGGGCGCAGTGCTGCCCCGTACCCTGGGCCGACATGCCGGCCTTGCCCTTCTGGCCGGTGAAATTCTCCGGGCTGAGCGAGCGGGTCTTGGCGCTGGACAACCGCGAGAGGTTGCCTAGGTTCATGCCCAAGCCGTTGAAGGCCATCTCTTCCTCCTCATAAAAAAAGGGGCAGCCCGCAGGCTGCCCCTGTATACACCTGAAATTTGTGCTTCATTGCATCAGCCGCGCCGCACCCGGTCGTAGAGCCTTTCGAGGCGGTCGAAGACCAGGCGGATCATGTCCTCGTCCCAGTCCCCGTCGATGTTGATATTGAGCACGCCCTGCAGGGTCTCGAGGTAGGCGCGCTGCGACTCGGAAAGGGGGCGGTTGCCAAAGGGCCGGTCCTGGAAATCGGAATCGGAACGCCGATCCCGGTCAAGGCCGGCGTTGCGGTCCCGGTCGCTGCCGCTGTTGCGTTCACGGTCGCTGCCGGCGTTGCGGTCCCGGTCACTGCTGGCGTTGCGGTCCCTATCCCGGTCGCGGTCGCGGTCGGCGGCTCGCTCGTTGCGACGCGGTTCTGGCTCGGGAGTGGGCCGGGGCGGGGGCGCCGAGACCACCGGTACGGCAGCCGGGGCGGGCCGGGGCGCCTCGGCGCTGTCGCCGCCCTCCATGTCGGATTCGGCCATCAGGAACTTGAAGAACATCCGCATCTTGGTGGCCGAGTCGTTGCCCATGCCGGTCTTGCGGCGGAAGAAGGCGGTCACCTCGTGGTCGGGCAATTCGCGCTTCTCCTCCCACTGGTGGTACAACTCCGGGTACAGGTCCTTGATCACCTCACCCACCGCCTGCCGGCGGGACTCGGGCACAATCAGTCGGCGCAGGCGCTCGGTGGGCCGGTGGTCGCGGTCGATCAGGCGCATGGCCTCGATGCCGCGCAGAAAGCGGTAGATCATCGAGGGGGTGCGGATGATGGCCCGCACGTAGTCCCGGTCGATCTGCTCGGGCATCTTGGCCTGGAGCCGGCTGATGAACTTCTCGAACTGGGTCTTGGTGATGTACGGGTACCAGGTCTTGGCCTGGCCGCCCTGGGCGCCGGGCTGCTCCTGGGAGCCCTCGGACCCCTGGCTCTCGTCCCCTTCGTCCTCGCCCCCTTCGTACTGATCTTCGGCGAGGTCGCCGGGTTCGTTCGTCTCACTCATGGTTTCTCTCCACAAAAGGTGCGGACGACAGCCGGCCTAGGCCCCTTGGGGATACGCGGCAATCACGACCGTGCGTATTCCCCCACGCACGTTGAAATCGCCGGTGACGGTCATCTGCCGCGGGGCGCAGACCTGCACCAGGTCGTCCAGGATCTTGTTGGTGACAGCTTCGTAGAAAATGCCCTGCTGTCGGTAGGACCACAGGTACAATTTGAGGGATTTCAACTCCAGGCATTTCCGGTCGGGGACGTAGGAGATGCGGATGGCGCCAAAGTCGGGCTGGCCAGTCTTGGGGCAGACCGAGGTGAACTCCGGGCAGTCCATCTGGATGGTGTAGTCCCGTTCCGGCCTGGGATTGGCAAAGGTTTCGAGTTTCTTGCGGGGCGTGGATGGCATCTTCCGATCTGCGCTGAGGTGCTGAGGTGCTGAGGTGCTGAGGCCGAAAAGTATAAAGTTAGAGGTTTTTGCGGTCTGGGCAAGTGCTATTATTCGGCAAAACGTGCCACCACATTGGCGGTAAGGTTCGATACCGCCTCATCCACAGCTGATATAGCAGATCGACCCGGTGGAGAACACCGCCCCGCCGCTCTGGGTGGTGTAGTAGGTCATCTCCGCCCCGCCCTGGTCGGGGTTGAGGCCCCGGGCCACCACCTGCACCCCGGCCGGCGAGGAGGGCGAAACCTTGTCGGTCTCGTGGCCCGAGGCCCCGCCGGGGATGCGCATGTGCTGGCTCTGCCGCCCGAAGATCTGGCCGGCCTTGAGGCCCGCGCTGGCCGTGATCCAGTGCTGGTCATCGACCACCTGGTACGGGGCGGCGGTCATCACCCCGGCGTCGGTGTACACTACCCCCAACAGATTCGCCTCGGACTCGTGGTAGAAGTGAAACCGGCTCTCCACCTTCTTGGCCCGCCACTGCCTGGCATCGCCGTTGCGCACCTTCATGGTCTGGGGGTCTGGGAACTCCACCGCGCAGTTGAGGCCATTGCCGCCCAGGTAGATCAGTTTGCCCCCGCGCTGGTGCACCCACTGCTTTACCGCAAAGTACATCTCCGCGGACCAGTACTCGGGGTGGGGCCCCAGGATCAACACCTGGTACGCGTCGAGGTCCACGGCGCCGAAATGCAGCTGGGTTTCGGAGTACAGGTCGTAGTCAAAGCCCCGGCGCTCCAGCCAGCCCAAAAGACGCCACTCGGTGGGGGCCACGTGGCAGGCGGCGCGGCCCTCGATGGGATCGTCGACCTGCACCTCGCAGGGGATGTGGTTGAGCGGCTCGGGCCGCTCAAAAGAGAGGGGGGCGTAGTCTTCGACCTTGTAGTTGAGGAAATCCGGGTCGGTGTAGCGGTCCAGCTCCAGCCGGGCGTTGACCGTGGGTCGCGGGGGCAGGCCGTCGGGGCTGATGTAGTTGCTGCGTCCACCAAAATTGTTGTACGCGTTCCAGTTCATGTCCGAGGCCAGCACCGCGATGCGGGCCGTGGGCCGGGCGGGGGCCACCACCCAGGGGAAGGAGAAGAAACGCCCCGACTCAGCGCGCGCGTGGAAGTAGTAGAGCCCGGAGCGGACAGGGGCCTGGGCGTACTGTTTGTGCTGGGGGTTGGCGTAGCCAAACTTGTTCCACTGCACCCCGGTCTGGGTGTAGTCGCCGTCCGGGGTGATCTGCATGGTGGCCTTGGGCCCGTGCTCGTCGAACCAGCCCAGTGGGCCGACCAGTTCCTTGCGCTGACCATAGCGCCACACCTCCAGCTTGTACGCCTCGGTCGAATGCACCCTGAACTCCGAGCGCTCCCCCGAGCGGACGCAGCGGGGCCAGGCGTACCCCAGCAGGGCGTGGGAGAGCAGGCGAAACTGATGGGGCCGCTCCGGGGAAACCGCCATCTTTACCCGTTTGGGCCCGTACCCCTCTTTGTGGAGGGCCACCTGATACGGGCCGGGTTCGAGGTCGGCGTACACCGCGCCGCTGGCCCTGGAGCGGGTCTCGATAGAGACCCCTTCGCGCTCGAACTCGAGCAGCACCTCGGGCAGGGCCACATAGCGTTCGTCGCTGACGTATCCGACCAGCATGGTCTCTCCTCTTCAGATGTAGGGTATGGGATCGGTTAGGCCGGCCCGGGCAAAACCAGCCAGGCGCAGCCGGCAACTGTGACAGCGGCCGCAGGCCCGGTCCCCGCGCCCATAGCAGGACCAGGTCAGGTGCAGGGGCGCGCCCAGTTCCGCGCCCCGCCGCACGATGCCCCCCTTGTCCAGCCCGATCAGCGGGGTCTCGACGCGGATGCCGGCGCCGGGCCGGGTGCCCAGGGCGATCATCTCGTTGTACGCGGCGAAGAAGGCGGCCCGGCAGTCGGGGTAGTGGCTCTCCTCCCCATGGGCGCCGATGTACACCCTCTCGGCCCCCAGCGCCTCGGCCCAGGCCACCCCGATGCCCAACAGATTCGCGTTGCGAAAGGGCACGTAGGTGCTGGGCACCCCCTCGGTGTCCTCTTCGGGTATGGGCAACGCCGGGTCGATGAGGCTGCTGCCGCCGATCTGCTGGAGGAAGGAGACGTCCACCACCAGCCGGCGCTCCACCCGGTAGTGGTCGGCGATGGCGGCAAAGGCCGCCAGCTCGCGGGCTTCGGTGCGCTGGCGGTAATTGAGATGGAGGAAGGCCGCCTCGCCCAGGCCGGCGGCGATGGCCGCAACCACGCAACTGTCCAGGCCGCCGCTGACCAGGACCACGGCCAGGGGGCCGGCCATGGGCTCAGGGCCGCAGACCCAGTTGGCGCAGGGCGGCGGACATCATGTCAAAGGCGATACGGGCCTTTTCCATGCGCATGTGCGGGAAGGTCTCCACCGAGACATAGCGCTGGTACCCCGTCTCGCCCAGAGCCTTGGCAAAGGCGCCAAAATCCAACTCGTCCTCCTCTTCACCGGGGATGAGGAAGGTGCTGTAGGGGTACATGCCCTTGACCCCCTTGACGTGGCAGTGGACCGCCAGCGGGGCCATGCGGTGGGTGACCTCCCCGATGTCGGAGCCGAGGTGGTAGAAGTTGGTGATGTCCAGCAGCAGGCGCAGGCTGGGCGAGCCCACGTGCCCGATGAGCAGGGGCACCTTTTCTGGAGTGTCGATGGTGGTGGCCTCGTGGTTGTGGATGTTCATGGTGAGGCCCAGGCCCTCGGCCCGCCGGCAGATGGGCTTGAGCACCTCCACCAGCAGCTTCCAGGCAAAGACGTCGCCCTTGTCGCCCCCGTACCCGGTGAGGAAGTTGACCCCCCCCGCGCCCAGGGCCAGGGCCACGTCCTGGAGCAGGGCGTAGTGATCTACGGCTTTTTGCTGATCTTCGAGGGCCCGTTGGTACAGGCCGGGCCCGGCAAAGGGATTGACCACCGCCACCTTGAGGCCGTGGTCCTCCACCAAGGTTTTCACCTCCCGGAGCAAGCCCTCGCTGATCTCGCCGGAGCGGACATGGGCCTCGGGCCCGCACATCATCTCGATGGCGTCGTATCCGGCGGCCGAGAGGATCTCCACCACTTCGCGCAGCGTCAGGTTCGCCATGCCGCCGGCGTGGTAGGATATGCCGATCATCGCTGTCCCTTTCGTCGAGGTAGCGCGGCGGGGAGTGGACCCTGAGCGGGTTGGAGTCCTTTAGGGGACGCAGGATTGCGCCCCCTGTAGGACAGACCTCAGAGCCGGCCAGGGATGGCCGACGAGAATGAACGAAGGGACCACTTACCGACGCGCCATGCGGCTTATAGACTAGGGGGAGGCCCGGCGGGTGTCAATAGGGAGGCAGGGCCAGGTGGAAACAGGCGGGATAGGACTGGAACTCGTAGCCGGTGAGCACGAACAGACCCTGCCGCAGCCAGGCCCGCACCGGGCCGGCCGGGGCCAGCCGCAGGTCCACCGCCGCGGCATAGCCGTCCTGCCGGCGCTGGTGCAGCGGGGCGCAGACGGGGTCGGCGCCGGCGGCGATGCCCGCCAGGCCGGGTTCCTCGCCGCTCAGCGCCGCCAGCCACACGGCCTGTCGCAGGGCCGGGTGGAGCTGGGACCACTCGGCGGCGGCCTGGGCATCGGCAGGGGCCCCGTTGGGCGGGCGGGAAAGCCCCTGGAACGCCAGCCCCAGCACCCCCGCCAGGAAGAGGAGAGCCAGCAGGCAGGCGCCCAGCCAGGAGCATTTCCACAGCCCGGTGGTGAAGACCAGCACCAGGGCCAGGGCCCCCACCGCCATGCCCGCCACCAGCCCGCCCCATCCCGAGAAGGGGTCCCAGGGCAGCAGGCCCAATTGCACCCGGAAAGCGGCGACCAGGGCCGCCAGGGCGCCACATACCGTCCACAGCAGCGAGGAAAGCATATCACCTTTGGCCGGCCACCGGCCGCTTTGGTGAGCCCTAACTCGAGAACTGCCTGCGGCTGTTGAGCCACTGCCAGCCGCACCAGATCAGCAGGCCGCCGCAGACCAGCTTGGCCAGGGTCCACAGCGAGGCAAAGAGCCAGGAGGTCGCCATCCAGGCCAGAAGCAGGGCCAGCAGGATGCCGGCCACCAGCAGCCCGGCGCCGACGAGTTTGCCGATCATCGCAGCCCCCTCACCCCTTGTTCAGCTTGCCGCGCAGGGCCTGCAACTCTTCCTCGACCCGGGCCTGGTGCTCCCGGGTCCGCGCCTGCGCCTCCAGCGCGGTCTCGCCTTCCAGCTCGCGGCGCAACTGGGCCTCGACCTCGGCGGTTTCGATGCGCTGAACGAGTTGCTCGAAGGCCCGCGGACTCTCCTTGAGCCGATCCTCTCGCCCCAGCCCCACTGCAAATTGGCGTTATGGTACCGGGCGATTAGGGCCCTCTGCCTGGCCTGGGCCTGGCGCAGGGAGGCGCGCAACCGGTCCAAGTCCTCGCGCAGGCGGGCCGTCACCTGCCGGCTCTTCTCGAGGGCAGGGCCCAGTTCGTTGATTTGTTGGCCCGGTTGGGCCTTGCGCTCCAGGGCCCGGCAGGCCCTGCCCTCGTCGCCGGCTCCCACGGCCTCCTTCGCCTCGCGGCGGTGTTACTCGGCCCAGACCTGCTGCCGCTGGAGTTCGCGTTCTAGGCGGCGCTGGTCGGCCAGGGCTCCGGCCACGGCCGCGGTGGTCTTGTCAACCGCCACTTCCATGTCGCGCACCAACTACCGGGCCATCTTCGCCGGGTCCTCCAGTACGTCGAGGGCTTCGTTGAAGTGGGACTCCCAGATGGCGATGAGGCGGTCGATACTTCCCATGATCTCCATTCCTCCTTTGCGGGTTGGCCAGGCAGGCGCAGCCCGACTCCCCCAGAGGAAGCAAAACCTGTACTAGGTCCGGGACAAGGGGCCCAAATTTGCTTCAACCCCCAGCTCCGCCTACATTTGAGCGGCCCACAATCCATGTCGCCGAAGCGGGCAGACCGCTGTTTTCGCCAACGCGCTAGCGGGGACCGCCATCAGCCCTGGAGAAATCGCTCCTCGATCAGTTCGCTGCCCCGCAGGTCGCGGCGGTACCACTTGAGGCGCAGTTCCAGCTTCTCCTCCTCGCTCAGGCCCCAATCTGGGGACCCGGCGCGCAGCTGCCGGCTCAGTTCGCGCAGTATCAGGGCCGCGCTGACCGAGAGATTGAAGCTGCGGGTGAAGCCGTACATGGGGATCTGCACCCGCACCTGGGCGGCCCGCAGGGCCTGGTCGCTGAGGCCCTCCTCCTCGGTGCCCAGCAGGATGGCCATCTGCCCCTCCATGCGCAGCTCGTCCAGCAGACAGTCGTGCTGGCTGGGGGTGGCGGCCACCAGGGTGTAGCCGGCCCCGCGCAGGGCCTCCAGGCACGGGGCGGTGTTGTCGGCCCCCCTCTCGCGGAAGTGACGTAGGTTAAGCCACTGGCTGGCCCCCAGAACAACCTCGGGGTTGACGCGGTAGCGGTAACGCTCTTCGACAATGTACACGTCCTGCAGGCCGAAGCACTCGCAGGAGCGCAACACCGCGCTGGCGTTGTGGGTCTGGAAGATGTCTTCCAACATCGCCGTCAGCCGGCGGGTGCGCTGGGCCAGCACCTCCTCGATGCGGGCCCGCCGCTGGGGGGCGATGAAACTCCCCAGGTGCTGAGCCAGCGCCGCCTGGCGCGCCAGGTCCATTAGGCCAGGAGCCGCAGGAGCGCCGCCTGCAGCGGGCCTTCGAGGCTTTGGCGCAACGCTGCGTTGGCGTACCCCACCCAGGCCACGTCCCCCTCCACACTCAGAGGGGCCATCAGCGGCCCGCCCCAGGGATCGGTGACGATCACCCCGGCCTCGCGGGCGATGAGTTCGGTACAAAGGTCATAGGGGTGGCTGCAAACCAGGGGGCCCTGCCCTCGGCGGGCCAGCAGGGAGGCCATCAGCGGGCGCAGGTCGGCCACGAAGCGGTCGTGGCCCACTGCCAGTTCGTGGAGCTGGCCGCCACTGGAAATGTACTGGTCCTCGAAGCAGGCCGCCCGCCCCGGGGGCAGGGGGCCCAACGCGGCGCGGGCCAGTTCGTCGTCAAGGGCCGCCAGCCACTCACGTGCCCCTGGGAAAAAACGGGAGATGGTGGCAAAGCCGTGGGCGATGGTGGCAGCGGAGGAGGGCCTCAGGGGGATGGCATAGCGCTCGCCGCTGAGCCGGTTGCAGCGCTCGGCATGGGCACCCTGGTTCTTGATCGCCCAGAGGGTATCGCACAGGTGCTGCTTGACCAGGGGGATCTCAGTCTGCACCGCCAGCACGATATCCTGCAGCCCGGTCCGGGGACCCCAGTTGGGGGCCACTCCGGTAAGCACCCAGGCGCTGCGCTTTTGGTACATCAGCCCCCTGGTCCCGTCGATGGGATCGACGATGATCCGCCACAGCGCCTCCTCGGCGTCGGCCCCCTCGGGCAGCACCACCTGCCCACCCCCGGAAAGCCCTTCGGCCACCAGCACTAAGGGCGACCGGCGGTCTAGGTCGTCGAAGAAGGAGAGCAACTCCTCTTCCCCCACCCGGTCCACCGCGTAGAGGGTGTCCTCCTCCCCCTCGCGGTCCACCTGGGCCAGCTCCTCCACCGCCGCCTGTTCGCAGGTGGCGACGATCGCCTCGCGCAGACGCTCGTGCAACTGTCGGATCAGGGGGAGCAACTGGTGGGCGGCGAGCAGCTCTCCCGCGGGCTGGAGCTGGGCCGGCATCGGGCACCTCTCTGGTCAACGCGTGGTCGAAAAGGACGCGCTAATATACCCCGCCCGCCGCACCTGGGCAACGCGGGCGCACCGTGCGGCGGGACAGGGTCAGAGCAGGTGGGGTCACTGGTTGTACCGTTGCTCGTACGCCTTGTGGACTGCCTCGGACGAGCTCAGGGCCTGGAGCCAGACGTGTTCCTCCCTGGCCAGCAACTCGCCGACCTTTTCTTGGTACTTCTCCTTCAGCTCCTGACCCTTGGCCGCCGCCGTCTCGACCACCGCGGGCAGGAACTCGGTGTAGAAGTGCTTGCCCAGCTCGTACATCCCGTGCCAGTGGGTATAGTCGGGACCCATCATGCTGGCCCCATGGCGGGCCCGCCGCCCCTCGTGGTGCCACAGCTTGTAGAAGATCCACTGCATTTAGTGTTCGAAGGGCGCCTTGGGGTTGAGAGCCCCGTCGGTCTGCAGGTCGTTCATAAGTCGCTGGGCCGGCCTGGCGAACTTGTCGTTGTACAACACCACCACGTCGTCGTACTGCTGGTAGAACTTATCGACATAGGTGGCGCTGTGGCAGTTGAGACAGACCCCCTTCATGTCCTGGCGGCGCTGCTCCCAGGTCGCGATCTTCCGCGCCTGGGGCTGCTGGTCACTTTTTAAATTATTGGATTTTTTTGAATTTACTAGAAATTCGCCTTTCCGGCGGCAGGGCCGGCCTATCGGGGATCCGGGGACCATAAAGAGAATCGACCGAAAGGGGATTAAGCGCGTAGCGCCGATCTACGCGAGCAACCAGGCCGCCCGGGCGGCCCTGGGCATCACCCCCAGCAGCTTCGCCCGCCTCTGCCGCCGCTACAACATCCAGACCCCCTACACCCGCAGGCAGGTCCGTTTCACCCGCGAGGCAACCTGAGCCTCCGGGCCTCTCCCCTCCCCATGGTGACGGCCTCGGGCGGCGGGCGGCGCACTTCTGCCAGGGCTTCGGACCCCTGGTGGCGGGCGGGCAGATCCTGTTGTTGCGGGTGCAGATGGAACGCTGCTCGGCCCTGCACCTGGCTGAGGAACAGGTCGAACTGCCCGCCCCGGTGGTGGCCCTCTGCCCCCGGCTCTGGTGTGAAGACCCCTATGGCATGGCGGGCATGGTTAGCCTACTACGGTAGCGCACTCAGCACCACCGCATTCCTGCCGCGCCGCGATCTTGATGGCGCCGATGGCGCTCCCCTCAGCGCCCCCTCCGGGCGATGCGCCACAACACCCCGCCCACCACCGCCGCAAAGAGCAACAGCGCCGCCGGCCGCTTGGCCTCCTCCCACCTGAACTCCTCGAAGGGAACCAGCAGGGCCGCCAGGACCAGGACCCCGAGGACCCCGTAGAGTATGCTCCGCTGCCTGTCGTTCATCGCCCTCCCTCCTTTTACCTGCGCCAGCCCGAGGTCCTACAGTCTAATCTGCGCAAAAGCGGGAGCCGGGGAAATCGGGCGCGGCGCTCAGCTTCCCCCGGTCGGCGCCGGCGCGGCGGCGGCCTGCTGCGCCAGTTCCCGGCTGCGGGTCCTGGCGACTCAAAAGTACAAGGGCACCCCGGCGGCGCAGATGACCGCCCCCATCGCGAAACCCACCCCGTAGTTCCCGTCGAAGACCCGCTTGCTCAGCACCCCGGAGATCTACACCGCGATCGTGTTCACCAGCACGTTGACTGCCCCGTTTCAGGTGCCAAAGGTGGCCAGGTCCTCGCGGCGGACCCAGGAGGCGGTGAAGACGTGTTGTCCCCAGTAGGTCAGGGTGGTGGTCATGACGATCAGCACATTGGCCACCGCCAGGGCGATGGCCGGCGTGGGGGTGAAGCCCAGGCCCACCGCCGACAAAACCCCGGAGGCGGGTGAGAAGATGGCCGTGGTCAGCGCCGAGGAAGGGTCGAGGGCGATGAGGGTGGCCAAAAGCCCCATCGCGAAGCCGAGGAGGGTGGCCTTGGTGGAGCCGATCCTGTCGATGGCCCAGCCAATGAAGAAGACCAAGCAGGTGTTGATGATGGTGCCGTACTGCAGGATTTGGGTGCCGATGTCGCCGGTGCTCATGCCGAGGTTCACCTGGGCCTACAGGGGGATGTACATGGCCGACACCGCAAAGCCGCACACCAGGGCGTTGGCGACGAAAAGCTGCACGATCCGCTTGTCCGAGAAGCCCACACGGATGACGTGGCCGATCACCTTGACCGGTTTGAAGTCCGGGGGCGTCCCGGTACGCAGGGGGGGTCCTTGGAAAAGAGGACCGTCGCCACCGAGCCCACCGCCGGGATGATGGCCGCCAGCACGTACACATCGCCCTTCACATCCATCAGCGGCGTGAGCCAGATCTGCCCCAGCCAAGCCGCGATGCTCCCAGCACCAGGTCAGGCCGTTGACCCACCCCCAGTACGGCTTGCGGGCGATGTCGTAGGCGATTAAGGGGTAGGTGTCGTACTTGACATTCATCGCAAAGTAGAAGACGGCGAAGACCAGCACGCAGGAAAGGACGGAACTGGTGTAGGGGAAGAAAACCATGCCGATGACCGTGAAGGGGATGGAGGCAGCCAGAGGGCACCCGCCGGCCCACCCTTGCCCTGCCAGCGGTCGCTCAGTTGCGCCAGGAAGAGAGCCAGGAGCAGGGTGAGGAAGCCGCGGATAGCCATCACCTGGAAATCTCCTCGGCGTATAGGCCAATCTTGGCAGGTGCACCCCCAGGGTCGCCGCCGCCCCTCCAAAAACCAGCAAGAACACATTGCGGTAGAACAGGCGCTTGTCGTCGTAGAAACCCTTGAGCTTGGGATTCTCCCGCTCCGCGGCCCTAAAGTCTATACCTGCTGCCATTCAGCTACTCCTCAGGACCAGGGCGCCCCGAGAGGATGGGATGGAGATGCGCGGTGTGCTGCGGCGCGATCAATATAGGCACGCCGGTTCGTTCCCGGCCATACCCTTGCCGGGTGTTTGACGATGCGCCGATGCCACCCCCATATTCCCCACCCCTGATCTGCCGTGGGCGGGGACCTGCCCCACCGATTTTCCTTTACCTTGGAGACCGCACGCTCATGGAACGAATCATCCGGCTGCCCGCCCGGCCCCTCGCCCTTTTCGAGCTGGATTCCCGGCGCCTGGTCGCAGCCCTCAGTGAGGGTCTGGCCCTCCTCGACCAGGGCGTCCTGACCTACCTGGACCGCGACGCCATCGACGGCGTTGCCCACGCCCCGGACGGCTCCTGCTACTGGACGTGCGGCGACCGGATCTTTCGCCTCGAACCAGGGGCCGCCGGCCCAGAGGAGGTGACGGCCCGCTTCGCCGGACGGCCCCAGGGACAGCGGCAGGTGAGCTGCACCGGGGACGGGGATCTGTGGGTCGAGGGCTGCGCAACCCGGCGTCAGCCCAGCGGGCAGTTCGTGTCCAACCCGGCGGCCCCCACGGTCCCATGGTCCCCCGCCGCCTGTTTGGTGGACATCTACGGCAATTACTGGAGCCTGGTGGAGACCGAGCGCGGCGCGCAGGTCTTGGTAGCCCCTGCCAACGTGCCCGGGGAATGGCAGGTGGCCGGGCCCGGTGCGGGGGAATGGCGCTGGCTGGCCGCCGACAACGCCGGGTACCTCTGGCTGGCCGGGGCTGGCGGCTGGCGCCGTTTCTGCCCCCGGCAACCCGAGGCCGGCTGGCAGGACCTCAGCGCCGACCTGCCGCGCTGCGAGGTAACCGCGGTGGGGCGCTCGCCCGATGACCTGGTCATGGCCGCCTTCGCCGATGGCTCGGTGGTCGAACTGGACGCCACCGCCGCCGGGGCCACGGTGGTGCGGCCCCTGGGCAGTCTGCCCGTCCCGGCTCGCTGCCTGCTGGCCGACCGCAGCGGCGCCCTCTGGGCCGGCACCGATGCGGAGCTGTACCGCCGCGCCCCCGCGCCCGATGCCTGGCAACACACCTGGCAGGCACCGCGCGGACGCCTGCCCGGCGGCGGCAACCACGACATCTTCGCCGCCCCCTGCCAGGGCCGCCTCTACGTGGCCGGCGGCTGGGCCTGTCAGTGGGGCCTGCCGGTGCGTTACCAAGTGCCCGACGCGCTCCTCGCCTACGATCCCCGCACCGAGTGCTGGGAGGTGGTCAGCCGCATGTACATGCCGCGGCGCTACAACGGCATCGCCGCCCTCGGTGGCCGGGTCTGGATCATCGGCGGTGAGGCCCGCTTCGGCAGCCGGGGCGGCCCGCACCAGGCCCTGTACCTGGTCGATATCTACGACCCGGCCAGCGACAGTTGGGAACCCGGCCCCTCCCTCAACCACGTACGCACCGATCCCTTCGTCGTCACCTGCGAGGGCCGCATCTGGGCCATCGGCGGGGCCCGTCACAACAGCGGGCCCATGCTCGACACCGTCGAGAGCATCGGCCCGGGCGAGCGCACCTGGCGCGAGGAGCCCCCCCTGCCCCGGCCCACGCGCCAGGGCCACGCCTGCGCCCTGGAAGGGATCATCTACTGCTTCAGTATCGACGGGGCCTTTGCCTTCGATACCCGCACCGCCCGCTGGGACGAAGATCTTCCCCAGCCCGGCGAGATCGGCCAGGGGCCGCTGGCCGCCGCCTGGCAGGGTGAAGCCTGGCTCATCGGCGGCTACCGCGACCGGAGCATCCGCTGCTATAATCCCACCACCCGCACCTGGCGCCGGGGTCCCGACCTGCCCGTCGAGCAGGCCTGGGCCGCTGCCGCGGTGCTGGAGGGCCGGCTGTACATCGTCGGCGGGGCGCACTACTCCCAATCCCACGACGCCGTCGTCTTCGACGACCGGACCTTTGTGCTGCGCTGACAACAAAAAACCCCGGAAGGCTGCTTTGCGCCTCCCCGGGGCCTGAATTTCCTGGTGCACCCAAAGGGACTCGAACCCCTAACCTTCTGATCCGTAGTCAGATGCTCTATCCAATTGAGCTATGGGTGCAACGAGTTTTAAAAATAGCCCCTGCCCTCCCCTCCGTCAAGGGAGCGGGCAGGTCATCCCGCCTGGTACAGACCCTGCCGGCGGATGTGCTCCTCCACCTTTTCGGGTACCAGGTAGCGGATGGGCAGGCCCTGGCCCAGGCGCTGGCGGATCTGGGTAGAGGAGATCTGCACCGCCGGGGTGTCGATCTGCACCAGTCGGCCCTCCAACTCGGGATCGGCCTCCTCGCGAGGGCTGAGCCGGGTGCCGGCCACCACCGTACACAGTTCGAGGATGCCGCGCGGGTTGTGCCAAGTGGAGAAGGGCGCCACGTTGTCGGCGCCGATGATTAGGTAGAGCTGGGTCTCGGGATGGGCCTGGCGCAGGTAGCGGAGGGTGTCGATGGTGTAGGACTTGCCGGGCCGATCCAGTTCGAGGCGGGAGGCGGCAAAGACGGGAAAACCTTCGATGGCCCGTTGGACCATGGCCCAGCGATCCTCCGCCAAGGCGATGCACTGCCCCTTATGGGGCGGATCGGCGGCAGGGATGAACAACACCTGGTCGAGATCCAGCCGCTCGGCGGTGAACTGGGCCAGCAGCACATGGCCGGTGTGGATGGGATCAAAGGCGCCGCCCAGGACCCCCAGCCGCTGCATGCGCCCTATTCCCCGCTCCCCAGTTGCGCCAGGCGCTCCTGGACCCGGAGCTTGAGTTTTTCGTCCCGGCTCTCGCGCAGCACCTCTTCCCAGCGGGCGCGGGCCTGCAGCAGATCCTTCTTCTCGGCCGCCACCTCGCCCAGCGCCGCCACCGCCTCCCAGTACCAGTGGGTGTCGGGGAAATCCTGCAACAGCTTCTGGTAGAGGGTGGCCGCCGCGTCGACATGGCCCTGCCGCTGGTAGAGCCGGCCGCTGAGGAAGAGCTTGTGGGCCAGTAGGCTGCGGCAGTCCTCGATGCGCTGGCGGGCCTGGTCTACCAGGGGGCTGCCGGGGTTGTCATCGATGAAGAGGCGGAAGTGGACCAGGGCGTCGTTGGTCTCCTTCTGGTCCAGCTCAGGGCGGCGGCGCTGCCGGTAGTAGGATTCGGCGATCTGGAACTGGGCCTCGTCCACCCACTCGCTGGCCGGATAGGAATCGACCAGGCGCTGGTACTCGAAGACCGCGCTGACGTAATCGCTGTTGCGGAAGTAGGCTTCGGCCAGCAGGTGCTGGGCGTCGGCCACCATGGTGGACCCCGGGTAGCCGGCGACCAGTTGCTGGAACTTCTCCACCGCCTCTAAGTAACGCTTCTTTTCCAGGGCCTTCTTGCCCTCGGCGAAATAGACCTCGTCGGCCTTGAGGGTCAGGGCCTGCTTGCTGCTGCATCCCACTGCCAGCATCGCGGCGGCGACCAGCGCCGCCCGCCATCGCACTCTGCGCACGGGCTTCCTTTCAGCGGTTGGAGAAGAACAGGTGGATCAGCCCGCCCAGCACCGCGGAGACGATCACCGGTTCAACGAACTTGCCCCAGCTCTGCCGCTGCACCTCGACCTTGGCAAAATCGAAGGCCGCATCTTGCAAAATAGGCAGGCGATCCTTGGGCACGCGGTCGGCCAGGCGGCCGGCCACCTCGCCCTGCCAGTCCAGGGGCTCCCCCGGCCCACCGCCACTCAACTGCAGCACCAGGGATACCCGGCTTTCGCGATGGAACTGGCCGCCCCACAGGTTGGCCCGGCCGGTGATCCCCAGGTCGAGGATGCGGTAGCTCAGGCGGGGGGCGCCGGCCGGGGCGGCGGCCGAGTCGAGGGTGACGGCAAAGCCGCGGGCCAAAAGCCCCTCGGCCAGCAGGTGATCCACCAGCCAGGTGGCCGCGTGTTTGCCCTGGGGCCCCAACACCAGCACCTGCCCGCGCTCCAGGGCCTGGGCTTCGAGCTGGCCCAGGGCCTGGTCCACGGCCTGCCCCAACGTGCCGACCACCAGGTCCATGTTGGTAAGCACCGGGGCGGCCGGGGCCGGGACTGCCGGGGCCAGCAACAAAAACGGCAGCCAGGAACAGACGATTCGGAGCTTCACTGGGTTTCCCTTCGACTGCGGCGGGCGGGATGGGCGCGGCGCAAGATCGCGGCTAATACTTCAGATCCTGCAACCCTCGGCGGGCCGTGGGGGCGTATTCACTGTCGGTGTATTCGTCGAGCAGCTTCTGGAAGGCGGCGCGGGCCTTGTCCGGCTCTTCGAGCTCCAGGTGGCAGCGGGCGATCTTAAACTGGGCGTCGTCGGCCTTTTCGGTCTCGGCGTAGACAAAGACCTTAGAGAAGGCGGTCAGGGCCTGGCGGTACTTGCCCAGCCCCCAGTAGCACTCGCCGATCCAGAACTGGGCGTTGTCTGCCAGCTCGTCCTCGGGGGCGGTCTCCAGCAACTGGGTAAACTGGGCGATGGCCCGGTCGTACTGGCGGGCGTCATAGCTTTCGCGGCCGGCCCGGTACAGGGACAGCACCTCCGGCGGGGCCGCCGGCACCACCCCCCCGCCGGCCGGCTGCGGAGCGGCCAGTTGCCGGCGCAAGAGATCGAGTTGGCTTTGCAGCAGGTGGACGTCCTCGCGCAACTGGGTGGCCCCCTCCTCGGCCTGGCGCAGTCGCTCGGCCATGGCCTTCTCGCGGTCGTAGGAGGCCTCCACCGCCTGCTTGAGGGCTTCGAGGTCATCGCGCATCTCACCCTGGGACGGTTCGACCTCGGCAGCCAGGTGCTGGCGGGAGCCGGCGCAGGCGGCCAGGCCGGCCAGAAGCAAGGGCAAGAGTAGTTTGAAGGGCGGTTTCATCGGCGGCGCCTGAGGCGTAAAATACCTGGAAAGACTGCAAAAAATATACACATTTCCCGCCTCCCCTGCCAGCGGGTCCTACTTGCTCTGCGCCCGGTAGACCAGGTCCTGGGGCGGGTTGGCGGCGTACTCCTCGCAGCGATCGACGTAGAGCAGGGAGGGGCCGTCCTGGGGGTCGAGGACCAGCGCCTGCTCGAAGAGCTTGCGGGCTTCGGCAAAGTCGAACTGGTCGTAGCGCTCCAGGCCGCGCTGGTAGAGGTCCAGCACCTCGTACTGCTGGGGGGTCAGTTTCCCCTTGCGGTCGATCACCTCGTAGGCGATAACCGGTTCCTCCTTTCCCATCACCTGGATCAGGTCCAGACGGCGGGCCTCGACCAGGTCCTTGACCTGCGCGTAGACCTGGTCGTTGACCATGATGTTGGTGCCGTAAATCTTCTGGCCGCTTTCGAAGCGGGCCGCGAGGTTGACCACGTCCCCCATCATGGTGTAGTCGGTGCGCCGGCGCGAGCCCATGTTGCCCACCACCATCGGCCCGCAGGTCAGACCCATGCGCACCTTGGCGAAGAGGCGGCCCTGCTTTTCCCAGCGCTGGCGCAGGTCCTGCAGACGCAGGGGCAGGGTCTGGTCCGTCTGCCAGCGCTGGCGCAGAGCCACCAGGCTGTGCTGCTGGTCGATGCAGGCCATGCAGCCGCGTACCGCGTGGTCCTCGTAGCGGATGGGCGCCCCAAAGAAGGCGACAATGGCGTCCCCCTCGAACTTATCGATGGTGCCGCCGTAGTTCTCGATGATGTCGCACATTTCGCTGAGGTACTCGTTGATGAAGCGCACCAACTCGCTGGCGGTGAGGCACTCGGAGATGGTGGAGAAACTGGCGATGTCGGAGAAGAAAGCGGTCATCACCCGCTCCTCGCCGCCCAACTGGTCGATCATGCCGGGGTTCTTCATGATCTCGTCCACCACCGCCGGCGACAGGTAGTGGCCAAAGGCGCTCTGCACGAACTCCTTCTCCTTTTCGTTGAGGATGTAGCCGTAGATGGTCATGGCCAGGTAGCCAATGACCAGCGCCGAGAGCGGCCCCAGAACCTCCAGCCAGACGTGGGCGTGGGTGAAGGCCAGGATGGCCACCGCGAGGTAGGCGCCCAGCAGCCCAGCCACCAGCAGGGCCCCGTGCAACACCTTGAAGCGGGGGATGACCAGGGAGAGCAGCACCCCGATGCCGAGGATTAACAGTGCGTTAAGCCAGGTCGGGATGCGGTGGATGAAACTGCCCGAGAGGATGGTATTGAGCACATTGGGATAGATGCCCACCATCGGGTAGCTGCCCTGGAAGGGGGTGACGCTCAGATCGGTGGTGCCGGCGGCGGTGAGGCCGTACAAGAGGATCTTGTCTTTCAGGTCCTCCAACAGGAGCGGCTGCCCCTGGTAGATCACGTACGGATAGAAGAAGAGGGGCCGGGCCGCGGCCGGCACTCGGTCTTCCGCCAGCACCCCGTGGACGAATTGGGAGCTCTGCCTCAACCCTTCGGCCTCCCACTGGGGCAGGCCGGATCGCAGCTCGGCCTCGCTGGCCCGGGGGTGGGCTTCGAGGAAGGCGGCCACCTGGTTGGTGCGCTGGATGGCGTTGAACAACTCGGCCTGGGCCGGCGAGGGCTTCTCCACCCCCTTGGCCTTCCAGAACTCGGCCGTGCTCAGCTCGGGGCGCTGGCGCAGGGCCTGCTCGATGCCGGCGGCCTGCATGTAGGTAATTACCGCGGCGCGGGCGGCCCCCTGATCGGCGATACCGGCGGCGGCCAGGGCCGCGGGCAATTCAGCGGGGCTGGCGCGCAGGGCCGGATTGGCCGCCAGCAGTTCCTTGAGCCTGTCGAGAATCTGTTGTTTCTCCTCGCGGCGGGCGGCCTGGCGCAGGCCGTAGTGCGAGTAGTGGATAAAGCTCTCGTCCCATTTGCCGGCCCAGTTGACGTGCATGTTGCCGCGCCGGTCGATGGGAATCTCGATGTCCTTCACCTGGCCGTCCAGTTTGGCCCCAGGCAGGCGCACATGGTCGCCGGGCCGCACCTCCACTGCCTCGATGGGCACCTGTAGATAGTCGCAGACCATCAAGAGGGCGATCGAGGGGAAGACCACGCCCTCGTACTGGTACACCAGCGGGTAGCGGCGGCGGGCCCCGTCCGGGTCGGTGACGGTCTGGGCGTAGGCGAAGCCCTTCGCAGCCTCGCGCAAGAGCTTAAGGGGCGGCTCGAAATCCACCCCCTGCCACAGGGATCCGGGGTCGCCCACCAGCCGGGGGGAATGCTGGCGGACTACCGCCAAGGCCGCCTCCTGGTCGGGGGAACGGGCCTCGATCTGGTGCTTTTCCTCCTCGGGCTGGTCCGAGTCGGGGACCACCACGAACTGGGCCAGATACACGTTGCCGGCCGCGGCGATGGCGTTGCGGAAATTCTGGTCGTAGTCGGCCTGGTCGAGCAGGCCCATGACCGCGGTGGAGTCGATGGCCCGCAGCGAGCGCAACTGCTGCTCGGACAGAAGGCGGGCGCTGGGCTCGATGAAGTACACGTCGAAGCCCACCATGCGGGCCCCGTAGCGGTGCAGGATGCGCACCACATCGGTGTACTTGTCGCGGGTCCAGTCCTGGTAGCGGCCCTCCACCTCGACGCTGCGGTTGTCGATGTCGATGGTGCCCAGGCGGGGGTCCATGGGGGGCGGGCCGAAGAGCCGGTTGCGCAGGTGGAAGCGCCAGTCGTAGGTCACCAGCTCGGCCCGCTCGTAGGCCTGGGTGAAGGAGAGCAGCAGGGCCACCGCCGCCACCAGCAGGCCCATCTGGAAGCGGCGGGAAGTGTGGGTCGTCTCGGCCATGGCCTTCCTCTTCAGCGGGTGGGGGTGCCCGGTTGCCGCCTAAATTAAAAAAAAGGCCGGGGACCGCACCCCGGCCCTCGACATCCCGTTCTGGAGGTCTATCTGGTTGCCAGCTCGCCCAGCCGGCTCTGGGCCTTGGTGGCCCAGGAGGTCTTGGCGTGCTCCTTGGCGACCAGGGTGTAGGCATCCCTGGCCTCCTTGAGCTGGCCGAGCTTCTCGTAGCACTGGGCGATGTAGAAGCGCTGCTGCGGCACCGACTCAGCCTTGGGGTTCTTGTCGATGCTCTGCTGCAGGGTCTCGATGGCCTTCTTCAGCTTGTCCTGGCTGGGGTAGCGCTTGGCGCCCTTGTAGTAGAGCTTGTCGAGGACCTGGTCCTCGGCCTCGGCGCCGCGCACCCCTGCGACCGTCACCGTCTGCTGGAGCTTGAGGTCCTCCTTCTTGACCATGTCGTCCACCTGGGTCCAGACCGTGTTCAGCCACTCCTCGTCCTCCTTGGTGGCGGCCTTGGTGGTGTCGGTCTTGGCGGCCTCTTCAGCGGCGGCCGGACCGGCCAGCAGCAGGGCCAGGGGCAGCGCGTACAGCAGGTTGAGCTTGCTCATCTTGCAACCCTCCTCTCGGGGGTGATGGGGAGCCCTGTTCTAATAATCGCCAATTTTCGGGAAGCGGAACACGACCGGCGTCACATCGGGGCGTTTTCTAGTGGACGCCTCTGGCCAAAGAGGGTTCCGGCGGGCTACTGCCCTTCGAGGATGTCGAGCAGACCCTGGTAGCGGCTGTCCTCTTCGACCACCCGGCGGTAGATCTCGACGGCCTCCTCGCGGCGGCCCTGCACGTAGCGGATGATGGCCATGTTGAGCTGGACACCCTGGTTGGCCGGCTCCAACTCCGCGGCCCTGGCAAAACTGGCGTATGCCTCCTCGTACTGGCCCTTGCGGGCCAGGACCACCCCCTTGAGGTTGAGCGCGTCGGTCATGTCCGGGGCCACCCCCAGCACCTGTTCCACCTGTTCGAGGGCCTTGTCGAGCTGGTCCTGCTGCACGTACCCCACGGCGCTGCGGTAGCTCTCCTCGGAGGTCTCGGCGCCGGCCAGGAAATCGAAGAGCCCGCTGTACGCCTCGTCCTGGGCCGCCAACTGCCTGAAGATCACGTCGGCCTTGGCCCGGTCCCCCTGCAAGTGATAGGCCAGGGCCACGTTGAGGCGGAAGCCGGGCTGGTCGGGCGCCAGGGCGGCGGCCTGCTCGAAGAGGGCTCGGGCTTCGGCGTGCTGGCCCTTGCGGGTCAGTACCACCCCCTTGCCGTTGAGGGCGTCGGCGTACTGGGGATCGGCGCCCAGGGCCAGTTCGAACTGCTCCAGGGCTTGTTCGAGGCGCAACTGGCGCAGGTAATTGGCGCCGATCTCGTAGTATTCCTGGGCGTCGCCCACGCCGGCGAGGAAATCGAAGAGTTCGCCGTAGTTGGCGTCCAGGGCCTTGACCTTCTCGAAGAGCCGGTCGGCCTGCTCGCGCTCGCCCTTGAGATAGTAGGTGAGGGCGATGTTCATGCGGATACCGTTGTCCTCGGAGAGGAGCAGGGCGCGGTTGTACAGGTCGAGGGCCTCGTCGTACTGGCCCTGGTGGGTCAGCACCACCCCCCGGCCGTTGAGCGCGTCGGCATGGTCGGGGTTGAGACCCAGGGCCCGGTCGAACATCCTGAGGGCCTTTTCGAGGTGGTTGACGCGGAGGTACGCCACCCCGGCCTCGTACGCCCCCTCGGGGGTGTCGAGGGAGGTCACGGTGCCCAGGGCGATCTGGTCGCTGCGCTGGTCGAAGAATTCGATGTCCTTGGCCAGCAGGCTGTCGAGGGCCGCGCCGGGGGGCAATTCCACCAGCACCGGGGGCAGGGTGGGGGCCTTGTAGGTCTGCATCCACTGCTGGGTGTAGACCTCGTTGATCAGTTTGCGGATCTTGAGCACCTTGTACTCGGCCACCCCGTTGCGCCAGGCGTCGGCAAAACTGAAGCCGAACATGGTGGTCTCCACCGGGACCCAGACCCGCCCCTGCCACTCGACGTACTCGGCCGAGCTGGTGAAGTGGTCGGGGGCGCGGTCGGGCGGGATGCCGCTGTCGAACATCATGTAGATGTGGCCCTTGCCCGGATCATTGGCCTCCAGGAAGGCAGTGTCGATGCTGAGGTTCTCCAGGAGGGAGACGAAGAGCACGGTCAGGTCGTCGCAGTCGCCGATCTTGGTGTCCACCCCGGCGGCCTTGGCCAGCAGTTCGCTGGGGTACTGCACGGTGTCGAAGATGGTCTTGTCCGCGGCGATGCTGGCGAAGGGCAACTTCTGGTCGGCCTGGTAGCGGATCTTGTACACCCCCAGGGCATCGAAGAGCAGGGCCGCCTTGCCGATATTGCTGCGGTTGAACTTGGCCGCCAGCATGCCGTCGTGGCGCTGTATCAGGCCCCGGGCCAGGCCCGCCACCGCCAGGTCGGCGGGGGTGACGAAGGCGGCGGCCATGCCCGGCACGTTCCAACTCAGCTTGCCCCGGCCGGCCACGTACACCCGGTCGAGGGCCTTTTCGACCACCTGCTCCTGGCGGTTGCGCGAGTAGCGCACCTGCACCACCGGGTTGACGAAGTTGTCGTACGCCGCCTCGGGCTGGTTGAAGAGGTCCGGGTCGAAGGTCACCTTGAAGGTGTACTTCTCGGCGCTCTGCGGCGGCAGCACCACCTCCTCCTGGTGCGGGGTGCTCATCATCCGGGGCAGGAAGAGGCTCACCGTGGCCCGCACCGGCTCCTGGGCCGAGTTGCCCAGCACCACATCGAAGAAATCGCTCTCCTGGTAGTGGGCGTACAGGGAGCGAAACACCGGCGAGGGCCGGATGGTGGCATCCTTGATGGTCACCACCTTGGGGTTGTAGGACAGGCTCAGGGAGGTGTAGTGGGTGGCGTCGAGCACCGGGTGGCGCTCGTAGGCGTAGTCGAATTGTGCAAAGCGGTACTTGATCCCCACCCCGAAGGAGGCGGTGGTGGCGTCGGCAAAGGTGTCGGGGGATTTGAGTTCGGTCTTCACCCCGGCGCGCAGGGCCAACTGCCCGGCCAGCCAGTACTCCCCACCCGCGCGGAAGTAGTCGTCCACCTCCGAGGCCAGGGTCAGCCCTTCGAGGGGCCGCCAGGTCAGGCCGAAGCGGTAGTGCCCGGGGTAGAGTTCCTCCCTCAGGCCGCTCTCGTGTTCGACCGAGGTGCCGCCCAGGTCCTGGGCCACCAGGCCCAGTCTCAGGTTGCCCGGCAGAGGCAGCAGCAGGCCCAGGTCCAGGCCCAGGCCGGTGGCGCTCATGGCCGAGGCCCCGTCCAGGTCGGTGCTGTGGGAGAGGTACTTGCCCCCCACCCCGACGGCGGCGTTGCCCACCCAGCGGCGCAGGTGCTGGATGCCGTTGCGGTACCCGTAGGCAAAGCCGAACTGGTTCTGGAGGTTCTTCAGACCCAGCCCGGCCCGCACGTCGTCGAAGCCGCGGTAAGACCAGTCCAGGCCGAGGGCATGGTTGTCGGCCAGGGGCAACACGTAGCTCAGGTAGGAATCCTTCAAGCCCAGCCCGAAGTGGTCGGCGTAGGCAAAGCCCACCTCCTGGCGCTGCAGCGCGGCGATGGCCGCCGGGTTCCAGCGCACCGCGGTGGCATCGTTGGCCACCGCCACAAAGGCTCCGCCCATGGCAATGGCCCTCACCCCGGCGTCTGCCTGCTTGGCCGTGGCGGAGGCCGGCCCGCACCACAGGGCCAGCACCAGAGCTATGAAGAGGATCGCGCGCACGTTTCTACTATGGCTCCTCAATGACCCTCTCTTCGCCAGCCGCGACCGGATCTATCACCACCGCTGTCTGACTGCCGGGGAAACGCACCTCCACCCGGTACGGGCCCGCCGGCGCCCCGAAGATCAGTTCAGTTCCGCCCGGCCCGGAGCCCACCTGCCTGTAGCCCCGCAACTCGCCGGTGGCCGCGTCGAGCAGCAGCACCCTGGCGCCAATGGCGTCGGCGTGGGTACGGCCCCGCACCCTCACCTTGATGAAGCCCTGGCCATCGGCGCTGTTCTGAAGGAGCCGGCTGCCCAGGGTGACCCCGTTGCTCAGGTAGAGGTCCGGGGCGCGGTTGCCGTCGTAGTCGGCCCAGCCCATCGCCGCGTAGAAGCCCCGCACCGCAGAGAGGCCGGCGTCGGCGCTGGCATTGGCAAAGGTCCCATCCCCCTGGTTGGCCAACAGCACCACTGGCTGCGACTGGCGGTCCCCGCCGTTGGCCAGGAACAGATCCAGGTACCCGTTGCCGTCGTAGTCGGCCCAACCCACCCCGGCGGTGATCCAGCCCACCCCGTTGTTCTGCCGCGCCCCGGCCTGGGCGCCCACCTCGATGAAGGTATCGCTCCCGTCGTTGCGGTACAGGGCATTGGCCCCCACGTTGCCCACGTACAGGTCCAGGTCCCCATCGTTGTCGTAATCCCCCCAGGCCGCGGCCTGGCCGATGCCCTTGTCGGCCACCGGGCTGGCGGAGAGGACGGCAAAGGCGGGGGTGCCACCGCTCAGATCGTTGCGGTACAGGGCGTTCTCCTGTTCGCGATTGACCACATACAGGTCCAGGTCCCCGTCGTCGTCGTAGTCGGCCCAGGAGACCTCGTCGGCGTCGCGCCGGTCGTTCACCCCCAGGTCGCCCCGCGCCTCAAAGGCCCCATTGCCGTTGTTCTGGTACAGCTCGTTGTCGAAGTAGTACTCGCCCAGGTAGAAGTCGAGCCAGCCGTCGTTGTCGTAGTCCCCCCAGGCCACCGAAGTAGTGCTGCCGCGGCGCTCCACGTCGATGCCGGCCTGGGTGCGCCCCACCTCGGCAAAGGTCTCGCCGTTGTTCCGGTAGAGGTAATCCTGGTCAAAGAAATCGGCGATGTACAGGTCCAGGTCTCCGTCGTTGTCGTAGTCCCCCCAGGCCGCCGCCGAACTGTTGCTCACCAGGTCCACCCCCAGGGTCGTGGCCACATCGGCAAAAGCGCCGTTCCCCTCGTTGCGGTACAAGGCATTGCGGGGCACCGAGACCGCCGTGGCCCAGTTGGTCACGTACAGGTCCGGGTCCCCGTCGCCGTCGTAGTCCCCCCAGGCCAACCCGGTGCTGTACAGGCCGCCATTGAGGGTGCCGCTGGCCGCGGTCTGGTCCTGGAAGGACTGGGCTGCCAGGGCCAGGGGCCAGGCCCAGAGCGCGGCGCAAAGGATCATCCCGGCCCTTTTCATCGCACCACCGCCACCACTTGCTCGCGGCGGGCGCCCCCGGCGCTGACCACCACGATGTACAGACCGCTGGCCACCACCCGGTGGTCCTCGTCCTTGCCGTCCCAACTCAGGGAGATGCTGCCCGGGGCCAGGGGAGCGTCGCGCAGCAGCAACTTCTCCAGCCGGCCCGAGGTATTGTAGATCCGCACGGTCACGTCCGCCGGCCCGCTGAGGCCAAAGGAGATGTCGGTCTGGCCGCGCAGATCCCCGCCGGCCGGGGCAAAGGCCCGGGGCTGGCAGTCAAGGGACTCGATGGCCAGGCTGCCCACCGGGGTGCCCGTGTCCTCGAAGAGGGCGTACACCCCCAGCTTATCCACGGCGGTGCGCACCTGCCGGGCAGCAGGATCCACCAGGCCCCCCACCCGCTGCCACTGCCCGTTCTCCAGGCGGAAAAGCCCCAGCTTCCGGGTGTCGGCCCCGCCCAATTGCACGGGGGTGTAGCGCCAACTCAGGGTGGCGGGTTTGCGCAACACCGCCCCGCCGGCATCCAACTCGTAGGCCGGCCCGACCTGGGTGAGGTCCGTCTCCTGAACAACGGGCTTGCCCGCGGCAACCAGCCAGGGCCGGATGGCGATCTCGCCGCTTCCTCCCTGCAGGGCATTGGGCGGGAAGTAGAGTTCCAAACTGCCCGAAGCATTGCTCAGCACCCCGCCCTGGGCCGGGCTGTCCAGCCTGGGGGCGGTGCTGAAGCGGAAGGTGTAGTCGGCGGCGGCCAGTTCGCCCAGCACCCGGCGGTCCACCACCACCTCGTACTCGCTGAAGGGCCGCAGGCCGCTCTGCGGGGCAAAGCTGATCAGGGTGCCGCTGGTGTCGATGCCCACCCCGGTGATGGGGATGGGGGCCAGGGCCGCTTCGGGGGCGCTCAGGGGGCGGGCCCGCAGCTGGAAGAAGCCGGCCCCCTGGCTGGCTATGGGCCCGGAGAAGGCCACCTGCACCGTGGCCAGGTCCGTGGACACCCCTTCGGCCCCGGCCGCCGGCACCGTGGCAACCACCGCGGGCACCTCGGTGGTGAAGGACCACTGCAGGTCGGGCTGGTCGGCGCCCAGGGGACCGCGCACCCGCGAGCTGACCACGCCGTGGTACGCGCTGCCGGCCGCAAAATCGACAAAGGGGAACAAGAGGGTGCGGGTGGCCGGATCGTACTGGAACTCGCTCCTTTCGAGGGGGATCTCCACCCCGCCCTGGCTCAAGCGGAAGTTCTGCGGGGTGAGCTGGGCCGTGTCCACCGGGCTGGAGAAGACCACCTGTAGGCGCCGCCGGCCCGCCGGGATGGCGCCCCCCGCCGCCGGCAGGGTGCGCTCGACGGCGGGCACCCGGGTGCTGAAGCCCCAGGTGTAATCCCCCTCCTCCTGCCGCAGCGGGCCGCCCAGGGCCGCCCCCAGCCGCACCTGGTACGAGGTGCCCGCCTGCAGGGGCTGGGCCAGTTCCAGGGTGAGGGTCTGGCCTTCGTAGCGCAGCCCGCTCAGGGCCTGGGCCTGGCCGCTGGCCCGCAGCTCGGCGTTCTCCGGCACCAGGGCCACTCCGTCCAGGGCCGCGCTGAACTGCGCCTGCAATTCCGTCTGACCGGGGGCGACGGCAGTGTCGCCGACGGCCGGCAGGGCCGCCCCGAGCTGGGGCACCGGGGTGGAGAAGGCCCAACGGAAATCCGCGCCGCGCAGAGGGCCGGCCACGCTGCGCGAGATCACTACCTCGTAGCGCGAGCCAGGGCGGAAGCCCTCCTCCAATTCAAAACTCAGAACCCCGGTGGCCGCGTCGAATCGCGGCGCCTCGCGCAGGGCCGCCGCCGTCCCCTCCCGCAGCACCTGCACCGCCCCCTCTAGTTGGAGGGATTCGATGCCGCCGTCAAAGACCGCCTGCACCAACCCGACCCCGGGAGCCGCCGCGGAGCCGGCCGCCGGCGAAACCTCCGTCGTGTCGGGGGTCTGGGTCTGGAAACTCCAGCGGAAATCCTGCGCGCGCAGAGGGCCGGCCACGCTGCGCGAGATCACCACCTCGTAGCGGGAGCCAGGGCGGAAGCCCTCCTCCAGTTCAAAACTCAGAATCCCGGTGGCCGCGTCGAATCGCGGGGCCTCGCGCAGGGCCGCCCCCGTCCCCTCCCGCAGTACCTGTACCGCCCCGGCCAACCCTCCGGTGGCGATGCCGCCGTTGAAGGTGGCGCTCAACACCCCGGCCCCGGCGGGGGCCGCGGCCCCCGCCCCCGGCGATACCTCCACGGTATCGGGGGCCAGGGTCTTGAAGGTCCAGCTCATCCCCCGGCCCGCGCCCAGGGGCCCCAGTGCTTCGGCGGCCAGGGCCACCCCGTAGGTGCTGCCCACCTGCCAGCCTTCGGCCGGGGCCAGGCCGTACTGTCCCTCGCCGCGCACCACCGGATCACCGGAGCGCAGGGCCACTGCCGCGCCCTCCCGCTGCAGGGCGAAGTTCGCCGCCTTGACCTGGGCCAGGTCCAGGGGCGCGTCGAAACTGACCAGGACTTCTTCCAGGCTACCCGCCTCCACCGCCTCGGCCTCCGCGGCCGGACTGATCTCGACCAGCCTGGGCACCCTGGTGCTGAAGGACCACAGATAATCCCCCGACCGCAGGGGCCCGCCCAAGGCCGCCCCCAGGCGCACCTGATACGCGGTGCCCGCCTCCAGGGGCTGGGCCAGGCTGAGGCGCAGTTCCCCCTCCGCGTACAGCAGTTCGGCCACCTCGACCGGCTGGCCCGAGCGCAGCACCTCGACGTTCCCCTCGCCCAGGAGCACCAGGTCGAGCGGGGAGCTGAAGGTGGCCGACACCTCCCTGGTGCCGGCCCGCACCGCGGTGTCGCCGGCCGCCGGGACCGCGCCCAGCATCTGGGGCACCGGGGTGCGGAAGGACCAGGTGAAATCCGCCGGCTGCAGGGAGCCGGCCAGGGCGCGCGAAAGCACCACTTCGTAGCGCGAGCCCGGCCGCAGCCCGCCCTGGATGGCAGCGGTCAGCTCGTTGCGGGCCGGGTCGAAGCGGGCCGGGTCCAGTGGAACCTCCTCCCCTTCGCGCAACGCATGGACCATCTCCGGGTCTGCCAGGAGCGCGGCCTTGAGCGGCAGGTCGAAGAGCGCCCCGATCTGGCCGCTGCCCGCCACCGCCGTATCACCGGCCACCGGGACCGTGCTCTGCAACCGCGGCACCTGGGTGGAGAAGTTCAGGGTGAGGGCGTTGGCCAGCCGGTTGCCGGCCGAATCCTGCAGGGCCGCGGAGACCTCCACCCGGTACTGGGTACCGGGGGCCAGCCCCTCGCCCAGCAGCAGGCGCACCGCGCGGGCGGCCGGATCGTACGCGGGCGGGGCGATCAGGTCCAGGTGCTGGCCGTCGGCCTCGACCTCGAAATGCTCGGCGGCCAAGGTCCCCTCGTCGATGGGCTCGGAGAAACCCAGCAGCACCTCGCCGGAGGTGATGCCCACCCCGGTCGTCCCGCTGGTCGGGCTGCTGCTGAGCAGGCGGGGCACCTCGGTGTCAGCCGAGAAAGCCCCGGCCGAGTCAAAGGGGACCAACTCGTTCTGCTTGCGGTCCTGCAGGCCCCGCACCGCGATCGCCCCCTCACCCGAGGGCATCTGGGCCGTGAGGGTCAACTCCCCACTCCAGGTCTCCCCGGTGAACTGCACCGTCTGGAAGGGGAACTCCTGCCCCCCCAGCAGGGCGCTGACCTGGGGAACCTGGCCGGGATCCACCCCGGAGTGTTCGTCGGCGAAGTTGAGCGCCAGGGAGAGGGTCTGACCGATGCCAGCCCGGGTGCGGCCCAGACGCAAGCCCGCCACCTGGGGCGGGGCGGTGTCGATGACGAACTCCTGGGGCGCGGTCCACGCCGAGCGGGCGAAGCCGGCGTCCACGGTCTGCACCGACCAATAGTAGGCGCCGCTTTCCAGCCCCTGGAGGCGGTGCGAAAGCACCTGACCGGCGTTAGCCCCGCTCAGGGACCCGCTGCCCGAGAGCACCTCGCCCTGCCCCGAGGTCCGACCCACCTGCAGGTGGTAGCGGAGACTGGAGGCGGGGGGATCGCCATCGTCATCGGCCGCGTTCCAACTGAGGACCACGGTGTTGGCCGAGTCGAGAGCGGCCGCGCCGGTGGGCACAGTGGGGGCGCGATTGGGGTTGAACTGCTGGGCGGCGAGGTTGTCGTTTACCGCGGCGCTGGGGGCAAAGGTGGCGTCGCGGCCGGCGGAGAAGAGGTCCAGGTCCCCGTCGCCTTCGAGGTCGGCGAGGGTCACGGCGCAGAAATCCACCCCCTGGAGCAGGGGCAGTTGGGCCGCGGCAAAGGCGCTGTCGGGGGCAGTGCGGCCGATGGTGTTCTCGTAGATGCTCAGGAAGGGGGCCTGGCCATCGTGGCCGGCGATGACCAGGTCGAGGTCCTGGTCGTTGTCGTAATCGCCCCAGGCCAGATCCCCGCCCTGGATACCGGGCAGAACTACGTCGGCACGCGCGACGAGCTGGCCGGCCTGGTTCTCGTAGAGCGCGGCGCTGACCCCGTTCTCGCCGATCCCGGCGGCCGCCAGATCCGTATCCCCGTCCCGGTCAAAGTCCCCCCAGGCCAGGTCGGCCGATTCGAGGCCGGGCAGTTGCTGGCCGCTGTCGGCCAGAGTGCCGCCCCCGTTGAGGTACAGGCGGAACTGCCGGGTCCCCTCGCTGTCGCTGCCATTGAGGGCCAGGTCCAGGTCCCCGTCGTTGTCCGGGTCGGCCCAGGCCAACTCCCCGTTGTTCACCCCCACCAGACCCAAACCCGCGTCGGCAAAACCGCCCTGGCCGTCGTTGCGGAAAACCAGAGTGAGGGACTGCTGCCGACCCTCGGCGATCTGGTCGCTCTGACCCATGAGGGCCAGGTCCAGGTCCCCATCATTGTCCACGTCGCCCCACTCCGCCTCGCTCTTGGAGAGCTTGACGAAGGAGCCGGCCTCCACCAGGCCGCCGGCCTCCGCCCGGTAGAGCAGGGTGCTGCGGTTCTCGAAGATATCCTCGCCAGTAAGCAACAGATCCGGGGCCCCGTCGTTGTCGTAGTCGCCCCAGGCCACGTCCCCGTTGCGCCGGCCGGGTAGTTCCACATCCTGCCGCACCTGCAATTGGCCGGCGACATTTTCGTACAACAGGCTCTGGGCCTCGCCGCTGCGGTTCTGGCCGAGGACCGCCAGGTCCTGGTCCCCATCCTGGTCGAAATCCGCCCAGGACATGGCCGCCTCTTTCAGGGCCCGCAGCCGCTGCTGGGAGGAGACGAACTGCTGCACCACCAACTGGCTTTCCTGCGACCACTCGGAGCGGGCCAGGGCCCCGTCCACCGCCCGCACGCTCCAATAATAGGTATCGGGGGGCAGGAAGCGTTGGAGGGCGAAGCTGGTCTTGGCCCCGGCACTGCCCGGCCCCACGGCCACGGCGCCGGAGAAGATGTCCCCGCCGCCCGGCTCGGTGCCGATGCGCAGGTCGTAGGTGAGATTGTCGCTCTCCGCATCGCTGCCGGGGGCCCAGCTGAAGAGGGCCTGATCGCTGCTGACCTGCACCGGATTGAGGCGGGTGGGCGCGGCGGGGGCGGTGTTGGCCGCCGGGGTGCCCAGGTTGCTGTACAGGGCGGTGCGCGCAACCCCCGCCCCATCGGCGCCGCTGACCAGCAGGTCAAGTCGGCCGTCGCCGTCGTGGTCGGCCCAGGCCACGACCCCGCCGGCCAGGCCGGCGAACTCCTCGGCCGGAACCCCGCTGAGGCTGCCCTCGCGGTTGGGGAAGACCAGGGTGCGGTGATCGGAAAGGATGGAGGAGCCCGAGGCCGCCAGGTCCAGGTCGCCGTCGTTGTCGTAGTCGGCCCAGGCCAGGCGGGCGCTCAGCCGCCGGCTGGTGTTGAGGGTGAAACTGGCGTCGAGGGTCAGCACCCCGGTGGGGCGATTGCGATACACGCTCAGGGCGGCGTTCCAGACCCCGTCGCGGCCCGAGACCGCCAGGTCGAGGTTGCCGTCCCCGTCGTAGTCCCCCCAGGCCAGCCCGCCGCCCTTGAGCTTACTCTCCACCACTACGGAGGGATCGAGGTTCAGGGTGCCGGTGGGGTCGTTCTTGTAGAATTCCGTTACCGGGCCCAGGCCGCCGGTGGTGGTGACGTTCTCGCCGGCCACGCTCAGGTCCAGGTCCCCGTCCCCGTCGTAGTCGGCCCAGGCCAGGGCGCCGTTGTGGAGATTGACCACGGCCTCGCTGTTGACGGGGTCGGCCGCCATCACCCCATCGCCCTCGTTGCGGTAGAGCTGGGTGAGGGAGACCCCGCTGGGGTCCATGCCCGAGACCACCAAGTCCGGGTCGCCATCGCCGTCGTAATCCCCCCAGGCCAGGGCGGCGTACCGCACCCCTTGGAGGGCGGTCTGCCGCAGGTCCAGGCTCAGCAGCCGCTCGCCGGGGGCAGCGCCGTCTTCGTTGCGGTACAGGCGCAGACTCTCGTCGCCGTTCTGGTCCCAGCCGGCGACGGCCAGGTCCAGGTCCCCGTCCCCGTCGCAATCGGCCCAGGCCACCTCCCCAAAGCTCACCCCCGTCAGCCGCTCGCGCTGGGCCTCGTCCTGGGCCAGGCCCACCTGGTCGTAGCGGAAGATGCGGGCAATGCGCTGGGTCTGGCCGTTCTCGAGGGTCTCCCCGATCAGGGCCAGGTCCGCGTCCCCGTCCCCGTCGTAATCCCCCCAGGCCGCGTGGCCGGCCCACACCCCGGGCAGGGCCTGGCCCGAGTCGGCCAGGTTCTGGGCCGGGGCGGCAGCGGCGGCGAGGAGCAGGGCAAAGACGAGCGGCCTGTTCATCTCAGCGGCGCGGGCAAGAGGAGGATAAACGGATCTTTCCCAGGAAAAAACAGCTCCTAAGATAGCACACGCCCAGCCATTCTCCAAGCGGAAGAAAGGACCCCGGATCAGTCGGCCTCCACCGTGGCCATGTCCACCTCCACGGCCACGGCGCTGCCCAGGATCGAGACGTTGAGCACCAGGCGAAACCCTTCGTCCTTGCGCGCCGAGATCCGCCCGTGCAGCCCGGCCAGGGGACCGGAGATCACCCGCACCCAGCGGCCCCGCCTGAGCAGCGGATACAGGGTGAGGGCCGCCCCCAGGTTGCTGGCCAGGTATATATTGTATAACTCCCCGCGCAGTTGCTCCTGGTCGGCCACCTCGATGGTGCGCACCAGGGACCCGGTCTGCAGCAGGTCGTAGCGGTGCTGCCGGTCGAGGGCGGCGAACATGTACCCAGTGAAGAGGGGCACCTCGAAGTGGTAGCGGCGCTGCCCGCCGCGGCCGGATCGGGCCGGCTCGCTGCGGCGCAGGGGCAGGTAGTGACGGATGCCCAGTTGCAGGCAGTGCCTGGCGGCCAGCTTCTCGCAGCGGGGCCGGGTGTGCAGGGCGTACCAGGGCGCCCCCTCCTCCGGGCGGAGGAGCTGGGCCGCCTGTTCCTCCAGGGCCTGGCGCAGCTGGGCGGCCGCGCCGACGCTTCCCTTGTTCATGGGCGGCTCAGCAAAATGGCCTTCCTGCCCAAACCGCTGCGGAAGGCCACTGAGAAAGGATGGGGTGAGTGACGGGGCTCGAACCCGCGGCCTCCTGGGCCACAACCAGGTGCTCTAACCAGCTGAGCTACACCCACCATACGGAGAGGAAAAATATAATCCTCCCCGTCCCTCAGCGCCAGTCGGGGACCTCCACCGGCACCCCGCCCTGGCGGATGCTTTCTTGGGCGCACAGGCCCGGCAGACTCATGTCGAGGGCCTGTTGGATATCGATGGGCGCCGGCCGCCCCTGGCGCAGGGCGTCGAGGAAGTCGCCGATCATGCAGTACTCGGCGGTGCCGTGGCCCCCGGCCTTGGCCTGGGCCGGCGCGCCGGGCACGTCGTAGCCCAGGGGCAGTTCCATCATAGTGGACATGTGGGGCACCTGCTCCAGGTAGGCGTGGGTGCGCAGGGGCACCGGGGGCCGCGAGGTCTCCAGGCAACCCTTGGTGCCGTAGAGCGAGTAGTAGTGGAAGGAAGGCTCGCGCACCAGCTTCTCGGCCCGCAGGATCTTGATCACCGCCCCGCTGGTGGTCTGGATGATGCCCACCCCGAAATCGCACTGCCCGTACTCGGGGGCGATCTTGTTGGCCGTGGCCAGGGCCGTCACCCGGGCGCAGCGCTCCCCGGTGATCTTGAGCAGGGGGCCCAGGCTGTGGGTGCAGTAGGTCAGGGGTTGGCGGAAGGAGCGCCAGGTGGGGGTGCGGTCGGGGTTGCGGTGCAGGGCCCGCACGTCGTGGACGTACTCGGCCTCGGCGTAGACCAACTCGCCCAGCATCCCCTGGGCCCACATCTCCTTCCAGGCGAGGATATGGCCCCAATAGCAGCAGTTCTCGGCCAGCATGAAAAGCTGGCGCGGGTGGCCCTGCACCGCCTTGAGCAGCGCGGCGCACTCCTCGATGGTGGCCCCCAGGATCACCTCCTGGAGCACGTGGCAGCCGGCTTCGAGGGCGGCGATGCTCTGGTCCTTGTGGTCGGGGATGGGCGAGGCCACCACCACCACGTCGAGGCCGGCCTCCAGCATCTCGCCGTAGGTGGAACACAGCCGGGCCTGGGGGAAGTGTTGACCGAAGCGCTCCAGGGCCTGGGGGTCCAGGTCGCAGCCGGCGGCGATCTGGCAGTCGGGAAAGAGGGGAAAGACCCGGGCCAGGCTCAGTCCCCGGCGCAGGCCGGAGATGCCGATGTGATAGGTCTTGCTCATGGACAGGCTCCGTTCCAGTGCTAAAGGCGCATGATGTCAATTGACGGGGAGCGAAAAAACATCATTCTCTAGTAATAAAAGATAAACGAGATCCCGCCCCGAAAGGAGACCGCGATGAGCAGCGAAGAGAGGATGGCCGTTCTCAAACTTTTGGAACAGGGCAAGATCAGCGCCGGGGAGGCCGAGCGCCTGCTGCGGGCCGTGGGCGGACGGGGCGAGGGGCCCAACCTCGATGAGGTGGGCCGCAAGATCAGCCAGGCCATGCAGGAGGCCGGCCGCAGCATCAGCGAGGCCGTGGGCGCGGCCAGGCGTTCGTCCGCCGGGCGGGCCGTGGGCGAGGTCTTCGACGACGTGGTAGCCGAATTCTCCGGCTCCGCCGAGGAGATCGAGGAGACCCGCGAGTGGACCCTGGAGGCGGCCGGGGTGGCCCTCTTGCACGCCGACACCAGCAACGGGGACATCGCCGTGGAGGCCACCGACCAGGAGGAGATCTGGGTGCGGGCTACCAAGAAGGTGAAGGCGCGCACCCGCCAGCAGGCCGAGGAATGCGCCGCCCAGGTGGAGGTACAGGCGCAGCGGGAGGGGGATGTGGTGCGCATCCGGGAGGAGCGCCCCCGCAACCTGCGCGGCATCCGGGTCGAGGTGCGCTACCAGGTGCGCTGCCCCCGGCAACTGGCCCTGCGCCTGGGCACCCTCAGCGGCGCCATCAACAGCCAGGGGACCCGGGCCGGGGTCGAGGCCACCACCCTCAACGGCAAGGTGGAGGTGCGGGAGAGCCAGGGGCCGATGAAGCTGCACAGCAAGAACGGCAAGGTGGCCGCCTATGTGGACCTGCTCTTGGGCCGGGGCGAGTTCGAGACCGCCAACGGCAAGGTGGAGGTGGTGGTGCGGGCCGGCCAGGCCCCCATCGACGCCAAGACCCTCAACGGGGCGGTGGAACTGAGCCTGCCCGCCGGTTTCGCCGGCCGCCTCGACGCCAGCACCGTCCACGGCCACGTCCACTCCGAGTTCCCCATCCCCGTGACGGGCAAGCCGGACAAGGGCCGGCTCGAAGGGGAGATCGGCCCCGGCGGGGAGCACCTGGTGCGACTGCGCACCCTCAACGGGGCCATCTATCTGAAGAAAACGCCGGCCGCCTGAGCGCCCCGGTTCCCCGCTGCCCTGCCCCTTTGCGGGGCGGGGCTTTTTTTGGCCGGCAAACACCTGCTCCTCTTGCCCCGTTGTATAGACAGAAGCCAAGAGGAAGCCGCCGTGCTGAGCATCGACGATCTCTATGGCGAATACGCCGAGGGGCTCCAGGCGTACGCCACCCGGCTGGCCCGCGATGGGCAGGTGGCCGAGGACCTGGTCCAGGAGGCATTCATCCGCACCCTGGGCCACCCGCAACTGCTGGCGCAACTCAATCCCCACCAGCGCCGCACCTGGCTCTGCCAAACGGTGAAGCGCCTCTTCTTAGACCAGCAGGCTTCCCGGGCCCGGGAAGCGGCGGCCATCGCCCAGTTGAGCCTGGAGACCGAGGGATATGCCCCACCCGTGGAGCCGCAACTGCTGGAGGCGCTCCTGGAACGGGTCCCCGAGTCCTATTGGCAGGTGCTGGAGATGCGCTACGCCCTGGGCATGAACAGCACCGAGATCGGCGAGGAGCTGGGCCTGCCCCCGGCCACGGTGCGCACGCGGCTCCACCCGGCCATCGCGCGACTGCGCGCCCAACAGGACAAACTTTTATACCGAAGAGGAACCCGTCATGGAAACCAAAGCACTAGCAGGCAAGACCATAGGCACCGTGGGGGTCCTCGACCTGCGCACCGCCACCGAAGCTTCGGTGGGCGGGATCAGGCGCATCGGCAACGTGCGCATGGTGCTGGTCGCTCCGGAGACCACCCACCTGCTGCCCCGGATCAACGCCGGCAATATCGGCGGCACCGTCGAGGCCCCCGCCGAGGCCCGGCTGCTCTCCGGGCAGGTGGTCATCAACCGTGAGTACTCGAGGCACCAGCCCGAGCCGCTGCACCTGATCGTCACCGGGCAGATCGTCGTCGAGCCCCAGGTGCAGGCCGCGGACATCGAAAAGGGCCTGGGCAGTCTGCACGCCAGCGGCCATATCTTCTGCCCCGAGCAGCTTTCGTGCGCCCTGTAGGCCAAGATCCGCACCCTGCAGGGCCAGTTCAAGACCTACGACCGGGCCCTGCGCCTGGTCCTGGGCGACCTGGTCCTCGACGGGCACACCCTGCCGACCTTGGAGGACGGAGCCCAGTTCGCGGTAATCGGCCAGGTGCGTGTCCCCGCGGTGGTGGACAACGAACTGCTGGCCCGCAAGCTCGCCAAGCTCCACCTCGTCGGCGGCCTGCTCTGCCACGAGGAGAAACCCCAGGTCCTCCTCTCGCGGCTGGAGGAGAAGACCGGCATGGCCAAGAAGACCCTCATACCCGCCGGCTTCGAGCTGGTGGACACCCCGCTGGTGATCAACGCGGCAAATCTGGCCGCTCTACCGGGCAAAAAGCTCTCCTGCACCAAGAAGGTGCAGATCGAAACCGGCGTATAACCAAGGACTGACCGACCGGGGTCGTATCACTTCCTGGCTGAGCGACGAGGCGCTGTCGGCCTGGTCGTACCAGGGCCCCCGGCAACGGGGGCGCAGTTTGAATATTCGGACTTGGCGATCGAGACGACCCTGACGCGGGGCAACACTTTTGCATCTGCCCCGTCGTCAGACCCAGGGGTGGGTGCAGTCGCTGTTGGCGTTGATGCAAACGGACTTGAACGCGCCCCACTACGCCCCCC
>VGJS01000023.1 GCA_016867395.1 Candidatus Handelsmanbacteria bacterium
CCGTGCGCCACCGCACCCGACAGACCAAGGGCTGTGGCTCCCGCCTGGCCACCCTGACCATGGCCTTCAAGCTGACCCGGGAAGCGGAAAAACGATGGCAGCGACTGCGCGGCTATCGCCTCCTCGAGCACGTCATCGCCGGGGCGATATTCGTCGATGGCGAACGGAAAAACGCGGCTTGATCATGAAGGATACGCTCACCCCTCATCCACAACTTTTGACAAAAGCTCCTGAGATCGCCGCTGAAAACTGACACTGCCATTTACACAAAAAGCTTCATTGACTCATTTTTATTATTTACATAATATAAATTATATGTCTTAAAATAACAGTGCAGACTCCCCATGGAAATGCAGTGTTCACAAAAACCTGGGGGCTTATCACACCACGATATTGACTATCTTCCTGGGCACCACGACGAAGCGTTTCACCACAGCCTGATCTGGAACATGGCGCTGGATATTCTCGAGGGCGAAAACCCTCGCCCTAATTTCATCGGCGCTGATCTCCGCCGGCACCTCGATATTCCCCCGGGTCTTGCCATTGATCTGGATGGGCAGGGTGATGGTCGCCTGCTGCAGGTACTGGGGATCCGCCTCCGGCCAGGCACAACGGGAAATCTCTCCCCTGCCGAACCCCCAGACTACCCACAACTCCTCGGCCAGATGGGGCGCGAAAGGGGCCAGCAACAGGATGAAGGGCCGGGCCACGGTCTGGGGAATGTGCGGCAGTTTCACCAGTTCGTTGTTCATCTCAATCAGCGCGGCGATGGCGGTGTTGAAGCGCAGCCCCTCCAGATCGTCGCCCACCCTCTTGATGGTCCGGTGGAGCAGCCGGCTCAGCTCCAGCGATTCCTCCCCGCCGCAATTGCCCCGCCGCTCCAGGGTCACGAAGGCCCGCCATACCCGCTGGAGGAAGCGCTGCATACCGCGGATGCCCTCCATGCTCCAGGGCGTGCTCAGATCCAGGGGCCCCATGTACATCTCGTACAGGCGCAGGGTATCCACCCCGTAATCCTCCCCCACCTCCTCGGGCGGCAGGCCGTTCTTGTAGCGCTTGCCCATCTTGCCGGCAAAACGCTCCAGCTTCTTGTCTGTCCCAGCCTGATAGGGCACCCCCTCGCGGAACTCCACTTCGCGAATGTCGATGTACACCCCGCGCTCGTCGGCAAAGGCGTCGGCGGTGATAAGTCCCTGGTTGAAGAGCTTGCGGAAAGGCTCCGGGGTGGAGACGTGTCCCAGGTCGAAAAGAACCTTATGCCAGAACCGCGAGTACAGCAGGTGCAGCACCGCGTGTTCGGCACCGCCCACGTAGAGGTCCACCGGCATGAAGCAGCGCTCCTTCTGGCGGTCGCAGAAAGCCGAGGGATTGGACGGGTCGATGAAGCGCAGATAGTACCAGCACGAGCCGGCCCACTGCGGCATGGTGTTCAACTCCCGCCGGCACTCTACCCCCCCCACCGTCACTCGGTGCCATTCCTCTCGCGCCCGGCTCAGGGGCGTGGCCACCGGGCTGTCGGGCGAACTTGAGGTCAGAGGCCGGAAATCCTCCATCTCCGGCAGCACCACCGGGATCGGCACCTCGGTGCTGTAGCCCTCTGGGTGCGTCGCCAGGGGAAAGGGTTCCCCCCAGTACCGCTGCCGGGAGAAGATCCAGTCCCGCAACTTGTAACTGAGGGCGGCCCGCCCCACCCCTGCCTGCTCCAGGGCCGCGCAGATCTTCCTCTTGGCCTCGGCAGTGGGCAGGCCGGTGATGGCGAAGGGGCTCTCCCCCGCGGCCGGCGAGTTTAGCGACACGCCATCGCCAATGAAGCATAGATCCTCGTTCCCAGGTGGAGGCGCCACCACCTGAATCACCTCGATACCGTAGGCTCTGGCGAATTCAAAGTCGCGTTCGTCGTGGGCCGGCACCGCCATGATGGCGCCGGTGCCGTAATCCATGCTGACGTAATCGGCGACAAAGATAGGGATCATTCGGCCGCTGACCGGATTTACCGCCCTCAGGGCGGTGAAGACCCCGGTCTTCTCCTTGTCGAGGTCGCGGCCAGCCTGGGCCTTGGCGGCGGCCTGGGCCGCGTACGCAACGGCCGCGGTGCGCGGATCGGGAAACCCTCCCGTCCAGCGCGGGTCCACCCCTGCCGGCCAGGCGCTTGGGATCAACTCGGCCAGCAGCGGGTGCTCCGGGGCGATCACCATGAAGGTGGCCCCAAAGAGGGTGTCGGGCCGGGTGGTGAACACCAGCAGCCGCTGTGCCGGCTTTGCGGTTTCTGGGTCGAGGACGGCAAACTCGATCTCCGCCCCTTCGCTGCACCCGATCCAGTTGCGCTGCATCAGCTTTACCGACTCCGGCCATTCCAGGCCGAAGACACCCCCCCGGCCGTCGGGCAGGCGGGGATCGTCCAGATCGGCCAGCAATCGGTCGCCGTACGCGGTGATCCGCATGATCCACTGTCTGAGGGGCCGTTTGTACACCGGGTAGTCCCCCCGCTCGCTCTTGCCCTCGTTGGTCACCTCCTCGTTGGCCAGCACCGTGCCCAGCATCGGGCACCAGTTGACCACCACCTCGCGCTGGTACACCAGACGGTAATTGTTGAGCACTGCGGCCCGCTGGGCTGCGCTCAGTCCCTCCCAACTCCCGCCGTCCCCGCCGCCCAGGGCCTGCAAATCGGCGCGGCAAAGGTCCCTGGCCCCAGAGGCGAAGGCCGCCTCCATCTCGGCGATGGGCCGGGCCCGGCCCCGCAGGGGTCTGCCCGCCTCGTCCTGCCACTCCAGATCGGGATCGTACCAGCTATTGAACAATTGCAGAAAGATCCACTGGGTCCACCGGTAATAGTCCTCGCGGGAGGTGGCCACCTCCCGGTCCCAGTCGTAGCCCAGCCCCAGAAACTGCAACTGCTCGCGGATGACACTGATATTGTCCTCGGTGAACACCGCCGGGTGGATGTTGTTCTCCACGGCGTACTGTTCCGCCGGCAGGCCAAAACTGTCGAAGCCCATCGGGTGGAGCACATTCTTGCCGCGCATCCGCTGGAAGCGGCTGTAGATGTCGGTGGCGATGTAGCCCTTGGGATGCCCGATGTGCAACCCCGAGCCGCTGGTGTAGGGAAACATGTCGAGCACATAGCACTTGGGCTTGGCCGGATCGAAACCCTCCTCCCCCGGCCCTGGGGTGCGGAAGGTGCGATGTTCCACCCAGTGCCGCCGCCAGCGAGCCTCGATCTCCCGATAGTTGTAACCGTTCTTGCTCATCTCCAGTCCTCAGGGATACAGTTGCAGCATGGTGCGGGGAAAGGGGATGGTCTCCCGCACATGGTGCAGGCCACACAGCCAGGCGACCACCCTCTCGATGCCCATACCGAAGCCGGCGTGTGGCACCGAACCGTAGCGCCGCAGGTCCAGGTACCAGGCAAAAGCCTCCCTGGGCAGGCCGTGAGCGGCGATCTTGGCTTCGAGCACCTCGAGCTGATCCTCGCGCTGCCCCCCGCCGACGATTTCCCCGTAGCCCTCGGGGGCCAGCATGTCCACGCACAGGGCCAGGCGGCTGTCCTGGGAGTCCCCCTTCATGTAAAACGCTTTGACCTGGGCCGGGTAGCGGTGGACCAGCACGGGCGAATCGTAGCCAAAGGAAAGAAGGGTCTCGTCGTCCCCGCCCAAGTCCTGCCCCCACTCGATGTCGCTGCCTTTCTCCTTGAGCTGGGCCAGGGCCTGGTCGTAGGAGATGCGCGGGAAGGGCAGCCGCACCTTTTCGAGGGGCGCCAGGTCCCGCTCCAGGGTCCGCAATTCGCTCTTGCAGCGCTCCAGCACCCACTGCACCACATGGAAGACCAGGCCCTCGGCCACGTCCATGTCCTCGGCCAGCTCGCAGAAGGCCATCTCCGGCTCTATCATCCAGAACTCCGTCAGGTGCCGGCGGGTCTTGGATTTTTCGGCGCGAAAGGTGGGACCCAGGCAGTAAACCCGGCCAAAGGCCATGGCCGCCGCCTCCATGTAAAGCTGGCCGCTCTGGGTCAGGTACGCCTTCTGGTCGAAGTACTCGGTCTCGAAGAGGGTCGAGGTGCCCTCGCAGGCGGCCGGAGTGAAGATCGGCGCGTCGATGGGGGTGAAGCCGCCCCGGTCCATGTAGTCGCGGCAGGCCCTGAGCACCTCGGCGCGCACCCGTAGCACCGCGTGGGGGCGGGCGGAGCGCAGCCACAGGTGGCGCTGCTCCATCAGGAAGGCCACCCCGTGCTCCTTGGGCGAGATGGGGTAGCCTTCGGCAGCCTGCAACACCTCCACCCCGCGCACGCTCAGCTCGAAGCCGAGGGGCGACCGAACGTCGCGCCGCACCTCGCCCCGGACCCGCAGCGAGCTTTCCTGCCCCAGGTGATCGCATTGGGCGAAGACCTCGGGGGTCACCTCGTCGCGGAACACCACGCACTGGATCACCCCGGTGCCGTCCCGCAGTTGAAGGAAATGCAGTTTCCCGCTGGATCGCTTGTTGTACAGCCAGCCCCTCAGTTCGACCTGCTGGCCCTCCCAACTGGCGATCTGATCGATCACAACGCGTTCCATGGTCCATCCGGACGTAAAAAAAGACTATCGAACCGTCCGATAGTCTTTCAGTGTGGGGCGAAAACCAGGGCGGATCGATTATTTTTTTGGCAGAATCGCCTTGTGGCTAAGTCGGATCTTGCCAGTGTTGTCGATGTCGATGACCTTGACCTCGATGCGCTGGCCATCGGCGACCACATCCTCGACCTTCTCGACGCGCTTGTGGTCCATTTCCGAGATGTGCAGCAACCCCTCCCGGCCCGGCAGGATCTCCACGAAGGCGCCAAAGGGCATGATGCGCTTGACCGTGCCGTTGTAGGTGCGGCCGATCTCGGCCTCGGCGGTGATATCCTCGATCATCTTGCGCGCGGCGGCGGCGGCGGCGGCCTCGACCGAGGCGATGGTGATGGTGCCGTCGTCCTCGACGTTGATGCTGGCGCCGGTCTTCTCGATCTCGCGGATCATCTTGCCGCCCGGCCCGATCACTGCGCCGATCTTTGAAGGATCGATGCGGATGAAGAGGATGCGCGGGGCGTACTGCGACAGTTCCTTGCGCGGGGCGGCGAGGCATTCGTTCATGATCGAGAGGATGTGCATCCGCCCTTCGCGGGCCCGTTCCAGGGCCGCCTCCATGATCTCGAAGGAGATGCCCTTGATCTTCATGTCCAACTGGATGGCGGTGATGCCCTCCGGGGTGCCGGCCACCTTGAAGTCCATGTCGCCGAGGAAATCCTCGGTGCCCTGGATGTCGGTCAGCAGCTCCCACTCGTCTCCTTCCTTCACCAGGCCCACTCCGGCTCCGGTGACAGCCGACTTGATCGGGATGCCCGCGTCCATCAGCGCCAGCGAGCAGCCGCAGACCGTGGCCATCGAGGTCGAGCCGTTGGATTCGAGGATATCGGAAACCAGTCGGATGGTGTAGGGGAAATTGTCCACCGCTGGTATCACCGGCTCAATGGCCCGCTCAGCCAGGTGGCCGTGGCCGATCTCGCGACGCTTGGGGCCCGACTCGCGCCGCACCTCCCCGGTGCTGAAGGGGGGAAAGTTGTAGTCGAGGAAGTAGGACTTGAAGGTCTTGCCGCGCAGGTCGTCCACCATGCGCTCGTCCAGCTTGGACCCCAAGGTCGCCACACACAGGGCCTGGGTGTGACCGCGGCTGAAGATGGCCGAGCCGTGGGTGCGCGGCAGCACCGATGTTTCGCAACTGACCGGCCGCACCTGCCGCAGTTGGCGGCCGTCGATGCGCTTTTTCTCCCGCAGCACCATCAGCCGCATGTCAATGCGGATCATCTGGTAGAGCAGCTCGTCGATCTCCTTGGCCGCCCCCGGGAAGCGCTCGGCCAGCGCCTGCTGCACCGACGCCGTAAGCTCGCTGACCTTGGCCTGGCGCTCCTCGCGGACGTTGGTTCGGTTGGCCAGGGAGATGGGACCGGCCGCCAACTCCTCGACCGCCTTGACCAGCGCCGGGTCCACCGCGGCCTTTTCTAGCACCAATTTGGGCTTGCCCACCACCTTGACCAGTTCGTCCTGAAGATCCAGCAGGGATTGGGCCTGGGCGTGGGCAAAGCGCAGGGCCGCCATCATCTCCTCTTCGGAGATCTCGTGCGCCCCGCCCTCGACGCTGACGATCTCCGTGCGGGAGCAGGTGACGATCATCTCGATGTCGCTCTCCTCCAACTGGGAGTAGGTGGGGTTGACCACCAACTCGCCCCCCACCCGCCCCACCCGCACCGAGGCGAGGGGACCGTCAAAGGGGATGTCGGACATACAAAGGGCAGCCGAGGCCCCGACCATGCCCAGCACATCGGCGTCGTTCTCGCCGTCGGCGGAGAGGATGGTGATGTAGACCTGGGTCTCGTAGGCGTATTCCTTGGGAAAGGTGGGCCGCAGCGGGTGGTCGGAGAGGCGGGCGCTGAGGGTCTCCTTTTCGGAGGGGCGGGCTTCCCGCTTGAAGATGCTGCCGGGGATGCGGCCGCCGGCATAGGCCTTCTCGCGATACTCGACCGTCAGGGGCAGGAAACTGCGGTCCGCGTTGGGTTGCTCGGCCCTACAGGCCGTGACCATCACCACCGTCTCGCCGTGCTGGACCCACAGGGCGCTGTTGGCCTGTTTGGCGACCCGCCCCGTCTCCATGGAGAAGGTGCGACCGCCCAATTCCGTCTCTACTTTGTGAATCATCGATGTGCTTTCTGCGTTAATCTGCTTGGGTGGAGGGAGGGGCGCGACTAGCGGCGCAGCTCCAGGTCCTTGATCAGTTGGGCGTACTTCTCGGGCTGGCGCTGGTGGAGGTAGTTCTGCAGGCGACGGCGCTTCCCGATCAGGCGCAAGAGGCCGCGCCTGGAGGCGTGGTCTTTTTCGTTGGACTGCAGGTGGTCGCTCAGGGCGCGGATGCGCTCGGTGAGCACGGCAATCTGGACCGCACTCGATCCGGTGTCGGTTTCGCTTTTGCCAAAGCGGGCGGTCAGGTCCTTCTTCTTCTCGTTGGTAATGGACAATTCACACCTCCGTGGTGTCGATAGCTGTCTTGTTGTCGATATAATTACGCGCTAATTCCATGTCTCGCGCAACCTGGGCGACCAATTCGCTGACCTCGGCGAAGCGCCGCTCGGGCCGCAGGAAGTGCATCAGTTCGACCTCCAGCACCTGGCCGTAGAGGTCGCCGTCAAAGTCCAGCAGATGGGCTTCGACGCTCAACATCCCCTCGCCAAAGGTGGGGCGCTGGCCGATGTTGACCACTGCCCAGTGCGCCCCGGCGCCGGGACGATGGACCCTGGCGGCGAACACCCCGCGGGGAAAATGCACCGCCTCCTCCGGGCTGGTTTCCAGATTGGCGGTGGGAAAGCCCAACTGGCGGCCCCGCTGTAAACCGGCCCGCACCACTCCGGAGAAGGTTCGCCCTTGCTCAGGCCCCAAGGCCCGCCTCCGCCAGAACTGCCTGGGCGGCGAACACCCGCAAGGGGCGCAATACACCTGCGGCCGCCACACCTATGCCCAGCAGGCGGGCCTCCCCTGCGTACACAGCCCATTCGCCGTCCTCCAGCCCCGCCCTCGTCGGTTGCAGAGCAGCGCCGCGGCAGAAACGCTGGGCCTCGCCCTCGTCCAGGCACCAGGTCCGCAACTCACCCAGGGCCCGGTGTACTGGCACCAGGGCCTGACCGAGGCGGCCTTCTGCCTCCAATGACCGCAGCCGGTCGAAGGTGCAGGCGTTTTCGAGTCCCAGGGAGCCCACCTGAAGGCGACGCAATTCCTGGACGTATCCGCCACATCCCAGGGCCGCGCCCAGGTCCGCCGCTAGGGAGCGGATATAGGTGCCCCGCGAGCAGCGCAGACGCAATCGCAACCTGGGCGGTTCGTTGGCCAGGATCTCCAGGGCCTTCACCTCGACCCGGCGCGCCTGGAGCGCCACAGACTGCTGCCGGCGCGCCAACTGGTAGCTGCGCACCCCTTCCACCTTGACCGCCGAATAGGCTGGGGGCACCTGCTGGATCACCCCCTGGAAGGCGCCCAGAGCCGCTTCCACCTGGTTGGGCGAAGGCAGGGGCAATGCCGAGGGCTGGAGGGTCCCCATCCGGTCGCCAGTATCGCTCTGGGCTCCCAGCATGAAAACCGTCTCGTACACCTTGTCCCCCTGCCCCAACCAATCGCTGAGCCGGGTATAGACTCCCAGGCAAACCACCAGCACCCCGGTGGCAAGGGGGTCGAGGGTGCCGCAGTGCCCCACCCGCCGCATCCCGAAGAGACGCCGAACCCCGGCCACCACGTCGTGGGAGGTGGGCCCGGTGGTCTTGTCCACCACCAGGACGCCGTCCTGCTCAGGCATCGCTCTGGGTCTTGACCTGGTTGAGCAGGGCCCCGACCCGGGCCGCCCTTTCGGTGGTCTGATCGTAAACCAGAGTAAACTCCGGCACCTGGCGCAAAGAGACCCGCTTGGCCACCTCGCGGCGGATGAACCCGAGGGAATGGCGCAACGCCGCCAGGGCCTGTTGCTGCTGGGCCTCATCCCCCAGGGCACTGACGAAGATCTTGGCGCTTTTCAGGTCCCGGGCCGGCTCGACATCGACCACTGTCAGCATTAGCACCCGGGGATCGCCCAGATGCTGGATGATCTCGCTCAGCTCGCGGCGCAGCAGTTCCCTGACGCGATTTACTCGGTACGGAGATCCCATGGGCCTCCCGGCATCAGCGTTCTTCGATCTGGCTGGCCAGCACCTGCACCCGCAGGTCCTGCTCGACGAAGCGGACGGCCTCGTCGAGCATCTCCCTGGCGTGGTCGGCCTCGGTGCTGATGACCGCCAGACCCAGGGTGCCCCTTTGCCAGAGATCCTGGTGCTCGACCTCGGCGACCGCCACGTTGAACCGGCTGCGAAGCCGGTCTTTCAGGCTCTTAACCACTTGCCGCTTGTCCTTTAGGGAGCGGCTCTGCGACAGGTAGAGCTGGACCTCGCAGCACATCACCACCAAGGGGTGTTCCTCGTCACAGGGCGCGGGCCGATTCCACCACCTCGATCACCTCGATGAGGTCTTCGACCTTGACATCGTCGAAGCCCTCGAGTCCCACCCCGCATTCGTAGCCTTCGAGCACCTCGCGCACGTCGTCCTTGAATCGCCGCAGAGAGGCAATGCTGCCGGTGAACATCACCGCTCCGCCCCGCCGCACCCGCACGCGGCTGCTGCGGCTGATCTTGCCCTTCTGCACCATACAGCCGGCCACGGTGCCGATGCGCGAGGAAGCGAAGACCTGCCGCACCTGCAACACCCCGGCGATGCGTTCCTGCACCTCTGGCGCCAGCAGCCCGGCGAGGGCGGCCCGCAACTCCTCGACCACCCGGTAGATGATGTCGTAGCTGCGGATGTCCACCCCGTACCGGCCGGCCAAGGCCCGCGCCGAGGCTTCGGGCTGGACGCGGAAACCGATGATGATGGCGTTGGAGGCCGAGGCCAGCAGCACGTCCGATTCGGAGATCGGCCCTACCCCGCTGTGGATGACCACGATGCGCACCTCTTCGTGGACAATGGCCCCCAGCTCCTGGTTGATGGCCTCAACTGAGCCGTCCACGTCGCCTTTGACCACAACGTTGAGTTCCTTGATCTTCCCTTCCTGGATCTGGTCGTGCAGATCGGTGAGGGTGACTGCCCGGATGCGGCGGAAGTCCTGCTCCCGCTTGACCTGCTGGCGCTTGCTGCTGATCTCGCGGGCCTCGCGCTCGGAAGGGGTCACCACGAAGGTGTCGCCCGCCTGGGGCACCCCGGCCAGACCGAGAACCTGGACCGGCACCGAGGGGCCGGCCTCTTCGAGCCGCTGCAGGTGCTCGTCGAGCAGGGCTCTCACCCTGCCGCTGAACACCCCGGTGACAAAGGGGTCCCCCTGGCGCAGGGTGCCTTCCTGCACCAGGATCGTGGCTACCGGACCGCGCCCCTTGTCGAGCTGGCCTTCGATAATGGTGCCCCTCGCACGGCGCTGTGGCACGGCCTTGAGTTCGAGCAGTTCGGCCTCCAGCAGCACCAACTCCAGCAGGCGCTCTACCCCAGTGCCGGTCTTGGCGGAGATTTCGGCCACCGGCACTTTGCCGCCCCACTCCTCCACCAGCACGTTCTGTTCGGCGAGTTGGCGCTTGATACGACCCGGATCTGCGGTGGGCAGGTCGATCTTGTTGATCGCCACTACGATGGGCACCTGGGCGGCCCTGGCGTGGTCGATGGCTTCGATGGTCTGGGGCATGACGTTGTCGTCGGCGGCCACCACCAGGATCACCAGGTCGGTGACCCGGGCACCGCGAGCGCGCATGGCGGTAAATGCCGCGTGGCCCGGGGTATCGAGGAAGGTGATGCGTTTGCCTTCGGGCAGATGGACCACATAGGCGCCGATGTGCTGGGTGATGCCGCCCGACTCCCCGGCGGCCACCTCGCTTTTGCGCAGGAAGTCGAGCAGCGAGGTCTTGCCGTGGTCCACATGGCCCATCACCGTCACTACCGGGGCTCTGGGCGCCGGTTCCCCCGTGGTCTCTTCTTCCTCCTCCTCCTCAAAGACCTCCTCGTCCTCCTCCTCCAAGGGCTGCACGTCGAAACCGAACTCGTCGGCCACGGTGGTGATGACGTCCATGTCCAGCCGCTGATTGATGGTCGCGACCAACCCCAACTCCAAGCAGGCGGTAATCACCTCGCTGGTCTTGACTCCCATGGATTCGGCCAACTCGCTGACGGTGATGTACTCCATCACCCGCAACAGGCTGCGCTCCTCCCCTCCTTCTCCGCCCTCGCCTTCTTCCTTGCGGACCCGCTCGTAGCGGCGCCGGGTGCGGCCCTCGTTCATCTGGGAGAGGGTCTTGCGCACGTTCTCCTGGATGGCCTTGGCATCCACCTGCCGGCGGCGTTTGCCGCGGCCACCCCCGCCGCCGCGCCAGCGCCCGCTCAGGTCGGCACCGCCGGGCACTGCGGGGGCATTCTTCTGACCCCGCTCGCCCAGTTCCTCAAGCTTACGGGGCTCCTCCTCCTTCTGGCCCCGCTTCTTGGGGCGCTTGCGCTCGTCGTCCTTGGCCGGCAACGGCACCACCGCTGGTCTCGAACCGTCCCCACCTAACCGCCGCCTGGGGCGGTCCATGCCGGGGCCCGCTGGCCGGGGTCCCCGCCGGTCTTCCTCAGGACGGGGATGGGGCGCCGAAGCTACAGGACGCGCCGGACGCGGTTCGGCCTTCTTCCGGGTCGCCTCCTTAATCTTTTGGCGCTGGACCTCCTGGATCGAGCTTTTCTTCTCCTCGGCAATCTTTTGGGTAATAGCCGCCAACATGCCGTCATCGACGACACTCATGTGGCTCTTGACGTCGAAGTTGAGCCCCTTGAGCATCGAGATCAAGGCGTCGCTGGAGAGCTTCTTTTCCTTGGCTACCTGGTATACTCTTAGCTTTTCCAAGTAAATCCCCCCCTTCACGGCAGGAAAGAATGCCTGATGCCGCCGGAGCGGCTCCTATCAACCCTCTGAACCCGGGGCGCTTTCTGTGGTGGCGGCGGGGGCGACCTCCGCCTCGTCGACTGTTTGACTCTCCCTTGGGGAAGAGTTGGTTTCTGAATGCTCGGTCAGATGGGCCTGGGCAGCATCCTTGATCTGGTTGGCGGCTGTGCCTTCCAACCCAGGCACCGTGCGCAGCAACTCGACAGTAGCTTCGGCGATCGAGGCCACAGTGTTGAAACCAGAGGTGATTAGGCTGAGGGCGATCAATTCACTGATGCCCGGCACCCGGCGCAACTCCTGCTGGTACACGTCGATCTGGGCCCGGCGCTCCTGGTACTTGTCCTGGGTGATGATGTCCAGACCCCACCCAGTCAACTGCACGGCGAGGCGCGAGTTCTGGCCAGACTTGCCAATGGCCAGGGACAACTGCCCCTCTTCCACAATCGCGGTGGCGTGTTTGCGGCGGTGGTCGAGGATCACCCGCCACACCGCCGCCGGACTGAGGGCCCGGGAGATAAAGACGGAGGTCTCCTCGCTCCAGGGCACGATGTCGATGCGCTCCCCACTCAGCTCGCGGACAATGGCCTGCACCCGCGAGCCCTTGACCCCGACGCAGGCCCCGACCGGATCGACTCGATCGTCCTTGGAACTGACCGCGATTTTGGCGCGCTCCCCCGGCTCACGGGCCACCGCGTGGATCTTGACGATCCCGTCGCTGATCTCGGGCACCTCAATGGAAAAAAGCTTGCGCAGTAATTCAGGGTGAGCCCGGGAAAGCAGGATCTGCGGGCCCTTGCTCATCTTGAGCACCTCGAAGATGTAGCCGCGCACCGTGTCGCCCTGGCGGTAACGCTCGCGGCGTATTTGCTCCTTAAGCGGGATGGCTGCTTCGACGCGGCCCAGGTTCAGGATGATGTCGCCGTGGCTGATCTGCTGCACCACCCCGGATTCGATCTGGCCCACTCGTGGGGCAAAGGCTTCGTAGACCCGCTCGCGCTCCGCCTCGCGCATGCGCTGAATCAGCACCTGCTTGGCGGTTTGAATGGCGTTCCGCCCGAATTCGGCCAATTTCAGCGGTTCGGCCACCACCCCACCCAGTTGGGCGCGCTCGTCGAGGCGCTTGGCTTCCTCCAGCTCGATCTGGGTGCTCGGGTCGATGACCTCCTCAACCACCGTCTTGTTGGCCACTACCGACATCCGCCCGGTATTGGCGTCGATGTCCACGGCGAAGTTCTCGGTGTTGCCGTACCGCTTCTTGGCCGCCGAAATCAGGGCCTCGGAGAGGGTTTGGATCACCAGGTTGCGATCCACGCTCTTCTCCCGGGCGATTTGGGTCAGGGCTTCCACGATATTGAGGTTTTCCATGGCCTTCCAGGTCTCACAGTTCGGCTTCGATAGTGGCTTTCGCAATCTGTTGCCGGGGTATGGCCTCGCGGCCTTTGGCCGTCTCCAGGCAGATCGAGTCCGCCTCCCATTCGACCAGACGCCCGGTAAGGGTGCGGCCCGTGGGCTGCACCACCTTGAGCAGCCGCATCAGCCCCCGGGCAAAATCGCGGTCCGTCTTCAGCGGCCGGTCAAGACCGGGGGAGGTCACCTCTATGCGGTAACAGCCGGGGATAACCTCGTGCCGATCGAGCAGGTCCCCCACCTCGGCGCTAATCTCTTCGCACAGCTGTACAGTCGCCCCAGGGTCCTTGTGAACCAGGAGACGCAGGGTGCAGTTACCCAGGGCCCCCGACAGTTCGAGGTCCACCAGTTCGGCGCCGTGGTCCTGAACCACTGGCTCGAGCAGTTCCGCTAACCTGGCCCGCAGTGCCACACGCGCTTGCGCAAACAAGCCCGATCTCCTCCTATAACAAAAAACGGGCTTCCTGCCCATTCCCTCAGAACTGAAAATATAGGTATTAGCGGAGAGATGAGCAAGATCAACCTAGGCAGCGCCTTAGATCGCGCCGCCAATCTGCTGCCGCCCAGGCTGCTACGCCAACACGCGTAGGATGGCTTGCAACTCGGCCCTAATCTGGGCCAGTAGCGCGGGGTCGCCGGCAGGCAGCAAGGAAGGGGAGGGAGGGAGCGGGTAGTTGTCTCGGGGGGTGGGATCTGGCGGGTCGCCAGGGAGGGGGCCGGGGTCTGTGGCCGATTCCTCCCCCGCCTCCTCTGTAACGGAGACCGGGCCGCCGTCCTGCTCAATGGCGTGCCGCACCAGGTCCGCGTCGTTTTTCAGCTTCTGGCGCACCCCCTGGATGGTGAAGCGCTCCTCGTATAGCAGGCGTTTGATCAGCACGATGAGATTAATGTCGCGCTGGCGGTAGGCCCGGTTCTTCCCCCGCAGACGCCGGGGCCGCAGGCAGGCGAACTCCTTCTCCCAGGTGCGCAGGATATAGGGTTGGAGGCCGGTCAGTTCGGCCACCTCGCTGATGCTGAAATACAGTTTTTGTCCCAGCGGGTGTTTCACTGTCAGCCCCCCTTTAAACCTTCAGTTGTCTGCGCCCCGGCGGTTGCGGCGGAACAACAGGCGCACCGGGGTGCCCCCAAAACCGAACTCCCGCCGCAAGTGGTTTTCGACAAAACGTTTGTACGCTTCGGAGACCTGGCGGGGGTGGTTGACGAAGGCCACGAAGGTAGGTGGCGCAACCCCTTGCTGGGTTATGTAATACAGGCGCAGGTGCGGGCTGCCCGCCGGCGGGGAAGCGGCCACCACCCCCGTCATAAACTTGTTCAATCGGGCCGTGGACACCCGTTCGCGCCGGGTCTGCCATATCCGCACTGCCTCCCGCAAGCAGGCCCACACCCCCTTGCCCGTCAACCCCGAACTGAACAGTATAGGGTAATGGACCAAGAAGGGAAAGCGGTCCTGGACCTCCCGGGCGTATTCGCGCTGGTCTGCCCCCCTCTCCTCCAGTTGATCCCATTTGTTGGCCACCACGATCAGACCCCGCCCCGCCTCAATGGCCTGGCCCAATATGCGCGCGTCCTGCACCGTGACCCCCTCAACCGCGTCGAGCAGGAGCAGCACTACCTCCGCCTCAGCGATGGCCCGGCTGGCCCGCAACCCGCTGTAATACTCGACCTGCCCCTCCACTCTGGCGCGATGCCGCAAACCGGCGGTGTCGGTAAGCCGGAAATGCCGGCCTTCCCATTGGAGTCGGATCGAGGTGGCGTCGCGGGTGGTGCCCGGCTCGCTATCGACAAGGGAGACCTGGCAGTCGGCGAACCGGTTGATCATCGTCGATTTGCCGGCATTGGGCCGGCCAGCCAGGGTGATGGCGATGGTCTCTTCCTCCCCGACCGGAGCGGCCGGCGTCAGCCCCAGGGCCTGGACAAGAGCGTCGAGCAGGTCGCCCGAACGCCGGCCCGTCGCTGCCGAAATTGGGCGGGGTTCTCCCAGGCCCAGACTATAGAACTCGGCCAGATCCTCGCCCTGTTCCGGCTGGTCCACCTTGTTGACCACCACCAGCCCGGCCCGGCCGCTTCGGCGCAGCATCTCCGCCACCTGGAGATCGGCCTCGGTCACCCCGGCGGCCAGGTCGCACAGCAGCAAAACCAGGTCCGCCTCGGCGATGGCCTGCTCGGCCTGGGCCAGCACCGCCCTTTCGAGCTGATCCCTGGTGCGGGGCACCAGGCCGCCGGTGTCCACGAGGGTGAATTGTCGGCCCGTCCACTCGACCTCGGCGTAAAGCCGGTCGCGGGTGACCCCGGGCTGGTCGTCGGTGATCGCCCGGCGAGACCCGACCAGCCGGTTGAACAGGGTGGATTTCCCCGCATTGGGCCGGCCGACGATCGCAACGATGGGCCGGCGGTGCCCGACCAGACGAACTTGTTGGGATCCCATCACGATCTGCCCAGGTAATAGCCTAGTTCGGAAAGCTGGCGACCGCTGCCCCGCAGGTCCAGGTCCCTGCCCCGCAGGACCGCGCTCAGGGTGGCAGGCAGGTCGTACTGGCCCACCCCGATGGGCAGTCCTGCCCGCTGCTCCAGGGCCGGCAGGGTGAGGTCATCCAAGGTCAGGCCCTCACCGTTGATGCAGTTGGGAGGCAGGAGCACGCGGTCCCAGCCCCCTCCCGCCACGCGCTGGAGGATGTCCTCGCCCGATAGCAGCCCGGAAACCGTGATCCCCTCGCCGAAGGTCTGGTTGGCGACCACCAGCAGTTCCGCCTCCAGGCCCTTGATCTGGTTGAGCTGTGCCGCGATGGGTTTGAGGAAAAATGCCGCCAGTTTCCCCGTCACCAATCCCAGGCGCAACGGCGCGTCCAGCTCGGAGGGAAGGGAGGGCCGGCCTTCCTCCCAGCGGTCGAGAAAGGAACGCACCATGCCGATGCCATTTTCGATCTGGGGAAAGGCGTCGTAGTATTCCAGGGGGGGCGGCAGACGACCGGTCAGCAGGAACATCTCGTCCGCCGCGTAGACCAGGCGCTCCCCCAGGGTCTTGGAAAATTCGTCCCCCCACGCCTCTGCCTGCCGCACATATTGGCGGGCCAGCTCCGGGGTCACAGGGTCCAGGGCGGGAAGGTGCTCGCGGAAACGGGTCAGCCCCACAGGCACCAGAGCCACCGAGCGCACTGCCGGGTAGAGGCGGCTCAAGTCTGCAACCGTCCTGGCCAGGTGCTCGCCGTCGTTGTGACCAGGGCAGAGGACCACCTGGGTATGCATCTCGATGCCATGGGCGGCCAGTCGTTCCAGGCGGGACATGATGTCCGCCGTGGGCTTCTTGCGGCCCAGCATCACCTGGCGCAACTGAGGGTCGGTGGCATGCACCGAGATATATTGGGGAGAAAGCCCCTGTTCGATGATTCGGTCGAGGTCCTGCTCGCGGGTATTGGTGAGGGTTACGTATGAGCCGTGCAGGAAAGACAGGCGGTAGTCGTCGTCCTCAAAGTACAGGCTGCGCCGCATCCCCTTTGGCATCTGGTGGATGAAGCAGAACACACACTTGTTGTTGCAACTGCGCAGACGCAGATCCTCGAAACCCAGCCCCATCTCCTCGCCGGGTGAACGCTCCACTTCCACCTCGTATTCCTCCCCCTCCCTGACGACCTCGAAGAACAGGCTTTCCTCGGCGCTGTAGACCTGGAAGTCGATCAGATCCCCAATGGGGTGGCCGTTGATGGCGTGGATCTGGTCGCCGGCCAGGAAGCCGGCCCTTTCCCCCAGGCCGCCGGGTTCTATCTCTCGGATTACGACCATCGGCGTTCCAAGTCTCAGTCGGATAGTTTGAGGCTAAGGGTGTTGCCGGTCACGGCGAGGATCTCGACGTTCAGGTCTCCCAGGCCCTTGGCGCTAAGTTCCCTGGCCACCTGAAACCCCTCGTGGCGGGCCCTCGCTTCGTACCGCCCCACCCCACCGGCCATCCCCCGGGGCTGCAAATGATCGATGCCGCCCACCTGGGCCGGAAACGTCCGCTCGAAGCGCCGGAGTTGGCTGGCCGATGCCTCAACCTGGAGTTGCAGCGGCCTGCCCGCATAGACCTTCTCCTGCCAGTCCTTCAGAAGTTTCTTCACCAGTTGCGGGGCCAGCCTGGCGGTGCCCTGCCTGGCGGCCTTTTGGGCTGCGGCTTCGAAACTGCCTGCAGCGGCGCGGCTTGACTGGTTGAGGACGGCGACCACCTCACCGGTGTCCACCCACATCAGGCGGACCTCTATCTCGGCACGGGCAGAGGAGACGCCCAGGTTCCCCAGGCGGTCCCCTCCGGGCACCCTGGCATCCGGCAGGGCGTGGAGGGTGGCCAGCCCCAGGACCAGCACCTCGGCACCGCGGGTGCGGGCCAGGGCCAGAGCGCCGGCGGCATCCCAGTTGCCCGGACCCGGTTCCAGCAGGGTGAAGCGCGAACTGGCTTCCTTAATCCCCCGCTCCAACTCCCCGGCCACCACGCCCCAACCCGCTGCCCCGGACTGGCCTGCCAGCATCTCCTTGCCCAAACACAACAGGGGCGGGTTGCCCGCCGCTGCAATCAGCAGATTCTTTGCTTCCAACTGCCGGTGCAGAAAACCCAGGTCCACCTCGGCGTCGAGGGTCACCTCGTAGGTGTGGGCATCGACCTGCCTTTGCGCCGACACGCTGTAACCCCGCACGTACCCCGGAGACTGGAGCAGGATGGTGTCCGAGAACAACTCGAACCCCTCCACCTGGGTCGAGGCACTTACCAGGGTGCCCGCGGCTCTTTCCACCGCCTCGCGGAGCGCCGCCTTCTTAGCCTGTTCAAAGGCATTGGCCAGATCGCTGCCGAGGATGGCGGCAGTCCCGGTTGCCCTGACGCTCTGGGTGACGGTCGCTGCAGCCGGCGAAAGGGCGAGGAATTCGCCCAGCGCGAGCGCCGCGCCCAGGCCCAGTTGCCATGAGAAGCGCATCGGAGGTTTGCCTGTCAAAACTCGAAGCGCACCGCGTTTTGCAGGTGCCGGATGATCTGCATGGCCTCGGCTCCCGAAACCAACGCCTCAGGATGAAAAAGGCCGGTGAGGTGGTCGGCGGTGATGATGCCCCGCTCGGCGTTGACGGCGATGGCGTTGTAAGCGTAGGAATCCCCCCGCACGTCAGGAAAACGCGACGCTTCCCCCGTGTACCGGGTGGCCAGTTCCTCGTCACCGGTCAGCAGGACCAGGATACCGTGGGTGACCACCGCCATACCCGCGCGGTCCACCGGGGCCCCGGGCTCGAAGCGGTGGTCCGGCAGCAACTCCAGCCCCGGCAGCCGCAACCCCAGGATTTCCTCGATCCAGGGCCGGGCCCAGTTGGTCCCGATATCGGCTGGCGCGGCCGCAGAGTCCGCCTGCGCCTGAGCTGGGACCACAAACCCCGGCTGCCGGCCGGGGAGCCGGCGCTGCTTTACCAGCGCGTCGATCTTTAATTCTTCGAGCAACAGCACCGCCAGTTCTCCGCGGCTAACCTGCGGCAATCTGGTGATCTTCAGGCCCCAGGGCGACCCAGGGGCCACCCTATCGATGAGTTGGACCTTCTCAAACTGCGCCTGGGCCAGGGACAGATAGGGCCCGCGGCCCAGGGCGAGAACCTGGGTAAAAGCGGTTCGCGCCGCCTCCAACTGCCCCGCATCGAAATGGCACAGGCCCAGGTAATAGGCCACCCCCGAATCGCCGGGCCGGCGTTCCTCCGCCTTTTTGAAGACCGCCAATGCCTCTTTGTACCAGGTTTCCACCGGATAGGCACGGGCCAATCCCTCGGCGGCCACCACCCTGCCAAGGGCCACGTAGGCGTCGGCGAAATCGCCGTCCTGGTGCAAAGCCCGGCCCAGATCCTGCCTGGCTCTCCAGAAATCCCCCTGCACCATCGCCAGCAAGGCGGTGCCCACCCAATGGCCGGGGTAGCGCGGAGACAGCGCCCTGGCCCGTTCGAACTCCCTGCCGGCATCATCCAATTCGCCGGCCTCCAGGTGCGCCAGCCCCCTCTGGTAGTGATTGGGCGCCGAATCCAGCGGGGATGCGGGCGGAAGGGGCTTGGGGCCGCAGGCCGAAAGAAGGAGGGAGGCCGAAAAGAGAAGCCAAAGCAACAGGTGCCAAGAAAAAAAATTGGAGCGGGAGACGGGAATCGAACCCGCGACATCAAGCTTGGGAAGCTTGCGTTCTACCCCTGAACTACTCCCGCTCCCAAGTCGGGACGAAGGCCTCAAATTCCACCGCCTTCACTTGAGAACACGTTTTAAGATAAGGGAGCTATCTCTTAGTGTCAACGCCTAAAGCCCCTTCTGGTTCCGCAGCTCCAAAAGCACGCGTTCGACCGCTCCGCCGTTGCCCCAGCGACTCAGATCCAGCCAGCGGTAACGGCGGTCCTTGCGAAACCAGGTCAGCTGCCTTTTGGCGAACTGCCTGGTGCGGGTCCGGACCTGCGCCAGGGCCTGGTCCAGGGTGCAGCGGGATTCCAGGTAGTCCAGCAACTCTTCGTATCCCAGGCTCTGCATCGCCCGCGTCCCCCGGTGGTAGCCCAGCCCGACCAGACGCTCAGCCTCGGCTACCAGGCCCTGAGCGGCCATTGCCTCCACCCGCTCGTCGATGCGCTGGTTCTGTTCCCCGCGGGGCCGGCACAGGCAGAAGGCCGGAGGTTTCACGGGCATGGGGTCCCAACTGAAGGCCCGCTGGGAAACGGTTGTTGCTATCTCCAAGGTGCGCAACACACGCTGGGTGTCCCTTCGGGCAACCTGGGCCTGTGCCACCGGGTCCAGGCGCCCCAACTCTCCGTAAAGGGCCTCCAGTCCCTCGCGGCCCAGGCGGGCCTGCAACTCCTCCCGCACCTGGGCAGCTTGCCCCTCATCGGCCCATAGCCCGTCCAGGAACGCCTGGATATAAAGCCCGGTCCCGCCCACCACCAGAGCCGCTTTGCCCCTGCTCCATATATCGGCCAGCGCCTGGCGCGCAAAACGCACAAATGCGCCGGCGCTGTATATCTCGTCTGGATTGAGCAGATCCAACCCGTGGTGGGCCACGGCCCCCTGCTCTGCCGGTGATGGCTTGGCAGTGGCAATGTCCATATAACGGTAAAGCTGCCGCGAATCAGCAGAGATGATCTCTGCCCCTATCTGCTGTGCAAGGTGGATGGCGGTAGCAGTTTTGCCTACTGCGGTTGGACCGGTGAGAATGATTAATTGACATAACATATATTATGCGATTTTATGGCCTGCGTCCTCTTCGGCCAACAACTTCGGCTCGACCAGTATACTCTTCTCCCGCTTTAAGACCGCTTGGCCAGGCGCCCCACCGCGGGGTTTGGAGACGTATTTCACCAGGGTATAGACCACGGCGATCTTCTTAGCGGTCTTCCCTTTACTCCAGTAAGCGGCCACCCCGGCGGCCTCGCGCAGGGTCTGGGCGCTGGGCTCCTCCTTCCGGCCCTCCCTCCGCAGCACCACATGGGACCCCGGATAACCGTGGGCATGGAACCAGTAGTCGTTCTGGGCGGCGAGGCGGTGGGACAGTTGGTCGTTCTCGGCATTATTGCGCCCTGCCCAGACACTCCAGCCTGTGGAGGTGCGATAACGGCGGGGATGCGTTGACCTTCCCCCTCCCTCACGGGCCTCCTCGGGGCAGTTCTGGGTATTGCTCATCCCGTTCTCCTTCAGCCAGCATTCGATATCGGCCGGATAGGGCGGGACCTGATCCAGCAGGTCCTTCACTTCTTGAAGTTGGGTGCGCACCATGCGGATCTGGGTGGGAAGTATCTCCCGGCGGCGGCGGAGACGCTCAGCCTTCTTGGCAAGCCGGGCCGCGGTCTGGGCCGGATTGCGGTCCGGGTCCAATTCGGCCGAGGTCGTCCCCCCTTCAGGAGAAAAGGGGTCTGGCAGTTCTACATACCTGGAACCCCGCGGGATACGGGCAAGATTGGCCAGGATCAGGGCTGCCTGCCGCTGCAACTGCTCGGCCGCACCGGCCTCGGCTAGGTCCGCTTCCAGGGCCTGGAGCCGGCGCTGTAGTTTGGCTGCCGCCCCCCGAAGGGGGCGCAGCTGCGGACTGAGGGCGCCGGTCCAGGAAGGGCCCGGAAGGGCGAGGGTCAGGGCGATGGCCTCGCTGATGCTGGGCAGAGACTGTGCGGCGAAGCTAACGGGCTTTAGCCCCGAGAAAAACCTCCGCCCCTCGCGCTCCCAAACATACCCGCCCTGCTGCGCCGGCTGCCCATACAGCCCCGCCGCTACCTCCCAGAGCCGGCGCATTTCCTCTTCGCTGGACTCCCCCTCCGGGTCGATTCCGGCCCTGACACACACCTCCCCGGCGACAAAGTCGTCCATACCCACCGCCGCGGAGGCCAGGCTGCGTCGGGCCTGGCTCCCAGGCTGCCAGGTGGCGACAAGATCCTCGGCGGGGTCCGCGCCGGGAAGCAACCTTCGACTTGGAGGCGGCGAGTACTTCCCCCCCACTTCCAGCCGCAAGCGGCCTTTCTCTCCCCAGCGGCGCAAGACCCGGCCGCTTTTCTCGCTGAACAGGTACGCCTGAAAGGAGGGGTGGATCAATTCAAAGGCGAGCAATCCGTACGAAGGCTGGCCCTGGCTGTCGGCGCGCCCGAGCCGGAACCAGAGGATTCGGTCCCGGCTGTCGGACCAGGCGAGGTGGACCTCGGCTCCGCTCAGGAAGGGCTCCCCGGCCCAGGGCTGGTCCGGCTGGCCCAGCGCCGGGTCCCGGCGCAGTCCGAGCCAGCCCCGGCTACCCAGTATCGCCCCCACAAACCTGTCCTTACTAAACCCCAGGCACAGGGCCCTTGGCGTGGACCGGGCGCTGCTGAAGACGCAGCCGCAGGTCACGTCGTTCAGTTCGGCGGCCAGGTTGCGGATGGTGAAGAAGTCGAAGCCCATGGGCGGACAGGGCGGGCGTCCCCACGCCACCGGCGGGGGGTCACTCCCAGACGACGATCTCGATGCGGCGGTTAAGGGTCTTGTTCTCCGGGGTGTCGTTGTTCACTAGGGGTCGCTCCTCGCCAAAGCCGCGCGCCTCGACCATGCCCGGGGTGATGAACTTGAAGGTGTTGATCAGATACTGCCTCACCACCTGGGCCCTGGCCTCGGAAAGCTTGAAGTTGTCCTTCTCGTCCCCGTCGGAATCGGTGTGGCCCTCGATGACGATCTTGGAGAGCGATAGGCTCTGGACGAAGTCCCCGACCTTCTTGAACTCCTCTCCCGCCGCTGGCTTGAGGTCGGCCTTGCCGGGGTCGAAAAGTGCGCCAGTGCTGATGGCCAGGCGCGGCATGACGATATCCCCCTTGAGCGCGGTCTTGTACCGCACCTGCGGCTGGGACAACACCCCGGCGTTGGGCACGAATCGGCCAACCGAGAGCCCCCTTTGGACATCGACGATCACCATGTTGCCAAGGTAGAGCCGCACCGGGCGTCCGGCCTTGGCCCCCACGACCAGGTCGCGGTACACGTTGAGCATGTCGCCTTCGTTGATGTTCGCCTCCAGGCCGTGGTCGATATAATAGAGCCTGCGGGCGAGCACGCTGTCGGCCTGTGAACCGAGATTCGAGGTATGCACCACCTGGAAGATGCGCGGCGGGCTGAACTGGGCCAGCCCCGCCCCGGCGCCAAGATGCAGGCACAAAAGCGCCAAGGCGATACGAGACCCAATCCGGGTTTTGGTCTCTTTCATCCTTGTCCCAATCGCTCCAGACTGGCCTGAAGCTGGCCTGCCGCCAGGCGGTATTCCTCCAGCCGCTTCTCTTCCTTCTGGACCACTGGGGCCGGCGCGTTGGCGCGGAACTGCCCATTGGCCAGTTTGGCGGTCTGGTTCTGTACCAGTTTGAGGAATTTTTCCAACTCCCGGTTCAGCCGGGCCCGCTCCTGGCCCCTGTCGGCGGGGTTTTCGAGCGCCACGTACACCGCCAGCGTCCCCACCACCGCGCTGCCCGACCCTGGCGGGGCCTCCAGGGCCGCCCCGACAACCAGAGGCTCCGCCCTGGTCAAGAGTTCCAGGTAGAGACGCTGGGCTTCGAGCGTTTTCGCCCCTGCGGCGTCCGGTGTCGCCACCAGCACCCGCGCCTTTTTACCCGGAGCCAGGCCCATCTCGCTGCGCAGGGTGCGGACCGCGGTGATCAACTGCTGCAGGGAGGCCATCTCAGCCTCTGCGGCCGGGTCGGACTTGCCCGCCCCCTCCACCGGCCAGGGCGCCACCATTATGCTGGGGGCGTCCCCCCGCGCCGCTGCCGGCAGGGCCTGCCAGAGCGCCTCGGTAAGGAATGGCATCACCGGATGGAGCAGCCGCAGGGCCTCTTCGAGGGCGCAGACCAATACCTCTTGGGCCTGGGGCTTCCCCGACCCCTGGCCATAGAGCCGGGGTTTGGCCAACTCCACGTACCAGTCGCAGTAGTCGCGCCAGACAAAATCGTACAGGGCGCGAACCGCCTCGCTGAAGCGGTACTCCTCCATGCAGAGGTTCACCTGGGACCGCACTCCGACCAGGCGGCTGAGCAGCCAGCGGTCGGCCAGGTCAAGGGTTTCGCCCGACGGGGCGGCGCCGGTGTACCCCTCCAGGTTCATCAGCGCGAAACGGGCGGCGTTCCACAATTTGTTGCCGAAATTCCGCCCGGTTTCGGCGATGGCCGAAGCTTTCACCTGGTTGTTCTCTATTTCGGCATCAAAGCGCACGTCCTGCACCGACCCGGCCTGGTACAGCAGGCTGAAGCGGGTAGCATCGGCCCCGTAGAGATTGACCAGATCGAGGGGGTTTAGGCCCGTGCCCAGGCTTTTGCTCATCCGCCGGCCGTCCTTGGTCAACACCGTGGGGTGGACCAGGACCCTTTTAAATGGAATCTTCCCCACGCACTCCAGGGAGGTCATGGCCATCCGGAGCACCCACAGGTAGAGGATGTCCCGGCCGGTGATCATCAGATCTGTGGGGTAGAAGGTCTCCATCTCTATAGTGGCTCCGGGCCAGCCCAGGGTGGCAAAGGGCCACAGTGCCGAGGAGAACCACGTGTCCAGCACGTCAGGGTCCTGCACCCAGTCCCCCCCCCCGCAGCCAGGGCAGCGCTCGGGCGCCTTAAGGCTGACCACGGGGTGGGCGCCCTCTTCCACCGAGACGCGGAAACTGCCCTCTGACAGGGCCTGTTCCCGCTCCAGGCCGCCCAGAGGAATCAGGCCTGGGCCGCTGCAGTGGCGGCAGTACCAGGCGGGGATGCGGTGTCCCCACCAGATCTGCCGCGAGATCGCCCAGTCGCGGATATTGCCCAACCAGTCCGCCGCGTACCCCCGGAAGCGGTCCGGGGTATAGGCGATGTCCCCCCGCTCGATATAGGGAAGGGTGAGTCGGGCCAGGTCCCTCATATCCATGAACCACTGCTCCATCAGCAGCGGCTCGATGATGGTCCCGCATTTGTCGTGGTGGGGCACCGCGTGTTCGTGGGGCTCGATCTTGACCAACAACCCCGCCGCGTTCAGGGCCTCGACCACCTGCCTGCGGCAGTCCGTGCGGTCCAGGCCACTGTACCGACCCGCCGCCGGGGTCATCCGCGCGTCGAAGCCAATCACCTGCATCTGCGGCAGTTGGTGGCGCTGGCCGACCTCGAAATCGTTGGGATCATGGGCCGGGGTGATCTTCACCGCGCCGCTGCCCAGTTGGGGATCGGCGTATTCGTCGGCGACGATGGGCAAGAGGCGCTCCATCAGGGGCAGCACTACCTGCCCTCCCACCGCCTTGCGCCAGCGGCGGTCCGCCGGATGCACTGCCACGGCCGCGTCCCCCAGCATGGTCTCCGGCCGGGTGGTGGCGACCACTACATCGGGCCCGCCCCCAACCCCTGGGTAGCGTATATGCCACAGGCTCCCAAGCAGGAGGCGCTCCTCAGTCTCCAGATCGGAGATCACCGTGCCGCAGGAGGGGCACCAGTTGATCATGCGTGTGCCCCGGTAGATCCAGCCCTTGGCAGCGAATCGTTCAAAGGCCCGCAGCACCGCGTCGGCGTACCCTTCGTCGAGGGTGAAGCGGGTGCGGCGCCAGTCGTAGCTCAGCCCCAGCCGGCGCATCTGCCCCAGGATCGCCCCACCGTACTTCTCCCGCCAGGCCCAGACCCGCTCCAGGAAGGCGGCGCGGCCCAGGTCGTAGCGGTTGCGCTGCTCGGTCCGGACCAGTTCCTCCTCCACCTTCATCTGGGTGGCGATGCCAGCGTGGTCCGTGCCGGGCACGCAGAGGGCCTCCCGCCCCTGCATCCGCTGCCAGCGCACCACCGCATCGTGGATGGCGTGCTGCATGGCGTGGCCCATGTGCAATTCGCCGGTAACGTTGGGGGGGGGAATGGTGATACAATAGGCAGGCCGGCCCGTGCCGGTTTCAGCCCGGAAAAACCCCTGCGCCTCCCAGCGCGAATACCACTCTTCCTCAAGGGCTTGGGGACTGTAGTGTTTAAGCAGCACCTCGCTCATGGGCCTCGGACAAAGTGAAAAACTTTATGGCGCTCCTGCACTTCTCATTGCATATTTATAAAAATATAGAGGCAGTCCAGGTGCTTGACAAACTCCCCCCGGCCCGGCGCTGTCTCCTGCTCTGCTCCCCGCACACGCTTCCCCTTCGTGTCTTTGGTCCTTGGTTACATGAATAAGGCTAAACGGCTCTGTTTGCAGACCACGGAGATGATCCTGGGTTGGGCGGCGCTGCTCATCCTCATGGCCTTCTGCTTCGGGGCCCTCCCGGTGCTATGCCTGGCCCTCTTCTGGCTGTGAGCGGCGCCGTGTGGTCGCAGCTGTTGACCGAACAGCGCAACCCGGCCAGCGAAGCCATCGACGAGTTGTCCACTCAGGAGATTCTAGCCCTGATCAACCGGGAGGACGCCGGGGTGGTCGCAGCGGTAGAGCGCCAGTTGCCTGCCCTCTGCCTGGCCGTGGAGCTGGTGGTCGGGGTATTCTCGCGAGGTGGCCGGCTCTTCTACGCCGGAGCAGGGACCAGCGGTCGCCTCGGCATCCTCGACGCCGCCGAATGTCCCCCCACCTTCAACACCCCCCCTGAGTGGGTGCAGGCCCTCATCGCCGGCGGCGCGTCGGCGGTGTTCCAGGCCGTCGAAGGGGCCGAGGATCGCCGCGAGCAGGCCGCCGTGGACCTAAAGCAGCGCGACTTTGGCCCCGGCGATGCCCTGGTGGGCATCGCCGCCAGCGGGGTTACCCCTTATGTGCTGGGCGCCCTCGATCATGCGCGCGCCTGCGGAGCGGCCACGGTGTTCTTCACCTGTAGCCCCAGCGCCGCCGCCGCGGTAGACGCCAAGGTAAAGATTGTTCCCGAGGTGGGCCCTGAGGTCATTACCGGCTCCACCCGAATGAAGGCCGGGACGGCCACCAAACTCGTGCTCAATATGATCACCACCACCGCCATGGTCCGGTTGGGCAAGACCTACGGCAACCTCATGGTGGACCTCCAACCAAAAAATGCCAAGCTCCGGGACCGGGCCCAGCGCATCCTGCGCACCCTCACCGGGCTGGCCGAGGAGCAGGCCGGGGACCTGCTGACACAGGCCGGGGGGGAACTCAAGGTCGCCATCGTCATGGGGCTATGCGGCCTGGAACCTGCGGCGGCCCGCCAGGCTCTGGCGGCACACGAAGGCCGGGTGAAGCAGGCGGTCCAACGCCACCGCCTGGGAAGTCCAGGGTGACCGAGGTCCGCCTGGGCGGCACGGATCTTTGGGTGTCCCGGCTGGGGTTGGGCACCGTGGAATTGGGCCTACCCTACGGGATCGGCAACACTGCTCCGCCGGAGGAGCGCGACGGCATCGCCTTACTCCAATGGGCCTACGACCAGGGCATCACTTACTTCGACACCGCCGCAGGGTATGGGCGGAGCGAGGAGTTGCTGGGCAGGGCCTTTGCGGGACTTTCCTCGCGCCCCACCATCGCCACCAAGGTGGCGCTCAGTCGGCCGGGAGAGGACAAGCTGTTGCGGGGCAAGGAGCTTGTCTCCCATATAAAAAAGTCTCTTCTTAATAGCCTTCGCGCCCTGACCCTGGAGCGGCTGGATCTGCTAAAGGTCCACGCACCGGCCCACGGGCTCTTTCTCTCGGGAGAATTGCTGGAACTGATGCAGGAGCTATCCAGCAGCGGACAGGTCAGGTATTGGGGGGTATCGACCTATGGCGTCGATCAGCCCCTGCACGCGCTGGAACACGCCGGTACGATCCGCGCCGTACAGGTTGCCTATAATCTCTTGGACCGCGGGCCGGCAACCACTATCTTCCCAGCCTGCGCCCGGGCCGGGATGGGCCTGATCTTGCGCTCGGTGTTTCTGAAAGGGGCCCTGTCGAATCGCCTCAACGCGCTGCCGCAGACCCTGGCGCCGCTCCGTCGCGCTGGAGAGGCGGCCCGCCAGATCGCGCAGGAACTGGGGGTTTCCCTGCCGGCCCTGGCCTTGCGCTTTTGCGCCTCCCAACCATTGGCCCAGGTGGTGTTGGTCGGCACTGCCGACCGCTCCGAGCTGGCCGGCAACTTGGCGGCTTTTGCCGCCGGTCCACTGCCAGAGGACGTGCTGGGGCGGATCAACACTATCGAGATAGAGGATCAGGCACTGCTGAATCCAGGCAACTGGGGGATAGGTTAAACACGCCCGAGGACGGAGAAAGGGATATGCCGCAGATTGGATATCGCCAATGGGGTCTGATCCCGGCCGACACGGAGCCAACGGTCGGCCAGATCTACACGGCCAAGCCGCCCATGATGACGGCGCTGGCTGTAGACAAGAACTCCAGTCTGATCTTCAAGCTGGCCAAAACCCCGGCCCAGCTCCGGGCGGAGATTGAGGTGACGGCCCTTTCCGGTGAGAAATGCAAGATCCCGCCCCTGAATTTGTTCAGCAGTGCCGCCGGCGAAGAGTACCATTCCCTACAGGCCAATTCCTGGATCAAGATGCAGGACGGCATCTACCTATTGTTCAGGGTTCAGTTCGACGAGCCATCCAGTTTCGTCAAATTCCATTACACCCAGAATCACCCATTGGTCGTCAACAAGGTCACTTTCTCCACCCTTTGATGGCTCCTGCCTCATTGCTGGGCAAGACGCTCGGGGAGATACCCACCCCAGCCCTCCTGGTCGACCTTGACCTCTTTACCTCCAACCTCCGCCGGCTGGCCGGTTTCTGCCGATCCCAAGGCATTGCCTGGCGCCCCCACACCAAAGCACACAAATCCCCGGAGGTAGCCCGCCTGCTCTTGGGGGCCGGCGCCTGCGGCATCACCTGCGCCAAGTTGAGCGAGGCCGAGTTGATGGCCGCCCACGGCATCGACCAGATCCTCATCGCCAACCAGATCGTTACCCCGGCCAAACTAGAGCGCCTCTCCCGTCTTCAGGAACGCGCCACAGTGCTGGCAGCCATCGACAACCCGGCGGCGGTGCCGCTCTTTCAGCAGGCTGCCCAGCGGGTCGGGCGCCCCATCCCCGTGCTCATCGAGGTGGACATCGGGATGAACCGCTGCGGGGTGCAGCCCGGTCCGCCGGCCCTGGCCCTGGCCCTGGCCATCCACGAGGCTCCCGGGTTGGTCTTCCGCGGCCTGATGGGATACGAGGGCCACGTCCTGAGCGTTAAACCCGCCGCGGCCAAAAGCGCCGCCTGCGCCCTGGCCCTAAGCCACCTGATCTCCACCCGCGACCTGCTGCTCGAGGAGGGCATCCCCGTCGAGATCATCAGCGCCGGCGGGACCGGCTCTTATCAACTAACCGCCTCCTATCCGGGAATCACCGAATTGCAGGCCGGAGGTGGGATCTTCATGGACGCCATGTACCGACAGACCTTCGGGGTAAACGACCTGGAGTACGCTCTGACCATCCTCGCCACCGTCACCAGCCGCCAGGGAGGGCACGTTGTCGTCGATGCCGGCTTCAAGACCATGTCGGCCTTCCACCACCCCCCTCACCCCCTGAACCGCGACGACCTGCGCCTTCGCTACCTCTCCGCCGAGCACGGGGTTTTCGAGGTCGCCGGCGGCACCGGGCCCCAACTCGGGGAACTGCTCCAGTTCGTCGCCGGGTACAGCGACTCCACCGTCTTTCTCCACGATTGTTTTCTCGGGGTGCGCGGCGGCCGGGTTGAACAGGTCTGGGAGATCCTCGGCCGCGGCAAGCTGGATTGAACCTGCTCCTCGTCTCCATCGACAGCCTGCGCTTTGACTTTGTTTCGCGCACCAACCCGGCTATCCACACCCCTCGCTTCGACGCCCTGAGCCGGTCCTTCTCCTTTTCCGATCAGTGCTTCTCGGTCTCCTCGGCCACCCGGCCCGTGCATACCACCCTTTTCACCGGGCTCTACCCCTCCGAGCACGGGGTCCTCGGCCAACGCAGCCCGCGGATGCGGCCCGGCCTGCCCCACCTCTTCCCCCTCCTCGCTGGGGCCGGGTACCAGGTGGCCGGCTTCTCGCAGGCCCCGACGATCTTTGCAGGGCTGGACTACGAACCCTGGATCGCCCCCCTGGAGGAAAGGGCCCTGGCCAAGGCGCTGGGAGGTGCGGGCCGGCGCGGCGTCTTTCTCCACTACTGGGACACCCACGCCCCCTATGGGGCCGCCGACCGCAAGGCGATGGGGAGCACGGCCGCCCTGTTGCGGCAGGGCCGGCGCTCCGAGGTGATCGCCGCGTACCAGCGGGCCGTGGCCACCACCTTTGAACAGCACCTCGCCCCGCTGCTGGCCGGCCTGGACCTGGACCGTTGGATGGTATTGATCTGCGGCGACCACGGCCAGAGTTGGACCACCGCCGAACCCTACCACGGCCAGACCCTGGACAACAGCGTCCTGCGCGTCCCCCTCTTCCTGCACCTGCCCCGCACCGGCAATCCCCCCCTCCCGGCCCTGCTCTCCCTGGTCAATGTCTTCCCAACAGTGGCGGGGGTCCTGGGCCTGGACCTCGAATACCGGGGATGGGGCCGGGATCTGCGCCACCCCGACCGGTCCGGCCTCTATCTGGCCGAACTGGACCCAGGCGGCGCCCAGGGGCTGGAACCCGGACTCCTCGGCGCCGCGCCTGAGGGCCGGCAATGGGCCCTTTTCGACCGCCGCCGGAAGTTCACCTGCTGGGCGGAAGCAGGCTCCTATCGCCTCGAAGAAACTTTTTCCGGCGCGGAACTGCCTTTGACGAGCGGGGAGATTGCGGCCTACACCGATCGCTACCGGGAGATGATGGGGAAAGCGGACATGCCCGTGCCGGCGGCCGACCCGGCCGTGGACCAGCGATTGCGGGACCTGGGGTATCTGTAGAGGATCAGACCAGAACGGGTTGCACCGCGCCGGCGGCGCGGTCGTAAAAGGCGAAGCCGGGGGGGCCCAGCCTGCCCATCAACTCGCCAGGATTGAGCAGCCGGCAGCCCTCCAACACCTCGTCACAAGTCCGGTGGTCGTGGCCGTAGCAGACCAGTTCGTACTTGCCAGAAGAGGCCAGCCCCCGGGCGATCTGCGGGTAGTGGTTGACGGCCACGCGGAAGCCGCCCAGGTCCAGTTCGGCCAGCTCTCCGTGCAGCACGACCTGGGGGAAACGCGCTGCCTGCTGGGTGAGCAGCCACTTGTCGCCGTCGTTGTTACCCCAGACAACGTGGATGGGGCCCTTAAACCCCTCTGCCATCTGGACCAGGGTGAAGGGGGCGCACAGATCCCCGCAACAGATGAGAACCGCGGCATTCTGCATCAGTGGCAGGGCCCGGGTCAAGGCCCAGATATTGTCGTGGATGTCGGCGCAGACGGCGATTTTCATGCGGAGTCGGGCTCCTTAACCCGGTAGCCGGGGCCCAGGTGCCCGGCCAAGAGGCACCAGCGCTCCGGGAAGCTGGGGTGGTCGTACCGAGGCGCGAAACCGAGCCGGAGGTACACCTTGATGGCTGGGAGGCGGAAATCATCGGTGCGCAGCACGATGGTCCGGGCCGGCAGGGTGAGGGCGTGGGCCAAGGCCGCGGCGGTGACCAGGGCGCCCAAGCCGCGGCCCCGGTGCCCCGGGTGGGAGGCCACCCAGCCGATCTCCCAACATTCCTCCCCGTCCAACACCACGTCGTGGACCCCGGCGCAGGCAGCCAGGTCATTGGGTCCGACGACGAAGAACTGCCCCACCAGGCCCCCCGCCAGCACCCCCGCCACCCGCTCCAGGTTCCACTCCCCCAACTCGCCGTTGGCGTTGAGCAGGGCCGCCCAACCCGACTCGTCCCCCGGCTGATAGGGGCGCAACCGATACCCTTGGGGCAAGGCGGGCACCTGAGGCGGAGTCGGCTTCCGGTACACCATGCGCAACTGGGGGAGATTTTCCTTAGTGGTCTGGCCCATGAGGCTCCGAATTAGGCGTCGGAGCCGGGCGCGGAGGCCGCGGCGCGGAACAGGGAGGATTTGTACTTCTCCGGGTAATAGGGGTCGAGGACCACGACCTGGATCTTGGGAAAAGCCTCCCGCAGCCGGGCCGGGGGTTTCTGGTCGTATCCCAGGGCGATCACCTGGGGCTGGACCTCGGCGACGATGCGCAGGAAATCCGGCCCTTCGTGGCCCAGAAGCACCCTGGCGGCCACCCGCAGGGATTCCACCCGGGCCCGCCGCTCCTCCTCGCCCTGGGCCGGGGGGCGGCCCTTCAGCCGCCGCACGTTTTCGTCCCGGGCCACTACCACCACCAGCTCGTCCCCCAGAGCCGCGGCCTGCTCCAGGAAGGAGCGATGGCCCGGATGGAGGTGGTCAAAGGTCCCGCAGCTCAACACCCTGACGACCATCACCTCACAGCTTCTCGTTGCCGCGGCGGTCCACCCAGAACTCCACCCCTTTGTCCTTCTTAAAGACCCGGCCGAAGCGTTCGGCCTCCTCCCTGGTGCGGAAATAGCCGATGCGCACCCGGGCGCCCTTGTGGTCGGCGTTGGTGATGGCGTAGGCGGGGTAACCCTCGGCGCTGAGGTGCTTGACGCTCTCGACGGCCAGGCGGGCCTCGTTGAAGGCGCCCACCTGAACTGTGAACTCCCCGGCCGGGTCGTAGGTGATGGGCGGCTCGGCGGCGGCTTCGACCACCGCCGTGTCGGCGGGGGTCGGTTGCACCGCCAGGGTATCAGCTGGGGCCGGGATCGGGGGTTTTTCCGGAGACTTTGATTCCGAAAGGAGGACCAGTTCGAAGTCCTCCTTCCCCTTCAGTTCGTCCTCCAGGTCCACCTCCTGCTCCCCACAGCCCGCCAGGAGGACCAGAACCAGGCACCAGGCTGCGGCCTTCAATGGGCCGCCTTCAGGGCTTCGTAGTGGGCTCGCAGGGTTTGCTCGATATCGTCGTCGCTGTGGACGGCCGAGGGGAAGAGGCATTCGAACTGCGAGGGGGCCACGTAAACCCCCCGCCGTAGAAGTTCCCAGAAGAATCGCCGGAAGCGCCCGGTATCCGCGGTGCAGGCCGAGGGGTAGTCCACTACCGGGGCCTCGGTAAAGAACATGCAGAGCATGGAGCCGACCCGGTTGAGGGTGTACTTGAGGTTCAGTTGCCGCAGATTCCCGGCCATGCCCTCCTCCAGGCACTGGGAGACCTCTTCGAGGCGGCGGTAGACCTGGGAATCGCCCAACATCTGCAACTGCGCCAGACCGGCCCTCATCGCCAGCGGGTTGCCTGCCAGGGTGCCGGCCTGGGAGATCTTCTTACCCAAGGGAGAGACCTGCTGCATGATCTCCCGCTTCCCCCCGTAGGCCCCCACCGGCAGGCCGCCCCCGACGATCTTGCCCAGGCAGGTAAGGTCCGGCAGCACCCCAAAGTATTCCTGGGCCCCGCCCGGTCCCAACCTGAAGCCGGTGATCACCTCATCAAAGATCAGCACGCAGCCCTCCTGGTCGGCCAGTTGGCGCAACTGCTCAAGGAACCCGGCGCGGGGGGGCACGGTGCCCATGTTGCCGGCCACCGGCTCGACGATGATGGCGGCGATCTGCCCGGGGTTCTGGCGCAGGGCCTCCTGCACTGCCCCCGCGTCGTTGTATGACACAGTGATCGACAGCGAGGCGATGCCCTGGGGGATGCCGGGGCTGTCCGGGGCGCCCAAGGTGAGGGCCGAGGAGCCCGCCTTGATCAAAAAGCTATCGCCGTGGCCGTGCCAGCATCCCTCGAACTTGAGGATCTTGTCGCGGCCGGTGTATCCCCGCGCCACCCGGACGGCGGACATGGTGGCCTCGGTGCCGGAGTTGACCATGCGAACCATCTCGACCGAGGGGACCATCTGGACGATCTGCTTGGCCAGGGCGGTCTCGGCCGGGGTGGGCGCTCCGAAGCTGGTCCCCAGGGCGCTGGCCTCCTGCACCGCCTCGACCACCCTCGGATGGGCGTGACCGAAGATGAGTGGGCCCCAGGAGCATACGTAGTCGATGTATTCGCGGCCGTCCAGGTCGAAGAGATGGGCGCCGCGCCCGTGGCTGATCACTGGCGGGTTCCCCCTCACCGCTCCGTATGCCCGCGCCGGGCTGTTGACCCCGCCGGGGATGTACTGCTGTGCCTCGGCAAAGGCTGCCAGTGACTTTGGACCAGTGTGCTCCACCACGCTCCTCCTCCTGGGAAATCCCTTGCTCCGCGTCTGGGGAAATAGCTACCTTGGACCAGGAGACCCCTATGGCCTACATCCTCGTGGTCGAAGACAACCCTCAGACCCGGCGCTACCTGGAGCGGATTATCCGGCACCGCTCCAAACACGAACTCCTCTTTGCCGGCACCGGCAAGGAGGCCATCGAGAAGCTGGTGGACCGGCGGCCGGACCTGATCTTTCTGGATCTCTTCGTGCCGCAGACCGACTGCTTCGAACTTTTCGCCCTCCTGCGCCGCCACCCCGCCACCGCCGACATCCCCATCGTCATCCACACCGCCGTGCCCCTGGACCCGGTGACGCAGATGCGGGTCCGCCGCATGCGCTTCGAGGGCTTCGTCGAGTTCCCCATCGAGGCCAGCGAGCTGAACCGGGTCATCGCCACCGCTCTCAAACGCAACGCCGTGGCCACTCGCAGATGGAGCCCACCCCGCGCCTGAGCCCTGCTCAGAGCATCTCCTCGTCCAAGTCCTCCAGGGGGCGCGAGTAGTCCATCATCTTGGTGATCCGCACCGCCATCAGGTCGGCTACTACCACCACCTCCCCCTCGGCGAAGGGCCGGTTGTTCACCCGGATATCGAAGGCAGCACCGGCCAGTTTGGTCAAATGGACGATGTCCTGCTCCCTGAGGGCGGTGAGCTGCCTCACGCTCATCTCCGTGCGGCCTAGTTCGACCGTGATGTCCACCGCGACGTTGTTGAGCCGGCTCATCCGCGGTTTGCCCTTCCGGGCCGCGGGAGCCTCGAGCTGGGCGAACTGCACCGAAGTAACCACCTCCCCCTCGTCCTCGGCGTATTGCCCGCCCGCCGCGAGGTCGCCGCCCAGCTCCTCGTCGAGGTGGCCGGCGTCGCCGACCTCGTCTGGGTCGGGATGGCCTGCAGCTTCACTCATCGGCCAGGTTCCTCCTTCGGTTAATGGCGAAAATACCACAAGACGCAGGCAAAATCAACCTCCCGGATCGCTTCCTTCTATCTGCAGCAGCGGTGCGGGTTCGCCCCTTCGTTCGAGCAGCCACAACACCAGCACACGGCCCTTTAGAGTTATCGGCAGTTCGGCGAGGATGGCGAATTCGGGGTTGGAACCCAACCGCGCCGCCAGGACCGGGGACCGGGGCGCCAGCAGGGCCGCCACCCCGCCGGGGTGCAGCACCCGCGCCACCTCGCCCAGCCCAGCGGCAGGACCGGGGCCGGCGGCCAGCACCAGGTCCACCGCCTCGTCGGCCACGGGCAGTTCCCCGGGCAGGCCGCGGACCCACCCTGCCCAGCCATCCCGCACCCGGCGCCCCTCCGGGTCCACGGCGATCACCCCCGCGCGCCTGGCACCGGCGGCCAGGATCTCCGCCCCGTCCCAATTGCAGCCCAGCGTTAGCAGAACCTCGGTGCCGGTGGCCGGCAGGAGGCGGTCCACGCAAGCGGCCAGAGGCCCCCCTATCCCCCCCTCCCCCACGCAGGCATCGGCGCGGTTAGGCCCCAGTTGCAACCCCAGCAGGGCCCGCGGTCCTTCAATCTGAAGCTGCAGGCGCAAGAGGCCCTGGCCCTGGCCCTGGACCAAACCCCGAGCGCGAAGCTGGGCCTGGAGGCGCTGGACCACCTGGCTTTTGGTGAAGCGATGCGCCCCCTGGAGGGTGACGCTCAACTGGAACTGCCATGGGTCGGCCTCCGGTTCGCTGCCCCGGAGCAGGCGCTGCGCCGCGGCCAGATCAAAACCCTGCAACTGCGCCAGGAGCCGCTCCAGGCCGGGAGGGCCGACGGTGATGCCCTGGACCTGGGCCAGCACGCCATAGAGGCTGAGGGGGGTGCGCAGGTGCAGCAAGCGACACGGGCTGCGTCTATAGGTGAAGAAGACCCGGCCCTGCCGCCGTCTCCGATCCAGGCGCACCTGCTCCAGGTCGGCCAGCTCGGACTTGAGTTCGTCGGCGACTACCTCCTCCAGTCCGGCCAGGGCCGCGGCGCAGTAGCGGAAGACCTTGGCTTCCATCCTCATAGCGCCCCGGGCATCACTAGCGCCACCCCCCGGCGGGCGGGCAGCAGGTGGGCGGCGAGAAAGACGCGCAGCTCCGGCGGTCCCAGGTGGCGGTGGGCCTCGAAGAGGCCAAAGGGTTCGGCCCCCCGGCTGACCGCGCCGAAAACCGCCCCCACCGCCCCTTCCACCTGGTCGAGCCGCTGCACGGCCTGGCCGTAGGCCCGCCGCGCCGCCCTGGCGAATCCCTTTTCTAAAGTGTCTGTTTCCCGCGCTCTTTCCAGCTCTCCGAGGATCTCGGCCTCCAGCCCCGCCGGGTCCGGGGTGTCCCCGCCGATCAGGCAGAAAGAGAACTCCGGCTCGAAATACACCTCGCAGCCAAAACTTTCGGCGTCGATCAGGCCACTTTCGTAATGGCGGGCGTAGAAGTCGCTGGCCGCCCCAAAAAGAAGGTCCAGCACTAGCTCGGCGCACAGTTCCCGCCGCAGCAGGGCCTGGCCCTGAGCGGGGGCTCCCAGTTCCCCAAAGCCCAGGCATAGGCGAGGCAGGGCTACGGGCAGCGCCGTTGACAACCGGAGCGGGCCCTGGTGCCCGTCTGTGCCGCGCTGCAGCAGGGGCGAGGGGCCCTCGGCGCAACCCTCCAGGCACCGGCCCACCCTTTCGACCACCGCCTCGACCTCGAAGCGCCCGCCGATAAAGAGCCTCATGTTCCCGGGCCGGTAGAAGGCGCCATAGCAGCGCTGGAGCAGGTCGAGGTCGATGGCGGCGACACTGGCCGGCGTGCCGGCAATGTCCACCCCCAAGGGATGGTCCCCGTAGAGGGCCTGGAGCGCCCGGATGAAGCTGATCCACTCCAGGCTGTCGCCGTAGAGTTGCAGCTCGCGGGTGATGATCGCACGCTCCCGCACCACCCCCTCGGCGGTGAACTGGGGGTTGAGCACGAAGTCCAGGAGAAACTCCAGGCACTCCTCCACCCGGGTTGCGGCGGTGAAGAAGTAGGAGGTATTGGTATAGGTGGTGTGGGCGTTCACCTCGGCCCCCAGCGCAGCGAAGCGATCGCCCACGTCGCCCAGAGGGCTGGCAAAGAGGCGATGCTCCAGAAAGTGGGCTACCCCGTCTGGGGCTGTCTGGGGCGAGCTCCCGAGCAGGCGAAAGCTCCGGTCCAGGGAACCGTACCCCACACTGAGCAGGGCGTGGGCAGTGTGAAAGCCCGGTTTGGGCAGCAGGTACAGGCTCAGACCCGGCGGCACCAGGCAGGTGTAAACGCGCTCTCCAAGGTATTCGCTCTCCTCCATCCTCACGGCCGCCACGCTCCCTGCGCCGGGTAGAGAAAGAAGGAAGTGTCGCGCCGCACCAGAGCGGCAGCCATGGCCACCGCAGCGGCGTCCACTTCATCCAGCCGCTCGCGCCATTGGCTGCGCGGCAGGTCCAGGCCGGCCAGGCGCTGCTGATAGCAGAAACGGATCAGCGCTTCGGGGCTGTCGTCCAGTGTTTCTAGATGCCGCTGGAGCAGAAGCCGGGAGGCGCTCAGGTCGGCCTCGGCAAACTCCCCCTGCCTGAGCGCCTCGTGTTGGGCTTCGATCTGGGCGCAGACCGCCCCGTAGGCGTCTGGGTCAATGCCGGCCTCCACGAAGAGCAGGCCGCATAGGGGTTCGAGGTGGGTGCCGATGTGGTAACACAGGCCTGCCGCTTCCCGCACCTGGCGAAAGAGCAGGGATTGGGCGTCGCCGCCGAACAGGGCGTTGAAGAGCAGCAGGGCCGGGTAGAGGGGATCCCCCATACCTATCCCGGTCCGGTAGCCCAGGACCAGACGGCCCTGGCTGACTTCGTGTGCCTCGAACAACTCCTGGTCCCGGGGCGGCGGCAGCGCCGGGTCAGCTGGCGGTACCTGGGCCGGCCGGCGCGGCCAGCGGACCAGCCCACCGACCAACGCCTCAGCGCCAGGGGTGGGTTGGCCGCTCATGAAGAGGGCCAGCGGCGCCGTGGCCAGCAGGCCCTGGTGGTCGGCCAGGAGCCGCCGGCCGTCTATGCCCCGGAAATCGGCCGGGTCGCCGTGGGCCGGCAGCGCGCAGGGATCGGCCCCGCACATCGCCTCCAGACAACGCCGGTGGGCGTAGGCGCTCTTGTCATTGGCCAGGCTGTGTATATGGGCGGCCAGGGCTTTTTTCTCCTGGCGGAGGTGGTCGCGCCGGAAGCCCCCGTCCTCGGCCGCCGGGTCCGCCAGCACCTCCCCGAGGAAGGACACCCCGGACGCCAGCAGGTCCTCTCTTCCGGGCAGATAGGGGGGGGCTACCACCTCCAGGCCCAAGTGGAGCAGTTGATGGTGGCCCAGGGCCTCCACCTCGACGGCGAAATTGGCCCCGAAAAGTTCGTCGAGGAAACCGTTGAGCCGCCGCAGGTCGGGCAGGCGCCGGGTGCCCCGCTCCAGGAGGCGGCCGATAAGGGCCAGGCGGGTATGGGCTCTGGGGCGCAGCGGTGCGGCGAGGAAGAGGTCCACCCGGATGGTCTTAAAGCGAGGATCGGCGCGGACGAAGAACTCGACGCCAGGCCCCAACTCCTGGCGGGAAAAATCAGCCCCGGCCATTCCGCTCACTGGAGGCGCTTGCGGTACTCGCCCAACTGGTAGAAGGTTACGTGTTTGAAGTCCGCGAACCCCTCGGCCAGGGCGAAGCCCTCCCCGGTGGCGCCGACGAAGCGGTTGCGCACCAGGCTTTCCATGACGATTTCGAGGAAGGTCTGGGAGTTGCGAGAGGCCCGGTTGATATAAGGGGAATTGCGCTGCCGGGCGAAGAGTTCCTCCCAGGTGAAGGGTCGGCCAATCTCGGGCTGGAGCTGGTCGTCGAAGAACAGGTAGATCACCCCGATCTGCTGGGGCTGCAGGTAGCGGACAATGTCGCGCAGCAGGACCCACAGACCGCCGAAACGCCGGCTGGCCCGCTCGTAGTCGTTGAGTTCGACGAAGTGGCTGCGTTCAGCCTGGAACTCGGCGGGGGGCACGAAGACTGGGTGTTCCTCCGTGTACCCCTCCATAAACGCTTCCACCCGCCGGTCTGGGGCGGCGCCGGTGTAGCAAAAATCTAACTTAGGGATCTCGCGCTCTACCTGCTGGGGGCGGACGTAAAACTTGTGGTTCTCGTATCGGCCCACCTCCTGCTGGAGGTGCCGGCGCACGATCTCGATGCGGTTGCGGTGGGCGCTGTGGTAGAGCCCGTCCTCGCGCAGGTACTGGACCAGGCTCTGGTAAATCACGCACTGGCCCACCTCCAGCAAGTGGCGGTCGTGGCAGAGAAAGCTGCAATCGCCGCCGCCGAAGGCCCCGTCGTAGGCGCGGCGGATGCTCTCCCGCTGCAGGGGCCGGGCGTCGGCCTTGGAAAAATGGACCATGATGCGGTCGATGCGCCCAGAGACTAGTCCCCGCTCCTGGCTGGCCTCGAAAAGCTCAAAGGCGCTGTGGATCAATCCGGCCTGGCTGGCGGCCCCAAAGGCGAGGCGCCCGACCTCGATGCGGGTGGCCACCCCGATTCCCTGGATATCGGTCTGCATCTGGGCCCTGCCCCCGTAGCGGCCCAGCATCCAGGTGACGCGGGCGTGCTGGCGGGACAGGGCCGCAAAATCGTTGCGGACCTTGCGCGAGTACTGGAAATGGGCGCTGGGCTCGAAGTGGGCGACAATGTCGAAAACAGTGGGCATAAAATCAGGCCACCTGGGCCAGCCGCTCTATCCTTTCGTCGCGCAGCCGTTTCTGCTCCTTGGCCCATTCGGGGTCGTACAGCTCCCGGTACAGCCCCTCCTGTACGATCAGTTCCTCGTGCCGGCCCACCTGCTCCACCCTCCCGGCCTTGAGCACCACGATCTGGTCGGCGTTCTTGATAGTGGAAAGGCGATGGGCAATAATGAAGGTGGTGCGGTCCTTCATCAGATGTTGCAGGGCCTCCTGCACCTTGGCCTCGGAAACGGTATCGAGGGCGGAGGTGGCCTCGTCGAGGATAAGGATGCGCGGGTTGCGGATCAGGGCCCGGGCAATGGCGATGCGCTGACGCTGCCCCCCCGAGAGGCGGGTGCCGCTGGAGCCGATGAGGGAGCGGTAGCCGTCGGGCATGGTGCAGATGAATTCGTGGGCGTTGGCCAGGCGGGCCGACTCCTCGATCTCCTCCAGGGTGGCATCGGGCTTGCCGTAGCGGATATTGTCGAGGATGGTGCCGCGGAACAGATAGGTCTCCTGTAGCACCATGCTCATCTGTTCCCGCAGGCTGCGCAAGGTGTACTCCTGGATGTCGCTGCCGTCGATGGTAAGCTCCCCGGTGCTCCGGTCGTAGAAGCGGGCGATAAGGTTGGCGATGGTGGTCTTGCCCGAACCGCTGGGGCCGACGAACGCCGTCACCTTGCCTGGCTCGGCGGCAAAATGAACGTTCTTCAGCACCTGATCGCCCTGCTCATAGGCAAAACTGACGTTGTTGAAGACCACCTTGCCGGCCTGGATCTGGCGCAGGCCGTCGGGCCGGTCGGCCACCTCGGGCTCCATGTCCATGATCTCGAAGACCCGGCGGATGCCCACCTTGGCCGGCAGGATCTGCTGCACCACCCCGATCAACTCGGAGACCGGCGCGTAGAGCATGCCCACGTAGGTCAGGAGCAGGATGTACTTTTCCAGCGGCAACCCGTCGTTGAGCACCGCGAAGCCGCAGACCACCGTTACCAGCACCTGGCCCACGTAGCTGATGTTGCCGGTGGCGTGCCCCCAGATGTTGGAGAGGTTACCCGAATAGAGGTTGATGTCGTAGCTCTCGCGCAACTGGGTGATCAGCGCGCGGCTCTCGCGCAGCTCCCCCGAGTGGGACTTGACCATTTTCATGGCTCCCAGCACCTCGCTGATCTTGCCGTAGATCTGAGACATCTTCTCCGAGGACTTCCAGGCGTAGTTGGTGATACGGGCACGAAAGAAGAAGTACCCCAGAAAATGCAGGGGCATCACCGCCACCGCCACCATAGTCACCTTAGGGCTCTCGATGATCAGCACCCCCAGCAGCACCACGGCCTTAAAGGAGGAGATGAGGATGTTGAGCACCGTGCCTGTCACCAGGGAGGTGATCGAGTTGACGTCGTTCATCATCCGAGAGATGATCTCTCCCGAGCTGCGCGACTCGTAGAATCCCAGGGAAAGCCGCTGCAGGTGGTCGTACATACGCCGGCGCAGGTCGAACACCACCCTCCCCCCCAGCACCCGCATCTGGTAGGAGTAGAGATAGGAGAGCAGGCTGGTGGCGATCTGGATGACGAAGAGGATCAGCACGCACTTGATGAACAGGTTCCGGTCGCAGGTGGGAAGCGCCGTGCCCAGTAGGCGCGAGGACCACACCGGGGAGTAGATGCCCATGCCGGTAAGCACCAAGAGCACCGCCATGGACAACAACAGGTAGGTGCGGTAGGGAACGATGATGTCGTAGATGCGCCGCCAGATATTCTGCCGCATTTTTCGTAGGCTTGCGCCGCCAACCCAACAAGGCGGGCGCGGCTTAGGGCCGGGTGTGGAGACCTGGTCTGATGGTGCTCAGGGATGAGGTCTGGGAGTTATCAATTGGGGTGGCTACAGGCGGGGGATTTCGGGGAGGTGCGGCCCGTCTCGGGCGAGGCGCCGGCAACGCGTGAAATTTACGGCCAGCCCCGGAAAAGAGCAAGGGCCCTTGCCCCCTTTTTGCCCTCCGGCTATGTTATATTTACGATGAATCCGCTTGACAACGTCAAGGTCGTATTAGTCGAACCGGCGGTCCCGGGCAATATCGGCGCCTCGGCCCGGGTGCTGAAAAACACCGGCATCTCCCGCTTGGCGCTGGTAAATCCCGGAGCCTGGGACACCCCCGAAGCCCGGTGGCTGGCCCACGGCTCCGAGGAGATCCTGGACCGCTGCGAGATCCACCCCGACCTTCCCAGCGCCCTGGCCGACGCCCAACTGGTGGTAGGAACCACCCACCGGGTCGGCCGCCTGCGCCAGGTCAACTCCTCGCCACGCTCCGCCATCGCCCAGTTGGCGGCCCAGGCCCACCATCATCGCATCGCCGTGGTCTTCGGCCGCGAGAAGGACGGGCTGTGGCGCAGCGAGTTGCAGCACTGCCACCAGTTGATCCGCTTCCCCTCCGCCGTCGCCCACCCCTCCCTAAACCTCTCCCACGCGGTGCTCCTTTTTACATATGAGCTGTTCACCGAGCTGCGCACCACCCGTCCGGCACCCCGCCGGGATCTGGCCACCGCCGCCGAGCGGGATCACCTACACCTGCACCTCTCCCTGGTCCTGGGCCGCATCGGCTTCAAACCCTTCAACGACGACCCAGCCAACTTCTCCCGGGTCCTGCACCGCTTCCTCAACCGCAGCCAGATCGAGCGCCTCGACGCGCTGGTGATCCACAAGATCTGCAGCCAGATTGAGAAGTTCGCCGCCCAGGGCACTCCCTCATAACCAGCGCTGAAACCATTCCAGGGCCCGGTCCTGCATGGGGTAGGAAAAGCCGTGCCCGATCCCCGGCTCCACCCACATCTCCAAGCGCGAGGCCCCGCCGCTGGCGGCAAAGGCCGGGCGGGCCTCCTCAAAGACCCGCCGCGTGGCGGCCGGCGGGGTGACGGGGTCCCGGGACCCCGTCATCAGGAGCAGGGGACGCGGGGCCAGGCCGGCGGCAACCCTGCCCGCGTCCAGCTCCGGCAGTTGGGGATAGGTTTGGCAGAAGGCCCCCCACGCCTCCTCCCCCGAGGCGCCGGCCCCTCGTAGCCGCCGGCCTAAAGGCAGATCAGCGAAGATCAGCCGCCAGGCCTCCCCGCCGAACACCTCGGCCCAGGACAGGTGCCCGGCCACGGAGACCACCACCTTCACCCGCCTGTCCACCGCCCCCAGCCACAGGGCCTCCATCCCGCCCAGCGACAGGCCCAACATGCCGATCCGCCCCTCAACCACCTCGGGCCGGCCCTCCAGATAATCGAGGGTGCGGACCAGGTTGTGTACCTGCTCCCCCCAGATGCCCGCCAGCCCCTTGCGCTCCAGCAGGGCGCTCTCGTCGGGGAAGCGATCGACGCTGAGGACAAAAAACCCTTGGTCCGCCCAGCGGGGCAAGAGATTTAGGGGTTGGAGGAGTTCTTCCTTGCGGTTGGCGCTGCCGGGAATACACAGAAGCGCCGGCAGCGGTCGGGTGCGGGCCAATTCCGAATAACAGGCTAGGCCCGCCACCCACTGGTGGTCCCGGCCGCGGAAACGCACCTGCTCGAAGACCAGGTCGCGCTGGCGCCACTGGTGCAGAACCTCCGGGTACAGCTTGCCGCGGTAGTAGGGGAGTTGCAGGGCCTGTCGCAGGGCGACGCCGGCCTCGGGCTCGCGATAGGCGCATCCCCACAGGCAGAGCAGGCCCAGGGCCCAGGCCCTGATTCTCCTCACCGGCGCTCCAAGGCCACGGTCTCCAGGTCGCGATCCACCATCATGCCCACCAGTTCGGCGAAGGTGACCTTGGGCTTCCAGCCCAGCACCCGGGAGGCCTTGCCGGGGTCCCCGCGCAGGATGTGGACCTCAGCCGGCCGGAAAAAGCGCTCGTCCACCACCACGTGGTCCTGCCAGTTGAGCCCGGCCCGGGCAAAGGCCACCTCGCAGAACTCTCGGATGGTGTGGTCCTCGCCGGTGGCGATGACGAAGTCGTCGGGCTGCTCCTGCTGGAGCATCAGCCACATGGCCTCGACGTAGTCCCCGGCAAAGCCCCAGTCGCGGCGCGCCTCCAGGTTGCCCAGGCGCAACTCCCGGTCCAAGCCAAGTTTGATCCTGGCCACCCCGTGAGTGATTTTGCGGGTGACAAACTCCAGGCCCCGGCGGGGGGATTCGTGGTTGAAGAGGATGCCGGCGCAGGCGTAAAGGTCGTAGCTCTCACGGTAGTTGATGGTAATCCAGTGGGCATAGGCCTTGGCTACCCCGTAGGGGCTGCGCGGGTAGAAGGGGGTGTTCTCGGTCTGGGGGGTCTCGCGCACCTTGCCGAAGAGTTCGCTGGTGCTGGCCTGGTAGAAGCGGATCTTAGGGTTGGCGGTGCGGATGGCCTCCAACAGGCGCGGCACCCCCAGGGCGGTGATCTCGCCGGTCAGCAAGGGTTGCTCAAAGGACACCGGCACGAAGGATTGCGCCCCCAGGTTGTAGACCTCGTCGGGCTGGGCCTTGGTCAGGGCCGCCACCAGGGAGTTCTGGTCCAGCAGGTCTCCGGAGACGATTTCGAGGTGATCCTGGATGTGCCGTATGCGCTCAAGGTTGATGGTGCTGCTGCGCCGGACCAGGCCGCAGACCCGGTAGCCTTTTTCCAGCAGGAACTCGGCCAGATAGGAGCCATCCTGCCCGGTGATGCCGGTGATCAATACCGTCTTCATCTCAGTCCTCCCCTTTGGCGGATGCGCCGTACGCCTTGACCGGCAGACAGGCGCAGATCAGATTGCGGTCTCCCTGGGCGTTGTTGAGCCGGCCCACCGCCGGCCAGAACTTGCGCTCCGCAGACCAGGGGGCGGGCAGGGCGGCCCTTTGCCGGCAATACGGGTGGGTCCACCCATCGGCGCACACCATCGCCGCCGTGTGGGGGGCGTTCTTGAGCAGGTTGTCGTGCGGATCGGCCAGGCCGGAGGTCACCTCCGCGATCTCCGCGTGGATGGCGATGAGGGCCTCGCAGAAGCGGTCCATCTCGGCCTTGGATTCGCTCTCGGTGGGTTCCACCATCAGGGTGCCCGGCACCGGGAAGGACACTGTGGGGGCGTGGTACCCGTAGTCCATCAGGCGTTTGGCCACGTCCTCCACCTCGACGCCGGCCTGCTTGAACCGGCGCAGATCGAGGATGGCCTCGTGGGCTACCCGCCCCTTGCGCCCCCGGTACAGGACCGGGAAATAGGGGTCCAGGCGCTTGGCCAGGTAATTGGCGTTGAGGATGGCCACCTGTGTGGCCAGGGTCAGTCCGTCCCCTCCCATCATCTTGATGTACGCCCAGGGGATCACCAGGAGCAGGGCGCTGCTCCAGGGAGCCGCGGCCACCGGTCCCACGGCCGAGGTCCCCCCGGCGGGGATCACTGGGTGGGAGGGCAGGTACGGGGCCAGGTGCGAGGCCACGGCGATGGGCCCCATGCCCGGCCCGCCCCCGCCGTGGGGGATGCAGAAGGTCTTGTGCAGGTTGAGGTGGCACACGTCCACCCCCAGATCGCCGGGCCGGCACAGGCCCACCAAGGCGTTCATGTTGGCCCCGTCCAAATACACCTGCCCGCCGTAGCCGTGGACAATCCGGCAGATCTCGCCGATGCCCTCCTCGAACACCCCGTGGGTGGAAGGATAGGTGACCATCAGCGCCGCCAGGCATTGTTGATGGTCTGCCGCCTTCCGGCGCAGGTCCTGTAAGTCGATGTTGCCCTCCGCATCGCAGCCCACCACCACCACCTTCAGGCCGGCCATCACCGCGCTGGCCGGGTTGGTGCCGTGGGCCGAAGCCGGGATCAGGCACAGATCGCGCTGGCCCTCGCCGCGCTGCTGATGGTATTGCCGGATAACCAACAGGCCGGTGTACTCGCCCTGAGAGCCGGCATTGGGCTGGAGGGAGACAGCGGCCAGGCCGGTGATGCGGGCCAGCATCCCCTCCAGTTCTGCGAAGAGCCGGGCGTAGCCTTTGGCCTGATTGAGCGGGGCAAAGGGGTGGAGGGCGGCGAATTCGGGCCAGGCGATGGGCATCATCTGCGCCGCGGCGTTGAGCTTCATGGTGCAGGAGCCCAGGGGGATCATCGAGATGTTGAGGGAGAGGTCCCGGCCTTCGAGTCGCCGCAGGTAGCGCAGCATCTCGGTCTCGGAGTGGTGGCTGTTGAAGACCGGGTGTTCGAGGAAGGGGATGGCCCGGCGGTGGCAGGCCGCCCAGGACCAGTCCGCCTCGCCCCCGTTTGGGGTTACCGCCGGGCCCAGCACCCTAAGGAGTTCCTCCACGTCCTCCTCCCGGGTGGTTTCGTCCAGGCTGATCCCCACCCTGCCCCCTACCAGCCGGCGCAGGTTGAGCCTGGCCTCGGCAGCCCTTTGCCACACCCCCGCCGCCGCGCCGGGAGCCGGCTCGATGCAGAGGGTGTCGAAGAACTGCTGGTGCCGGACGGTGTGTCCTTGGCGGCGCGCCCCCTCGGCCAGTTTGCCGGCCAGGTCATGGACGCGGGCGGCGATGCGGCGCAGGCCTGCGGGCCCGTGGTACACGGCGTACATGCTGGCCACCACCGCCGGCAGTACCTGGGCCGTGCAGATATTGCTAGTGGCCTTCTCACGCCGGATGTGTTGTTCACGAGTCTGGAGGGCCATGCGCAGCGCCGGCTGTCCCTGGCTGTCCTGGGAGAGGCCGATGATGCGGCCGGGAAGCTGGCGTTGGAATTCCTCGCGGGTGGCGAAGAAGGCCGCGTGGGGCCCGCCGTATCCCATCGGCATGCCCAGCCGCTGGCTGCTGCCCACGGCGATGTCGGCGCCGAATTCCCCCGGTGGGGTCAACAGGGTCAGGGCGAGGAGATCCGCGGCCACCACCACCCTGGCGCCGACCCGGTGGGCCTCCTTGCAGAAACCCCGGTAATCCCACAAAGCCCCCTCGGTGGTGGGATACTGGAGTAGCGCGCCGAACACCGCGTCGCTGAACTCGAAACGGTTTGGATTACCCACCACCACCTCCCAGTGGCGGCAAGCCGCCCTGGTGCGCACCACCTCGATAGTCTGGGGATGGCAGTGGTCGGCGGCGAAGAACACCCGCCGCTCGCCCTTGGCCAGGGCGTGTAACATGGCCATGGCCTCTGCCGCCGCCGTGGCCTCGTCGAGCAGGGAGGCATTGGCCACCTCCAGGCCGCACAACTCGATCACCAGGGTCTGGAAGTTGAGCAGGGCTTCCAGTCGGCCCTGGGCGATCTCGGCCTGGTAGGGCGTATACTGGGTGTACCACCCGGGGTTCTCCAGCACATTGCGCTGGATCACCGGCGGGGTCAGACAATCGCAATAGCCCATGCCCAGGTAGGACCGCCAGCGCTGGTTGGCCGCCCCGAGGCGGGCCAGTTCCCGCAGCATCTGGTGCTCCGACAGGGGCGGTCCCAGGTCCAGAACCTGGGCGGAGCGGATCGCCGGAGGCACGGTCTCTTTGACCAATTCGTCCAGTGAAACGGCCCCCACCTCTTCCAACATGGCCGCGATCTCCCCCGGCCGCGGCCCCAGGTGCCGCCATACAAAACGATCTCCCTCCTCTCGCAACTCGGTCATTGCCGATCCCCCCTCCTCCTGGTATTGGCCGGCACAAATGGTGTTTTGACGATCTTTGCCCGCCTGGCCTTGCCCCGCAATTCCACCCACAGCGGGGTGCCGGGTTGGTGGTGCCCCACTTCGACATAGGCCAGGGCAATGCCGCATGCAAGAGCCGGGGAATAGGTCCCGCTGCTGACCGTGCCCACTTCTCTGCCGTCCGCGTCCAGCACCCGGCACTGGGGCCGGGGGATGCCCTGCTCGCCCAGCCGCAGGCCCACCAGCCGGCGCCGCAGCCCCTCCTCCCGCTGCCGGCGCAGAGCCTGCTGGCCGATGAAGCCGGGTTCCTTAGCCAGGGCCACCGACCAGCCCAGACCCGCCTCCAGCGGGGTGTGGTCCAAGGTCAGTTCGTGGCCGTACAGGCAATATCCCATCTCGGTGCGCAACACGTCGCGCGCCCCCAGTCCGCAAGGTTGGGCCCCTTGTTCCAGCAGGGCCGCCCACCATCCCTCCAACTCCTGGGCCGGACACAGGAACTCGAAACCATCCTCCCCGGTGTAACCGCTGCGGCTGATCCAGAGCGGTTTGCCGGCCAACTCGACCCGAGCGCATTCCAAATAGGCCAGCTCCAGGGCCAACCCGCCGCCCAGTTGCGCCACCATCGCCGCAGCCTGGGGACCCTGGAGGGCCAGCATGCCGAACCCTTCGCTGCGGTCCTCGATCACCACCCCGGAAAAGCCCTGGGCCTGGGCCAGAACCCATTCGCGGTCCTCGGCCAGCCGCGAGGCATTGACCACCACCAGGTACACCTGGCCCTTGAGCCGGTACACCAGCAGGTCGTCTACCGCGCCCCCCTGGGGGTTGCACATCACCGCGTAGGTCAGGCGCCCCACCCCCAGACCCGCCAGTTCGGGGGGCAGGAGATGCTGGAGGAAGGGCAGCGCCCCGGGCCCCTCGAACTGGATCTGCCCCATGTGGGAAACGTCAAAGACCCCGGCCCGGCACCGCACCACCTGGTGCTCCTCGTTGATGCCCCGGTACTGCACGGGCATCTCCCAGCCTGCAAAGGGGACGAGGCGGGCCCCGGCTTTGAGATGGGCCCGCCGTAGTGGGGTCTGTTTCAGTTCAGTGCCCATCGCCGGCCCGTACCCCCCTTTCCCCGGCGGCGAGTTGCCGCCAAAGGTCTTCTGCCTTCGCTTCCAACGCCGCTAAATTGCCCTCGTTGGGCACCACCAGGTCGGCCCGAGCGGCCTTGGCCGCGGCGGGCAGTTGCCGGGCCAGCCGCCGCCGCACCTCCCCCTCGCTCAATCCCTGTCGGGCAGCGGCCCGCTGGCAGCGCAGTGGCTCGGGGGCATCTACCACCACCACTAAATCGAAGCGATCCTCCACCCCCCACTCGAAAATCAGGGCCGCGTCCACCACCACCTTTACCTCTCCCTTCGGACCGGCCAGCCGGTCCGCCTCCTTCCAGAGCAGCGCTTCGAGATAAGGGCGCACGATCCGATTGAGGGTTGCCAACCCCTCAGGGTTGGCAAAGGCGAGCCGGCCCAGTTCCCGCCGCGCAATGCGGCCCCCTTGGCCGGCGATCTGCGGGCCAAAGGCGGCCACGAGTTCTGCGACCATCGCCGGGATTTCGAGGACCTGATGCCCCAACTGGTCGGCATCCACCAGGGCAGCGCCGCGCTTCTCAAGGAAGCGGGCAAAGGTGGATTTCCCCGAGCCCATGCACCCGGTGATCCCGATCAGCACCACGCCCTCCCGGCCATTGACAGGGCCCGGCCCATCGAGTATTGTCTTCCGGATATTAAACCCATCGCCAGAGCAGATCTATGGCCATCGTACCCATCGTCATCGAACAGACCGGGCGCGGCGAGCGCGCCTACGACATCTTCTCCCGCCTGCTCAAGGAACGGATCATCTTCCTTGGCACCCCCATCGACGACAACGAGGCCAACCTGATCATCGCCCAACTGCTCTTTTTGGCCTCCGAGGACCCCAAGAAGGACATCTCCTTGTATATCAACAGCCCGGGCGGCAGCATCACCGACGGGCTGGCCATCTACGACACCATGCAGCACGTCCCCTGTGACGTGGCGACCCTGTGCGTGGGCCAGGCCTTTAGCATGAGCGCCATTCTGCTGGCCGGCGGCGCCAAAGGCAAGCGCCACACCCTGCCTCACGGCCGGGTGATGCTGCACCAACCCTGGGGGGGGATTGGCGGCCAGGCCGCCGACATCCAGATCCATGCCCGCGAGATCGTCGAGTGGCGCACCCGGCTCAACCAGCTCCTCGAAACGGACACCGGTCAGCCCCTCGACCGCATCGCCCAGGTCACCGAGCGGGACTACTTCCTCTCTCCCGATGAGGCCAAGGACTTCGGCCTCATTGACGGCATCTTGCACTCGGCCGCCTCCCTCTCCCCGCTTCAGCCGGCCGGCTGAAACACTTAGCGGTAAACCAGGCAGTTGCGGCCGGCGTCCTTGGCCTGGTAGAGCCGTTCGTCCACGCACGCTATCAGCTCGCTGGTGCTCGTAAAATCTTTCTCCGGGTACGCGGCGATGCCCTGACTGACGGTGATCCGCACCTGGCTCTCCCCCTGGACAAACCGGTACTCCGCCACACTCAGGCGCACCCTTTCAGCCAGGATCAAGGCTCCTTCCAGGTCGGTGTGGGGCAGGAGGAGGGCGAACTCCTCCCCGCCATAACGGGTTAGCATGTCCTCGCCGCGCAGTTGGGCCCGGATCAGGCGGGCGGTCTGTCTGAGCACCAGGTCCCCGAACTGGTGTCCCAGGGTGTCGTTGACCTTCTTGAAGTGATCCAGATCGAGGAGGATGAAACTGAAGGGATGGCGGTAACGCCTGGCCTCGCCGAACTGGGCGCTGAGGCGCCCGTCGAGGTAGCGGCGGTTGTACACGCCGGTCAGCTCGTCGATCAGAGCCTGGGCCTTGATCCGGTCGAGATGGCCCACGGTGCGCAACACGGTCTTGAGCCGCACCGCCAGGGCCCCTGGGTCCACCGGCAGGGCAACAAACTCGCTGGCTCCGGCATCCAAGAGTTCCAGCTGTTCTTCGTGGCCGCCGAACCCCCCCACCAGCACCACCGGCACCTCGGCGGCCAGCGGGTCGGCGGCCAGCCGGCGCAACAAGGCCCGCTCCTCCAGGCCGGGGAGGCGCCGGTCGAGGAGCAACAGATCCGTGTCGTCGCGGTGGAGCCCCTGGAGGATCTCCTCCTCCGATAACACCGGGGCGACCCCGCGCTCCAGTTGGGTCAGCACCCCCCCGGCGAGCCGGAGAAGGGATTGTTCCGCGGTGGCTACCAGCACCCTGTTCATGCAAACCCCTCTAACTGGGAAAAGGGAAAGGCGAGCACCTCATCGATGCGCGGGGCGTCGGCCAGCAGCATCACCAGCCGGTCCACCCCCAGGGCCATACCCCCCGCCGGGGGCATGCCCAGCCGCAGCATCTCCAGGAACTCCTTGTCCAGGGGATGCACCGGATACCCCAGCGCCGCCCTTTTTGCGCGTTCGGCGGCAAAGCGCCGGGTCTGCTCCGCTGGATCGTTCAGCTCGGTGAAACCATTGGCCAACTCCAGCCCTCCCGCGTACACCTCGACCCGCTCGGCTACCCCGCCGGGGCCCCGGACCTTCGCCAGGGCCGCCAGGGAGGCGGGATAGTTCAGTAGGAAAACCGGTTTGCCCATCCCCGCCAGCCCCGGTTCGATCCGCTCCAGCAGTACCTTGAAGAAAATCTCCTCCCAGGTGTCGGCGGTGTCAACACTGGGGCAGCAACGGCGCCCCTGCCGCCGGAACTCCTCCACCCCGAGGCGCGGTTCGAGGTCCATGCCGGCAAAGCGAGCAAAGGCTTCGCCCACACTTAGCCGCGGCCAGGGCGGGGTCAGATCGAGGGGCTGGCCCTGGTACTGGAGGAGGGTCGCCCCATGGACTGCCCTGCCGGCCGCGGCGACCAGGGCCTCCGCGTCGGCCATGATCTCCTCGTACCCCGCGTACGCCCGGTACCACTCCAGCATGGAAAACTCGGGGTGGTGGGCCGGCGATCTTTCGCCGTTGCGGTAGGCCCGGCCCATTTGGAAGATGCGCGCCAGGCCGGCCCCCAGGAGGCGCTTCATGTGGTGTTCGGGGGAACTGACCAGGAAACAGTCCCGCGGCGGCCGGCCGCGGTAGGTAGTCTCAAAGAGCAGCAGGTGGGCTTCCTGGCCGGGGGCGCCCACCAAGGCCGGGGTCTCCACCTCCAGAAATCCGGCGTCGGCGAAGAAGGCCCGCAGCGCCGCCTGCACCCTTGCCCGCAGTTCCAAAGACCGCCTCAAAGCCTCCTGCCGGGCTGCCCAGGCCTCCCAGCCCGCCACCGGCGCGCTTGCCGCCGGGGCCAGGACCACCACCTGCGCCGCGCCGATCCACTCTCCCTCCATCACCCCCTCCACCTCGACGATATCTCCTTCGGCGGGGTGGCGCCCCGCCGATGGCCAACGGCACCAGCGGCGCTCCCCCTCGGGTCCCAGCAGCAACCCGCCACCGGTCCCGGCGCGGATCAGGCGTCCGTGGACCCGCACCTCCTCCCCGGGCCGGGGCACCCTTCCCCTGGGAGGCTGCGGGGGCAGACAGCGCAATGGATAAGATGGATTGGCTGGCCCAGACATCAAAAAAATAGCCTATTCGCCCAGGGGGCTTATAGGCCGTCAGTTAGGGGTTGATTCAGGCGCGTTTCTTCTTGTAGCTCAGCCTGGGCGGGCCCTTGGCTTCGATGAAGTCGCGGGTGATGACACACTCCTTCACGTCCAGGCGCGAGGGCAGCTCGTACATCAGTTCGAATATCGCCTTTTCCAGCACCGCCCGCAGCCCGCGGGCGCCCATGGCCTTGGCCTGGGCCAGTTCGACGATGCGCTGCAGGGCCTCGTGCTCGAAGCTGAGAGACATGTCGTCCATCTCGAAGAGTTTCTGGTACTGGCGGATAAGGGCATTGCGCGGCTTCACCAGGATGTCGAGCAGGGCGGCGTTGCTGAGGGGCTGCAGCACGCTGAGCACCGGCAGCCGGCCGATCAGCTCGGGGATCATCCCGAACTGGATCAAATCCTCAGGTTCGACCCTGGAGAGGGCGTGCGCCGGGGTGTTTAGGTGGACCCGCTCCTGCGCTCCGAACCCCAAGGCCCGCTGCCCGAGGCGCTGGCAGACGATCTTGTCGAGTCCGTCAAAGGCCCCGCCGCAGATGAAGAGGATGTTGCGGGTGTTGATCTGGACCAGGGGCTGCTCGGGGTGTTTGCGCCCTCCCTTCGGTGGGACCCCTGAAACCGTGCCCTCGAGGATCTTAAGCAACTCCTGCTGCACCCCCTCGCCCGAAACGTCGCGCGTGATCGAGGGGTTACCCGACTTGCGGGCGATTTTGTCGATCTCGTCTATGAAGAGGATGCCCCGCTCGGCCTTGGCGGTGTCGTAATCAGCGGCCTGGAGAATGCGGACCAGAATGTTCTCGACGTCTTCACCCACGTACCCGGCCTCGGTAAGCACCGTAGCATCGACGATGGCGAAGGGCACCTGGAGGATGCGGGCCAGAGTCTCGGCCATCAGAGTCTTGCCGGTGCCGGTGGGGCCGATCAGCAGGATATTGCTCTTGGCCAGTTCGACGTCGGAGGCGGCCGAGTAGATGCGTTTGTAGTGATTGTACACCGCCACCGACAGGGCTTTTTTGGCCCGCTCCTGGCCAATGACGTGGGCATCGAGGTGGGCCTTGATCTCGGCGGGTTTGGGCAGCGGGCCTCCGTCCAGCTTGGGCTCCTGGTGGTTTTCCTCCTCAAGCACCTCGTTACACAGGACCACGCACTCGTTGCAGATGTGGACCGACGGGCCAGTGATGAGTTTCTCGACCTGGTTGTACCCCTTGCCACAGAAAGAACAGGCTACCTCGGTGCGCGGCTTCTTCAACATGCCTGGACGTAATTCCTTTCGGCTTGCCGGGGCGGCTCAACTGATGCTTGCGGTCGGGGCCTCGGGCGAGATTGCTTCCGCCCCCTGCTCAGGCGGGCTGGAGTGTGCCTCGAGGGTGTTGGGCGTCTCGCTCTCCTCCTGCCCCTCGCCGGCGCCCTCCTTGCCGGCCTTCATCACATTGATTGCCTGAAACCCCTTGGCGGTTTTAGTGACCATGAACTCCACCTCGTCGCCCTGGGCGAGGGTGCGGTCCCAGGAGGAGATGTCCCGCCAGTGTACAAAAACATCGGTGCTGCTCTCGGTGGAGATGAACCCGTAGCCCTTGTCGTTGTTGAACCACTTGACCTTGCCCTTGATCCAGTTGTTCTCGACCAGGCTCTCACCGGAGGGAGCCGGGGCGGTTTCGGCCGAGGGCCGGGCCACCTTGCCGGACTCCAACTCGACGACCCGGTCGGCCAACTGCCGCCGCCATCCATCCCCGCCCTCGGCCCCGGCGGCCACCCACTCAAAAGCGGCGAAGAGCCCCAACACGTAAGAACTGTCGGTCCCGTACAGCTTTCTGGCCTGGCAGATGCGGTCCGCCAGGGACGACAATTGGGCCTGGTCTAAGAGCAACGAGACTGGCAAGGATGCCGCTCCTCCTGTCAATAGTTAGGCTATGCCTCCCCCTCCACCACCTGCCTCATCCGCAGGGCCATAGTTTAATAGCACCTGAGTTCGCTTTTGTCAACCGTTCAGCCCGCCCGGTAACCCCTGATTCCGCGGTAGATGGTCTGGGTACTTGCCTTGAGAATCCCGGTAACCGGCACGGCGATCAACATGCCCATGATCCCCAGCAACTGGCTGCCGATGGACACCACCAACATCACCAGCAATGGGTGGAGGTCCACACTTTTGGCGACGATGATGGGCTGGATCACGAGGTTGTCGAGCATCTGGATGACGGCGAAGGCGAGAATCACATAAAGTACCATCGACCCGCCCCCTCCGGTGCTAATTGCTACCACCGAGGCGGTGATCCCCCCGATCAGCGGGCCCAGGTAGGGGATCATGTTGGCCGTGCCCGCCAGCAACCCGATGGGAATAGCGTTGGGCAGGCCGATGAGGGTCAGGGCCACCACCGAGAGCAGCGCGACGATCCCCGTCTCCAGCATCTGCCCCCGCAGGTATCCCCCGATCTGGCTGTTGATTTGGTAGATGAGATTCAGGCAGAGTTCAAAGTAGGCGTTGGGGACCAGTTCGATGAGTTCATGGGTGATCCGCCGGCCCTCCTTGAGAAAGAAGAACACCGCGAAGGGCACGATGACCAGCAGCGCCAACCCGGAGAAGATCCCCTCCATGAAGGCGCTCGAACGGCCGACCAGGGTGTTCATCATCTCCCGACCCTTCACCTTGACCAGCTTTTCGAGGTCCACTTCGACCCCCAGGTACGCATGTAACTTGGGTTGCAGGCCGCTGACTACTTCACTCATGCGGGTGATGATGCTGGGACCCGCCTTGCCGAAGTCGATGCCCCCCGTCGAGAACTCCAGGCCCTGGGCGGCGACCTTCTGCATGTTTTCAGGGTTGGTCCAGAACTCCTCCTGCTCACCGCTGGCGTTGCCCTGGACCCGCAGCTCAAAAGGTTCCTCCAGCTCGGGGCTACTGAAGCGGAGGATGCCTTCACACTGCTCGGTGCCCCGTGGGCTGAAGCGGATCTGCAGGTCCAGGCGGGCCCCCGGCGCCAGTTCCACCGGGAAAGCCGGCGGATCGACCAGCGCAAAGCGTTTGCCCGGCCGCATCCGCTGCCACATCACCTCCACTGGTGCGCTCTCCTCACCGGTGTTGGTGACGCTAAACTGCCGGACCACTGTCTCCTGGCGGAGGAACTGCTCGGTGATGTCCATCACCTGCTCGGTCAGGCGTTTGCCCACGGTGAAGAAGCCGATGGCCCCCAGCACCAAGACGGCCGCGAAGATCAGGCCGATGCTGACGCCCCGGCCCATACCGCGACCCTCCATCCGATCGACCAGGGGGTGGAGGAGAAAAGAGATAATGAAGGCGATGACGAAGGGAACGAGGATCTCGCGGATGACGAAGAGGAACCAGCCCACCCCCACCAGCACCACCAGACCCAGCAGCACCTTGACCAGGCGGGCCCAGCTAAAGCTCGAATCGCGATTCATCGGGAGGGGGGTGCCGGCGCGCCCGCGCCGGAGGCAGCCTCCTGGCGGGTCTCCAGTTGGCGTTCGACCGCCGCGGTCCGCTCGCGGGCCTCCTTAAGCAGCCGGTTGGTCTGGCGCAGGCGAATGGAGATCATCTGGGACAGCCGCATGACCACCTTGAGGCCGGTGCGCGGATTGCGCTCGATCAGCTCGAGCATGTCTGGCCGGAAGAAGCCGATGGCCTGACAGGCTTCGGCGGCCACCGCCGAGGCGGTGCGCGGCGACTCATCGAGCAGGGCTTGCTCGCCGAAGAAGTCCCCCGGACCAAGAGTGGCGAGTCGGATGGGCTTGCTGCCCTCCCCAGCGTGGAGGATCTGCACCTGGCCGCTGAGGACAATGTACATCCCCACCCCCATCTCGCCTTCGCGCAAGATGACCTCTCCCGAGGCGAAACTGCGCCGGTGCAGGATGTCCTCGATCTTGGCGAACTCGCGAGGATTAAAATCCTGAAAAATGGGAATCCGCTTCAGCACCTCGAAGAGGGACTCCTGCTTCTCGGACTGCCGATTGAACAGCCTGCCCCAAAGTGGATCAGCCATCGCCCCTCGTATAATAGGAAACGACTCTTTCGAAGAATCAAAAGAGCCGTCTTGGCCAGCCTGGCGGCCCACCGCGCGGACCGCCTTGATCAGTTGGCCAGCACCGCGTCCAGCTTTTCGACGATCTGCTTCTTGGGCACCGCGCCGATCACCTGGTCGGCCACCTTGCCCCCTTTGAAGATGAGCAGGGTGGGGATGCTGCGGATCCCGTACTCCGTAGCCGTTTTCTGAGCGTTGTCCACATCGAGTTTGGCGATCTTGGCCCGGCCCTCGTACTCGGAAGCCAGGGCGGCGACGACCGGTGCCACCATCCGGCACGGGCCGCACCATACGGCCCAGAAATCAACCAGAACCGGCAAGTTGGACTCGAGTACTTCGTTGGAGAAATTATCGTCGGTCAGGGTAATCGGTTCACTCATGATGACACCTCACGTTGCCATGACTGGTGATGCCTCCGTTGACCGCAGTTTTAGTATAACGAGGCGCTCCCCCCCTGTCAACCCGCTCTGGCCGGACCGCACAAACGCCACAGGAGCAGTTCAAGCAGGGCCTCCTCCTGGCGGTGCGCTCTGCTCTTGAGCTGGTCATCGGCCCAGAGCAGGGCACTTAGCCCTTCCCATAAATGGGCGCTGCGGCAGTGCCTGGCCTGTTCCAGGTACCGGTCCAGAAAAAAAGGCGCTACCCCCAACCCGGCGGCCAGTTCCTCCCGGCTGGCCCGGCGGCGCAGAAGGTCCTGGGCCTTGAGCAGAAGCTGGAAATGGCGCTGGATCATCCACACCGTGCGCCCCGGTTCCTCGCCCTGGGCGAACAGGGAGCGCAGCAGGACCGCCGCCTTGCCGGCCTGGCGCTGGCCAATGGCGTGGGTAAGGGCGAAGATATCCCCCTGGGCATGGCCGCCCACGACGTGCTTCACCAACGCGGTGGTGATCCGCACCCCCTCGCCGGCGTAGAGCGCCAGTTTCTCCATCTCGCCGGCCAGTTCCCGCAAACCCGGCCCGGCGCTCTGGCGGAGGCACTCCACGGCATCGGGATCCAGCTTCAGGCCGCGGCGCTGGGCGTGCCGGGTGATCCACTGGGGGACCTGGTTGTCGAAGGGTGGGCGGAACTCGGCGGTGCGCCCCTTCTTGCCCAACTGTTGAAAAAACCGGCGGCGCATATCCACCTTGGCGCCCAGGGCGATGAGCACCGTGGTCTCGGCGGGCTGGTCCACCACCGCCTCCAGTTTCTTGCAGAATTCGGCGTTCAGCTGCTCGCAACCCCGGATGAGGGCCAGCCGATGGCCAGCTAGCAATGGGTAGGCGAAATAGAAGTCGAGGAAGCGCTCCAAGGGAAAAGAGTCGGCGTGGAAGACCGCGAGGTTGAACTCCCTCGCCGCCGCCGGCGCCAGTTGCTCTACCAGCCAAGCGGCGGTTTCCTCCCTCTCGTACTCCTCTTCCCCGTGCAACAGGTAGAAGGGCGCCCGCGTCCCAGACCCCACCTCCTGCCGCAGGCGATCAGCGCCCTTGCGGGGAGCGGGCCGGTTCATTTCCCCTCCTCGACCTCAAAGGAGGCGTCCACGGCCCGCCGCCCGCTGGTGGGCGCCTGGCTCGGAGGGTTTTTTATCAGCTTAAGCACCTGCGAGACATTGCGGAAAACCCGAAATCCCAGATAGGCGATAAACGCCCAGACGGCCATCTTGATCACCGCTGCTCCCTTTCCTTTTCCGGTGGTTTTACGCGCCGGGCGCTGTTTGACGTCCTCGCGCGGCTGGGGTACCTTCGGCAGGAGCGAATCACACCCGCCCTGCCACGATGAGCACCCGATGACTTCACCGCTCCGCGTGATACAGATGGGCCTGGGCCCGATCGGCCAGCGCCTGGTCCAGTACCTCTCCCAGCGGCCCCACCTCAAACTCGTGGGCGCTCTCGACATCGACCCTGCCAAGGAAGGGCAGGACGCCGGTCTGTTGTCCGGGACCCGGGCCTTAGGTGTAGCGGTTTCGGCCGACCCCACCCAGGTACTGGGACTGGAAGCCCAGGTGGTGCTGTTGACCACGGGTTCCTCCCTAACCCGCATCGAAGCGCAGATCGCCTCCTGCGTCCGGGCCGGCAAGTCGGTAGTCTCCACCTGCGAGGAACTCGCCTGCCCCTTCGACGATCAGCCCCACATCGCCGCCAGGCTCGACGAGTTGGCCAGGAACCACGGGGTGGCCGTCCTTGGCACCGGGGTCAATCCCGGGTTCCTCATGGACGCCCTGCCGCTCTTTCTCTCCAGCGCCTGCCAGGAGGTCCGCGCCGTAGAGGTGCAAAGACACCAGGACGCCTCCATCCGGCGCCTGCCCTTCCAGCGCAAGATCGGCGCCGGCCTGAGCCCGGAGGAGTTCGCCACCCAGCACCGGGCCGGCCAGATCCGGCACGTGGGTTTTGCCCAATCCATCAATCTGATCGCCAGGGCCTTTGGCTGGACCCTCGACCAGGTCGAGGAGGCCGTGGAGCCGGTGATCGCCCACCGGCCCACCGCCAGTTCCTTCATCCAGGTCGAGGCCGGGCAGTGCGCCGGTCTGCGGCAAATCGGCACCGGCAGGGCCCAGGGCAGGGTGAGGATCACCCTCGAACTAGAAGCCTACCTGGGGCATCCCCGGCCGCATGACACGGTTGTGCTCCGGGGACAACCCGAGATTCGCTCCACCGTGAGCGGCGGCGTGGACGGGGACATCGCCACCTGCGCCATGGTGATCAATGCCCTGCCAGCCCTGCTGCAGGCCCGGCCGGGCCTGCGCACCATGGCCGATATCCCCCTGTGCCACTGGCAGGGGGGCTAGCCCCGCCTGCACCCGCAAAAACAAGGGGCCGCCCGCCACCGGGCAGCCCCTTCCCTGTCTAATCGTTCCCGGTGGTGTTAGAATTCGTAGGCCAGGGAGAAGCGGTGGGCGCCGTTGGTCTCGGTCAGTTCCAGGGGGATGTGGTAGCTGTAGTCCAGCCAACTCTTCCCCCTCCGATACCCCAAGCCCGCGTTCACCGCCCCGCTGCCGTCCTCCTCAAACGCCTTGCTCCCACCCGCA
>VGJS01000024.1 GCA_016867395.1 Candidatus Handelsmanbacteria bacterium
AACCCATCGCGAGGCGCTGCTGGCCTGCCTGGCCTTCCCGTTGTCCCACCGACCACGGTTGCGCACCACCAATGCCGTCGAACGACTCAACCGCGAGATCGCCCCAAGGTCCGACGTGGTCCAGATCTTCCCCAACGAGCAGGCCTGCCTGCGACTGGTTGCGGCCCTGGCCATGGAGTGGGCCGAAGAGTGGACCACCGGAAAGAGGTACCTCGACCTTGAACTATTGAACCAGTGAACCGCCTACTCGGGATGCCATTTTACAGAAACTTCTGGACTTGACCGTCAATTGGAGGGGTTTCTCCCCAGAGCATGGCGAAAAGTAATCAGCGCGAAGTGCTTACTGGTTTTGCACGCAGGAGACTGCGGCCAAAGATATTTGGCGGCGGATCTACCGGCAAGCACCCTGTTTATCTCCTCGTCAAGACCTCTCTTCGTAAAACCCCCTTTTCTTGCGACCCTCTCTTTGTTATCTTGAGGTCACCATTCTATCATACCAAAATATCATACCACATAGGAGTACATAGCTTGGCCACCCAGAAGATCGCCATCACCTTGCCTGCCACCACCCTCCGGCATGTGGATCGGTGGGCGAAAAAACTGAAAAAATCGCGCAGCCGGCTCATCGCCGAGCAGATGGAGGAGCGACTCCGGCAGTTGGAAGAGGCGGAAGTGACCCGGCTCTACGACGAGACCTACCAACAGGTGCAGGCCCGGACCGAGAACCGCGAGTTGGCAGAAGAACTGCTCGGCTTGTCGCCAGAGGCCCAAAGCGGGGAAAAGTGGTAATCCAGCGAGGGGATGTATTCTGGGCGCAACTTGGTCCGGCCACCGGCTCGGAGCCCGCACACCGGCGCCCGGTGATCATCATCCAGCGGGATGCGATCAACCGCAGCCAATTCAACACCGTGGTCGTGATCCCGCTGACCAGCCAGACGAGGCACAGCCACCTGCCGGGCAATGTGCTGCTCGGCAAAAGCGAGGCCAATATCCCCAAGGCCAGCTTGGCCAGGGCTACTCACCTGATGGTGGTGGACAAAGAGCGGCTGATTGAGAAGATCGGCACCCTCTCACAGGAACGCCTGGAGGCGATTGTCGACGCGGTCTGCTGGGTGATCGGCAGATAAGCCTACCTGGTGCTCTTCCCCGCCAGCACGAACCAGATGGTCTGCAGCATGATCTTGAAGTCGAGCCGCAGCGACATGTTTTCGATGTAATAGAGGTCGTACTCCAGGCGCTCGCGGGCGATGCGGGTCAGGTCCTTGGCGTCCATGTCGAATTCGTGTTTGGACTGGGCCCAGCCCAGGAGCCCCGGCTTGACGTTGAAGCGCCGCATGTAGAGGGGGATCTGGTTCTTGAACTGCTCGACGAAGTAGGACCGCTCCGGCCGCGGGCCCACCAGACTCATCTCCCCGCGCAGAAAGTTGATGCACTGGGGCATCTCGTCCAGGTGCAGCGCCCGCAGCACCCGCCCCATGCGGGTCACCCGCGGGTCCCGGCCCTTCACCCACACCGGCCCGGTGCCTTCCTCGGCGTCCACCACCATGGAGCGGAACTTGTACATGGTGAAGATCCGGCCGCCCTTGCCCACCCGCTCCTGCTTGAAGAAGACCGGCCCGCGCGATTCGATCTTGATGCCCGCCGCCACCAGCAGCCACAGCGGGGCCAGCCCCACCAGGATCGCCAGGGACACCCCCAAGTCCACCAGCCGCTTGACGCTCTGCTCCCAGGCGGGCATCAGCTCCGAGCGCAGCTCCATCAGCGGGGCCCCGTAGATCTGCTGGGTGCGCACGTGGCCGGCGACGATGTCGTAGAGATCCGGGGTGATGCCAAAGGATACCGACTGGCCCGCGGCTCCCTCGACGATGCGCAGCACCTCCTGGTGCGAGTTGGACTGCAGGGCGATCAGCACCACCTCGACGTGGTGGGCCCCGATCAGCCCGGCCAGCCCCCCCCCCCCCCCCCCCACCGGCACCCCGCCGACTGCCCGGCGCTCCTCCTCGCCGCTGGCCCGCACAAAGCCCACCACCTCGTACCCCTGGGCCGGCGAGGCGCGCAGCTCCTGCAGGAGGCGCAGACCCCGCGCGTCGCTGCCCACGATCAGGGTGTAGCGCCGGCCGATGCCCCGCACCAGCAGGGCCCGCTGCAGGCTGCGCAGCCCGACGCGACCCCCCCCCACCAGGGCGACCATAGCCAACCAGTAGGAGAGGAGCAGGGCCCGGGTGAGGGCCAGGGGTTTCTCCGCGTCGAAGGTGGCCACGAAAAGGAGCAGGGTGCCCAGGCTGACCACCTTGAAGACCTCGATGCTCTCGTCGAGGCGGGAGTTGGACTGGCTGTCCCGGTACAGGCCAAAAAAGAAAAAGAGCAGTAGCCAACACAGGCAGATGGCCGGCAGCGCGTCGTAGAGGTAGTACTCCAGGATGTAGGGGAAATCGGGCCGGGTGTTGACCGGATGGGTGCGCAGCCACTGGGCCATCACCCCGGGCAGGCCGCCGCCGGCATACTTCATCCACAGAAAGAACACCGAGGCCAGGTTGATGGCCACCACGTCGCTGAGCAGGAGCAGGATTCTTTCCTGGAGCTTCAACATGATCGGTTCAGCCGCGCTTGATGGGCTGCCAGACGGTGTAGCGGTTGCCGGCCAAAAACTGCAAGAGCCCGGCCAGGGCCCCCAGGTTGATGGCGCAGAAATGGGCCGGGATGTAGAAGAGGCCCAGCCGCCCCAGCGAGCGGGGGGCCAGGTTGCCGGCCAGGGCAAGCAGGTAGAACACCATCTGCACTGCGAAGAGGGCGCGGTACGGCTGCTGCCGACAGAGCACCCAGCTGCTGAATAGGGCGCAGAGCAGAAAGACCGGCACCAGCCAGCGCAGCACCTTGTGCGAGAGAACCTGCAGGGCTAAGCCGGGATGGGCGAAGGGGTTGAGCACCCCGGCCTCGGTGCGCAGGCCGTGCAGGCTGCGGGCGATGATGCGGGTGCGCCGCCTGAACTCCTCCCGGAAGCTCTTGCCGCTATGCTCGGTGGCCCGGGCCAGGGGCGCGTACACCACCCGGAACCCCTTGCGCCACACCCGCAGGGGCATGACGAAGTCGCTGATGATCTCCGGGGCCAGTTCGTCGAAGAGCCCGCGCCGCAGCGCGTAGATGGAACCGTTGGCCCCCACCAGGGAGCACAGGCGGCTCTCGCGCTTCTTGAGGAACTGCTCGTAGCGCCAGTAGAATCCCTCGCCCTTGCCGGCCCCTTCGCCCCCGGGGTTGAGGTAATCCAGTTCGCCGCAGACGCAGCCCACCCCTGGGTCGGCGAAGGGGCGTACCAGCTCCCGCAGGGCCCCTGGGGCGTACAGGCTGTTGGCGTCGGTGAAGACCAGCACCTCGCCGGTGGCCAGGCGCACCCCGGCGTTCTGGGCCGCGGTCTTGCCGGCGCGCTGATCCATGCGGTGCAGCAGCACCCCGCGTCCCCCGAACTGCCGGACAGTCTGGTCCGTGTCGTCCTGGGAGCCGTCGGAGACCACGATCACCTGCAGCTTGCCGGGGGGGTACTCCAGGCCGAGGGAGTTTCCGATTTTCTCGCCGATCACCGCCTCCTCGTTGTAGGCGCTGATGATCAGGGAGAGCGAGGGCTTTTCGGGCAGTTCCGGGTAGGATGGGGGCCGGCGCCAGCAGGTCAGCAGCCACAAGAGCAGCGGGTAGAGCAGGTAGGTGTGGCCCACCCCCAGCACCGAGACCCAGAACAACGCCTCCATCCTATTGGGCGCACCCCAGCTTGGAAACCAGGAAGGGCCCCAGCACCAGGCGGTTGAGCCCCGAAGCGACCAGCACCCCCAGGGCATCGGCAGCCGAGCAGGCGATGGGAAAGCCGTGCAGGTTGAAGGAGGTGTTGAGCAGCACCTGGCGGCCGGTGCGGGCGGCAAAGGCGTCGATGATGGCCTCGTACGGGGGGTTCTGCCCGGCTTCGAGCAGCTGGGGCCTGGCGCTCAGATCGGCGTTGTGCACCGCGGCCATGAATTCCGAGCGCTTTTCGGTGGAGTCGAAGGTGTTCATCATGTAGGGCGAGGGCAGACCCTTTGGGTTGTGGAAGTAGGTCCCGGCCTCCCGCCGGCGCACCACCGGGGCAAAGGGCATCCAGAAATCCCGCTTCTTGATCATGCGGTTGATCACCCGCACCACGTCCTGGTTGATGGGATCGGCGAGGATGGAGCGGTTGCCCAGGGCCCTGGCCCCGAACTCCATCGGCCCCGAAGCCCGGGCTACCACCTCGCCCCCGGCCAATAACCCGGCCACCCGCCCGGCCAGGTCGGCCGGCTCCTCCACCTCCACCCCTTCCACTGCGCGCAGGGCCTGGCGGCACTCGGCGGCGGACAGGTCGTTGCCCAGATACCCGTGCTCCAGGGGCTGCGGGGTTTCGCCGGCCTGGGCGGCCGCCAGGTAGCCGGCGCCCAGGGGCAGGGATTCGTCCCCGCAGGAGGGGAAGGCCTCGAAACACGCCACCTCGCCTAGTTCCGAGATGATCTTGTTGGCCTTGACGTTCATGAAGACCCCGCCGGCGGCCAGCACCCGGCCGATGCCGGTCTGCGCAGCACAGGCCCGCACCCAGCGGGCCATCAACTCCTCGGTGAAGAGCTGCAGGCCGGCGCAGATCTCGTCGAAGCGCAGCCGCTCCAGGTCGCGCTGCAGGCGCGGCCCCAGCCGCGAGAGGGCCTCGGGCACCTGGCGGCGGAAGGCCAGGGGATGGTTGGGGTCCAGATCGAGATAGCCGCGGAACACCTGGGCGACCCGGGCGGCCCGCTCCTGCGAGGCGTAGGGGGCCATGCCCATCAGCTTGTACTCGTGCTCCAGGGGCATGAAACCCAAGAGGTGGGTGGTCACCGCGTAGATCTCGCCCAGGCTGTCGGCCTGAGGGGTGAGGGCCAGGCGTTCGAGCCGGCCCCCCTCGCCCCGCCACACCGACCCGGAGAGCCCGTCCCCGCCCCCGTCGAGGGTCAGCACCAGGTAGGGCCCCTCGTCGCGGCGCAGGCCGTAGTAGGCGGTGGCCGCGTGGGCCTGGTGGTGGTCGAAAAATTCGACCCGCTCCGGGCTGAAACCCCAGGAGGCCGCCACCTCCCGCCTTTCCTGCATCCGCTGTTCGGTGCGCCACTGGCGGTACGCCGAGTTCGAGGCCAGCAGGCCCGCCGTCCCCTGGCGCAGCCCCCCGTTGTAGCGCTGGTCAAAACCTTCCTTGACCGCGTGGGGATGGCGCGGGGTGGCCAGGTAGCGCGAGGCCAGGCAGACCCGGTCCACCGCCGAGGCGGGCAGACCGGCCAGTTCCAGCACCCGCGCGGCGGCCAGGGCAGGCGGCCCGAAGAAGTTCTTGACCCCGGTCAGCCGCTCCTCCTGCAACACGTGCAGGACGCGCCCGCTAACACACATCGCGGCGGCGGCGTTGTGGCCGTCGAATATCCCTAAATAGACACCCATGCGTATCTTAGATGACGCCTTCGCGCTCTTGGCGCAGACTCATCAAATCTCCACAATAAGCCAGAATTCGACAAGATCGCCCGATGGACTCCATCTGCATCCTCAGCACCGTGCACCTGTGTTTCGATGTGCGCATGTTCCAGGCCGAGGCCCGCACCCTTGCCCGGGCCGGCTTTGCTGTCACCCTCATCGCCCTCGAAGACCCGACGCCCGGCGACCCTGGAGGGATCCGCATCCTCGCCCAGCCGCGGCCGCGACACCGGCTCCAGCGCATGCTCAGCACCCTGCGGGTGGTGCGCCTGGCCAGGGCCCAGCCGGCGGCGCTCTACGCCTTCCACGACCCCGAACTGCTGCCGGCGGCCCTGTTGCTCAAACTGCTCACCAGGCGCAAGCTGGTCTACGACGTCCACGAGGACGTGCCCGCCGCCATCCGCAGCCGGACCTGGCTGCCCCGGCCTCTGCGACCCCTGGCGGCCCGCCTCTACCGGTTGCTCGAGAGTCTGGCCCTGCCCTTTCTTGACGGCCTCACCCTGGCCGACCACGCCTACCAGAAGTACTACCGGGGCCGCCGCACCATCACCGCGCTCAACTACCCGCTAATGACCTATGCCGACCTGTACGAGGAACCCGGGCCCGACCGCCGCCCCACCCTGGTCTACGCCGGCAGCATCACCGCCCTGCGCGGCTTGTACGAGATGATCGAACTGGCCCGGCGCCTGCGGCCGGACTTCCCAGACCTGCTGCTGCGCCTGGTGGGGCCGGTGGGCTCCCCCGAGGAAAAGGCCCGGGCCGGGGAGTTGATCGCCCGCCATGACCTGGGCGGCCACGTGGAGTTCACCGGCCTGGTCTCCCACCTGGAGGTGCACCGCCACATCCTCGACGCCGATGCGGGACTGGCCCTGCTCCACCCCGATCCCAACTACCTCCAATCCCTGCCCACCAAGATGTTCGAGTACATGATGATGGGCCGGCCGGTGGTGGTGTCCAACTTCCCCATGTGGGCGCAGATCGTCGCCGAATCCGGCTGCGGCTTTGCCCCCGATCCCCTCGACCTGGACGAGGTGGAGCAGGCGCTGCGCCGCCTGCTGGGGAACGAGGGGCTGCGCCGGGAGATGGGCCGCCGGGGCCGGGCGGCGGTGCTGGAGAAATACAGCTGGGAGAGGGAGGGGGAGCGCCTGGTGCAGTTCTACCGGGATCTGCTCAACGAGGGGCTCTGAGCACCTCCTCGTACACCGCCAGGAGCCGGGCGGCGATGCGGCGGTAGTCGTACTCCTCCTCGGCGCGCCGGCGGATGGCCTGCCGGTCGTAGTCGGCGTAGTGGTCGAGCACCGCCTCGATGCCCCTGGCCAATCCCTCTACCTCCCGCACTCCCACCAACTGCCCCAGTCCCGGCCGCACCAACTCCTCGGGCCCGCCGCAGCGAGTGGCCACCAGGGGCAGGCCGCAGGCCAGGGCCTCCACCAGCACCAGGGGCAGGCCCTCGGAGAAGCTGGGCAGCACCAACACGTCGGCTTCCCCCATCTGCCGGGGCACCTCGGCCCAGGGCACCTCGGCGGCGAACTCCACGCAATCCCCCAGCCCCAGCCGAGCCACCTGCTCGCGGAAGGGCGCCTCGGTCCCGGTGGCGCTGCTGCCGCCCACCAGCTTGAGGGAGATATCGCCCCGGCGCTGCCGCAGCAGGGCCAGGGCCTCCAGCAAGACCCCCAATCCTTTGGCCGCGTCGAAGCGCCCGACGTAGAGCAGCCGCCACCCTCCCTCGCCGGGCCGCCGGCTCCCCGGCCGGAAGAGTTCACAGTCCACCCCGTTGGGGATCACCCGCAGGCCCCGCGCCCCCAACTCCCGCGCCAATCCCCCCAGTTCCTGGCTCACCGCGACTACGGCCTGGGCCTGTTGCAGGGCCCGCGCCACCAGGGGCCGCCAGCGCGGATCGCGCGGCAGATCCTTGAGGTCGTGGCCGTGGACGGTGATCACCACCGGCCGTCCCAGGAGCCGGCCGTACTCCACCGCGGCCAGGCCATCGGGATAGGCGCAATGGGCGTGGATCAGGTCGGGAGGAGGCCGGCCCTCCTGGCTGCGGACCAGGGCGCCCAGGTAGAAACGCCACACCCTCGAGAAGAACATCCGGCGGGGAATGGTCAGATAAGAGGGCCGCTCCAGCTCCACCCCGTCCAGCACCTCGCGGCGGGGCAGGGTGGGGTACGCGCTCCAGCGGCCAAAGCCGGGTAGGGGTGGGAACCAGGGGGTGGGCGAGACCACCCGCACCCCGGCCAGGGCGGCGAGGAAGCGGGCCTGGTTGTGGACGAAACTGCCGGCGGTGCGGGACAGGCTGCTGGGGTAGAGGTGCGAGGCGACCAGCAGGTTCACGCCGCCCGCGGCGCCCCCAGGCGCACCACGGCGAAGACCATGCCGGTGAAGAACCACAGGAAGTTGTTGCTGAAGTCCGCGGTGAAGGAGAGGCTCACCTGGAAGGCGACGAACATCGAGAGCAGGCCGATAAGCACCGCCCGCAGGTAGGAATCCTCCATCCGCCCCAGCCCGGCAAAGCCCCGGCTCAGGGTGCGCCACACGATCCAGGCCGAGGCCAGGAAGCCCACTAGCCCCAACTCGGCCAGCATGTTGGCAAAGAGGGTGTGGGACTCGCGGGTGGGCACCCAGTTGGGGAAGTCCACCGGCTTGTAGTGCTCGAAGAGCACCGGGAAACCGCGCCAGCCCACCCCTAACAGCGGGTGGTCGAGGAACATCTCCATACCAGCTACCAAAAAATAGACCCGCGCCGAACCCGACTCCCGGCCGGCCTGGCCGAACTCCTCGACAAAGGTGAAGATCGAGAGGAAACGCAGGAAGATGTGCTCGGCAAAGGGCACGAATTCCTTGATCGCCACGATGAGCAGGGCGGCCACCCCTAAGGTGAGAAAGAGGTAGCGCAGCTTGCGGGCCAGGTAGAGGGGGATCATCAGCCCGACGATGGCGGCCAGCCAGTTGGAGCGGCTGAAGGTGGCGATCAGGCCGGCGAGGCCAAAGGCCAGGGACACCAGCATCAGGCCGCGTTTCCAGAAGGACATCCGGTAGTTGAGTAGGATGGCGGTGAGAAAGACCACCCCGGCCATGAGGAAGGTGCCAAAGGTGTTTGGGTTGTGGAAGGTGCCGGTGGCGCGCGGGGCATTGGCCCCCACGGCGATGACGAAGCTGGCCGGCAGGAAGAACTGCTCGGTGGCGATCTGCACCACCGCCAGGATGGAGCCCCCGATCAGGGCCAGCCCCATGGAAACCACCACCATGTTTACCGCGGCCCTGGATTCGATCAACACCTGGGCGCCGTAGAGAAAGAGCACCAGCACCAGGGTGCGCATGAAGCCGATGGTGGCCTCTGGCTGGTTGGGCGAATAGGTCAGCGACAGGGCCATGATCCCCAGCAGCAACAAGAGCGGCCCCTTCAGCTCGAATTCCGGGAAGAGGGTGCGCTGCCGCAGGCAGGTATTGCCCAGCAGGGCGAGGAACATCAGGCCGAGGGAGAGATGGAAACCGGTCAGCGGGATGCCGATGGCCGTTTCCTTGAGCAACTGCCCGGTGATGTCGAGGGCGGTGGTGGCCACCAGAGCCGGGACGATGAGCCAGGGATAGGCCAGCAGAAAGGCGAGGAAGACCCCGCCGGCCAGGCCCAGGCCGGCGGTGAGCAGCAGGCGGTTGGGCACCCACAGCACCACCGCCACCAGGGCGGCCAGCAGGCACAGAAAGAGGGCGAACCAGCGGCGGTCCAGGCGCACTTCGCCTGATTGGAGCAGGGCAGTCATGGCTTCTCAATACTAGGGGGAGGCTCCCCCCCGCGCAAGAAGGCGCCCCAGCCGCAGCCCAGTTGCCGCAGGCAGTGCCAGGTGACCAGCAGACCCCACAGGCCATAGGCCAGCGAGGTAGAGAGCGCTGCCCCCACCAGCCCCAGGATCGGGATCAGCGCCAGGTTGAGGGCGACGTTGAGCCCCAGGGCCAGGCCCGGCGCCCACAGGGTGATCCCCGGGTATCCCTGCCCGGCCAGGCGGGTGTTGAACACCGAGCCAAAGCCGGTCACCACCAGGCCCGGCAGCATCCACATCAGGGGGAGATAGGCTTCCTGGTACTTGGGGAAGAGCAGGGTGATGAGGAATTTGCCGGCAAGCAATAACCCCGCCGCGCCCAGCAGGGAAAAGAGCAGCATGCTGCGGGCCACCCGCAGGCTGAGGCCAACTTCGCCCTCCTGTCCCTGTATCACCTTGGGCAATAACACCGCCCCGGCCACGTTGGGCAGTCGCTGCATCATCTCGGCAAAAATCACTGCGACGCTGTAGATCCCGAGGGCGGCCGCCCCTAACAGATGCTCAACCAGGTACTGGTTGCTGCGGAAGAGCAAGAAGATCAGGATCACCGACACCCCGCCCCGGCCGCCCACCCCGCGCAACTGCCGCCACAGGGCGCGGTCCACGCCCAGCCGATGGCCCCGGCGCAACAGCGCCAACCCCGCCAGGCTCACCAGGCCCACACTGGCCCCCCACGCGCACAACACCGCGGTCAACCCTCCTCCCCATCCCCCCAGCACCAGCAGGTTGCCCCCCAGGTAGCAGCAGATGAAGAACACCGGCAGAAGGGAGTAGGACTTGAGCCGGTCCTGCCCCAGGAAGATGGCCTCCACCGCCTTCTCCAGTACCAGCAGGGCCACCGTCGCCGCCAGCAGGTGCCAGAACCAGGGAGCGGGGGCAGCAAACCCACCTACCCTCTCCGCCACCAGCACCACCCCGCCCAGCAACCCTCCAAGGGCCGCCGCGTAGACCAGGGTATTGCCGGCCAACCTTCCCGGCGCCCCCCCCTTGCCCGCCGCGTACGCGTTCCCCTTGTTCAGCCACTCGCCGCAGACCAGCGCCCCCAACATCGCCGTGGTCCCCCACCAGCGCAGCCAGCCGAAATCCTCCTCGCTGAACACCCGGCCCAGCAGTGACTGGTTCAGCAGCCCCAGGGCAAAGACCAGGCCGGTGCAGGCGGCGTTGAGCGAGAACCCGCGCAGGAAATTCACAAATCAGCAAACAGCGGAGAAAGCGGCGGCGGGGAGATGACCCTGTAGGCCTTTCTCGGGGATTGGCGGGGAAGGGAAGGACGCGGGTGGAGTGGGGTGGAGAGCGGAGCGATAGCGAGCGGGGTGGCGAGTCCGCGCCTTGAGAAAGGCCGGAATGGGTCATTCCCCGACGCCATACAGCTAGGCGCGGATCAGCGCCAGCACCTCGTCGCGCCTAGCCTCCATCTGCACCCGGTCCCGGGCTTCCAGGTTCAGGCGCAAGAGCGGCTCGGTGTTGGAAGCCCGCACGTTGCAGTGCCAGTCCGGATAGTTGATGGAGATGCCATCCAAGCGTTCGATGCGGGCATCGGCATAGCGGCTGGCCAGAGCCTGCAGCCGGCCCTGGGGATCGGCGACCTTGGAGTTGATCTCCCCGGAGATGAAGTACTTGGCTGCGAGGGGCGCCAGCAGTTCGGAGAGTTTCTTGCCTTTGCGCGAGAGCATCTCCAGCACCAGCAGCGAGGGCACAATCCCCGAGTCGGCCCCAAAGAAATCGCGAAAGTAATAGTGCCCGGTTACCTCGCCGCCGAACACCGCCCCTTCTTGTTTGAGCCGCGCCTTCATGAAGGCATGTCCCACCCGCTCCATCAGCGCCGCGCCCCCCGCCTGCCCTATCAGTTCGGGCACCGCCCAGGAGGCGCGCACGTCGTGGAGGATACACGCGCCAGGGTTCCTTTCCAACAGATAGCAGCCCAAAAGGGCCGTGAGGAAATCCCCGGAGACAAACTCCCCCCGGTCGTCGATGGCGAAGAAGCGGTCCCCGTCCCCGTCGAAGGCAAAGCCCACATCCGCTCCCTCCTCGCGCACCCGCCGCTCCAGCTCGGCGCGATTCTCCGGCTGCATGGGGTCCAGGCCGTGGTTGGGCAGCCGGCCATCCGGGTCCAGGTACAGGCCGGTCAGCTGCACCGGCAGCCGCTCGTAGACCCGCTTGAGAATGGGCCCCACCATGCCGTTGCCGGTGTCGGCGATGACCTTGAGTGGCCGGAGACCGGCAACGTCGATGAGGCCCAGCACCTTGTCCACGAAGCCCTGGCTCAGGTCCAGGGGGCGCACCTGGCCCCTGGTTTTGGCTGGGGGGGCGAAGGCGTCGTTTTCGACGAGGCCGCGTAGGTTCTGGATGCCCTCGTCCCCGCTGAGCAGGTAGGGCATACGGCGCACCATCTTGAAGCCGCTGTACTGGGGGGGATTGTGGGAAGCGGTGACCATCATTCCGGGGTGACACAGCTCGGCGCAGGCGTGATAGTATTGGTCGGTGCTGACCATACCGATTTCAATCACCCCCGCCCCCTGGCCGGTGAGCCCGTCCACCACCGCGGCAAAGATCGCCGGGCTTGAAAGCCTCATGTCGCGGCCCACCACTACCTGCTGGGCCTGGAGGAAGGTGGCGAAGGCGCGGCCCACGGCCCGGGCCACCTCCTCGTTAATCTGGTCGGGGTAGGTGCCCCGGATGTCGTAGGCTTTGAAGATGGACGCATCTACCCGCACAGCCGGCCCCTACCTGAAGCGCCTGAGGGTGATGTCCAGGTGGCGGGCGCCCGCGGCGGCCGGCTGGTGCTGGAGGAGAATGGGGCTCTGGTAGATCCCCTGCACGATCCGCCCCTGGCCGGCCGCCTCGCGGTCGGATACCAGCAGGCTGATGTGGCGCTTGAGGCGCAGGATACGCGAGGCCGGGGTGGAGAGCACTGAGAACAACTTGTCGATCACCGCCCGGCCCACCGGCACACTGTCGAGCAGCTCGTTGTACAGGTGGATCAGGTCGTAGGTGGCGTAGTCACGGGTCTTGCCCGGAATGGTCCCAGGGTGGCGCAGGAGCTTCTTGCCGTGCTGCACCATGTAGCGCAGGGGATCGGCCAGAGCTTGGGGCAGGTCGTTGCGCATCAGCAGGGTCTCGTACTCGTTCACCGTCAGCCCGGCGTGGCGCTCGTGCGGGTCGAGCCGCAGGTCGATGCGGCCCTTCTCGACCCCGTGGACGCGTATCCACTCCTCGAGCTGGGCAAAGAGGCCGTAGCGGGGGTCCTTGAGGTTGAAGGAGTCGATCTGGTGCGAGGACTGCACCGGGATGGGCAGGCGGCCCCGGAAAACGATCTCCTCGTCGTTGTACCCTAGCACCGCGGTGCGCCGCTGCCGCCGGTATTGCTTGTAGATCCCGTCCAGCTCGACGAAATATACCGGCTGGCCCTTTCGGTTGAGGTAAGTGACGCAGTTCTTCAGGCCAGCGCTGATGAAGGTCAGGTGGGAATCGGCGTTGACCGGCTCGCGCTCCTTCTCGCTCTGGCTCAACTCGTCGCGCAACTGCATGCGGTCGTGGAAATAACCCGCATCCGGGGGAAAGATGCGCTGGACGACCCTGATAAAAGGTTCGAGCTGCTTGCGGCTGTGGCCCAACCGCTCGCAGAAGCCCTGTTCGAGATAGCCGGCGGTGGTGTGGACGGAGCAGTAGAGGGCTTTGCGGTACCCGGCCAGCGCGTCGCCGGTCTCTTTGGCGATGCGGGCGCTGATGTCGATCAGTTCAAAACGCGCAGCGGGCTTGATATCAAGTTCGATCTCAAGAGGGCGGGTAGGCATCCGCGGCGTCCCTGGGTGGAGGGTTGAATCCGGGGAGGATATATTTCAGAAAATACCGCCCCAAATGGCGGGGCGCAAACTATTTGACGGAGCACCTCCCGATGAAGACCCTGCTGATCATGCGCCACGCCAAGTCCGACTGGTCCACCGCTGGGGCCGATTTTGACCGACCTCTCAACAAACGGGGCCGGCAGGCTCTGCCCCTGGTGGCCCGCCTGCTGGGAGGAATGGAGGAACCCCCCCCCCTGATCCTCTCCTCGCCGGCGAACCGGGCCCGCCAGACCGCCGAGGGTCTGGCCGCGGCCCTGGGGGGCTGCGCCCTGGCTTTTGACCCCCGCCTGTACCTGGCGTCTACCGGAACCCTGGGCGCGGTGTTGGCCGAACAGGACGACCGACACGACCCCCTGCTGGTGATCGGGCATAACCCTGGATTGGAGGAGTGGGTGGGGCTGCTGGGGGGGGGCGCCTGCCGCCTGCCCACCGCCGGGGTGGTGGCCCTGGAAGTGGAAGCGGAGCACTGGCCCGAAGTGCGGGCCGGCAGGGGCCGGCTCCGGTGGTTTTTCATCCCTCGCCTGGGCGAGGGGATGGGCCGCTGATCAGCGCTCGGAGTGGGCAATGATCCGGGTGAGAGCCTCGTCCAGATCCACCCGGGGACAATAATCGATGTAATTGCGGATCTTCTCCAGATCCGGGGCGCGGTATACCAAGTCCTCGTACACCCCCTTTGGCCAGGCCTGCTCGTAGGAGATAAATTTGATCTCGGAGGAACTCCGGGTCAGCTTCTTGATCTTGTGCGCCAGATCCTTGATGCTGATCTCGAAATTGGAGCCGATGTTGAAGATCTCGCCCACGGCCTTGTCGCTGAGGGCCAGGGCGATCAGGCCGTCGAGGGCGTCGTCGACGTAGGTCAGGCAGCGGCGCTGCTCCCCGTCGCCGTACACAGTGATGGGGTGGCCGAGCATGGCCTGCTTGATGAAGCGGGGCACCACCATGCCGTAATGTCCGGTCTGTCTGGGGCCGATCACGTTGAAGGGGCGGACAATGACGCAGGGCAGTCGCTTCTCGTGCCAATAGGCCAGGGCCAGCAACTCGTCGACGGCCTTGGAGGTGGAATAGGTCCAGCGGATCACAGTGGTCGATCCCAGGATGCGATCGGCGTCTTCCTTGAAGGGGACGTGGCCGTTGCGCTTGCCGTATATCTCGGAGGTGGAGGCCAGCACCACCCGCTTCTTTTTTTCGGTGGCCAATTCGAGCAGGATTTCGGTGCCGCGGATGTTGGTGGTCAGTGACAGGAGGGGGTTTTCGATGATGAAGTCCACGCCCACCGCCGCGGCCAAGTGGTAGATCAGGTCGCAATCGGCCACCAGCGCGTGCATCACCGCAAGGTCGAGGATGTCGCCGACAGTGCAGGAGAAGTTGGGATTGCCTTCGAGGTGCTGGATGTTCTTAATGCTACCGGTGGAAAGATTGTCCAGGATGGCTACCTGATCTCCCATGGCCAGGTGGCGTTCGGCCAGGTGAGAACCGATAAAACCTGCTCCTCCGGTGATCAAAACTTTCATACGCATTATCCCAACAGTTACAGTGCGCGGCAAGCAGCGGTACCCACCTCCGTCTAACAGGGAGCCCGAAGGATGGCAGCTGGAAAGTAGCAAGACACTCCAAATTCTGCCAGCCAGGCAGATATCACCGTGACCACCATCACCCAAAGGCACGAAAAACGCCAGCGGGCGGCGGACTGGTTTGGACGATGCTGGTAAAAGTATAAGAAATTAAACGCAATTGGGCATCCCCCCCCAGAAAGGTCCTCTGCGGCGATGGCACCTGGCTTCATACGACCTGCTTGGCGGCCAACTGCCTCAGGACCCGGCCCAGGCTCCGGGCGTGCAACTCCAGGGCATAGCAGGTTTCCATCGCCGCCCGACCTCGCGCGCCCATCTGTCGGCGCAGGGCCGGATCGGCGATCAGGCGGGCCAGGAACTCCTCCCATTCCTGGGGGGCGCTGGCCCAGAACCCCGTCTCCCCGTGGCGGACGATCTGGCAGTTGACACCCACGGGACTGGCCACCACCGGCAGGCCGGTGGCCATGTACTGAAGCAACTTGTACCCGCCCTTGCCCCGGGTCCAGGGATCGTCGGGGATGGGCATCAGACCCACGTCAAAGCCGCGCAACCCCTCCACCTCCCCTTCCAAAGTCCAGGGCTCGGCCTCGACGGGCACCCCCTCCAACTCCACCGCCGCCGCCCCGATCACCCGCAGGCGCAGTTGCGGGAAGCGCCGGCCCAGCCGTGCCAGGGGCTCGCGGATCAACTGTAGGTACGCAAGGGTGCTCGGGCTGCCGATCCACCCCAACACCACCTTCTCGCGCACAGCGGCAGGAACCACACTGGGGGTGTAGCGGCGGGTGTCGATGGGGCCGGTGATGGTCGAGAAGGAAGGGCAGTAGCGGGCGGCAAAGGCCGCGGTGTACTCGTTCTCGACCAAGACGTGGTCGGCCAGCCGCAACATGGCGGGCAGGCCGGCGGCGTTGCGCCGCTCCTTCCAGGCCGCCAGCCAGTGCCGGCCCCGCACCTCGGTGGTGAAGATGGCGTCGTCGAAGTCGTAGACCATCGGGGGGCGGCGCCAGCGCAGAAGCCAGCGCACCGGGGCGGGAAAAATCACCTTCTGGACGAAGAGCATCTCCGCTCGCCGCGCCGCCCACCAGACCTGCAGGCCGCAGCCGAAGGTGCGCCAGGCGGCCCAGCAGTAATAGCCCAGCTTGCTCCCGGGGCTGCGGGTCACCTGCAACTGCGAGCCGCCCAGCCCACGGTCGGGCAGCACGGTGATGACCCTGGCTTCGATCCCCTGGGCCCGCAGATAGGGGAGGTACTGAAAAACCCTCGTCCGGCTGCTGGCGGCCAGCACGCCGTACTGGGTGGCGAAAAGCACCTTCAAGTGGCGTGGGTCTCCTGTTGGGGACGCGGCGGCTTAGGACGCGGCGCCGGCGGCAAAATCGCGGATGCAGGCGATCACCCGGTCCTGGGACGCGGCAGCCAGGTGCGGGTAGAGGGGGATGGTCAGGATGCGCCGCCATTCCGCCTCCACCACAGGCAGCGGGGTGATGTAGGGCTGGTAGATGGGTAGCAGGTGGTTGGGATAGAAGTGGACGGCCGATTCGATCTCGTGGGCGGCCAGATGATCACACAGTGCGTCGCGCTGGTCGGCTTTGATGATCATGCTGTAGTGGGCGCTGCCCCCGTAGGCGCGCTGGTCGAAAAGCTCGATCCCCTTCAATCCCGCCAGGGCCTGGCGGTAGCGCTCCACCACGGCCCGGCGCATGGTGTTGGCCCGCTCCAGTTTCTCCAACTGCACAAGTCCCAGGGCCGCGGCGATGTCGTTCATGCCGTACTTGAACCCCACCTCCTCGACCTCGTACTCCCAGGCGCGGGCCGGATGGCCGTTGTTGAAACGGTCCCAGGTGCCGCGCGAGATCCCCATCCAGCGCAGCTTGCGCACCCGCTCGGCCACCGCCTCGTCGTCAGTGACGAACATGCCCCCGTCGCCGGTGGAGAGATTTTTCTTGGACTCAAAACTGAAACAGCCGATATCGCCGATGGTCCCCAGCTTGCGGCCGCCGTACTCGCCGCCGCAGGCCTGGGCCGCATCCTCAATGAGTGTGAGGCTGTGCCGGCGGGCGATGGCCACCACCTCGTCCATGGCACAGGGATGCCCCGCGTAGTGGACCACCACCAGCGCCCGGGTCCGCGGGGTGATGCGGCGCTCCAGGTCAGCCGGATCGACGTTTAGGGTCCCCGGCTCCACGTCGCAGAACACCGGGTGGCCGCCCGCGTAGAGGATGGCGTGGTTGGTGGAGACAAAGGTCATGGGGGTGGTGAGCACCTCGCGGTCCTTCACCTCGCTCACCAGCATCGCCAGGTGGAGGGCGGCGGTGGCCGAGTTGAGGGCGATGGCGTATTTGACCCCTACGTAATCGGCGAAGCGCTGCTCAAACTCCTTAACCTTGGGCCCAGCGCCCACCCAGCCGGTTTCCAACGGCTGGCGGAGGGCCTGGTGCTCCGCCTCTTCAAACCAGGGTTTGAACAGTTGGATGCGTCCTGCCATTTCAGTTCTCCGAACCTCCCTTGTCCTTTGGGATGCTCATCGGCGACCAGTATGCGCGGTCAAAGAGCGAGCGACCAAGGATCTGGCGGTAGGCCCGCAGGCGCTGCAGGCCCTCCGCCCGCCGGGCGGGAAAGCAGAGGGTGAAGGCGCTCCACGCCGCGCTACGCAACCCCATCTCGACCAACGTGAGCAGGCGGAGGAAGAGGAGCGCTCCCCGGCCGAAGTGTTTCTGGAAGAGGTAGAAAAGGCTCTGCTGGCTGACGACCAGCATCTCGCCGAGGTTCTTGCCGATGCTCTGCCCTTCCAGATGGACCACCCGGCTGAAGGGATAGTAGTAGACCTGCCAGCCCCTCTTGGTCAGCCGCAGGCACCATTCGAGGTCCTCGCAGCACATGTAGATGGCCGGGTCCAGGGGGCCCACCTCTTCGAGGGCCTGGCGGCGGACCAGCAGACAGGCCCCCGAAACCCAGCCCACCGCGCGGGGTGAGCGATGGTCCCATCCGGCTAATTTAAAGAAGGGAAAAAGTCTGTGCAATAGTAATTTATGCACGATTTCGCTGCGCAGGCTGGGGGCGACGCCGCAGGACAGTTGCAGCGAGCCGTCGGCATTGAGCAGCATGGGCCCGGCCGCCCCGATCCGGGGGTGGGTAGCCATGAAATCCACCAGCCCCCCCAGGGCCCCCGGCTCCACCCGGGTGTCGGAGTTGAGCAGCAGCAGGTACTCCCCCTCCGCCCTTTCGAGGGCCAGGTTGTTGCCGCGGCTGAAGCCCAGGTTCTGGGGGCTGACCAGCAGTTTCACCTGGGGGAAATCTTCCCGCACCATCTGGGGGCTGCCGTCGGCCGAGGCGTTGTCCACCACCCACACCTCCCACTGCCCGGAGGCCGGATCGGCCAGCACCGCTTCCAGGCAGTCGCGCAGCAACTGTCTGGTGTTCCAGTTGACGATGACGACGGAGAGCGCCGGCCTCACTTGAGCCCCCATCCCTGCAACCACCCCAGCACCCACCCGCGCAGGACCGCGCCCTGCCACCAGAATACGAGATTCAGCGCCGCTGCTCCTCCCAGCAGGAGCCAGGCACGGCGGCCATGGCGTGACACCAGCTCAGCGCCGGCTGCGGCGGCAAAGAGGATGAAGAAAGGCTCCAGGGGCAGGCGGAAGCGCACCGAACCATAGAGGACCAGGCTGAAGGCCGCCAGGGAAAGGGCTATGAGCACGCTGAGGAACAGGAACCCCTCGCGCCCCCCGCAGCGCCACAGCCCGAGGACGAAAAAAGGCAGGATCAGGGTGAACCAGAAATTGTACCCCGGCTCAAAGAAATACCAGCAGCGCAGAAAGCGTTCGGCGCTCAGGCGCAGATAGGTGCCGGGATGAGCGGCGATGAAGGCCAGGCCCTGCTGCCGCCAGTGATGGTCGCGCTCGATCTCCGTGGGGTACTGCACAAAGGTCTCCTGCCCGATGCCCCAGCCCCGCTCCTGCCGCCAGTCGGGCAGCTCGCTGTTGCTGCGGGCCAGGATGAAGCCCCCGTGGGTGGAGATGGGCACCAGGGCGCCGTGGACCAGGTAGTTGCGCACCGTCCAGGGCAGGAGGGTCGCCGCCAGGGCCAGGCCCACCCACAGGCTGCGGCGCAGGCCCTGGCGGGGGGAAGCCCGCAGCGCCACCAGGGCGAAGGCCGGCCACAGGAGCAGGCCCACGGGCCGGGTGAGGGCGGCCAGACCGATGGCCACCCCGCCGCCCAGCAGCGCACCCCATCGCCCGGGGGCGCTCAACAGAAACACCGCCAGCACCAGCCAGAAGGTGAACCAAGTCTCGCTCATCACCTCGGCGGCGCTGGCCGCCAGGGGGCCGTACACCGCGGCCAGCAAGCCGGCCGGCAGGGCCGCCGCCGGCCAGATCCGCAGACCCAGGCCGTAGAGCAGCACCGCCGTGCCGGAACCCACCGCGGCCTGCACCACCTCCACGGCAAGGTGGCTGTGCCCGCACACCCCGTACACCGCCGCCAGGAAGAAGGGGTAGAAGGGCGCCCGCCAGGAGTGCATCTGGAAGCCGAACCAGTTCTGGCGGGCCACGAAGCCCTCGCCCCGGAGCAGGTTGAGGGCGATCTCGTCGTAGTCTGGGGTGTCCTGGGGCGGCACCGGGAGGTCCTGGAAAACCCAGCCCAGGCGCAGGACCAGGGCCAGGGCGAAAATCCCCAGGGCAGGGCGGACCCTCATCGCCGGGCCAGCAGGGCGTCGAAACACTCGGCCAACTGCCCGGTCAGGGCGCGGCGGTGGAAGCAGGCCAGTTCCGCCTGGGCCACCCCGCCCGGCAGACGGCCCTGGGCAAAACCTTCCCAGGCTGCGACCAGGGCCCGGCGGATGGCCTCGACATCCCCGGGCGGGGCGCACCAGCCGGCCCCCAGCCGGCGCACCAACTCGGCCACCATGCCCGGCCCACAGAGGGCCAGGACCGGGCGGCCGGCGGCCAGGTACTCGTAGAGCTTGCCCGGCACGTTCGAGGCCGGCCAGGGGCGGGCGTGGTCGAGCAGCAGCAGCAGGTGGGCCCGCTGCTGGAGTTCGAGGGCCTGGGGGCGTTCCAAAGTGCCCAGGCATTCCACGATACCCACTGCCTCCAGCGCTGCCCCTGCCAGGCGCTCGGCCGGACTGAGGCTGCCGGCCAGCACTAGCCGCAGCCGCCCTGCCCAGGCCCTGTCCTCGGCCAGGAGGGACTCGAGGGCATTGAAGAGGGGTTGGGGGGAGCGCTGGGGGTGGCTGTAGGAAAAGGAGCCGGTGTGTACTATGCGCAGCGGCCCGGCGGCAGGGGGCGCGGCCTGGACACCGGGGAACTCCTCGGGATCGAAGCCGTTGGTGATCACTCGCACCCTGGAGGCGGTGCGCGGGTAGCGCTGCCGCAGGTAATTAGCGCTCAACTCAGTGGCCGTGACCACCGCGTCGGCGGCCTCGACCACCGCCTGCTCCAGGCGGCGCTCCAGGGCCTGGCGCCAGGGGGGCAAACCGGGGTCGAGGGGATCGCTGGTCCAGGCGTCGCGGAAATCGGCCACCCAGGGCAGGCCGGTGCGCCGCTTGAGCAGAAGGCCCAGCAGGTGGGCGCTGGCCGGCGGATAGGTGGAGTACAGCGCCGCTGGGGATTCGCCCTCCACCACCTCGACGGCCCGCCGCAGCGCAAAGGGCATCCAGGTGATCTGCAGGTCGGGAAACACCGCCCAGCGCCGCAGGAGTGCCACCGCCCCCTGGAGTCGGCCCGCGTCGGTGCGCAGCGAGGAAGGGGCATCGCCGGCCCTGGCCTGGGGGTTCCACAGTTGGCGGTACAGCGCCAGCGGTTCCCAGGCGCGCCGCACCTCTGGGCCGCTGGCCCCGCCAAAGGCGGAGGTGGTCAGCACAAGGGGGCGGTAGCCGAATTCGGGCAGGCGGCGGACAAAGTGCAGAGCGCGCTCGATGCCGCTCGAACGGACGGGGGGATAGTGGTAGGCAATGAAGAGCAGGGTATGCCGGATTGCCGTGTTCGCCCTCCTGCAAAATGCCCTGAATGTACGCCCTTCCCCTCCATCGTCAAGCGCACCGACAAGGGCGGGGCGAGGCTGTTGACTTATATTTTTTGCATCTCTATCTTTGGCTAATCTGCAGCATTCGCACCGCCGCTCTCGGGTGCCGCGGGCAACTCCTCCTGGAGAAGCGCACGATGACCTTATTGGACATCCTCTCTCGCCGTTCCGTGCTGGTCGGCCTCCAGGGCCAGACCAAGGAAGAGATCATCAGGGAGTTGGTCGATTCCCTGGAGGCGGGAGCGGTCGTCTCCGACCGGGACATGGTGCTCCAGGCCGTGGTCGAGCGCGAAAAGATCATGAGCACCGGCATCGGCGACGGCATCGCCATCCCCCATGGCAAGTCCGACGCGGTGACCCGCCTGGCGGCGGCCCTGGGCATCCACAAGCGGGGGGTGGACTTCGAGGCCCTCGACGGCGAGCCGGCCTATGTGTTCTTCCTGCTGGTCTCCCCCGCTAACGTCTCGGGGCCCCACATCAAGGCCCTGGCCCGCATCTCGCGCCTGCTCAAGAATGACGATTTTAAGAAGAGACTGATCTCCGCCGCCGATGCCGAGGGGATCATCCGCCTCATCGAAACCGAAGAAAAACGCCATCCCGCCTCGGCCTGAGGCGCGTTGCAGTTCCTCAGTCCCCTCGCCCTGATCGGGCTGGCCGCGGCCCTCATCCCGCTGGCCATCCACCTGCTACACCGGGGCCAGTCCCAACCTCAAACTTTCAGCAATGTCGACTTCCTGCGCCGCTTGCACCATAGCCGCCTGCGCCGCTTGCGCCTGCGCCAGTGGCTGGTCCTGCTCCTACGCACCCTGATCGTCGCCCTCATCGCCCTGGCCTTTGCCCGGCCGGCCCACCAGGGGGCGGGCGGCTGGGGCGGCGGTAGCACCCCGGTGGCCGCCGCGGTGCTGCTCGACTGCTCCTACAGCACCGGGTTCCGCCAGGGCGGCGGCCCGCTTTTCGAGCCTTTGCGCCGCCAGGCCGGGGAGCTGCTCGCCCTCTTCCCGCCCCGCGACAAAGTGGCCCTCTTCCCCTTTGCCGGCCGGCCCCTCGACGGGGCGCCCTTCACCCACGCGGCCAAGGTGGTGGAGGAACTCCAGCCCACCCAGGAGAGCACCGACCTAGAGGCGGCTCTACAGGCGGGGGCCGCGTTCTTCGCCGCCTACCCCGGGCTGCGCCAGGAGGTCTATCTGCTGGGCGACCTGACCCGCCACAACTGGGAAGACCTCGCCCCGAAAGCCGACTGGCTGCCCCAAGCCCAGGTCTGGGTCGCCGACCTCGGGACCGCCGAGCGGGGCAACCTGCACCTGGATGAGGTCAGCTTCTCTCCGTGGCTGGCGGCCCCCGGAAAAAAACTGAACGCCCGGGCCGTGCTGGCCAACACCTCCTCCCAGCCAGCCCCCAAGACTCCCCTCGACGTGTACCTCGACGGCGAGCGGGTGCGCCACCAACTGGCCGACCTGCGGCCCGGCGAGCGGTTCCAGTTCGACTTTGCCCTCACCCCGCGCCGCGCCGGCCTGCTGGGCGGGTACGTCGAGATCCAGGACGACGCCCTGCCCCTGGACAACCGCCGCTACTTCACCCTCAGCACCCCCGACTCCTTCCGGGTGCTGGTGCTGGGCCGCCAGCCCGCCGACACCTACTACCCACGGCGGGCCCTGGCCGCCGGGGCCGCGGCCGATCCGGCCCTGGTCCTGCGTTTCGGGCTAATCGGCGAACTGGAACCCGGCCTGCTGGAGCAGGCCGAGGTGTTGCTGCTGTGCAACCTCGACCATCTCTCCGCCGAGCAGACCGCACTAGTACACCGCTATGTGGCCGGCGGCGGGGCGCTGGTGATCTTTCCCTCCCCCCAGGCGGATCTGAACTTCTTCAACCGCCAACTCCTGCCCGCCCTGACCCCGTCGCGGCTGGCAGAGGTGGCGGGACAGCCGGGCGGCCCGCACCCCGGGCAGGGATTAAACCCCCAACTGCCCCACCACCCCCTCTTCGACGGGCTGTTCACCGAGGTAGCCGGGGACCAGCCCCGCTTCCGCGCCTTCTTTCTTCTGGCCTCGGCCCCGTCGTCCGACCAGGAAAGCGCCGCCCTGGTCCACCTCGCCTCCGGCCAGGCGGCCGCCACCCTCGGGGGACAGGAGGAGGGCCGGACCCTGCTCTTTGCCACGCCCCTCTCCCTCGAATGGAACGACCTGCCCCTCAAAGGGCTCTTCGCCCCGCTGATGCACCGCCTGGTTCGCCTGCTGAGCCAGCCGGCCCAGCCCGATGCCCCCTACCTGGTGGGCCAGCCCCTGCGGCGCCACCTGCCCGGCACCGGGATCGACGATCGCATCCAGGCCGAAACCCCCTCGGGCCGCAAGCTGTGGCTCTCGGCCAGCGTGCAGGGCGGGCGCTGCTGGTGGCAGATCCCCCGCGCCGAGGAGGCGGGCCTGTGGCGGCTGTGGCGGGAGGGGCAACTGGTCGATCTCTTCGCCGTCAATCCCGACCCCCGCGAGGCCGACCTGGGCCTGGTGCCCCGCCGGCAGGTCGAGCAGCTCTTCGGGCCGGGGCGCACCCGCTTCCTCTCCCCCCAGGACGAGCTGCGCCCCCTGGTGCTGGGCAGCCGCTACGGCCGCGAGCTGTGGCGCGAGTGCCTGGCCCTGGCCCTGCTGCTTTTGCTGTTGGAACTGTGGCTGGCCCGCGCCCCGCAGCGCCGCCCCCGGACCGCCCCGGCCTGCTTGACGGCCCGCGGCCCTTTTCTGTATTTATCACCATGATCTCTGCTCTATCCCTCACCCGCTATTACGGCGCCCTCAAGGCGGTGGACGCGGTCAGCTTCACCGTGGAGCGCGGTGAGATCGTCGGTTTTGTCGGGCCCAACGGGGCCGGCAAGAGCACCGTGCTCAAGATGCTCTCCACCTTCCTGCTGCCCACCTCGGGGCAGATCCTGATCGACGGCCTCGACGCCGCCGTGGAGCCCCTGGAGGTGCGCCGGCGCATCGGCTACCTCTCCGGCGACACCCCTCTTTACTTGGATATGCGGGTGGACGGGTTCCTGCGCTTCGTGGGCCGGGCCCGGGGTCTGCGCGGGGCGGAACTAGCAAACCACTTCGAGCGCACCGTCGCCACCTGCGGCCTGCAGGGGGTGCTGGAGCAGCGGGTGGGCCAGTGCTCCACCGGCTTCCGCCAGCGCATCGGCCTGGCCTCGGCCCTCATCCACGATCCCCCCATCCTGCTCCTCGACGAACCCACCCACGGCTTCGATCCCTTACAGGTGATGGCCTTCCGCCAGTTGCTGCGCCAGTTGAGCCGCCAGCGGGCCGTGCTCTTCAGCACCCACATCATCGCCGACGTGGAGGCAGCCAGCGACCGGGTGCTCATCATCCACCAGGGCCGCCTCCTGGCCCAGGGCCGCCTGCCCGCGCTGGCCGCCTCCATCGGCAAACCCCAGGCCGGGCTCGAAGAGATCTTCGCCCACCTGGTCCAGACCGGCGCGGAAACCGCCCATGCCTGAGCTGCGCTCTGCCCGCGCCTACGGCGAAGGCGCCCTGGTGGTCTGCGCCCGGGAGCTGGGCGCTTACTTCGACTCGCCCATCGCCTATATCTGCGCCGCGGTCTTTCTGGCCCTTTCGGGCACCACCTTCATGAACACCTTCTTCCTCGACGGGGTGGTGGACATGGGCCCCTACTTCGAGGTGCTGCCCTTTCTGCTCATCCCCTTCCTGCCTGCCCTGTCCATGCGCACCTGGGCCGAGGAGCGGGCCCAGCACACCTTTGAACTGCTCCTGACCCTGCCGCTGCGCCCCTCGCAACTGGTGCTGGGCAAGTACCTGGCGGCCCTGGGCTTCTACCTGGTGGTGCTGGCCGGCAGCCTGCCCATCCCCCTGATGCTGTGCTGGCTGGGCGACCCGGACCTGGGGCTGATCCTGGCCAACTACCTGGGAGCCGCCTCCCTGGGCGGTCTCTTCCTGGCCTTCGGGGTCTTTGTCTCCTGTCTGACCCGCAACCAGATCGTCGCCTTTGTGCTGGCCGCCCTCCTGGGTTTCCTCTTTGTCTTCAGCGGCCACGAGCAGGTGATCGAGGTGCTCGACGGTCTGAGCCCCTCCTGGCAGGCGGGTACCTGGCTGGCCGAGACGGTGTCGGCCCTGCCGCACTACCAGGCGCTTGGGCGGGGCGTGGTGGCCCTGGCTGACCTGGCCTACTTTGCGCTGTTGAGCGCCTTCTTCCTCTGGGCCAACGAGCAGGTCCTGCGGCGGGGCAAGTATTGAAGCGGCCCCTGCTGCCCGCCGCCGCCGCGCTGATCCTGTTGCTGATCGCCCTGCAGGCGGGCCGGCTGGCCGGGCGCCTCCCCTGGGCCCTGGACCTGGGCGGGGCCTCGCCCGCCACCCTCTCCCCCCAGACCCTCTCCTTCCTCCGGCAGTTCGACCGCAAGGTGGCCCTCACCTACTTTGCCACTGATCCGCAGCAGATGCCCTCCCACCTGAAAAACCTCGAAACCGAGGTGCGCCAGGTGCTGGAGGCCCTGCGGGACCACGCGTACGGCCGGCTTGAATTTCGCGTCCTCGACCCCGGTTTGAGCGGGGAGGCCGGCGTCGCCTACGCCGCCGCCCACAAGGTCTCGCCCTTCAAGGTGCGGCGCATCCTGGCCGACGAACACCGGCAGCAGGAAATCTGGTCCTCCCTGGTGCTGGCCCCCGAGGGCACCCCTGAGATCTTGATCCAGGGGATCGAGCAGAGCGACCGGCTCGAAGAACTGATCCTCGCCCACCTGCAAACCCTAAGACAGCCCCTGCAGCCCACCTTTGCCGTTGCCGCCCCGCCCACAGGTTATCAGCTCCTGCCCCGGCACCTGAGCCAGCAGGGACCCGTGATCGAGGTGGACCTGGACCTGGACCCGACCGCCTCCATCGACGCCGACGTGCTCTTCTGGATGCAACCCGGCGCCGCCTCCCCTTCCCACCTGCGCCAACTGCGGCGCTTCCTCGCCTCGGGGCGTTCGGTGGTCCTGGCCGGCAGCGCCTATGCCCTCGACTACCTGCCCGGCGACCCGTGGCGCTGTCGGGTCCTGCCGCAGCCGGCCTGGGAGGAGTTGCTGCGGCCCTGGGGTCTGCGGCCCCAGCCCGACCTGCTCCTGGACCGGGCCGCCGGCCCGCTCAGCCTGACCGTCGGCGGCCGCCTCGCCCAGGTAGAGGCCCCCTTTCAACTGCGCTGCACCCCGGCTTTCCGAGACATGAAGAGTTTGGGCGGCCCGGCGCGCGGGGCCCTGGCCTTTGTGGGGGCCAGCGCCCTGGAACTGGATCTGGCTCGGGTGGCGGCCGGTTACCAGGCCGAGGTGGCGGCCACCACCACCGAAAACGCCTGGGTCCAGCCCCTGCCCCAGGGCGAGTTCGGCCCGGCGGAACTGGCCTCGCCGCAGTTGCAGGTGGGCAAGCAGAACCTGATGGTCCTGCTCAAAACCGAGGACCCCTGGGCCGGCCAACTGGTGGTGCTGGCCAGCCCCAGCCCTTTCCAGGACCAGGTCCTCGAAGAGCCCGGATACGGCCACCAGGTCCTGCTGCGCGACCTGGCCCGCACCCTGGCCTCCCCCGAACGTTTGGTGCGCCTCAGGGTGGAGCGGCCCCAACCCCAGGTCCTGCCGCCCCTGGGCGAGGGCGCCCGGCTCTTCTGGCGCGGCTGGGTGGTCCTGGCACTGCCCCTGGCGCTGCTGGGACTGGGATTGCGCCGCTACCTTTCCGGCAGGGGGCGCTGGGTGCTGCCCCCCCTGCCGGCGCTGCTGCGCCCGGCCCTGGCCCTGGCCGTGGCCCTGACCCTGCCCTGGCTGCTGCGGCACCTGGGCCCGGCACAACTGGACCTGACGGCGGAAAACCTCAACACCCCTTCGCCACTGACCCTACGGCTTTTCGATCAGCACCGCGCCGGCCTCAAGGTGCAGGCCGCCCTCACCCCGCGGGCCTCCATGCCCCCCGCGCTCAAAACCATCGAGCCCCGGATCAGGGCCCTGCTCGACCAGGGCTATCTGGATGCCGGATGGCTGCGCCCCATGGACCGGGAGGAGCGTGCCCGCCTGCAGGGCGAGGGGTTCCGGCCCTTCGAGGTGCAGGTGGTGGTGCAGGACACCCTGGCCAGGCAACTGGTATGGAGCGGGCTGCGTCTAGAAGAAGGGGGTAAGGTCGCCCTGGTTCCGCGCCTCGACGCACACAGCGTCGACCACCTCGAATTCCTGCTGGCTGCCGCGCTCCGGCGCCTGGAATGGGGCCGCGCCCCCCACGTGGCCGTGGTCGCCGACTGGCCCCGCCTCTCCCCGGCCGAGGCCCTGGAGGACTACCAGCGCCAGGGGCTGAGCGCCCCCAGCGGCGTCGACGTGTACAGCCAACTCAAGGCTCTTTTGCAAGACTACGGCTACCAGGTGAGTTACGTGAATCCCCAGGAGCCCTACCTGCCGGAGGAAGCGGAGGTCTTTCTCTGGATGCAGCCGCGCCGCGACTCCGGCCGCGTGCTCCTGCTGCTGGGCCGGCATCTGGCCCGGGGCCGGCCCGCCATCGTCGCCTTGCAGCACTTCAACATCCAGCAGCGCCAGTACCGCGGGGCCGGCTTCCAGACCGTGTACTGGCCCCAGCCCCAGTTCCAGGACCTGGACCGCTATCTGAAGCTGCTGGGCGTCGAACAGGTGCGCGAGGTATTGATGGACCGCACCCAGCACCACCTGGCCCTGGCCACCCAGGTCAACCGCAGCGCCCTGCGCGAGTACGATCCCCAGGAGGTGGCCCTGCCCTTCCTGATCCGCGCCGTGGGCGCCAATTACTCCCCCGACTCCGAGCTGACCCGCCACATGGGGGATCTGCTCTTTATCTGGGGCAATCGCTTTGCCGTCGACCCCCAGCGCCTGGCCGATCTGGGCCTGGCCGGACAGGTGCTGGTCAGTACCTCGGACCGGGCCTGGTCCTTTGACTGGCAGGGCGGCTGGTTGCCCCCCGAGATCTTCTCCCCCTCCTCGTACCTGTCCGGCCCCCAGCCCCTGGCCCTGGACCTGGAAGGGATCTTCCCGCCCCCTGACCTGAGCGCCGAGGGCAAGGCCTCCCTGCTACCCCCTGGCCCGGATCAGCCCTCTGCCCAACTGCTGCTGATCGGTTCCTCGGAGATGTTCAAGGACCAGTACCTGCGCGCCCCCGGCTTTGACCACGCCCAGTTCCTGCTCAACGCCATGGCCCGCGCCGCGTACGGCCCCGAACTGGCCGCCCTCCAGGCCCGGCACCCGGCACCCCGCGGGTTCGCCGCCCTCGAACCGGGGACCAAGGTTCTCTGGCGCGCCTTTGTCCTGGCCGCCGGTCCGCTGTTCCTGCTGCTGTTTGGCCTGGACCGCTACCGCCGGCGCCGCCGCCCCCTGAGGTGGTCCCGGTGAAGGGCCGGCACCTGGGCCTGCTGGCCCTGCTGCTCCTGCTGGTCCTGGCCGAGTACCTGCTCGAAGCGCGGCAGCAGACCCGCCGCCAGCGGGAAGAGGTCCTGCGCCCCCTGATCGCGGCCCCCGGTACGGCCCCGCAGCAGTTGCAGGTGCAGTCGGGGGCGCAAACCTGGACCTATGTGCGGCGGGGAGCCCATTGGCGGTACCCTGGCTACTTCGACGCCTTTGCCCAGGCCGAGGGCATCGAGTATGTGCTGGAGGGACTGCTGCGCGCCCCGGCCACGGTGTATGCCGCGGGCAGCGCAGACCTCACCCGCCTGGGCCTGGACCCCGAGCGCGCCCTGAGGTTCAGGGTCGAGGGGGAGGGCCGTGCTCTGCTGGCCGAGGTGTGGATCGGACAGGGCATCCCCGGTCCCGGAGCCCAGGAGTGCTATGCACGGCCCGCCAATGCCGACACTGTTTTCCACCTGCATGCCAATCCCCGTCTGGCCCTGGGCCGCAGCGCCCCGCCCCTCCTGGACAACCGCGTGCTGCCCGCAGCTCTGGGGCGCAGGCCCGTGGAACGGGTCGAGTTCTCGCAGCCCGGCTACCCGCTGCGCGCCCTGCGCCGGCTGCAAATGGCTCCGGCCCCGCCCCCCGCACCCGGCCGGCCGCCCCAACTGCCGGCGCAACAGTGGCGGGCCGCGTGGGGCGGCCAGGACCTGATCTGCGGCGCGGCCAATGCCCTCGCCTACGCCGAGTTCCTCGGCCAGTTGCGCTGGGCAGCCCTGCTGGACCCGCGCACCCCCTTCGCCGTCCAGGGACAACTGCAACTGCGCGACGAAGCCGACAGCCTCGACGTCCTGGAGGTAGGCCCCCGGGACGAGGGGGGCCGCCTGCTCCTGCGCCACCAAGGCACCGGCCTGGTCGGCGCCCTGGACCCGGCCCAATCCGCCCTGCTCTTCCCCACCCGCCAGGCCCTGCTGGACACCCTGCCCGGCGCCTCCCCCTACCGCCGGCCCGCGCCCGGCGGTTTCTGAGCGGGGCAGCGCAGGAGCCGGTTTTGCCCTGGCTTAGAGCGGACCGTACCTTCATCAGCACTATTCGGAGGTGTGCCGATCATGGCCAAAGACCGTCTGTTCCTCCTGAAGCCCGATTTCATGGATGGGGGCGAAGGCCCCTTCTTCTGCCCCTACTGCGCCTGCCTCGAGGGCATGCTGTTCCTTTACCCCCAACTGCGCCAGGTGCTGGAGATCCACCACCTCGACTTCCCTCGCCCCCGCCCCGCGCTGATCGAGGAACTGGGCGAGGAAAACCAGGCCATTCCGGTGCTAATCGTGGAGCGCGACCCCTCCGGCGACCTGAGCCCCTACCAGGTCCGCCAGGCCAAAGGCAAGCAGTTTCTGGATGAGCCCGAGGGCATCGAAACTTACCTGGCCGCCACCTACGGGGTCGGCCGCCCCCACTGAGAAGATGACATGATCGTCGATGTCCACTCCCACGTCTGGCAATACCCCGATGACTTCACCGAGGAGTTCCGCCGCCAGGCCCGCTTTGTGGCCCGGGCGGGCCAGGAGCTGGATCTGCGCGTCACGTACGATGCGTACCGGCGCGGAGCCGCCAGTTGCGACAAGACCATCGTCTTCGGCGGCAAGGCCCGGCTCTCGGGGGTGTGGGTGGACGACGGTTACGTGGCTCAGTACGCCAAAGAGCACGCCGACACCTGTATCGGCTTCCTTTCCGTGGACCCCACCCAGCCGGGCTGGGAAAAGGAAATGGAGAACGGGCACCAGCAGCTACGGCTCAAGGGCATCAAGCTCCTGCCGATGTACGCCGGCTTCTATCCCCACGACGAGAACCTCGATCCCCTGTGGCGCTACGCCACCCAACATCACCTGCCGGTCCTGCTCCACACCGGCACCACCTTCGTGGCCCAGGCCCCCCTCAACTGCACCCTGCCCCGCCACCTCGACGCCGTGGCTACCCGCTTCCCGCAGGTGAAGATCATCATGGCCCACCTGAGCCACCCCTACGAGGGGGAGTGCGCGGTGGTGATCCGCAAACACCCCAACGTGTACGCCGACGTCAGCGCCCTGCACTACCGCCCATTCCAGCTCTACCACAGCCTGATGCTGGTGCAGGAATACGGGGTCTGGCACAAGCTGCTCTTCGGCAGCGACTACCCGTTCACCACCATCGACGCCTCTATCCAGGGGCTTTTGGATCTCAACCGCATGCTTGACGGCACTGCCCTGCCGCGTCTGCGCGAAAAGGAGATCGCTGCCCTGATCCACCGCGACAGCCTGGACATCCTGGGGATCTGACCCGATGCCGCAGGAAGCCCCACCTGGTATCTTCTCCCTGCGCCCTACCTGGCAAACCTGGCTGATCTACGCCCTGGTGATGGCCGCCCTGTCCTGGGCCTGCTTCGGCAGCCTGGCCGAGCACCTGCTCGACACCCACGACGACGAAGTCTTCCGGGACAGTGCCGCCCTCGCCAAGGACCTGTCCTTCTTCTTCACTCCCGCCGAGGAGAAGGCCGTGGGCTCGGGCCGGCCCCTGGCCGAATTCGTCGAGAGTGTGCCCTATCTCCTCTGGGGCCCCGACCCGGCCCGCTATCACCTCTACGCCGCCCTCCTCCACACCCTGGCCGCCCTGGTGCTGGCCTACGCGGCCAGGGAACTGGGCATGGGCCTCGAGCTGGCCTTGGCGGGGGGGTTGCTCTTCCTGGTCAACGTGGCCCATTTCCAGGCAGTCCACTGGATCTCCGGCATGGATTACCCGGTGGCCCTGCTCTTGAGCCTGGGGGCGGTGCTGTGCTGCCAGCGCCACTATCAGACCTCGGGGAGGGGATGGTTCTGGGTATTCTGCGCCGCCCTGCCCCTGGGAGCCCTAGCCCATCCGGCGGCTCTGATGACCTGGCCCTTCTGCCTGTACTGGGCCTGGAGCCAGGGCCGCCCGCTGCGCCCCCTGTGGCAGACCCTCCCGCCCCTGGGCCTGCTCCTGCTGCCCGCTCTGGCCTTCATCTCCTACACCACCGCCAAGAGCACCAGCACCGCCCACGCCCTCAATACCTATTTCCTGGAGGGCCTGCCGCAGTTGGCCCTCGGCATGGGCGAGTTGCTATTGTGGTTCTCCGGCCGGCTGCTGAGCACTGCCCACTGGACCGCGGTGGCCGTGTACCAGCAGCAGACCTGGGAACTGGCTTTGGGCCTGGGGGTGCTGGGGGGACTGGGGGCGCTGATCTGGCGGAGAATCCAACCCGGGGCCCTGTGGGCGGCGTGGTCCCTGCTCTTGCTGCTGCCTTTCCCGATGCTGACAGAGGAGGTGGTTCGCGACCTGCCCGTTGGCCCCTCGCGCTACCTCTACCTCTCCACCGCAGGCTCCTCCCTGCTCCTGGCCTGGCTGCTGGAACGGGGCAGCTTGCGCCTGGGCCGCTGGCTGCCGCCCCCCCTTCCCTATCTAACCGGTCTGGCCGTGCTGCTGTTTTCCAGCTTCGTCTTCCTCAAAAAATCCGAGGCCCTCACCTTCTACACCTCCGGCAGGAGCTACATTGCCCTGGGCGATCCCGACCTGGGGGCCCGGCAGTTGCAGCGGGCCATCGCCCTGGCCCCCGAGATGATCCCCCTGCTCGACGCGTACAACCGGCTTTGCCTCCCCCTCCTGGGCTCCGCTGACCTCGAGCCAACCCTGAGTCAGGCTCTGCAGCAGTTTCCCACTGATATAGGTCTCAACCTATACCGGTCTGTCGGCCAATCCCTCGATCTAGACCCGGCATTGCAGCAAAAAGCCCGGGAGCGCTTGGACTCCTTGCTGGGGGCCCTTCAGGGCCCCCAGCGCCAAGAGGCCGAGCAGCTCGTCTTCCAGGCCTACGCCAACTACGGCCTCAATCGCGCCAAGCAGGACGATTTCCAGGTCGCCATCCCCGCCCTCCGCCGCGCCCTCGACTACAACCCCGTGAGTATCAAAATCTACCGTGGCCTGGTCGCGGCCCTGATGAACACCGGTCAGACCGAGGAGGCCGCCTTCATGACCGAGCAGGCCCTGCGCCTCAACCCCGACGACCGGGGCATCCCGGACCTGCGCGCCCTGGTGCTGCTGCTCCAGGGCCGGGTGGAGGAGGCCATCGCCCTCTGCCGCCAGGCCATTGCCGAACGCCCGGCCGAGGACCTCTACGGCTTGCTAGGGTCGTGCTACGAACTCCAGGGTGAGCTGGAACAGGCCCGCCGAGTCTACCTGGAGTGCCTGGAGCATTTCCCCAACTACCTGCCGGTGCGCCAGCGCCTGGCCGCGCTGGACCTGCGCGGCGGCGACCGGCCCAGCGCCATCGCGGCCCTGGAAAGAGCCGTCCAACTCGACCCGACCGAGGCCGCCAACCACTACAACCTGGGCAATCTGTACTATGCGGCCAGGCGCCTGGAGGAAGCCGAAGCCCAGTACCGAGAGGCCATAGATCGAGGTTTCCGCGACCCCAGGGTCTGGGCCAACCTGGGCACCGCCCTGCGCGGCTTAGGGCGGCTCCCCGAGGCCGCCGCCGCGTATCAACAGGCCATCGCTCTGCAGCCCGACAACCCCGCCCTCCACCACAGCCTCGGTTTAGCCGCCCAGGCCCAGGGAGACCGCCAGGCCGGTATCGCCGCCTTCGAGCGGGCCGCCGCCCTCGGCTCCGACAACGTCGAAACCTACCTCGGACTCAGCCAACTCTACCAGGAAACCGGTCAACTCGACGACGCCCTGCGCGTCTATGACCAGATCCTTGACCGGAACCTCAAGGGCGCCAGCGCCGATCTCTACGCCCGGATGGGAACCGACCTGTTCCGACTGGGCAAAGTCGACCAATCCACCCACGCCTACCGCAAAGCCCTGGCCGCCGACTCGGCCAACCTGGCCGCCCACGTCAACCTGGGCTGGAACTACTACCTGAAAGGACAGGTGGAGGAGGCCATCACCCACTATCAGCGGGCCCTGGCCCTCCAGCCCTCCAGCCAAGCCCAGTTCAACATCGCCCTGTCCAATCTGAAACTGGGGCGCTTCGAGCAGGCAAGGCAGTCCTACGCCGAGGGCATCGAGAAATACGGGGCTGACGAAGCCAAGAAGATCGGCGCCGTCGAGGACCTCAAGCAACTCCTCCAACAGGGCATCCACACCGCCGAGGCGCAGAAACTCCTTGACGCTTACTGGCGCTGAATTAGCCCCCTTTCCACCGGCGGCCACCATGCCACCCGCCGCCCCAGACCCCTTTCCCGCCACCGCCAGCCCCCGGCTCTGGGCCGGCTACACCCTCGGCATGCTGCTGCTGGCGTGCCTGTATTTTGGCGACCTGCGCTCCTATCCCTTCGACGGGGACGACGACACCTACCTGCGCGATAGCGCCGAGATTAGCAAGGACTTCTCCAACCTCCTTTCGCCCAGCCGCTATCCGGGCCGCCCCCTGGTCAACCTGGTGTTTTGGGTCGGCTACAGCCTGTGGGGGGAATCCCCCGCCCCTTTCCACCTGCTGGTCGCGGCCCTGCATTTGCTGGTCTCCCTGCTGCTGGCCCGCCTGCTTTTACGCCTGGGCGCCTCCCCGGCGCTGGCCGGGCTGGCCGGACTGCTCTTCCTCGTCAATGTCGCCCACTTCCGCGCCGTCCAGTGGATCTCCGCCATCGCCTACCCGCTCATGTTCGCCGGCGGGCTGGTCGCCCTGGACTGCTGCCGGCGCTACCTCGACCAAGGGCGGCCCGCCCTCCTGGCCGCCGCCTACGCGGCCATGCTGCTGGCCGCCCTGGCCCACCCGGCGGTCATCGCCCTGTGGGCCTTTTCCCTCTATCTGTGCTGGAACCGGGAGCGGCACCTGCGCGGCCCCCTGCTCCACCTACTGCCCCTGGGCGGCCTGCTCCTGCTCGTCATCGCCGGGGTCGTTCATCTCTATCCGGCCACCCCGCCCGTGGCCGCCGCTGCCCGCCTCCCCGCACCGGGCGAGTTGGCCGCCAACTTCCTCTGGCTTCTGGGCCGATTGATCACGAATGCCCACTGGATCTTCTCGCCCATCTACCGCTTTGCCTCCTGGGAGTTGGGGGTGGGGGCCGCGTTCCTGGCCGGCCTGCTGGTCCTGGTCTGGCGGGAACAGCCCCTGGTGGCCACCTGGGCCCTGTGGACCCTTCTCGCCCTCCTACCCTTCATCACCCCGGCCCCCGCCCTCCTGCGCGACCTCGCCCAGGGCGGCCCCTCGCGCTTCCTCTATCTGGCCAGCGCCGGCACTGCCGTGCTGGCAGCCTGGGGCCTGCTCACAGCGGGGTGCTGGCTCCAGAGCCGGCTGGGGCTCCCCTGGGCCAGGGCTCTGGGGATGGTTGTCCTCCTAGGTCTGCTGGTATCCAGCTTTTTCGCGCTGCGGCGCGCCCAGGACTTCACCCTCTACACCGCCGGCAGGAACTCGCTGGCCACCGGCTCGCCGCTGGGAATCGGGCAGCTAGAGCGGGCGGTGGCCACCCAGGACTCCCTGATCGTCCCGCTCGAAGACGCCTATGTGCGCCTGTGCCTGCACCTCTTGGGGACCGAGGCCGGCGCCGCCAGCCTGGCGGAGGGGCTGGCCAAGTTCCCGGCCAACCCCACCCTCAACGCCTTCAACCTGGTTTCGCTGTCCCTTGGGCCGGATGAGGCCCGCCGCGCCGAGGCCGCCTTGAAATTGCAGACCTTCCTCGCCCCGGCCGGCGACCAGCACCTGCCCCTGGTGATTGCCCAGGGCTATGGCCTCATGGCCCTCAACCTGGCCAAGGACGGCGACCTGGCCAAGGCCATTGCCGGATACCGCCAGGCCCTGGCCTTCAACCCGGCGGACCCGGTGACCTGGGCCAACCTGGGCACCACCCTCAGGCAACTGCGCCGGTTTCCCGAGGCCATCCAGGCCTATGGCCAGGCCATTCAGCACCGGCCCGGCGACCCCATCCTCTACCACAACCTGGGGGCAGCCGCCCAAGCCCAGGGAGACCGCCAGGCCGGCATCGCCGCCTTCGAGCGGGCCGCCGCCCTCGGCTACGACAACGTCGAAACCTACCTCGGACTTAGCCAACTCTACCAGGAAACCGGTCAACTCGACGACGCCCTGCGCGTCTATGACCAGATCCTTGACCGGAACCTCAAGGGCGCCAGTGCCGACCTCTACGCCAAAATGGGCACCGACCTGTTCCGATTGGGCAAGATCGACGCTGCGATCCGCGCCTATCGCCAAGCCCTCGGCAAAAACCCCGCCGACATGGTTACCCGCGTCAACCTGGGCTGGAACTATTACCTGAAAGGACAGGTGGAGGAGGCCATCGCCCACTATCAGCAGGCCCTCAGCCTCCAGCCCTCCAGCCAGGCCCAGTTCAACCTCGCCCTGGCCTATCTGAGGCAGGGGTACTTCGAGCAGGCAAAGCAGTCGTACACCGAGGGCATCGCCAAATACGGAGCCGACGAAGCCAGGAAGATCGGCGCCGTCGACGACCTCAGGCAGCTCATCGCCCAGGGCATCCAGACCGCCGAGGCGCAGAAACTCCTCGATACCTACTGGAAATAAAAAAGGCGCGCAAGTCTTCACCCGCGCGCCCGCACTTAGGGGAGAAAAGAGGCTTAGGGCAACTGGGTCTGCCCCATCAGGTAGCGGTCGCATTCGCGCGCCGCCCCGCGCCCCTCGTTGATGGCCCACACCACCAGGCTCTGGCCCCGCCGCATGTCCCCGGCGGCGAAGACCCCCTCGACGTTGGTGGCGAAACTCCCGTGCTGGGCCTTGGCGTTGGAGCGCTCGTCCTTCTCGACGCTGAGCTGGTCGAGGACCTCGGCCTCTGGCCCGCTGAAGCCCAGGGCCAGGAGCACGAGTTGGGCCGGGATGATCCGCTCGCTGCCGGCCACGTTCCTGGGCGCGGACCGACCGTTCTCGCCCTTGACCCACTCCACCTGCACCATTTCGATGGCCTTAATGTGGCCTTCCTCGTTGCCGATGAATTTGGTGGTCTGCACCGCGTACGCGCGCGGGTCCTCCCCCCACAGGGCCTTAGCCTCCTCCTGGCCGTAGTCGAGTCGGTAGATCCTGGGCCACTCGGGCCAGGGATTGTTGGGGGCCCGCTCGAGGGGCGGCATGGGCACGATTTCGAGCTGCAGGAGGCTCTTGCAGCCGTGGCGCATGGAGGTGCCCACGCAGTCGGTGCCGGTGTCGCCGCCGCCGATGACGATAACGTCCTTGCCCTTGGCCGAGATATAGGCCCCGTCGGCGTGGCCCGAATCCAGCAGGCTCTTGGTGTTGGCGTGCAGGAAGGGCACCGCCATGTGGATGCCCTTGAGGCTGCGGCCCTCCGTCTTGGTAAAAAAGTCGTTGGGCTTGGTGGCCCCGCAGCACAACACAATGGCGTCGAATTCCCCGCGCAACTGGGCCGCGGGAATGTCCTTGCCGATCTCCACCCCGGTGACGAAGTTGACCCCCTCGGCGGCCATCAGGTCCACCCGGCGCTGCACCACCTGCTGCTTGTCCAGCTTCATGTTGGGGATGCCGTACATCAGCAACCCGCCGATGCGGTCGGCCCGCTCGAAGACCGTCACCCAATGACCGGCCCGGTTGAGCTGGTCGGCGCAGGCCAGGCCCGAAGGACCCGAGCCAACCACGGCCACCTTCTTGCCGGTGCGCTTCTCGGGGGGTTGGGGCGCCACCCAGCCCTCCTCAAAGGCTTTGTCGATGATGGTGGCCTCGATGTTCTTGATGGTGACCGGCTTCTCGTTGAGCCCCAGCACGCAGGAGCCCTCGCAGGGGGCCGGGCACACCCGCCCTGTGAACTCGGGGAAGTTGTTGGTCTTGAGCAGCCGTTCTAGGGCCTCGCGCCACAGGCCGCGGTAGACCAGGTCGTTCCACTCGGGGATCAGGTTGTTGATGGGGCAACCCGAGGCCATGCCGCTGATCAGCGCCCCGGTGTGACAGAAGGGCACGCCACAGTCCATGCAGCGGGCCCCCTGCTCCTGCAGCCGCTCCTCGGGAAAGTGGAGGTGGAACTCCCGCCAGTCGCGCACCCGCTCCAGCGGGTCGCGGTCCGCCGGCAACTCGCGCTGGTGCTCCATGAATCCGGTTGGTTTGCCCATGATCTCTCCTCTGCTCAACGCACCGCGGCGGCTTCGCCGACGCTCTCGCGGAAGGCGGCCATCATCGCCTCCTCCCCTTCCAGTCCCTGGGCCTGCACCTTCTTGAGGGCCTGGAGGATCTTATCGTAGTCCCGGGGCATGACCTTGACGAAGCGGGGCACCATCTCCTCCCACAAGGCCAACACCCGCCAACCTAGCTTGCTGCGGGTGTACTCGGCGTGGCGGCGGATCATCCGCTCCACCGCCTCGATCTCTTCGGGGTCCTCCAGGCGCAAGAGGTCCACCATCTCCTGGTTGCAGTGGCCCGCAAAGTCACCCGCCTCGTCCAGCACGTAGGCCACCCCGCCCGACATGCCGGCGGCGAAGTTGCGCCCGGTTTTCCCCAGCACCACCACCCGGCCGCCAGTCATGTACTCGCAGCCGTGGTCCCCCACCGCCTCGATCACCGCGTGGACCCCGCTGTTGCGCACGCAGAAGCGCTCCCCGGCTATGCCGCTGATAAAGGCCTCGCCGCTGGTGGCCCCGTAGAAGGCCACATTGCCGATGATGATGTTCTCCTCCGGGACAAAGGTCGCCCCTTCGGGCGGGTAGAGGACGAGCCGCCCTCCTGAAAGCCCCTTGCCGAAGTAGTCGTTGGCGTCCCCCTCCAGCTCCAGGGTGAGGCCGGGCGGGATGAAGGCGCCAAAGCTCTGGCCCGCCGAGCCCTGGAAGTGCAGGTGGATAGTGTCGGCCGGCAGCCCCGCCGGCCCGTGCCGCCGGGTCAGTTCGCTGCCCAGGATGGTGCCCACCGTGCGGTTGACGTTGCGGATGGGCAGGGTGGCCTTAACCTTCTTGCCCTCGGCTAAGGCCGGCTCGCACAGGTCGAGCAGCACCTGGTTGTCCAGGGCGTTCTCCAGGCCGTGGTTCTGGGGCACCTGGCAGTAGCGCCCCACCTCGGGACCCCCCTGGGCCGGATACAGAATCTTGGAGAAGTCCAGTCCCCTGGCCTTCCAGTGGTCGATGGCCTTCCTGGGCTCCACCTTGTCCACCCGCCCCACCATCTGGTTGATGGTGCGGAAGCCAAGCCGAGCCATGTGCTCGCGCAGGTCCTGGGCCATGAAGCGCATGAAGTTGACCACGTACTGCGGGTCGCCACTGAACTTCTTGCGCAGTTCCGGGTTCTGGGTGGCCACCCCCACCGGGCAGGTGTCGAGGTGGCAGACGCGCATCATGATGCAACCCAGGGTCACCAGCGCGGTGGTGGCAAAGCCGAACTCCTCGGCGCCCAGCAACGCGGCGATGGCCACGTCGCGGCCGGTCTTGAGCTGGCCGTCGGCCTCCACGGCGATGCGGTTGCGCAATTTGTTGAGCACCAGCACCTGGTGGGTCTCGGCCAGGCCCAGTTCCCAGGGCAGGCCGGCGTGTTTGATGCTGGTCTGCGGCGAGGCCCCGGTGCCCCCGTCGTAGCCGCTGATCAGCACCACGTCGGCGTGGCCCTTGGCCACGCCCGCGGCGATCACCCCCACCCCCACCTCGGAGACCAGCTTGACGCTGATGCGGGCGCGGTGGTTGGCATTCTTGAGATCGTGGATGAGCTGGGCCAGGTCCTCGATGGAGTAGATGTCGTGGTGGGGCGGCGGCGAGATCAGCTCCACCCCTGGCGTGGCGTAGCGCACCTTGGCGATCCAGGGATAGACCTTGCGCCCGGGCAATTCGCCGCCCTCGCCGGGCTTGGCGCCCTGGGCCATCTTGATCTGCAATTCGCGGGCGTTGACCAGGTAGTTGCTGGTCACGCCAAAACGGGCTGAGGCCACCTGCTTGATGGCGCTGTTGCGCGAGTCGCCGTTGGGGTCCAGGGTGTAGCGGGCTGGGTCCTCGCCGCCCTCGCCGGTGTTGCTCTTGCCGCCGATGCGATTCATGGCGATGGCCAGGGCCTCGTGGGCCTCCTTGCTGATCGACCCATAGGACATCGCCCCGCTCTTGAAGCGCTTACAGATCTCCTCCACCGGCTCCACCTCGTCGATGGGGACGGGCTCGGCGGCGTACTTGAGTTCCAAAAGCCCGCGCAGGGTGGCCATCTGGCGCGACTGGTCGTCGATCAGCGCGGTGTAATCTTTGAAGATGGCGTAGTTGTTGGTGCGGCAGGCCAGTTGCAGTTTGTGGATGGTCTGCGGGTTGAAAAGGTGGTGCTCTCCGTCCTGGCGCCACTGGTAGTGGCCGCCCACCTCGAGGGTGTGGGCGTTGGTCGGGATCCGCGGAAAGGCGCGGTCGTGCCTGGACTGGGCCTCCTGGGCGATAACCTCCAGCCCCACCCCGCCGACCCGCGAGTCGGTCCAGGTGAAGTAGCGGGCTATCACCTCCTGGCTGAGCCCCAAGGCCTCGAAGATCTGGGCGCCGCGATAGGATTTGAAGGTGGATATGCCCATCTTGGACATCACCTTGACCACCCCCTTAACCGCGGACTTGTTGTAGGTCTTCACCGCCTCCTCCCAGCTCAACTTCTCCAGCAGGCCCTCGCGGATCATGACGGCCAGCCCCTGGTAGACCATATACGGGTTGATGGCCTGGGCCCCGTAGCCGATGAGCAGGCAGAAGTGGTGCACCTCGCGCGGCTCGCCCGACTCGACCACCAGGCCCACCCGTGTACGTGTGCCCTGGCGGAGGAGGTGGTGGTGCAGCCCGGCCACGGCCAGCAGGGCCGGGAGGGGTACCTGGTGGCTGTCCACGCCGCGATCCGAGAGGATCAGAATGGTCATCCCCTCCGCGATAGCCCGGTCCGCGGCCTGGAAGAGCGCCTCCATGCCCGCCTCCAATCCCTGGGCCCCGGAGCCGGACTTGAAGAAGATCGGCAGGGTGCGGCAGCGGAAACCGGGCCGTTCGAAGGCGCGCAGCTTTTCCAACTCGTGGTCCTTGAGGATGGGGCTCCTGAGCCGGAGCTGCCGGCAGCTCTCCGGGCCCGGATCGATCAGGTTGCCCTCAGCCCCCAGGGTGGTCTCGGTGGCGGTGGTCAGATCCTCGCGGATGGGGTCAATCGGCGGATTGGTCACCTGGGCGAAGAGCTGCTTGAAGTAGTCGTAGAGCAGCTGGGGCCGATCCGAGAGCACGGCCAGGGCCGTATCGTTGCCCATCGAGCCCACTGGGTCGCGGCCCAGCCGGGCCATGGGGCCCAGGAAGACCCGCAGGTCCTCAAAGGTGTAGCCGAAAGCCTGCTGCAACTTGAGCACCTCTTCGTGCGACAGGTGGTGCTCCTGGTGGGGCGCCTCTGGCAAGGACTCGAAGCGCACTAGGTGCTGGCCCAGCCACTGCCGGTAGGGCTGCTGGGCGGCAATCTGCTCCTTCAACTCCACGTCGCTGATGATCCGCCCCTCTTCGGTGTCGATGAGGAACATGCGCCCCGGCTGAAGGCGGCCCTTGCTCTCCACCTGCTCGGGCGGCACGTCGAGCACCCCCACCTCCGAGGCCATCACCACCAGATCGTCCTTGGTCACATAGTAACGCGAGGGCCGCAGGCCGTTGCGGTCCAGCACCGCCCCCACCCGCACCCCGTCGGTGAAGGCGATGGAGGCCGGCCCATCCCAGGGCTCCATCAGGCAGCTGTGGTACTCGTAGAAGGCCCGCTTGGTGTCGCTCATATGCTCGTGGTTCTCCCAGGGCTCGGGGATCATCATCATCGCCGCGTGGGGCAGAGAGCGCCCAGAGAGGGTGAGGAATTCGAGGCAGTTGTCGAACTTGGCCGAGTCGCTGCCGTCCGGGTAAATGACGGGGAAGAGTTTTTTGATGTCATCCCCGAAAAGCTCGGACTGGAGCATGGACTGGCGGGCCAGCATCCAGTTCTGGTTGCCGCGCAGGGTATTGATCTCGCCGTTGTGGATCAGGTAGCGGTAGGGATGGGCCCTCTCCCAACTGGGGAAGGTGTTGGTGCTGAAGCGCGAATGCACCAGGGCCAGCCCGCTCTCCACCAAAGGGTCGGCCAGGTCCGGGTAGAAGGTCTTCAACTGGGTGGCGGTGAGCATGCCCTTGTAGATAATGGTCTTGTAGGAGAGGCTGGGCACGTAGAACCACTCGCCCCCCGGCATGTCGCCGTAGCGGATCTCGCGGGTAGCCCGCCGGCGGATGACGTAGAGCTTGCGCTCAAAGGCCATGTCGTCGGCCAGCCCTGGGCCGCGGCCTATGAAGATCTGGCGCACAAAGGGCTCCGAGATCTTGGCCGTGGGGCCCAGGTAGATGTTGTCGGTGGGCACGGTGCGCCAACCCAGCACCTGCTGGCCTTCTTCCTGCACCACCTGCTCCAAGCGCTTCTCGCAGGCGCGGCGCCGGTCCCGGTCGTGGGGCAGAAAGACCATGCCCACCCCGTACTCCCCTGTCTTGGGCAGGTGGATCTCCAGGCCGTCGCAGGTGTGGCGCAGGAACTCGTCGGGCACCTGGAGCAGGATGCCGGCCCCATCGCCGGTGTTGTCCTCGCAGCCGCAGGCCCCGCGGTGGTCGAGGTTGACCAGCACGCTGAGGGCCTGGTGGACGAGCTGGTGCGATTTCTCACCCTTAACGTTGACCACAAAGCCGATGCCGCAGGCCTCGTGCTCGTGCTCGGGGTTGTAGAGGCCCTGGGCCGGGGGTAGGCCTGGATTGCTCATGGCGTGCCCTTTCTGCTCACGCTGGGCCGGCCCGTTGCCGGCTGCTCTGTGGGGAAAAATAAAAAAACCACCGGCGATCAGCGCCCTCGGCGCGACCTCTGGTCTGGCTCGGACCGAAAAACCTGGGTTACCTGCAGGATCTGCGGAGGGAATTAGGACGGGGGGTTGGCCCCCAGGGCCACTCTCTGCGGGCTGCCGGGGCCAACTGCACCCCCAAGGCAAGGCTGCAAGGTGGGGTATAATATAATCGGAGTTATATGCCTGTCAATCATTTTTTTCCATCAATTTGCGGTGTTCCGCAAATTTTTCCCTTCCTATGGCGAAAATTTGGCCTAAATTTATCATTTCCACCCGAACGATATGAAAGTTTATGTCATGCGCAAGTTCGACGAGCAGGAGCGCCAAATCATCCGCGCGCTGATCCGCAACTCCCGCTTCTCCGACAACAAGATCAGCGCCCTGACCGGGGTGCCTGTGCGCACGGTCAGCCGCAAGCGGGCCCGGCTGGAGCAGGAGGGCATCCTCTCCTATTACGCGGCGGTGGAGATGCAGGCCCACGGCACGGCCCGCTACAACACCCAGCACATGATCATCATCAAGTTCAAGCTGGGGGTCACCCGCAGCCAGTTGGTCCAAGAGATCCGCAGCGAGCCGAACGTTGCCAACGTCTTCAGCGAATTGATCCGCGACAGCTACATGGCCGAGACCGACGGCCATATCGCCCTGGTGATGGTGCTGGAGGGGGAGTCGGACAGCGATGTGGTTGAAAATCTGCAGGGCAAGATCATCCCCTCCCTCAAGAAGAATCACGGCGAGGACTCCATCGTCGAGCTGCGCACCATCCGCCTACTGGGCCCCATCCGGCGGGAGCACAACTACCTGCCGATGGTCAACATGCACCACGGGGTGCTTCGCGACGACTGGCCCGACGAGGCGATTTTTGTGGAGTAGGGCGGGTGCCCTCACAGCGATTCTGCCGGCGGGGTGATGCGGATCTTAAGGGTGGTCTGGGCGTGCTGGAAGAGGGCAATAATCTCCCCCTGGTTCTGCGGGGTGGCCCTGGGCGAGGCCTGGAAGATCACCCAGTTCTCGTAGATGCTGGATACCCCGAACGCGGCGCTGTCGGCGGTGCCGGCAAAGGCCACCACCAACTGCACGGGCGCCAGCGCGCCGTTGTTGACCAGGAACTTGAGGGTGTCCACCAGGCCGTGTTCCAGCGGGCCGGCCAAGCTCTCCACCCGCACGCGCACCGGCAGCATCTCGCCGGGATGGAGCCAGTTCTTCTCGGTCTGTAGCGACAGGGCAAAGCGGTTGTCCGCCGTAAACCGGGTCACCTGCTGGTCCGGTTCGGCGCAGCCGGCCAGGAGCAGGGCAGCCAAGAGCCAGCGCAGCGCGTTCATCGTCTTCAATTCCCCCTCCTTCCCAGCAGCTTCTCCACCTCTTTTATGCTGAGGTTGAAGTTCCGCTCAAAGGCCGGGTAGTACTGGTTGGACGAGGTCTCGTAGAAAAGCTGGGCCACCTCCCGGTCCACTAGGTGGTAGCGGCTGCGCATGTCCTCGCGGGTGGGAAAGAGGATCTGCAGCCCGGGATGGAAGGCCCGCAGGGTCAGGGGCAGCTTGTTGTTCAGTTCGAGCAGGCGCTTGAGGATCAGCACCTGGCGCAGGTGGGCCACGTCGTCGGGATCGGCCAGCAGGATGGACCACTGGCGGGGCCGGCCCTCCTCGTCCACCGGGTTGAGACGGCGCAGCAGCCCTGCCCGCTCCTCCTCCTGGGAGGGGAGTAGGGTGTCGCGCAGCGTTGCCACCGGGTAGGTGAAGGGGCGGCCCGGGCGCAGGGTGGTCTGGGCGTCGAAACTAAGCAAGAGGGCGCGGCCGGAACTCTTGAGCACCGGCTCCAGCGCTTCTGCCAAGGTCCGGTCCTCCTGGGTGTCGTACTGGGCGTCGCCGGCGGGCACGAAAAAGAAAACCTTGTCCAGGTCGATCTCCTCGTCGAACTCCAGTTTCCCGACGATGTCCCGCAGCATGCGCCGGACCAGCACCTCCTCGCCGGGGATGCGGTCTTCGAGCAGGGGGCTGATCCGCTCGTGCTGGCGCAACATCAGGTCCTCCTGGCAGGCCAGGCGCACCCGCCGCAGCAGATCCTGTAATGCAGGGCTCTCCTGGATGAACTTGAGATCCCAGACCTCGTCGTCGCGCACCCGGTAGGCGTTGCGGAAGAGCTGGGTGTCGAAGCGGTCGAAGAGTTGCGAGTCCTTGGGGATCAGGTAGCTGAAACTGTTGTCCTCCAGGGGCACAATGTGGGGGGTGATAACCACTATTACCTCGCGCCGCCCCTGCTCAAAGTGCTGGCGCGAGAAGAGCGCGCCCAGGATGGGGATGTCGGAGAGCAGCGGCAGGCCCATCCGGCGGCCCTGCTGGTCGGTGGAGAGCAGGCCGCCGATGATGAAGGGGGTGCCGTCGGCCACCCGCACGAAGGTCTCCACCTGACGGTTGTCCACCACCGGGGCAAAGGCCACCTGGGAGCTGGTGCCGCTCTGGGAGCTGGACTGGGAGATGGAGCTGATGATGGTCTCGATCTGCATGGTCACCTCCGATCCCTCGGGGTTGATGCGGGGGCGGAGGTTGAGCACGATGCCGATGGGGAAGTACTCCACCGAACTGGTGGTGGTCGAGACCGTGGTGGTGGAGCGCACCACCGGGATCTGCTGGCCAACCTGGATCCGGGCCTGGCGGTCGTTGATCACCAGCACCGAGGGACTGGAGAGGATCTTGGCGTTACCTGTTTCGGCCAGGGCCTCCAGCCGGCCCTTAAAGGAGAGAAAGTCAGGGAAGGTGTTGCGGGAGAAAAGGAAAGAGAAGGGCAGGTCCAGGCCCTTGTCGGAGACCTCGAAGCTGGTCTTGACGTTCTTCTGTGAGGCGTTGAGCTGCACCCCGAGGTCGCGGAGCTGGTTGGTGTTGACCTCGATAACCAGGGCCTCGATAACGATCTGCTGGGCCGCCACGTCGATCTGGCTCTGGAGCAGGTTCACTAAGCGTTCCAGCGCTTCGGGGTCGTTGCGGTCGTAGACGATCAGCAGCCGCTCCTGCGGCTCGTCGGAGGTGGTGCCGTGCAGATGGGAGCCGCCCAGTTGCGGCGCCCCCTCGATGCCTTTGGTCGCCCCCATGGTTGGCGCCGCAGGTTTGCCCCTGGCATCGGCCGCCAGCAGGCTGGTCTTGGAGGCGTTGGCCACCTTGACCACCTGGGGCAGCTTGGCCTCCCTGCCGGCGATCAGGACGAAGATCTCCTCGTAGCTATCGGCGGCGGCGGGTTTAGCCTCGAACTCGATACTGCTGTACCCAAGTGCCTTGAGCAGGGCGAGGGCGCGGTCCGCCTCGATGTGGCCCAGGTTGAACATCTGGTAGCCCGGCTCCACCGGCTCCAGCCCGGCGCTGCGGCTGCCGTGGGCCAGGGGGATGAAACGCGCCCGCACTTCCGCCAACCCGGCCAGATCCCGCCCGCCGTAAAACACAAAGTCGTACCCGCCGCCGGTCCCGGCGGCGATGGCGATCTCCAGGACGCCCTGCTGCCGGGCGTAGAGCCGCACCTCCTGCACACCTGTTCTGCCGGCCAGGTAACTGCTGATCTCAGGCCGGGCCGCGTAGCCTAGGGGCAGCAACACCCGCAGATCCGCCGCGTCGAGCAGGGCCCGGGTCTTGCTCAGCGAGCGGAAGGGCGAGGCCACCACCTCCACCGGCTCCTGGGCCCGGGCAAGGGCGATCCCGCAACACAGCAGCCCCAGCAACCATGGCAAGGCGCGTCTCATGAGCCAGCAAACTCCTCCAGCAGAAGATCCTGATCCATGTTACAAAGTTACCCCGAACCAGTCAAGGCGGGCCCTGCCGGGCCGGGCTCAGGGGGCGATCTTGTCCGAGGCACCCCCCCGCGCGGGACCGGGCCTGAAGGGTTGGCCATAAAGCCGGGGTAGCAGCAGGGACTCTGCTGCCGCGATGGCCTCGTCGGAAAGCGGGGCTTCCGGGTCCCCCGTATCCCGATTCAGGCGCGTGTCCTTGCCGAGGACCGCCACCCCGCCGGGCGTGACGGTGAAGCGCTGCCGGTCTGCTTCGGGGTTGATCCCCAATTCCACCCCCGGGGGCACCACCACATCCTTGTCGATGACCACCCGGTGGAGCCGCGCCCCAGGGCCCACCTTCACCCCGTCCATCAGCACCGAGTCGTAGACCTCGGCCCGGTAGCCGATCTCCACCCCTGGCGAGAGGATGGAGCGGTGGACCCTGGCCCCCCCGATCACCACCCCGGGGCAGACCAGCGAATCGGCTACCTCGGTGCTCTGCCCGGTCTGGACGATGCGGGCCGGCGGCAGGGCCTGCTGCCAGGTATAGAGCGGCCAGTCTGGCTGGTGCAGGGAAAAGACCGGGCGCTCGCCCAGGAGGTCCATGCTGGCCTCCCAGTAGGCGTCCACCAGCCCGATATCCCGCCAGTAGAACCCCGCCTCGCCCCGGGCCGCGGCCACGTCGCAGCTCTGCACTCTCCGGCCCTCCCGCACCATGCGGGGAATGATATCGCGGCCAAAATCATGGGTGGAGGGGGCCTGGGTGGCGTCCTCCTCCAGCATCTCGATCAGCCCCTGGGTGTCGAAGACGTAAATGCCCATGGAGACCAGGGCGCGGCCGGGGTAGTCAAGCATGGGCTTGGGATGGGCGGGTTTCTCCTCAAAGCCGATCACCTGCCCGTCCCCATCGGCCTGGATCACCCCGAAACGCCGGGCCTCGCCCAGGTCGGTGCTCATGCAGGCGATGGTCAGCTCGGCCCCGGCCCTCAGATGGTGCTCCATGACCAGGCGGTAGTCCATGCGGTAGAGGTGGTCCGAGGAGAGGATCAGGGTCTGGGCCGGGGCGTACTGGCGCAGGGTATAGATGTTCTGGTACACCGCGTCGGCGGTGCCCCGATACCAGTGCTCGTCCACCCGCTGCTGGGGCGGCAGTACCTCGATTCCCTCATCCCGCTCGGGACGCAGGAAGGACCATCCCAGGCGCAGGTGGCGCTCCAGCGAGGCGGACTTGTACTGGGGCAAAACGCAGATCCGGCACAAATCCGAGTTGACGCAGTTGGAGAGGGTGAAGTCGATGAGCCGGTACTGGCCGCCAAAGGGCACGGCGCCCTTGGTGCGGTCGCGGGTGAGGGGATAGAGCCTTTCACCCCGGCCCCCGGCCATCACCATGACCAGGGTGTCGTGGGACGCGGTGCTGCGGCGGTGTTTCAACATGGCCGACCTCCCCGCTCAGTGGCTGCCGCTCCCTTGGAACTGCTTTACCAGCTCGCCGACCACTACCTTGGCGTCGCCGAAGAGCATGAAGGTGTTGTCCTGGAAGTACAGGTCGTTGTCGATGCCGGCGAAACCGGGGTTCTTGCTGCGCTTGATGGCGAAGACCGTCTTGGCCTTGTCGGCCTCAATGATGGGCATGCCGTAGATGGGGCTGCCCCTCATCGAGCGGGCCGCCGGATTGACCACGTCGTTGGCCCCGATCACCAGGGCCACGTCGCACTGGGGCATGTCCGGGTTGATCTCGTCCATCTCCACCAGGTCGCCGTAGGGCACGTCGGCCTCGGCCAAAAGGACGTTCATGTGGCCGGGCATACGGCCGGCCACCGGGTGGATGGCGAACTTCACCATGACCCCCCGCCGGGTCAGTTGCTCGTACAGCTCGTGGACCCTGTGCTGGGCCTGGGCCACAGCCATGCCGTAGCCGGGGATGATGACCACCAGGTTGGCCTGCTCCAACACCTGGGCGGCTCCCTGGATGGTCTCGGGTTTGTAGACCCGGTCATCGCCACCCGCCTGGACGGTCTGGACCTGCCCGAAGGCCCCAAAGAGCACGTTGGTGAAGGAGCGGTTCATCGCACGGCACATGATGATGGACAGGATCAGGCCGCTGGAGCCGTCGAGGGCCCCGGCGATTATCAGCAGCTTGTTGTCAAGCACAAAGCCCATCGCCACCGCCGAGAGGCCGGCGTAGGAATTGAGGATGGAGATCACCGTGGGCATGTCGGCCCCGCCGATGGGGATGATCAGCAGGACGCCAAATAGCAGGGCCAGGCCGATGATGATGGGGAAGAAGGTGCCCGCCAGCGGGCCGGCGGGCTGCGTGACCAGGTAGACGCCCATGGCCACCGCTGCCCCCAACAAGCCGATGTTGACCAGGTTCTGCAAAGGATAGGTGACCGGGCGCTGGGGAATCCAACTCACCCCTTGAAGCTTGCCGGCGGCCATCAGGCTGCCGGTGAAGGTGAGATACCCAAGGATGATCTCCAGGACAATGGCGCCCATGCGGAAGGCAGTGAGCTGCTCGGTGCCCTCGCCCACCCACAGATAGTACTTGGCGGTGCCCACCAGGCCGGCGGCTAGGCCGCCAAAGGCGTGGGAGATGGCCGTCCGCTGCGGCACCGCGGTGAGGGGCACCCGCGAGAGGGGCACCCCGACGAGGATGCCGGCGGCCAGGGCGACCACGATCCATAGATGGTGGACCACCTGGGGCTGCGACCAGGTGGCAGCGATGGCCAGGGCCATGGCGATGACGCCCGAGATCACGCCGTAGCGGGCGGTCTTGGGGTCGTTCATCCAGTGCAGCGAAAAAATAAAAAGGGCCGTCGCCGCCAGGTACGCAAGTTGGACCAGGCCGTGGATCATTTCCTGGCCTCCCCGCGCGGCGCCTGCTTGAACATCTTGAGCATGCGGTCGGTGATCAGAAAGCCGCTGACGACGTTGGTAGTGGAGGCGAAGAGGGCCACCGCACCCATTAGACGGATCTCCTCGGGGTAGTCGGAGCCGGTTACTAGGATGGAGCCGACCACCGCAATGGCCGAGATGGCGTTGGTCAGGGACATCAGCGGGGTGTGCAGGAGGCGCGAGACTCGGGCGATCACCCCCATGCCGATGAAGGTGGCCAGGACAAAAACAAAGAGCATGGACCAGTAGTCGCCCTCCGGGACGGCGTGGTTGCCGGCCGGGTGGGTTTGGGCGCCGGCGGCCCGAAGCCACCCCAGGCCCCAGACGAGGCAGGCGGCCAAGGCTGCGCGCCCCTTGCAGGAGAGGTGTCGCATCGGTGATCTCCTAAACTGAAGCCGAGGCTTTCGGCAACATGAGCTCTTTCACCCGTTCGTGGACCACCTGCCCCTCGCGGGTCACCAGGGTCTGGTGGGTGATCTCGTCCTCCAGGTCAAAGGCGAGTTCCCCCGAGCGGATCAGATGGGCGAAGAAGGTCGAGATGTTGTGGGAGTAGAGTTGGCTGGCGTGGTTGGGGACCGTCGAGAGCAGGTTGAGCGGACCCATGATCTTCACTCCGCCGACCAGCGCCGTTTCCCCTGGCCGGGTCAACTCGCAGTTGCCGCCCCGCTCCGCGGCCAGGTCCACGACGATGGAGCCAGGAGCCATCTGCGCCACCATCTCGGCGCTGACCAGCACCGGGGCCTTTCTGCCCGGCACCAGGGCAGTGGTGATGACCACGTCCTGGGCGGCCACCACCTTGCCCAGGGCCTCCTGCTGCCGGCGGTAGAACTCCTGGCTCTGCTCCTTGGCATAGCCGCCGGCGTCCTGGGCCTGGGCTGTCTCCAGCCCCAGGTCCACAAACTTGGCCCCCAGGCTCTCCACCTGCTCCTTGACCACCGGCCGCAAGTCGTAGCCTGATACCACCGCCCCCAGGCGCCGGGCCGTGGCGATGGCCTGCAAACCGGCCACCCCGGCGCCGATGACCAGCACCTTGGCTGGCGTGAGAGTGCCGGCCGCGGTCATCATCATTGGAAAAATCCGGGGCAGTTCGGTGGCTGCCAGCAGCACCCCCTTGTACCCGGCGATGTTGGCCATCGAGGAGAGCACGTCCATGCTCTGGGCCCGGGTGATGCGCGGCATCAGTTCCAGGGCAAAGAGGGTCGCGCCGGCCTGGGCCACTGCCCTGACCTCATCGAGAGCGAGTAGCGGCTCGGCCAGGCCGATGAGCACTTGGCCCGGGCGCAGCAGTTTTAGGTCCGCCTCGCCGGTCTCGGGATTGGCCCCTGGGGTGCGCACCTGCATGATGACCTCGGCGCGGGCGAAAAGCTCGGCGCGCCTGGCCACAAGGCCGGCTTCCCTGCTGGCGTACTCGGCGTCGACCAGGCCGCTGCCCTCGCCGGCCCCGGCCTCCACCAGCACCTCCACCCCGTTCTTCTTCCTTAGCGCGGCGATGCCTTCTGGCACCAGAGCCACCCGCCGCTCGCCCGGATTGGTCTCTTTGGGAATTCCGATGATCATCTGCACCCGTATTTCTCGTTGAGGTTGACTGCTGCGGGAGAGGATTTTGCCCCTCTTGTAAAGCAGATTATAATACGTCAGTCCCCTGTTGGGATCAACGCGGCGCCCAAGAAAGGCTGCCGCCCCTGCAAGCTGCGACCACCACTAACCAGAGGTCCTTGCCCTGTCGGCTAAGGGCGGTGCTCCATCTGCTTGTCGCGGTACTTCTTCAGTTGCGCCTCAATCTTTTCGTACGCCTCGTCCATGGCCTTAAACAGGTTCTCGTCCGCCGTGGAAGCCGAGGCCACCAGGGTCTGCTGGGGCACCTTGATGATGAACTCCACTGAGGTCTGTAGCCTCTTCTTCTCGACCACCACCTCGCAGTCGATGATGCGGTCGTAGAAATGGCTCAGCTTGGCGCAGGCCTTCTCGATGTGTTCCTTGGTGCGCTCGGAGATATGGATGGAATGCCTCACGCTGATGATGGGCTGCATCTTGTTCTCCACCCTTCTTTGGATGAAGCGCTCTTTAACTAGAAAGATATCCGGTCCTCGGGGCGGGTCAACCGCCCCCCTTTTGCCAGTAGCAGGTCCACTGGTAGACCAGGTGCTCCCTGCCGTTGATCCCGGCCAGCGCCCCTTTCGTGGAACAGCCGGCCTTCTGGAGCAGCAATAGTGACTGGTGGAAAGGCACCGCATCCAGCAGCTGCAGTCGGTACGCCGAGACCCGCCCCTGCTCCTGGGTGCCAGTGTCGCTGTAGCGCTGGTCCAGGCAGCCGTAAGTGGGGGTGTCCACCTCCCCCAGCAGATAGAAATAGGCGCAGTTGAAGTAGTCCTCGGTGACCGTGCCCAGCCAGGAGAGATCCTACTCCCCGTCCACGTAGATGTACTCGTTGCCCTCCTGGTTTAAGCAGCCGTTCACCGACCCTCCCGCCTGCTGAGTCACCTGGTTGAGCGCCACGAAGCGGGCCCGCCCCTATAATGTGAGTGCTGAGTACCGGGTGCCATAGGTGAAGGGCTCGCGCCGGTATTGGCAGTGGAAACGCAGGTCCGTGGTACAGGGCACCTCCCGGCGGCGGATGCCGGCCTCCAGGGCCAGGTCGGCAGTGGAGGAATTGACCAGCACCACCCGCGCCCCCCGGCTATAGTGCATGGGAAAGGCGGCGCTCAGTCGCCCACCCTGCCGGCGCAGCAACAGCGAGGAAAAATCTCGCCGCTTGGAACCCTGACAGAAAAAGTGGCTTAGGGGCCTGGCCACGGCCGGCTCAGGGGCGCCGTCCAAAAAGATTTGCAGTGCCAGGCAGGAGAGGGCCTCGGGGCCGCCGCCCAGGTCGAAGTCGAGCCGGTCGATGCAACCCTCCCCTGCTGTCTACAGGAGCACCGCCTCGCTGCGGCGGGGTATGGCCACCCGGACCCGTTCGGCCGGCGCCCCCGGTGGGAAGCCGTGGTCCTCTTTCTAGCGGGTGCACAGCGCTGCGAGGGAGCTCCGCTCGGTGGCCTTCAGCTGGGCCGGCAGGGTCTGCACCTCCACCCCCGGCCCGTAGCGCAGGGCGTTGATCTGCCAGTAGAAGCTGCCCGTATCGCTGCAGGCGCGCACCTTGCACCCCCGGCTGAAGGGGAAGGGCAGATAGCAAACCCTCCCCTGGCTCGAATCGGCGCAGTCCATCACCACCGGCATGACGAACGGGTAGAGCCGGCCGCTGAAGAACTCGCCCAGGGTGGTGCGGATGGCTGGCTCCCTGGCCCCAGTCGAAGAAGAGCTCCAGCTCGCCGTCGGAATCCCCGGCGGTCCAGAAGCGGGTCAGGCAGCCGGAGCCCTGGTAGTCCACCGGCACGTGCCAGGTCTGATCCCCCTCGCACTGGTCGCGCAGCCCCATGCGCTGGTTGAGGCTGGAGTCCATCACGCACTTGCCCTCCAGGTCCGGGCCGGCCAGCCAGTCCAAGTCCCGTAGCCGCTCCCGGTAGTAACTCAGATCTTTCATCGCGCTCTCAATCCCGCGGCAAACGCACGCCGAACTGCTGGTGCGCGGCCCGGGCCGCTTCCTGTTCGGACTCGCCGAAGTGGATGCCCTCGCGCCGATACTGGGCCATCAACTGCTCCTCCACTGCCCCGGGTAGCAAGGCCTGGTCGGTGCCGAGCATGGGCTGGTGGGTTTCGCGGATGTAGCGGTCGGCCTCGGCGGCAAAGCCCCCTGGGTCCGCCGCCCCGGCCACATCGACGGCCAGCACCATGCCGCCCACGCGCGCCGCCCCCCAGCGGTCCTCGATCTCATCCCCGCGCGGCAGGGTGTACCCGGTCAGGGCCCCGCCCACCAGGGTGGCCAAGGCGATGTAGCCGATGCTTTTGAAGAAGGCGGCCGGTATTCGGGCCTTGAGGTCCTCGAATTCGGGGTAATTGTACGTCCCAAAGACATTTGTGCCGGTATCCAGCACCACCGCCGACTCCTGCCCAGCTGGCATGGCGAAACACAGGGGCGGGTTGCCGCTGAAGGCCACCGAGGGGTTGGTCTCGCACTTATGGGCGTTGCCCTCGCCGCGCCAGCCCTGCAGCGAAAAGCCGATGCAGCCCTGCTCCAGGCAGAGGCGGGCGTAATAGCCGGCCGAACCGTAGTGGCCGATGCCCACCCTCTTGGTGCGGGCCACCGCCTCCTCGGCGGCCCGCACCATGGGCAGATACCCCAGAGTGCCGTCCCCGTGTAGGACGGCGGTGGTGGAGTTCTCGTAGACCGGCCGCACCTGGGGCCGCGGGTTGAGTTGGCCCTGGGCAAAGGCCGAGCCCCCGCGCAGGTTCGCATTGACCAGCAGCCGGGCGATCAGGGCGGCGTGGTCCGCCTCCAGCCGCACCTGCTCGAAGCAGGCCCGCACGAAGGTCAGCAACCGCTCCTCGCGAATTAGGATGTAGGTTTCCGGCGGTTGATTCATTGTCCCTTACTCCTCATTGTTCCAACAGGAAGACCCGGTTCTGGGGGGCCTGGAGGCTGAAACAGATCTGATTCGTGGCCGGGGCTTACTCCGCACCCGAGATCAGGTCGCGCACCCGGAACTCCCCGGGCAGGGCCAGGCGCTTCTCCTCCGACTTGAGCGACTGCAGCACCACCATGCTGTAGTCGGCCAGCAGTACGTCGTTGGTCTCGCAGTAGACGTGCGCCCTCGGGTAGCGGGCCAGGTTGCGCGACAACTTGGCCGGCAGGTTGACCACCGTGGAGAACACCCCGGCCCCCGGCGCTTGCCCGCGCCCAGGCCGAACTCCTTCAACCCCAGCCCAATCCCAGCTCCAAACAATGGGCAGCAGCACCGGGCCATAGGGCAGCGGCCCGCCCAGCAACAAGTCCGGTTCCAGGGTGCGGGTGATGGGGGATCGAAGTTGGCGATCAGCACCCGCCGCTGGGCTTTAGCCCGGATCAGCTCGAATTCGAGGCCGGTGAGCCGGCTGGCCGACTCCATCCCGATGCGCTTCCCGTCGGAGATGCCCGAACCCGGCCCCCAGACCACCAGGGCCCCGTCGCCAAAAACCCTCCGGCGCAGCAGTTTCAGCCGCGCCTGGTCCACCTGGAAGAGGTTGGGGAAATGACAGACCCGATGCCGGGGGAAGGGTTCCAGTTCCAGATCTTCGAGGAATTAGATATTGTGCGGCATCCCGCAGCGGGCCAGGCCCATCTTCCACTTTCATAGGACGGCCTCGCTGAGGAAGTTGCCCGCCCCATTGGTCCCCAGCACCGCCTGGTCGTGGAGTATCATGGCGATGCCCGGCATGGTCTGGTGCCGCCATTGCACCGACTCCTTGATCACCGCCTCCTGGCGGCGCATCATGTGGCGGATCTCCTCGGGGTCGAACCAGCCGGTCCCGCGCTCCATCCAGTAGGATTGATAGCCGCGGGTAAAGCCGGTGGCCAGGTTGCGCCAGGTGTTGGCCGCATATTCGCGCACATCGCGGGCCAAACGGATCTCGTTGCGCGTGCGCACCCAGGTGCGGGTGGCCATTTCGCCGTAGAGCAGTTTGCCGCGCAACACCGCCGAATAGGCGATGCCCTCGGTCTTGTACACCCCGCTGATGCGCCGGGCTTAGTAGCCGTGGGGGGTGATCAGGCCGTCGCAGCTGGGCGCGTTGAAAAGCGGCGCCACCCCCCCAGGTGCCCCGAGCCGGCGGCCATGTCCACGAAGGCCGGGCTCCACGACACCCCCTCACCACCGCCGGGATAGTTGAAAAATCCATAATTGCTCCAGCCCAGCATCACCTGTTTGAGGGCATCGTGTAAAATCAGCGCCCGCCGCGCCGCCGCCGCCTGCATCGCCTCGCCTTGCTGGCGGAAACGCAGATGCCACAGGTCGCACGTCAATTCCAGGTAGTCGAGCAGCGGATGGTTCTCCTTGCGGTCCTGCAGGTAGAGTTGCTGGGCCATCTCGGGAACCAGGGCCGTCGCGAAACCGAGGCTGGGGTCCCCGTACGCCTCGCGCAGCGCCTCCTCGTTGCCGTACTTGGCCCGCAGGAACGCTCGCCAGCGCCGGGTCATCAGCTGGCTGTGGTCGCAAAGCTAGCCGGCCATCACCGGCGGGTAGGGGCCCTCGCAGACGTGGAAGTGGGCGTAGCCGATCACCCGGTGGGTTAAGGGCGGGGACTCGCAGAAGCGGACGAGGGCGGCGGTGAAACGCGCGGCGGTGTCGAAGAAGAGATCCGAGGCCAGGGCGGGGTGCGACAGCGGCACCTCGGTCTTGGTGACGAACCCCTCCTGCGGATGCAGCTCGGTCCACGACTTGGGCGGATAGATGGTGAACCGGATGAACAGATAGGCCTCGGGGTCGCACCGCAGCACGTGCTCGGCCTGGGCGGGTCCGCGTCGATGCGGTCACCTATCCAGAAGCGGGTCTCGGGCCAGACCTCTGGCATCTCGGGCTGGAGGAAGTACACCTCCATTCCGTAAGGGTAGGCCAGGCTCATCGAGCGATCGAAGGCTTCCTTGCCGAAGTTGTTGAACCCGGCCAGGGCATGGGGCTTGCGGTCGATGAAGGCCAGGGGCCGGCCCAGGTGCGGGCGAACCTCCACCTGGGGTGGAGCTTGGCGATGGGCGGACATGGCCTGCGCCTCAGCCCACGTCGAGGAAGGTGCCGGCGATGTGGCGGGTCCCGTCCCCCTGGTTGAAGTAGTAGGTCACCAGCACCCGGCCGTCCCCCAGCTGGCAGGCCCAGGGGTAACCCAGGTCGCCGCTGCCCCCGTCATCGCGCAGCACCAGCTCGGGGCCGGCAAAGTCGCGGGCCTCCGTGTCGAGCAGCCGGGCGCGGATGCCGTAGGGTTCGTGGCGGTATCCGTACACCAGCAGGAAGCGGCCGTCGCTCAGGCGCAGGCCCTGGTAGGGATGGCCGATGACCCCCATGTCCTGCCAGGGCTCCCAAGTGTGGCCCCGGTCGGTGGAGCGCACCACCACCCCGTGGTCCTGATACCTGGCGGTGCGCACCAGCGCCACCAGGTCGCCTCCAGCCGTCTCGATCAGCGAGGTTTCGTTGAATATTACCCGGTCGTCGGCGGCGATGCGGCTGCGGTGCTCCCAGGTCTCGCCCCAGGTGCGGGAAACCAGGAGATCCAGGGCCGTCTGGGCCGGGTTGCCTTTGGGCGCGGTGGCCACCGCCCAGTACACCAGCCCGTCGCGAGCCTGCAGCAGCGCCCCCCGGTTCATCGCCGGCACCGGCAGTTTCGGATAACAGAGGGCCTGGTCCTCCAGCTGTGGGGGCAGGATGGGGCCCTTCCAGCTACGGCCGGCGTCGTAGGAGCGCATCAGATAACCGCCCAGGAAGGTGAACTTCCAGCCGAAGACCTGGTGCAGGGAATGGGCCTCGGCCTGGGCCACCCCTTCCTCGGGCAGGAGCATCCAAGCGTAGCTGGCCACCAGCAAGGTGCCGTCGTCCAGCTGCACCAGGCAGGGGTCCTGCGAGCCGCCGAAGGGATGGGCATGGATCGGTTCAGGCTTATCCGACCAGGTCCGCCCCAGATCGCGCGAACGCACCAGCACCAGATAACTGTTGGGGTCGGCGTGGGTGCAGCCCGGGGCGCCAAAACGGCGGCGCTCGGGGGCCCGCCGGAAAGCCACCAGCAACTCCCCGTCCGGCCGCGAGACCACCGAGGGGAAGGAGGCGTAGAACTCTTCGTCCCGGTAGATGACAAGATCCGCTAGTTTGCGCATGGATTCACTCCTTTTCAGGCAACGGCGACTTTCTCTCCCAGCAGGCGCCGGGCATTGTCACGCAGGATGAGCTGTTTTTTAGCGTCGCTCAGCTGGGCCGCGTCGATGCGGGCCCGCTGGGAAGGGGCGAAATATAGCGGGGTATCGGTGCCGTAGAGCAGTTTCTCCGCCCCCACCTCGGCCACCGCCCACTCGATAAGGCCCGGCATCAGGCTGCGGGAACTGGAGGTGTCGGTGTACACATTGCCGTGGCGGCTGGCCTGGATGGCCCGCACCTGCAGATCCGCGCGGTTGCCCGCTGCCCCGCCGTTGCCCAGGTGGGCCAGGATCACCGTCACCGCCGGGAAGGTGTCGGCAAAAGGCACGTACGCCGCCGGGGCGCTGAGCGGATCGCCGCTGTGGGCCATGATCACCGTGCCCTGCTCGGCGGCAAAGGCGAAAAGCGCCTCACCGTGCTCGGCAATGGGGTACTGGTGCTCCTCGGGATGGATCTTGATGCCCACGCACTGCGGGGTGGCCAGGAAGCGGCGGGCCTGCTCGAAGGTCCGGGGCTGCAGGGGATGCACGATGACCCACCAGCGCAGTTCGGGAAAACGGGGCACTACCGCGGCGGCCTCCTCGTTGCCGGCCACCGCGTCGGCCCCCCCGCGCGGGAAGAGTCCCAGGAGCGGCGAAACGATGGTCAGGGCCGTGCGAGCCTGCCGCGCCCGCCCCACCACCACCGCTGCGTCCCCGGTCATGAACCGGTTCTCCAGCGCCGTGGTTTCGCGGCGGTCGTAGACCCCGTAATGGGCGTGGACGTCGATGGCAGAGATTCCGGCTGCAGACATCGGCAGTACTCCTTTAGAGGTTCAGCAGACGCGCCGCGGTGCCGCCCATGATCGCGGCGAGTTGCTCGGGGCGGAGGAAATCGCAGTAC
>VGJS01000025.1 GCA_016867395.1 Candidatus Handelsmanbacteria bacterium
AGTTTCTCGACGAGGAGATCAGCCACTTTCTCCAGGCCGCCCCCTACGAACGGACGGGGGAGCGGCAGGGCTATCGCAACGGCTACAAGCCGCGGCAACTGACCACGCGGGGGGGGGTCGGCTGGAACTGGCCCTGCCCCAGGATCGGGAAGGGCGGTTCCACAGCGAGTTATTCGCCCGCTATCAGCGCTCGGAGAGGGCGTTGTTACTGGCCCTGCAGCAGTCGTATCTGCCGGGGGTGTCGACCCGCAAGGTCAAGGCGATCACCGAAGCGGTGTGGCACCCATTTCTCCAAGTCGCTGGTCTCCAGGGTCTGCCAGCAACTGGACCCCGAGATCCAGGCCTGGCTACAGCGCCCGCTGACCCAGCCCTACCCCTACCTGATGGTCCACGCCCGCTATGAGCAGGTGCGGGAAAAGCATCGGGTGGTCTCCAAGGGGTGGGTGCTGGTCCAGGGCTTCGGCCAGGACGGGCATCGCGACCTGCTGACGGTGGCCATTGCCCCCACCGAGAGCCAGGCCAGTTGGGGCCAGCTCTTCAGTGGGCTGATCGATCGAGGTCTGACCGGGGTGCAGTTGGTCACCTCCGACGAGCACAAGGGCCTGGTGCAGGCCATCCGCCGGTACTTCGATCAGGCTGCCTGGCAGTATTGCCAGGTCCACTTTCAACGCACAGTGCTGGCCGAGGTACCCAAAACCCACCGCACCCAGGAGGCCAGCCAACTGCGGGGATTCCTCCAGGCCGTGGATCGGCCCCAGGCGGATCGCCTCTTCGACACCCTGGTCCACAGCTATGACAGTTCCTATCCGTCCCTGGTCCACAAGCTGGAAACCCATCGCGAGGCGCTGCTGGCCTGTATGGAGTGGGCCGAGGAGTGGACCACCGGAAAGAGGCATCTTGACCTTGAACTATTGAACCAGTGAGCCAACCACTCGGGACACCTTTTTACAGAAACTGCTGGACTTGACCGTTGGCAGGTCAACTTCAACTTTTCTTGTTGCATTTCATACTCCTTTGCAGGCACAGCCAGCGACAGGGAAATCGCCCTGGAGGTCTCTCGCGGGGAGAGGCAGGGAAGGGAAGGACGCGGGAAGTGTTGAGGGGAGAGCGAAGCCGCAACGCCCCAATGTATGGGACGTTGCGGGGGTTGGGCAACAGCGCGGGGTTAGCGAGCGGCGCGAAAAGTCCGCGCCTTGAGAGAGACCGGAATGGGTCATTCCGTGCCGCGTCACCCCGCTAGTTTCACCGCCTCCTCCACCCGCTGCCGGATCACGTCGCAGCCCCCCTGCCAGAAGTCGCGGCTGGTGATGTCGAAGCCCATCGCGCCCACCAGTTCGCCCGGCGCGCGCGAACCCCCGGCGGCCAGCAACTCGAAGTACTTCTCCACAAAGTCCTGCCCCTCGCGCTGGTAACAGGCGTACAGAGCCAGCACCAACAACTCGCCAAAGGCATAGGCGTACACGTAGAAAGGCGTGCTAACGATATGGGGGATGTAGCTCCACCAACAGGCGTGGCCGTCGCCCAGTTTCAGCGCCTCCCCGAACATCGCCTGCATGTGCTTTTGCCAAAGCCCACCGAATCTGTCGGAAGAAAGTTCCCCCTGGGTGCGCCGCGCCTGGTGGGCCTCCTGCTCAAAGCGGTACATGGCGATCTGGCGGAAGACCGTGGCAAAAGTATCCTCGATCTTGTGACACAAGAGCGCCAGCCGGTCCTGGGATGAGGAGAAGCGTTTTTTTAGATGATCGAAAACCAGGATCTCACCAAAGGTGCTAGCCGTCTCGGCCATGGGCAGCACCGGGTAGTAATCGAGCAGATGGTTGCGGCTGGCCAGGATGTCGTGGATGCCGTGGCCCAATTCGTGGGCCAGGGTCATCACGTCACGCGGCTGGCTGGTGTAGTTGAGCAGCACGTACGGATGAAGGTCCGGCGTGACCCCGGCGCAAAAGGCCCCACCCCTCTTCCCCTCGCCGAGGGCTGCGTCGATCCAGCGCTTGCTGAAAAAGGGCTCAGCCATCTGGGCCAGGCGCGGCGAGAAACCGCCGAAAGCCTCCAGCACCATGCCCTGAGCCTGGGCGAAGGAGATGGGCTCCTCCCCGGCGGCGATAGGCGCGTAGCGGTCGTAATGGGTCAGCTCGTCCAGGCCCAGGAGTCGCCGCTTGAGCTGGTAGTACTCGGCGACGATGCCGAAGTTGTCGGCGCAGACCTGGCTCATTACCTCCACCACCTCGCCGCTCAGTTCGTTGTCGAGGTGGCGGCTGGAAGCCGGCGCCTCGTACCGGCGCAACCGATCGAGCACGTCCTTCTCGTGTAGCAGGGTGTTGTAGATAAAGGTGGCCAAGTAGGTGTTCTGCTTGAGGGCCGCCGTGACCGATTCGGCCGCGGCCCGGCGCACCTCGCGGTCCGGGTCATGGAGCAGTGCCAGCACCTGGCTCTGGGTCAGTTCCTGCATCTGGCCGCCGCGCTCCAGGCGGTACCGGGTGCGGGTGCTGATCTCAGTGGACAACCGGGAGAGAGCCTGGCCGCGCACATTGGCGGTTTCCACCAGGATCTTCTCCTCCGGCTCACTGAGGTTATGGGCCGCCAGTTTGCGCTGGTGATCGAGGTAGTGGCGGTAGGGTGCCAATTCCTGGCTCTGGCTGATCCTCTCGTAGGTGGAAGCGGGGATCTGCCCGATCTCCAGGTCGAAGAAGACCAGCAGGGTGCCCGCCGCGCTGCCGAACTCCCGGCTCTTCTGCAAGAGGGCCCCCCGCGCCGGGTCCTGGGTGTTGGTGGAGAAGAGCAGCGAGGCGAATGCCTGGGGTCGGTACTGGATGCGCAACAGGGACTCGTACTCGTCGAGGGCTGTGCGCAGATGCGGCGCGGTCACGGTTGCCGAGGCGATCGTACCTTTGAAGCGCCGGGCGAATGCCTCAGCCTGCCCTTTGCCGGCCTGCATGTCCGCGTCGAGGCGCGGGTCATACACCCCGGCGTACAGATCGGAAAGATCCCAGGTAGGCAGGGTTTCGGTGGATTGGATCATCTATGCTCCTTGTGGTATTAAACGAAGTTGCCGAAAGTTATCTTAGGCGAGTTAAGCCCTGGATGCAACTATGGACCTACCTATAGAAACCCCTCCAGCCGAAGATCTAACCGACGCGCCGCGGTATTTTCCGCCCGTTGAGGGGGTGTACCAAGTCAAACCCGGCTTCATCCGCCTGGGCCAGGACCTGGGCAACGGCCCTGCTGACGCCCAGGTATTCCAATTCGACCAGAGCTTCCCCCTCTTCCGCCAGGCCAAGCTCCAGGCCCGCGCCGAACACCTCGCCAAGTACTATCAGACCGCCGACTACCCTCCCGCAGTAGCCAGCGCCGTGGCCCGCTTCCTCATCCACCGCCTGGCCCAGGAGCACCCTGACTATTTCCAATTTGAGGAGGACAGCGCCGGCCCCCACCTCCACTGTGCCCTCACCGGAGAAATGCTTTCCTTTGACTGCGAGTACCAACTACGCGAGGTCCAGGCGGCGGGGGGCACCCCTGGAGATCTTTCCCGGGGAGGGGATGAGGGGGGAAGACCGCGTGGCGAGGGGTCGGGTAGCGGAGCCAGAGCGAGCGAGGGGGAAGGGCGCGCCTTGGGAAGGATCGAAGTGGGGCACTCCCCGAAGCCCCCCTACGCCGATATCTTCGACGCACTCGCCTGCCAGGTCTGCGAAGACCTCGCCGTGGTCTGCCGCCGGCCCGACGGGGGCGACTGGCTCGCCACCGTCCACCTCTGCTCCCCCAACCACTGGGCCGCCGAGGAGAAGGTCGGCCGCCCCTTCGCCCAGGTCCACGCCCCCGTGGCCGGCATGGGCCCCCTCAACCAGCGCAGCAGTGACCTGGTCCGGGCCATGATCGAGCGCGGGCCGTACGTGCGCTTCGCCTGGGGTCTGGGCACCGACACCCGCCTCAACCACCATCCAGAGCCCCCGCGCGGCATCTCCCCGGAAAACTGGCAGGGCCGTTACTTCGATCCCGAACACCCCCGCCTCTTCCTGCGCCTGGAGCGCCAGGTCCTACGGGGCTTTACCCAGGAGGAGGCCGCCCTTTTCACCATCCGCACCTACTTCCGCGACTGCGACCGCCTCTCCCCCGGTGAGCGCACCCAACTCCGCCTGGCCCTCCTCTCCATGACCCCTGAAACTTTGATTTACAAAGGTTTGACGGCTCACCGCGATGCCATTCTGGAGTGGCTGGCCTCGTAGCGGCGGGGTCGCAACCCGACGGCTCCACATTCCTGCCAACCCTTTCCCCCCTGCCTGATTCTAATAACAGTACCCGGTAGGATGAGGCCGGTACCTGCATGGGCGGGAGGTTTTCGTGAACAAGACCGGACTTTTGACCCTGGCAGCAGTTGCTGCTGCATTCTCCCTGCTGGCCATCCTCTTTCTAAACAAACCCCTGGCCGAGTTCATCCGTGCCCCGGGCTACGAGGATCCTGCCCTGTTCCACCAGGGCACGGCCCTGCTGGACCTGGTAACTGGCAAGGAGGCCTGCAAGTTCCTGCTCGGCTCTGCCCTGATCGGAGTCGGGCTGGCCCAGGTGGCCGTGGCGCGGAGCCGGCCCCAGGGGGTTTCGCTGCTCTTCATCGGGCTGATGCAGCTCCTCAGCACCCTGGCCTACGGGGTCAGCAAGAACCTCTTTAGCCGGTTGAGGCCCTATGAGTTGCTGGACAGCGGCGCCCGGGACCAGGCGTGGTGGGCAGAGGGTAGCTCCTTTCCCTCCGGGCACGTGGGCTTTTATATCGGGCTTTTCCTCCCCCTGGCCTGCCTTTTCCCGCGCTGGCGCTGGTCGCTCCTGGCGGCGCCCCCTTTCATCGCCCTGGCCCCTGGCGCGCGTCGGGGTCAATGACCACTTCCTGAGTGATGTGGCTACTTCGACCTCGATGGTGGCCCTGAACACCCTGGTTGGCGGCACTGCCATGAGGCGCCTGCCAACTATCCCCTCGCTGCCAGGCTCTAATGATGTAGAATGAGGCCGGCATGAGCGACGACCAACGCACCCTGCTCCTGAGCGCCCGCGAGGGCGACCACCGGGCCTTTGCCGCCCTGAGGGCCGGCTGCGAGCGCCGCATCCTCAGCCTAGCCTTAGATATAACCGGCAACACCGAGGACGCCCCGGACATCTACCAGGAAACCCTGATCGCCGCGTACCGGGCCCTGCCCACGTTCAGGATGGACAGCCGGTTCTGCACCTGGCTCTACCGGATCGCCCTCAACCAGGCCCTGCGCTTCCGCTCGCGGTGGCAGCGGCGCCTCCCCTCCGGAGGAGTGGTGGCCCGAGCACGCCGACCATCCCACCCCCGAGCAACTGGCCCTGCGCGGGGAGTTCCACAGCCGAATCCACCAAGCCTTAGACGGGCCCTCAGCCCAGGAGCGCCTGGCTTTTGGCCTGTGCCACCACCAGGGCTTCAGAATCGAGGAGGCCGCCGAACTGATGGAGTGCTCCACCGGGTCAGTGAAGAGCTACCTTTTTTGCGGCCGGGAAAGACTTCGGCGCCCGGTAGTTGGATTTATGGAGAAATGAGGCCGAGATGAGTAGCGAAGCCCCCCGCCAGCAGGTACTGCGCTACCTGTACGGAGACCTGGACCAAGCCGAGTGGGCCGCCTTTGAGGCTGACCTCAAACGCGACCCCGGGCTCAAGGTCCTGCTGTACGCCGAGCAGCGCTTCGACCAGCTCCTGCCAGTGAGCCACGGCCGCCAGGCCCCCGAGGCCCTGCTCCAGGAGTGCCGCCTGCTCCTGCGCGCCCGGGTCCAGTCCATCCCCGCGCCCCTGGCCTGGTCCGCGGGAATGGCGGCCGCCCCGGCGGTGCAGACGGCGCTACCCACCGCCCTGCAGGGCGACATGGAGCCGGGCACCCGCCTCCAGGCCCCGGACCTGGCCCGGCACCAGGCCGGCAGCGAACGCATCCGCGAGGCCCTGATCCACACGCTGGCCCACGACGACAATCCCGGGTTACTGCGTAAGGCCATCGAGGCCCTCAGGGATCTGGCCAGCGACGAAGAGGTGCGCCAGGCCCTGAGCGCGACCTCAACCCCGGGGTGCGGGTGGAGGCGGGCGAAACCCTCAAGCACTTCAGCAACCCGGCTACCCTCCAGGTGCTGGAGCAGCAGAGCCGGAGCAATGCAAACACCTACATAGGCAGCGAAGCGGCGCGCGCCCTGCAAGAAGGACGCAAGTCCGCAGGTGAACAACTCTGAAAGGAGCGCGACCATGAAACGGATAATTAATTGCCTGCTGAAGGCGGATTGGTATTGGCGGGAACCGCCGGCGCTCAGGAAAGGGGCGAAATACACCGGGAGGGCCTGGGCTTTGTCGAGCACAACGATAAGACCGTATCGGTCGACCGACCCAAGCTGCCAGACAAGCGCGGCACCCGCTACCTGTCCACCCACAAAGAAAGGGTGGCGGTGAAAACCGGGAATAAGGAAGATGAGGTGCAGGTGGAGGTGGTGAAGAAGGCTGATGCCGTTACCGAGGGCAGCGCCAGCGAGCTTTTCGCCGATTGCTTGGTGTACATCGAAACCATGGGCAGAAACGTGCGCGTGCGCGCCGAAGCCAAAGGGGATGAGGACTGGGATGACTTGGAGCTGGAATTCAGCTTCGTTGTGCCTCCGACCCACAGCCTCGACCTGAAAACCTCCGGAGGCAGCATTGAGATCGGCGAGGGCCTCGATGGCTGGATCGTGGCCCGCACCGCCGGCGGCAGCATCTCGGTTGGGGCGGTGAAGAGCGGCTTGTTGGATGTTGAGACGGCGGGCGGCAGTATCAACATCGGGCCAACCCGAGTAGGGATCGACGCCCAGACCGGTAGGGGCTCCAGCAGCATTGCCAGCGGGCGCGATATCCGCGCCGAGACCGCCGGGGGCGGTATCGAGGCCCAGCTGGCCCTGGCGCACATGGCGGCCGCCGGCCACTGCTCCCTCAAGACCGACAGGGGCGACCTGACCCTGTACCTGCCCGCCGAGTTGCTGGCCACTATCGATGCCCGGCTCCACAGCGAGCGCAAGGGGGGGCCGCGACTACCGCATCTACTCCGATTTTCCCGTCGCCATCCAGGGCGAGGGCACCAAGTTGCTCACCGGCAAGGAGGAGGCCAACGGCGGCGGCAATCTCATCTACCTGGAGACCACCAACGCGACATGTTCATCAAGAAGGGGCCCAAGTGATCTGTCACTATAGCCAGTGCCGGGGAAAGGCTCTCTGAGCGGATTCCCGACTCCTCTGGCCAAAGGACGAAAGGCCAGAGGAGTCGGGCCTCGCAGCCTGCCAGGGATGGCAGGCGAGAATGAGCGAAGTGAGCCCTTTCCCGACACCTACAAAGCGAGTTGTCACTGACAAATACAATTCCTCTACCTGTCTCGCCGACGCCGGGCTTGGCGCGCCCACCAAGAGATCCTGGCCCTGCTGGTTGAGCGGAAAGGCGATCACCTCGCGGATATTGGGCTCGTCAGCTAGGAGCATGACGATCCGGTCGATGCCGGGCGCGATGCCGCCGTGGTGTGGAGCCCCGCACTGGAAGGCGCGGAACATCCCCCCGAACTTCTCATCTACTACTTCCCGCGACGATCCGGCTACCTCGAACGCTTTGTTCATATCCTTCGGCCGGTGGTTGAGGATGGCCCCGCTGGAGAGATCCATGCCGTTGCAGAAGATATCGTACTGGTGGGCCAGGATCTCTGAGGGTGGCTTTCTCTCCAGGCCCTCCATCCCGACCTGGGGCATGGAGAAGGAGTTGTGCGAGAAGGCCACCCGACCCCGCTCCTCTTCCCACTCGTACATGGGGAAATCCACGATCCAGCAGAAGCGGTAGGCCCGTTCCTGGCGCAGGCCCAGCAGGTCGGCCAGGTGCAGGCGCAGTTTGCCCGCCAGGGTGCCGTCCTCTGAGGTCTGGCCGGCGAGCAGCAAGAGGGCGCTGCAGGCCTCTGCTCCGCTCAGTCCCCGCAACCCTTCGACCTCCTCCCGGCTCAATGCGCTGGCGATAGGGTCCTCCGCCCCTTCTTCCGTGAAGATCAGATACGCCATCCCTTTGCCGACCAGGCTGCGGACAAACCGGTCCAGGCTGTCGAGGAAACTGTGCGGTTTTTGCGCCAACGCAGGGACGCATAGCACCCGCACCACCCCGCCCTCCTCCACCACTTGGCGGAAGAGGCGGAAGGACGAGTTGGCGAAAAACCCTGAGACCTCCTCGATCTCCAGCCCAAAGTGCAGGTCCGGCTTGTCCGTGCCGAAGCGGCACAGAGCCCCGGCGTAGGGAATGCGGAGGAAGGGCGCCGGGCTGACTTCCCATTCACTGAACTCCCCGGCGCGCCGGCAGAAAAGTTCCTCCATCGCCGCGAAGACCTCCTCCTGCTCGACCAAGGACATCTCCACGTCTAACTGATAGAACTCCCCAGGCGAGCGATCGGCGCGGGCGTCCTCGTCCCAGAAGTAGGGGGCGCCCTGGAAATAGCGGTCGAAGCCGGCCACCATTAGCAATTGCTTGAACTGCTGCGGAGCCTGGGGGCAGGCCGTAGAATTGCCCCGGGTGCAGGCGGCTGGGGACCAGAAAGTCGTACCCCTTCTCGGGCGACCTGGTGGTGAGGATGGGGGTCTAGGACTCGCTGAATCCCATCGCATTCATGCGCTTGGGGATGCTGGGGATCACTGTCACCCGCAGAACGATGCGCCGGCGCAGGTCGAGAAAGCGGTACTGGCAGCGCAGGGTCTCGGCCACGGGCGGCTCCACGGCCACGGCAAAGGGCAGGGGTCCGGCGGCGCTGAGCAGGGCCAGTTCCACTGCGGTGGACCTCGATCTGGCCGGTGGGCAGCTCGGGATTCACCGCTTCGGCGGGCCGCAGGCGCACCTGCCCGGTGGCGGTGACCACGGATTCGCGGCCCGGCCCTGGCGCTAACACCACCTGCGTGAGGCCGTAGTGGTCGCGCTTGCGGTGGGCCCAACCGGAGAGCCGGACGGTGTCGTCGGCGTGGTGCGGCCGCAGTTCGCCGCAGGTATGGGAGCGATAGGGATGCATGGCTTCCTCCTTTCGTGGGCAAAAAAAGACACCCGCTGCCCTGGGCTGCGGCAGCGGGTCGGTGTGGTGACAGAGGTGCAGCTCAGCGGGTCGGCGCCTTCCCTCCTCTGGAGGTCCGGTTATTGTTGTCCTGATAATTGTTGTAGTCCTGATCGCGGTCTGTAGCGGGAGTGCCCTGCTCAATGACCGGCGGGCGCGCCTTGACCATGCGAAAAGGGGATCACGTCGGGGATACTCGCCGCGCCGGGGAGAAGCATGACCAGGCGGTCGATGCCCAGACCCACCCCACCCGTGGGCGGCATACCACAACCCAGGGCGCGCACAAAATCCATGTCAAGCGGGTACGCCTCCTCCTCCTGCACCCGGCGCTGGGGCAAGAAACGGTCCAATTGCTCCAGCGGGTCCGTCAACTTAGAATAGGCATTCGCCAACTCCATCCCGCAGACGTACACCTCGAAGCGCTTTGTTAGCCTGGCGTCTCCGCGCCTGGCCCTGGCCAAAGGACTGATCCCCAGCGGATGGTCTAGCACAAAGGTCGGCTGCACCAGATGCTTCTCGCAGGTGGCCTCAAAGAGTTGGGGCACGGCCAGCCCCCAGGAAAGCAGCTCCGGAGGTTCAGCGGTGTGCCGCCCTATTTCTTGCTGTAGTTCCTCCCCGCTCATGGTCTCGGCGTCTACGCCGGCGTACTGGCGCGGGGCGGCTAGCATACTCATGCGTCGCGAAGGTATCGAATAGTCTATCTCCTTTCCCTGGTAGTCTACCGAAGTCAAGCCGCAGGCTTCCACACACACGCCGGCCAGTAACTCCGCGAAGCAGCGCATCTGGTCCTCGTAATTGGTAAAGGTTTCGTACCACCCCATCCTAATGATTTCCGGATTATGGGAGCGGTCGATGCCCTCGTTGCAGAAGTTCTGGCAGATGGTGAAGACCTTCTCGAAGTTGGCCACCACCAGGCCTTTCAGATGTAGTTCCGGATAGATGCACAGGAACTGCTTCTGGTGGTCCATCGCCCATACCGAGGTCGTAAAGGGCCGGGCCTCGGCCCCGCCGTCCTGCCGGGTGATGGTCGGCGTGGAGACCTCCAAAAACCCCTCCCCTTCCATCCGGCGACGCATCGCGCTAGTGATCCGGCTCCGCAGTTAGGGCCGGTCGCGGTCGGTCTTATCCAGCAGCCAGCGCAGGTAGCGCTCTTAGTACTTCACCTCCGGGTCTGTCACCCGGTAATAGGTGGTATCCCCCGCTTCTTTACCGATGGGGATGGGCACCAGGACCTTGGCCAGCAAGGTGCAGGCGCGCACCTGCTACCGATAACTCTCCGGTGCGGGTGCGAAAAACCGTTCCTTCGGCGACGAGAATGTTTCCAAGGTCGAGCAAGGAGAGCGCCTCCCTCCCCTCCCCCAGCGCCTGTCGGATGCAATAGAGCTGGACCTGGCCGGTGTGGTCCTGCAGTTCCATGAACAGGGCCCTGCCCATCCCGCGTCGCGCCCAGATGCGGTCGGCGAGCCTCACCGCTATCTCGGGAGTCTGGTCAGCCTGCGCCCGCACCTCGCCGATCCGATGGATGAGCGAGAAGGTGTGGGGGTACGTATTTCCCCTGCTGGAAAAGAGCGCTGCCCGCTTCTCGGCCCAGCGCGGGTCGAAACCGCAGGTTTCCATGAGGATGGTCTGGATCATGGGATGCATCAGGTCCTGTCCAGATACCCCTCCGCTTTCAGCAACTCGGCGGTGAGGATGGCCCCGCCGGCCGCCCCGCGCACGGTGTTGTGGCTGAGGGCCACGAACTTGTAATCGAAGAGATTGTCCTCCCGCAGCCGGCCTAGGGTCACGGCCATGCCGTTGCCCGCGTCGCGGTCGAGGCGGGTCTGGGGCCGGTTATCCTCGGCGAAGTAGCGCAGGAAAGGGGTGGGGGCCGAGGGCAGTTGCAGCTCCTGCGGCTTGCCCGTGAAGGCCGCCCAGCGGCTGAGGATCCCGTCCTTCGGCGGCTTCTTACCGAAGGACACCGAGACGGCGGCTAGGTGCCCGTCCGACACCGGCACCCGCAAACACTGGGCCGAGATTACCGGCCCGCTGGCCTCGACGATGCGCTCCCCCTCGATGCGGCCCCAGATCTTGAGCGGCTCCCGCACGCTCTTGTCCTCCTCCCCGCCGATGAAGGGGATGATGTTGTCCTCCATCTCCGGCCAGGTCCTGAATGTCTTGCCCGCCCCAGAGATGGCCTGGTAGGTGCATACCGAAGCCCTCAGCGGCACAAACTCAGCCAGGGCTTCGATGGCCGGCACGTAGGGCTGGAGCGAGCAGTTGGGCTTCACCGTCACAAAGCCGTAGCGGGTGCCCAGGCGCCGGCGCTGCACCGGGATGATCTGCAGATGTTCGGCGTTGATCTCGGGGATGAGCATGGGCACGTCCGGGGTCCAGCGGTGGGCCGAGTTGGCCGAGACCACCACCACCTCGCGCCGGGCGTACTCGTCTTCGAGCTTGCGGGTGGCGTCCTTGTCCATATCTAAGGCGCAGAAGACCAGGTCCACCTCTTTGCCGATGGCATCGATGTCCTTCTCCACCTCTTTGACCATCAGCTTACCAATACCTATCGGGATTGGGATGTCCATGGTCCAGCGGTCAACCACCGACTCGGCGTAGGTGCGGCCGGCCGAGCGGGCGCTGGCCGCCACACTCACCACCTCGAACCAGGGATGCTCAGCCAGGTGCTTGACAAATTTCTGGCCCACCATGCCGGTGGCACCCAGGATGCCCGCGCGCAGTTTGCCCATCACTTGCTCCTTTCCGCAAAAAGAAAACCCGCTGCCGAGGGGATTCGACAGCGGGTTGAGTTGGGGTTCTCAGTTCAGTTACGATTCAGCCGGCCGTTGCCATCCACCTTTAGCGGTGCGCTTATTACTGTCCCGCTCAGTATTGGGCTTGGACTTGGAGCCGGTGAGGGTCATCTTATCTACAAGGGCTTTGGGATTTTGGCATCCAGTATAACAAAATATATCGGCAGGGACAGGCAAAAGCAAGAGGGACATACCAGATCGGAAGGGTGCGAGTCCCTGAGCGGAGGGGGATGACCCCGGACGCCATTCCCAGGGGAGTGGTCGGGCAGGGAAGTCCGCGGGAAAGGTTGCAGAGAGAGCGGAGCATAGCGAGTAGGGTGGGAAGGACGCGCCTTGGGAAAGGCCATAGCGGGTTTTGCCGCTCTGCCCCTGCGCATGGTGTTACCTTTCGCCGGAACCCGCGTCTAAAGAAGGGAGGCGCAACACGAGGAGCGCATGTGGACAAGCAGACCGATCTGGGGCTGATCGCCGCCTGCCAGCAGGGCGACGCGGCGGCGTTCCGCCAGGTCTTTGACCTCAACCGGGAACGGGTTTACCGCCTGTGCTCGCACATGGCCGGCAACCACCAGGACGCCGAAGACTTAGCCCAGGAGAGCTTTGTCCAGGCCTTTGGCCGCATCCAGACCTTCCGGGGGGAATCCGCGTTCGCCACCTGGCTCTTGCGCATGGCTGCCAACTGCTACCTCAGGGCCCTGAGAAAGCACCGGGCCGCCTTCGTGCCCCTCGACGAGGGACTTCGCCTGCCCGCCGGTTCCACCCCCGAGGACCAGCTTATGGGCCGCCTTCGTGCCCCTCGACGAGGGACTTCGCCTGCCCGCCGGTTCCACCCCCGAGGACCAGCTTATGCGCAAGGAGCTGGGCAAAAGGGTACAGGCGGCCATCGCGGCCCTGCTCGAGAACCAGCGCCTGCTCTTGGTGCTGGGTGCCCAGTTGTAGATGCCCTACCGCGAGGTGGCCCAGATCGCCGGCTGCTCCGAGGAGGCAGTGAAGATGCGCCTGCACCGAGCCCGCCAGCAGGGGCGCCACCTGTCCGCCTATATCGACGACGAGCTGTCTCTGGAGACCCGCCGCGAAATCGAGCACCAATGCGACGCCTGCCCGCGCTGCCGCACCGAGTTCGAGGCCCACCAGGCGGTGTGGGAAGCGGCCCACCTGGCGCAAAGCGGCCCGGCGCCGAAGACCCTGTGGGAGGGCATCGCCGCTCGGCCCCGCTGGGGTGCGGCTGGAGAATCTGGCCCTGATGCTGGCCGGCCTGGCCGGCCACGTCCAGGACCTGCAGCGCAGCGTGGACGAAATCCGACAAGACCTCGCCAACATCGCCGAACCAGAGCCGCCGCGCCAGGGCATCCGGGTGCGCGCCAACCCCTTTGTCCCGGGCCAGCCGCGCGAATCCTACATCGAAAGACTGCGCCGCCGTTCCTGCATCTCCCCTTGCCGGAGAACAGATCATGGCTGCCAAGAAGAAATCCCCTGCCCCCGCGACACCCCCGCCGGCCGTGCCCTCCCCGCCGGCCCACCCCCCTGCCGATCCCCTGGTCGAGGTAGAGGTGGAGCTCTCAGTTGAACTGGGCCGGCACACCCTCACCCTGGACCAGGCCCTGACCCTGGGCGAACAGTCGATCTTCGAGCTGGACAGGATGAACGGCGAGCCGGTAGAGCTGAAGCCCAACGGCATACCCTTTGCCCGCAGCGAGGTGGTGACCGTGGCCGAGACCTTCGGGGTGCAGATCACCGAGATCTTCGCGGGAGGTCGAGATGGACAGCCCTGAGGCGATCCGCAAAAAGGCCAACCTGGCCCACCTGGGGGATATCGCGGTAGCAGGAGTGGTGTGCGTGGGGAGGCCCGACCCTGAAACTGCGCGAGGCCCTGGCGTTACGGCCCGGTTCGGTGGTGGTGCTGCCCAAACTGGCGGCGCGAAGCCTTCGAGCTGTGGCTCCACGGCGCCCTGCTTAGAGAAGCCGAAACCACGGTCCACGGCGAGGTCCTGGCCTGGCGCCTCATCCTCCTCGCTCGGCTGGCCAACCCGCAGGTGGTGCCAGACTACCCAGCCCAAGCCTGGGCGCATAGTCGGCTGCCTGGCCCGCCTGAAGGGTCCGGTATCCGTGGAACCCTGGCAGCCCCTCGCCAAAGCCGCCGCCCAGGCCCTGCCTTCCATGCCCCCGCCCGATGTCTGGAAGCGGCTCGCCCAGGCCCCGGCCCAGCAGGTGGCCCCGCTGCTGGCCCACGAGATTCCGCAGACCATCGCCGTGATCCTCTCGCAGCTGGAGCCGGCCAAGGCTGCCGGTCTGCTCCACCACCTGCCCGAACGGTTCCAGGCCGCCGTGGCCTTCCGCATCGCCACCATGGAGACCTCCCCCGCCTTTGAGGTGCTGCGAACCGAGCTGGAGGTGGGCGGTCCCACGGTGGTGGCCGACATCCTCAACCTCTCTGGCGCCAGCGTCGAGAAAAAGGTGCTGGACCAGATGGACGCCCAGGGCCCGCAGGTGGCCGAGGCGGTGCGCAATATGATGTTTGTCTTCGCCGACATCGTCAAACTGACCGACCGCAAGATCGAGACCCTGCTGCGCGAGGTAGACCAGAAGGATCTGGTGATCGCCCTCAAGGCCGCTGATGAGGACCTCAAGGCAAAGATCCTCAAAAACATGTCCGAACAGGTGCACATCTTCATCACCGACTAGATGGAGTTCCTCGGCCCCATGCGCCTGACCGAGGCGGAGGAACTACAGTTGCGCATCGTCCATCGGGTGCGGCAACTGGAAGAAAAAGGGACAGCTCACCTGGTGCACGGCACTAATCCAGATGACTTTGTGTGAATGGATGCTCTCACTGACGATCAGATCCCAGGAAGAGATCAATGCCAGGCTGAGGGAGATACATCCCCCACACTCGCCGCCAGTCGATCCGTCTCTTGCCTCTCCCTATGACTTCAAGCATCCGGCCCAGATCAACAAAGACCAGCTCCGCACGCTGAAGGGCCTGCACGACAACTTCGCCCGCCTGTTGGCCTCCACCCTGTCGGGGGCCATGCGCCAGGTGGTAGAGGTGAAGACCGCCTTCGTCGAACAGACCGCCTATTCCGAGTTCATCATGTCCCTGTCCAACCCCTACTGCATTTACGAGTTCACCCCGGGGCCCACCGCCGGACGCGCGGTGGTCGATGTGGCCATGCCCTTGGTCTTCGCCGCCGTGGACGGAGCCTTTGGCGGCAGAGGATCGTCCGCAGGGATCGAGACCGGGCAACCTACCGCCATTGAGATGCGGGTGATTAACCGCATCTTCAAGCACATGCTCGCGGACCTGGAGGCCACCTGGCAACCCCTGCTGCCGGTGGCGATCAGCGAAGTCGAACTGGAGACCAACCCCGAGGTCGTCCAGGTGGTCGCCGCGCAGGAGATCGTCATCGTGCTGGCCTTCGAGGTGAACATGCCCCAGGCTAGCGGTCTGACCAGGCTGTGCTACCCCTTCTTCACCCTCAAGCCCCTGCTGCCCCTTCTCGGGAAGTGCCGGGTGCGCCGCGCTATCGTCATCGTGCTGGCCTTCGAGGTGAACATGCCCCAGGCTAGCGGTCTGACCAGGCTGTGCTACCCCTTCTTCACCCTCAAGCCCCTGCTGCCCCTTCTCGGGAAGTGCCGGGTGCGCCGCGCTGCAGAAAAAACCGCAGCCCTGGTGAGCGACAACCGCCTGTGCCTGGGGCCGCTGCAACTGCCATTGGTGGCCGAACTGGGGCGGGTGCAGGTGGCGCTGGCGGAAGTGAGGAGTTTACAGGTAGGCGACATCCTGCGCCTGCCGGAGCGGACCGCCGACTCGGTGCCGGTCTATCTGGGAGGAAAGCCAAAATTCCTGGCCCACCCCTTTGCTGAGGAAAACGGGGAACTCAAGTTGCAGGTGGCCGGCCCCATCCCCGCCCACGAGCAGGGCAGGTACGGAACCGCCCATTAAGTGTGATTAACCCAGCCGGCCCAGGTAGATCTCGAAGTCGTACTCGAAGACCACCTCACCTTCCCGTTCATCCAACCTCCTATGGCCTCAATCCCAGGGTTTCCATCATGACCGGGAAGAGGGCGGTGTTGTCCACGAGGCCGCGGAAATGCCCGGACCCCGGCCCCAGGGCCCCGGCGATTACCGGGATGGCGCTGTGGCTCTTGGTGGTCCAGCTTATGCACAGCAGGCTGTCGAGTTGGACGCCGTGTTCGGGAAAGGCGCCCTGTCGGGGAATCTGGGCAAAGCCCGAGTAGCAGCCCGTGCCCACCGACATCCCGCCGGTCTCGTGGTCGGCCACCACGATCACCAGGGTATCGTTCCAACGGCGGGCGTACTGGATGCCCTCGGCCACGGCCTGGTCAAAGGCGATGGCCTCCCACACGGCGCGGTTGGCGTCGTTGTTGTGGCAGGCGTGGTCGATACGCCCGCCCTCCACCATCAGGAAAAACCCCCGCTCGTTGTGGTCGAGCAGCTCTAAGGCGGTCCGGGTCAGGGCCGCCAGCTCGGGCACCTGCTCGTCCTGCCAGTCGTACCGATAGGGCAGGTGGCCCTCGGCAAAGAGGCCCAGCAACCGGCGGGGTCGGCTCAGGTCTAGCCGGGACAGTTCCCCGGCGCTCTGCACCACCTCGTACCCGGCGCTCCGGGCCTCGGCCCGCAGGTCGCGTTCGTCCTCCCGCTTGGAGCCGGTCTGGGATTTGGGCATCCAGAAACTTCTGCCGCCGCCCAGCATCACGTCAGGGCCGGTGGCCAGCATCTGCTCGGCGATCTGGGCCTCGGCCCCGCGATCGCTAATGTGGGCAGCAAAGGCCGCCGGGGTGGCATGGGTGAGGGTGGTAGTAGTCACCAGGCCGGTGCTATACCCGGCGTCGCGGGCGTATTCCAGGATGGTCCGCACCGCGGTGCTGTCCGGGCTCATGGCCAAAAACCTGTTGTTAGTCTTGCAGCCGGCGGACCAGGCCGTGGCCCCAGCGGCCGAGTCCGTAGTGTAGCCGCTGGCCGAGTAGGTGGTGACCAGGCTGATCTGTTCGAGTTGGTCCATGGCCAGCCGCCCTGCAGGTCCGAAACCGGCCACCCGCGCGGCTTCGCGCTGGGCCAGGCCCATGCCATCCCCCACGAAGAGGATGACCTTGCCCGGCCGGGCTTTGGCGCATCCCATCGCTGTGACCAGGTACAGGGCCACCACCCAGCAGAACAGAGCCTTTAACCGCATCTCACCTCCGCGCTTTGATCGCAGACAAAAAAGCAGTGGAGAAAAAACCCTTCCTGCCGGTGGTAAGTACTGGGTCCATCCCTACTACCGAGGGACCCCGACATGAAAAACCCTCGTCTACAGCTTGAGCGCACAATCGACCGCGGCGAACTGGTGACTGTCTATTGGGAACCCACCTGCTCCATGCACCGGCTGGGAAAGTGGGGGCCTCAGCAATGGCTGGCTTTCGAGAAAAACACCGCCTACCGCAACTACTCACACGGCATCTGCCCTGAACACCCCCTCCAGCTCCAGGAGGAGATCGACCGGCTCCTATTCGAGCAGCAGTTAGAGACCGTGCGCCACTTCGAGGTCGAGTACCAGCCTGCCCCCGACGACCTCGACCCCGACCCGGAATTTGACCTCGAACTTGAACTCATCGCCGCTGCCAGAACTAGTCCTCCTTCGACAATACCACCGGCTCCAGACCCGGGATCTCCACGTCCACCGGGAAATAGGGCCGTTTCATGCGCTTGTACTGCACCTGGCGCACCGTGGGCGGCGTGGGTCCAGGCGTGTCAAGGACAAAAACCCCTCGGGCAAAATCCCCGTATGTCTGGCGGTAGTTCATCGGATTCTTGGCGACCACGAAACTGGCGGTCCTAGGTTCCATGCCCAGGGAGGTGAACTGCTCGTCCAGCCAGTCGTAGGTGGGATGGGTGGCCAGGAGGACCTGGATCTGCCCTACCTCCAACACCGCCGCCGGCCCCATGTTCCCCTCGGTGCCCCCCCAGATTCCACCCAGATAGCGAAACCGACCATCGCTCAGGCGCAGCACCCGGCCTTTCACCCGTACGGGTGTGCCCCAGTGCGGATCGAGGCGATGACCCAGTTCCAACTCCACCTGGGCGCTCACCCCGGCTTTATGGCAGGCCGCCGCCCCCTGGGGGTCCACCACCGGCACCAGGGCCGGGCCGGGCAGTTTCACCTTTAGCAGCGCCTTGAGAGTGGCCACGCTGTCGCCGGCCGCCCCGCCCCCGCAGCAGTCCGAGGTCTCCACCAGGACCACCGGGCCGCCCTCCAACTTCAGGCCCGCGGCCACGGCTTCGGCGGGGGTGTGGACCTGAGGCTCCAACTCCGAGCGCAGTTCCCAGTACTGCCGGGCCAGCCCCAGGGCCAGGGCCCTGGCCTTGGCCAGGTCCCCGTCGGTGACTACCAGGGCCCCACTGCCCATGTCGGGCTGATCCAAATACGGATGCACCATGATCGCGCTGGTGGACAGGATGCCCGAATGCCCTTCAAGGGCCTTGGTTGCGGCCATGATCCGGCCGAAGGGATCGCCCCACTCGGTAGAGCCGCGCACCCCGCTGGTGACGGCCGGCACCTTGGCCATCGCCATCGTCGGCCGGCAGCGGCCGGCTACCGTGTCGAACAGCAACCGCGCCCCGCGCTGGCCCGTGCCCAGGGCATCGCGGTGGGGATATGTCTCCCAGGCCACCAGGGCGTCGGCATGGCGCACCATCTGGGGAGTGATGTGGGCGTGCAGGTCCAGGGTGGCGACGATGGGCACCGCCGGCCCCACCATCTGGCGCACCGCGGCGATCAGGTCCCCCTCCAGATCCCCGGTCTGTTCGGCCACGGCCGAGCCGTGCAGGGGCAGCAAGACCCCCTCCACCGGCAGCGCCTCCTGCAGCCTCTGGAGCAACTCACCCTTGAGTTGGTCGTAGCAGGAAGCCGTCAGATATCCGCCCGGACAAGTGCTGGCGTAGAGCAGGGGCACGGGCTCTGCCCCGGCCTGGTCCAGCACCGAGAGCATCCCGCCCACGGCCCCGCCCTCCATCTCCAGGATCTCCTCCCCCCGCCGCAGATCGTAGCGGGCGAACCAGTCCAGGTCTATGGGCGGGCCGCCCAATTCGTTGCACTCGGTGAGGATGCCGCCGAGGGCAATTCGCGGTGGCTGGCTCACGGGGTTCCTTCGTAAGGCGGGGCCTGGGTGAAGTACTGCGCGCCGAAGGCCATGTCCGAATAGGCTCCCTCCGGAAAGTGGTGCGGGTCGGGCAGGCGCAGGCGATCCACTCCCTTCGGGTCCAACGCTATACCCAACCCTGGGGCCCGACTCAGCTGCAGCTGCCCGTCCCGCACTTGAAAGGGCTCGACCAGCAATTCCGCGATGAAGGGGTTGCCGGTGCGATCCATCTCCACGGTGATCCCGTTGGGCAAAACGCCCACCACCTGGATATTGGCCATGATGGCCACTGCGGCGCTCCAGGTGTGATGCGCCACCCGCAGCCCATGCTCGCCGGCCAGGCGGGCCACCTGCAAGAGTTGCCCGATGCCGCCACAGCGGCAGGCGTCGGTCTGGACGATGTCCACGGCCTTGGCGCGGATCAGCTCCCTGAAGCCCTGGAACCCGAACTCGTTTTCCCCGGCGGCCACCGGCACCGGCACGCTGCCGCGCAGGGCGGAATGGGAATCAATGTCCTATGGAATAAAGGGCTCCCCGTACCAGAAAACCTTTTGTTCTCCCAGGAACCTCCCCATGCGGCAGGCCAGGTCCAGGGGGTAGCGCATGGAGGCGTCGGCCATCAGGTCGTGGTTGGGGCCGATGGCCCGGCGCACCGCCCGCACCGCTTCCCCGTCGTACTCCTCGCTGCGGCCCAGGCGCATCTTCATGCGGCGGAAACCCTGGTCCAGATGCCGCGCCGCCTCGGTGGCCAGACTCTCGTATTCGTCCCACAAGAGCCCGCTGGCGTATACCGGGCAGGAGAGCCGGCTTCCCCCCAGCAATTCCCACAGGGGGTTGTCCTGGGCCTTGCCGCGCAGGTCCCACAGGGCCATCTCCACTCCCCCTTGGGCCGAAAGGGCCGCACCCTTGCGGCCGTACCAGCGGCTCAGGCCGTACATCCGCTTCCACGGAGCCTCGACCTGGGAGGGATCTGCCCCGCGCAGCAAGGGGGTCGAGTTGGTCGCGCACCACCAGGTACACCAGCGCCGGGTGGGAATAAACCGAGCCGATCCCCACCTGGCCAGTATCGGTGTGGACGGTCACCAGGGTGGTGACGCGGGCGGTGCATACCCCTCCCCCCCTCTGAACCCATATCCTCCGGGGTACTAAAAGCGCAGGTTGATGGCCTCGACGCAGTCGATCTTCAAGCGGATAACTTTTCTGCAACAGACAGGTGGCGTCCAGATGAATTTTCGGTGACCTTCACCGACTTCTCCCCGGCCCTTGTGACCCGGTGCCTTAGAGTGTAGAATATCCGCAACCACCCCACAAGAAGCGAGGGACCATGAACGGCTGGCAACTGGTCGTGGTCGAACCCGGCCGCATCGAAGTGCAGGCACTGGAACTCGACGAAAACCTCAAACCCAACGAGGCCTTGGTACAAAGCGAGTACACCATCGTCAGCGCCGGCACCGAGGGAGCCGGCTTCACCGGCCTGGTGAAGGAGATGCCCTTCGGGGATGCTGGCCAGTATCCGCGCACCACCGGGTACGGCAACCTGGGCCGGGTGCTGAGCGTGGGCTCCGGAGTGAGCATGTGCAAGCCCGGCGACCGGGTGCTCAGCTTCTCGCGCCACGCCTCCCTCGTAAAAGCCGATGCCGGCCGCATGGCCCTGCCGGTCTCAGCCAAGGACCCAGGCCAGCACCTGGTCTTCACCCGCATGGCCGGGGTGAGCATCGCCGCCCTGCGCTCCTCCATCGTGCAGCCGGGGGACACGGTGGTGGTGATCGGCATGGGGCTGGTGGGCAACTTCGCCGCCCAGCTTTTCCAGCAGGCCGGGGCCGAGGTGATGGCCGTGGACCTGGCCCAGTTCCGCCTCGACAAGGCCAAAGCCTGCGGCATCGGCCGGGTGGTCAACGCGTCCAAGGAGAACCTGGAGGAGGCGGTAAAGGCGTGGACCGGCGGCAAGGGCGCGCATGTGGTGGTCGAGGCCATCGGCCGCAGTGAGGTGATCGCCCAGGCGGTGATGTTGACCCGCCGCTACGGGGAGGTGATCCTCCTGGGCAGCCCCCGGGCCAAGGCCACCTTCGACGCCACCCCCATGCTGCTGCGCTTGCACTTGGAGGCCATTCGTATGATCGGGGCCTTGGAATGGCGCTGGCCCCAGCACGGAACCGAGCGGGTCCGCGACCTGACCGCCAACTACCGAATGCTCGCCCAGTGGATCAGCGGGGGACGGCTGCAGGTGGCCCCGCTGCTGACCCACCTGGCGACCCCGGACCAGTGCCAGCAGATCTACGACGGGCTCATCGGCAAAAAGGAGGAATTCCTGGGGGCGGTATTCGATTGGGGGCAGGGATAGGGTTCTGCTGCCAGGATACGACAAGACAACCCCCACGCTTCACGCCCGGAGGAGGGCCCAATGAGCGTACTTTGGCGACTGGCGATGATGGTGACCATGCTCAGCGGCTGCGACACTGCGCCCACGGAATCGGACAAACTGCCTTCCCTCGACGCCCAGCTCGCCTATGCGCGGCACACCCTGAACATCCCCGACCTGCAAGGCAACCCCCTGGTAGTGGACGAGCTGGCGATATGGACCTTCGACGATGGCGTGTGGCGCTACGAACGCCTGATCGGGCCGCACCCCAGTTCCCAGGTGCCGCCGAACCACAACCTCCTATACTGGGCTGCCGGGCAGTACTGGCTGGACAGCACCGACGGCAGGGACGCCCTGTATGTCTTTGAGCGCCAGGAAGGGGCGGGCTGGAGTTTTCGCACCGACCAGATGGTGCCTCAGGAGCCGGCCACCTACTCGCAGGTGGTCATCTTTGGCCAGAATCTCGTCTCGATCAACGAGGACACCTACACCCTGGCGCCGCTGGATAGCCTGGAGAGGCTGCGGCGCTGAGCCTACTCCTTGGGGGAACCGGTGTTGCAGCCGGCAAGATGCCACATTCCCCGTGGGGTTGCTGAGGGATACGCAGGGCGATTTATTCGCTTGACAATATCTGCCCTGTGAGCCGTTGATGGCGATCCCCAAACCCCTCTTCAGAACCTTCTGCCTGTTCTCGGTCTGGACCGCGATTTTCCACCTGGCCGGCCAAAGTTTTTCTCCTGGAGCGGTGCTCTGCCTGAGGGACGACGGCTACCTCGGGGTGGGACTACCCGGCGGGGTCCAGCCCTGCCCCAGCCCGGCTCACGCCTCGCCTTTACCAGCGCTCTCCTTGAGGATGGCGCTGGGGGACGGATGCTGCGGACCTTGCGCCGACCTGATCCTGCCCGAGGCAACCACTTCAGATCGCCCAACGGGCCGTCTCTTTGCCGCCGACCATGGCTCGTTCCCGGTTTGCCGCCATCCTGCGCTGGCCAACCTCCCGTCCACCAACCCCGCCATTCTCGCCTCCTGTCTTTCTCTATCCAAGTCGCTGCCTGCCTCCCATTTGTACCGCGCCACTGTCCTGCTGATCTGAGTCTCCCACCCGGCCCTGTTGCCGGTCCCACAGGATTTGCGGCGCCTGGTCCCTCAAGCGGGGGTCCTCCATGCATCTGCGACCCCAGGCCTTCCGATCCGCAGTCATCATCTTGCGCCGACCACGTTGAACCGGGTCATGGGCGGCAACCCCACTGAACGCCCCCGACCTCAGAGGAGACGCCCTATGAAACACCTGATCCCCCTGCTCACCGCCATGGCCCTCCTAACCGGCTGCGGCCGGGCCGAAGACCACCGCGATGACCAGCACAACCATGCGGCCGGCGGCGACGCTGCCAAACCAGCCGGGGCACAGTGCGCCGCCCACCAGGCGCCTGCGGCGTGGTGCTTCATCTGCGACCCGGCCCTGCGCGAACCGGGAAGGCTCTGGTGCAAGGAACACGCCCGCTACGAGGACCGCTGCTGGCTGTGCCATCCCGAACTGAAGGACAAGGGCAAGGAACAGGTGGATGCCGGCATGATTGAACTGATGTGTTTGGAACACGGGGTTGCTGAGGCCGAGTGCGGTATCTGCCATCCTGAACTGGCCGCCCGCCTCGAACCGGGCGAATCCGTGAAGGTGCGCCTGCCCTCCCCGGAGTCGGCCGCCCTGGTCGGCATCGAAACCGCTCCTGCCGGGGCAGGCCAGATCGTCGAGGCCGTGGAGTGTTACGCCGAACTGTCCTTCAACCACAACCGCTACGCCCAGTTGAGCGCCCCGGTCAGCGGGGTAATTCGCGAGGTGCGCGCCGATCTGGGCGACCTGGCCGAGGGTGGCCAGGTCGTGGCCCGACTCTGGTCGGCGCAACTGGCCGAGGTGGTGGCCCAGGCGGCGCTCTCGCACCAGACCCTGGATCGGGAACGCCAGTTGCGCGCCAAGGGCATCTCGCCGGCCAAGGCTCTGCAGGAAGCCGAGGCCGAATACCACGCCCGCTCGCAGCAGGCCAGCGCCCTGGGCTTCGGCGAGGAGGAGGTGGCGCGGTTGGCGTCCCGCCCGGAGGAGCCGGTGCTGATGGGGCTGCGCGCCCCCTTTGCCGGCGAAGTGGTCGAGCGCCAGGCGGTGCTGGGCACCTTCGTCGAGGCCGGCCAGCCGCTCTTCACCCTCGCCGACCGCTCCACCATGTGGGCGATGCTGAGCATCCCCGAAGCCCACCTCGACCAGGTGCAGGTGGGCCAGACCGTCGAATTGCAGGTGGATGCCCTGCCCGGCCAGACCTTTGCCGGCCGGCTGACCTGGATCGCCGCCGAGATCGACGGCCGCACCCGCCTGGCCCGCGCCCGCGCCGAGGTGCCCAACCCCGGTGGCCAGCTCAAGGCGCGGATGTTCGCCAGGGCCCGCATCCTGGTGCGCCGGCGTGGCGAGGGCATCACGGTGCCCCAACAGGCCATCGCCGAGGTGGAGGGCCAGCCCCTGGTCTTCGTCAAGCTCGAAGAGGATCTGTGCAAGGCCCGCGCCGTGCGCCTGGGCGCTGTACACGGGGATGCCCGCGAGGTGCTCGACGGCCTGGAAGGTGGCGACCAGGTGGTGGTCCGCCGCGGCTTCAGCCTCAAGTCGCAGCTCCTGGCCTCGCGCCTGGGTGCCGGCTGTGTCGATGACTAAGAGCGCCTAACGATGTCTATCTTGAAAAAGGCGTTGGTTGAGTTGAGGTATCTTGTCTGGTGGTACCGTGCGAGTATCGCCAGACGCACCCCCCCTCAACCAACGGAGGTAAGATATGCATCGTATTGGCTACGTTCAAAAACGCGCGCTGGTGGCTGGCCGCGCGGTGTTGGGCCTCGATCCGGGGAAGGAGAAGCACGTGGGCCACCTGCTCAACCCCGAGGGGTTGCCCCTGGGTAAAGCCTTCACGGTGCCGGTGAGCCACAGTGGCTACACCGAGACCCTGTGGAAAGAGTTGGCCGCCCGGTTGCCGGCCTTTGATCCGACGCATTTGGTGGTCGCCATCGAGACGGCCTGAAAGCTAAGGAATACCCTGGCCGCCTACCTGCACGGCCAGGGGTATACCGTGCTGCTGGTCAGCCCGTTGACCACCCATCACGCCCGGCCGCTGCACAACCATGATTTCTCCCACACCGATCCCCGCGATGCCTTCCTGATCGCTGAGCAGGCCTACCGGGGCCACTTCGATGCCTACCGGGTGTTCGACGATCAGCTTGAAACCATGCACCGGCTCAGCCTGGCTTATTACAAACTGGCCAAGGACAAACAGCGGATCCGCTAGCGGCTGCGTTCGTTGATGGAGATGTATATCCCCGAATACCTGCAAGCCTTTGATCTTGAGAGCCAGACCTCGCTCTACCTGCTCGAACGTGCGTTTCTGCCGCACCACTTCCTGGAAATGGATCTGCAGACTGAAGCCCGACAGATCTGCGCTCACTCCCGGCAGAAGCACGGCCTGAAGACCCTGCAGCGAATACAGGCCTGGGCCGCCACCTCGATCGGGGTCCCGGCCCGTCCCCGGGAAGAAGCGCTGCGACTGGTGCTGGACGGTTGGCTCGCGCAGTTGCGCACCCTGCACGCCCAGATCGCCCAGCTGCAAAAGGTGCTGATCCGGCAGGCCCAGTCGCTGCCGGTCTTCCAACTCCTGGTCTCGATTCCCAACCTGGCCCCGTGGCTGGTGGCCCTCTTCATCGCCGAGTGCCGCGGCCTCGATGCCAACACCCACTACAAACAGATCGAGAAATTCGCCGGCACCAATCTGCGCCTGGCCGATTCAGGAAACTACAACGGACCTCGACGCATCAGTCGCCTGGGCAATCGCCGCCTGCGGAAGGTGCTCTTCCTGATGACCGTGCAGACCGCCAAGGTCGTGCCCCAGGTCCGACGGCAGTTTCTTCAACGTCAGCTCAAAAAGGGGGCCTACCGCAAAAGTATCATCGCCGTTTCCAGCCAGCTGCTGCGATTGATTCTTGCCCTGATCAAAGAGAACCGGAGCTACCAGCCGGTGCGGAAGTGGAACCGACAATTGGCGCCTTTGGAACAAGCCTACACCGAGAAGAAGGCCGCTGCCAAACGGCGAGCGGCCGCCTGAACCGCGCACCGCCAGCACCGCTCGATCTTTGACCGCACCGCCCTTGTTGGACTAGCGAACCTGCGACCAGCACCACCACCGTTTGAGTGGCCTGCCGAAACCGGAAAGAGCGGTCGTTCGCGACGCGCCGTATAACAGATGGGCAGGCCCTCCCCGTTACTTGACGGATCGGATCAGAACATCGGCCGCCTGGCGGCGCATATAAGTTGGGATCGCAAGCGAGAACTAGGGGAGTCCACTCCAGCGCGAAAAAACCGGGCGTCCCAGTCGCTGGATCTCTACGCCCAAAATCAGGGGGACTACACCCTGAAAAAGGACTCTTACCCCTCTAAACGCAGAGGAACACCGTGCCGCCCATCATCCTCGACCTCAACTTCACCCTTGACTTTGCACATATAGAATGAGGTTTGTCGGCCCAAGCGCGAGCGAGGGGCGCAGCGGCAAGGCGCCTGAAGCAGGCGTATCGAATCATAGATACGCCGAATGAGGGCATCGCCGTCCGCTGCGCCTCGCAGCCGCGCGACGCCCAAAGGGCATTTTGCTAGGCGCTCTAAAAGCCCCGCTGTGGCTCCGCCGACGCCTGAAGGAGACCCATGCTGACCCGCACCATCGAAATCTCGCTGCAACACCGGGGGCTGGTCTGTGTCCTGGCTTTGCTCCTGGTCTTCCTCGGCGGGCAGGCCCTGCGGCAACTGCCCATCGACGCCTTCCCGGATACCACCCCGGTGCAGGTGCAGATCAACACCACTGTGCCCGCCCTCGGCCCGCTGGAGGCGGAGCAACAGGTAACCCTGCCCGTCGAGCTGGCCCTGGGCGGCCTGTCCGGGCTGCAGAACCTCCGCTCGATCTCCAAGTTCGGGCTCTCGCAGGTGGTGGCCACTTTTGACGACGGCACCGACATCTACCGCGCCCGGCAGCTGGTCGCCGAGCGCATGCAGAGCGTCGAGTTGCCCGAGGGCATCACCCGTCGCCAGTTGGGCCCCATCGCCACCGGGCTGGGCGAGGTGTTCCACTATGCGGTGCGCGCCACCGACCCGGCCCGGCCGCTTGCCGACCTGCGCGAGTTGCAAGACTGGGTCATCGCCCCGCACCTGCGGCAGGTGCGCGGGGTGGCCGAGATCAACGCCTGGGGCGGGTACGAGAAACATTACCACGTGGTCGCCGATCCCGAGCGCCTCATCGCGCTCCAGGTGACCTTGGCCGAACTGGTGCGGGTCCTGCAGGACAACAACCAGAACGTCGGGGGCGGCCAGATCGTGCGCGGCGGCGAGGCGCTGCTGGTGCACGGGGTGGGCCTGGCCACCACCACCGAGGAGCTGGGCAACATCGTCATCGACGCCCACCAGGGGGTTCCGGTGCGGGTGCGCGACGTGGCCCGGGTGCAGGTGGACCACGAGATCCGCCGCGGCGCTGTCACCGCCGAGGGCCGCGGCGAGACCGTGCTGGGCCTGGGCTTCATGCTGATGGGCGAGAACAGCGCCCAGGTGACCCGGGCCCTCAAGGCCAAGCTGGCCGAGGTGCAGCCCTCGCTGCCGCCCGACGTGGTGGTCGAGACCCTCTACGACCGCACCGAGCTGGTCGAGCAGGTCATCGACACCGTCGAGCACAACCTGCTCTTCGGCGCCCTGCTGGTGATCGCGGTGCTCTTCGCCTTCCTCGGCGATCTGAGCGCCGGCCTGATCGTCGCCGCCGCCATCCCCCTGTCGATGCTCTGCGCCGGCAGTTTCATGCTGCAGACCGGCATCGCCGCCAGCCTGCTGAGCCTGGGGGCCATCGACTTTGGCCTCATCGTCGACAGCTCGGTGATCATGGTCGAGAACTGTGCGCGCCACCTCCGGGAGTCGGATGGGACCAGGTCCCGCCTCGCTGTGGTGCGCGCCGCCGCCCTCGAGGTGCGCAAACCGACGATGTTCGGCGAACTGATCATCATCCTGGTCTTCCTGCCGGTGCTGACCCTGGAGGGCATCGAGGGCAAGCTCTTCCGGCCCATGGCCCTGACCATGGTCTTCGCCCTGGCCGGCTCCATGGTGCTCTCCCTGACCCTGATGCCGGTGCTGGCCGGCCTCTTCCTGCCCGCCAAGGTCCGGCAACGCGAGCCGCTCCTGATGCGTCTGCTGCGCCGCGTCTACACCCCGGTGCTGCACGGCGCCCTGCGTTGGCGCAAGCTGACCCTGGGCCTGGCCCTGCTAGTGGTGGCCGCAGCCGGGCTGCTGGCCAGCCGGATGGGCGGGGAGTTCGTGCCCAGGCTCGGCGAGCAGGCTCTGGCGGTGAACACCGTGCGCCTGGCCGGGATCTCAGTGGAGGAGGCCGTGGCCCTCAACGATCGGCTGGAACGGGAGCTGCTGGCCCGCTTTCCCGACGAGATCGCCCATATCTGGACCCGCCTGGGCACCGCCCAGATCGCCACCGATCCCATGGGCATCGAGCTGACCGACTTCTTCATCGCCCTCAAACCCCGCGACCAGTGGCAAAAGGCGCGCACCCAGGCGGAGCTTGTCGAGGCCATGCGCCAGGTCTTTGCCGTGGTGCCGGGCATGACCACCGCCTTCAGCCAGCCCATCGAGATGCGCATGAACGAGATGATCGCCGGGGTGCGCGGCGAGGTGGCCGTCAAGATCCTGGGCGACGACTTCGACGAGTTGGGCCGCCTGGCCGGGCAGATACAGCAGGTGTTGGCCGGCATACCGGCAACCGCCGAAGTCACGGGCGAGCAGGTCGCCGGCCAGCCGGTGCTGAAGGTGCGGGTGGACCCCGAAGCCATCGCCCGCCACGGGATCTCGACGCGGCAGGTGCTGGACGTGGTCGAGGCCGTGGGGGCCAGACAGGTGGGTGAGGTGCGCCAGGGCCAGCGCCGCTTTCCGCTGGTGGTGCGCCTGCCCGACCGGCAGCGCACCGACCCCCAGGCCCAGGCGGCGACCCTAATCCCCACCGCTGGCGGCGCGGTGCTGCCGCTGGGGCAGGTGGCTACCCTCTCGCTGACCGAAGGCCCCACCACCATCAACCGCGAATGGGGCCGGCGCCGGGTCACAGTACAGGCCGATGTGCGCGGGGGCGACCTGGCCGGCTACGCCACCGAAGCCAGGTGGTGCTGCCCGAAGGCTATGTGCTGGCGTGGGGCGGGCAATTCGAAAACATGGAGCGGGCCAATGCCCGGCTGCGGGTGGTGGTGCCGATCACCCTGGGGGCCTGATCGGCGTCCTGCTGTACCTGACCTACGGACGGGCAGTCGATGCCCTGCGGGTCTTCACTGGGGTGCCGCTGGCGATGGTCGGCGGGGTGCTGGCCCTGTGGCTGGCGGACCTGCCCTTCTCGGTGTCGGCGGCCATCGGCTTCCTCGCCCTGTCGGGCATCTCGGTGCTGGGCGACATGGTGCTGGTCTCCCAGGTGCGCCAGCTGCTCGATCAGGGGGTGGAATTGGCCGCAGCGGTCACCGCGGCCGCCCAGATCCGGCTGCGGCCGGTGCTGATGACCGCCCTGGTGGCCTGTATGGGTTTTGTGCCCATGGCCTTCAGCACCGGGGTCGGCTCCGAGGTGCAGCGCCCCCTGGCCACGGTGGTCATCGGCGGGGTGCTCAGCAGCACCCTGCTCACCCTGGTGGTGCTGCCGGTGCTCTATCTGGTGGTGGGCCGCAGGGGACGGCCGGACTGAGCCCTCTCAGGGAGGCGTGCCCAGTTGCGCGGCCAGCGCGGCAAAGGGATCGGGCCCCGGCTCCAGTTCGGCCAGGGTGCAGGCGCCGGCCACCTCCTGCAGTTCCAGGGTAAAACCCCAGAGCCGGTGCCGGGTGGCCACCCGGGCGCCGGTTCCGAGGGTAAGCCAGTCCTCCCAGCTGGCCTTGATCCCGCCCAGCGGAAGGATCGACACCCACATCCGCCAGGCGTGGGGCAGATCGTCGGCGCCGACCAGCCACAGATAGGAGTCCCCCGGGGTGGCCCCCCCGCTCCGGTAGGTGATCAGCAGCCCCTCCTCGTCGCCTGGCAACGCGACGAGCCGCCGCTGGGTGCCCGGATCGAAGAGTTTGGCCACCGGGTTGAGCCAGAAGGAATCGTTGATCCACATCCGCCACGCCTCCTCCACCCGCGTCCGCGCCGGGTCCGCCGGCAGTAGGACCCCCTGCTTCCAGGCCAGCCCCTCCTGCCGGTCCACCGCCAGTTGTACCTCGAATTGGTCCCAGCGCACCCGCGCCCAGCCCCGCTGCCGGTCCCACAGATGCTGGTGGCCGGCAAAGGTCCAGCGCACCGCCCCGGTACTGTCCCAGGCCGGCACCCCGGCGGCGGCCTGCAGCCGCTGGGCCAGGGCTTCGGCCTCGGGCCCGGGTTGGCCCTGGGGCAGGGGGCGGTCGAGGTACTGGAAGAGACCGCCGCCGGCGATCAGGAGGGCAACGAGGATCAGCATCCGTTTTCGGTATCGTCTCACAACCACTAGCGACCGGCAGCGATCTTTTCGAGCCGGCCCAGCAACTCCCGGCCCCCGCCCACCAAAAGGTCCATGTCCGAGCGCAGGGTGATGGCCCGGAAGCCGGCCTCCCTCTTGGCGGCGAAATCCTCGGGGGAATAGGTGTTGCAGCAGGGCAATTTGGCGGCCGCCAGGGTCACCTCGACGATGCGCCGCATCGCCGCCCGGTGCTCGGGGTGCTGCTCGTAGGTGTGGCGGTCGATGCCCATGGACAGGGCCAGGTCCACCGGGCCGACGAAACAGCCGTCCACCCCGGGCAGGCCCAGGATCCCCTCGGCCTTGTTCACCCCCTCGATGTGCTCCAGCTGCACCAGAAGCAGGGTGTCGGTGGTGGCCTTCTCGGGATAGTCGGCCCCATAGTGGAGGAAATTGTCCCCACCCAGCGAGCGCCCGCCCAGGGGCGGGTACTTGGCGGCGCGGGCCAGGGCACGGGCGGTCTCAACCGTGTTGACCATGGGCACCACCACTCCGCCGGCCCCCAGGTCCAGGGCCTTTTCCACCTCGGCCGGTGCGCCGATGGCCGTGCGCACCAGGGGCCGGGCCCCGCAGGTGCGGATGGTGTGGATGCACTCGTAAGCGGTCTCCCAGTTCATGGGAAAGTGCTGCAGGTCGAGGATGATCCAGTCCCAGCCCATCTGCGCCAGGTAGCGCGAGACCATAGGCTGGGGGATGTTCTGCCAGATGCCGATCTTGATGCGGGCGTCGCTCATAGGCTCTTTCCGGGTTTGGCGGTGACCGGAGGAATATAGCCACTCGCCCTGCCGGCGGCACGGTGCCGGGCCGGGGTGGTCGGCATCGCGGGGGCGGCCTATCTTTCTGGGGCCGACCGGAGACTTGCCATGTATACGCCCGACTTCGCTGCCGTGCGCCTCGACTTTCCCCGCGCCCGCACCGCCGCCTACTTCGACAACGCCTCTTCCCATCCCCTCAGCGTGCACTCGGCTGCGGCCCTGCACCGCTACGTCGAGTGGCTCACCCACGAGGTGGGCGAGCCCTGGTGGCCGCAGTGGGCCGCCAGCCGCGACGAAGCCAAGCACCTCTTTGCCCAACTGATCAATGCCGAGCCGCGCGAGATCGCCTTTGCCCGCAGCACCGTCGAGAGCGAGAGCAATCTGCTCAACGGCATGGGGGAGTTTCTGGCCGGGGGCAACGTGGTCACCAACGATTTGCACTACGGGGCGGCCCTCTACAACTACCAGATGAGAAAGCAGGATGGCCTGGAGCTGCGGGTGGTCAAGAACCGCAACTGGCAGATCGAGTTGGGGGACATGGCCAAAGCCATCGACCAGCATACCCGGCTAGTCTCCCTCTCCCTGGTCTCCAACGTCAACGGCCTCCTGGCCCAGGTGAAGGAGATCGCCGCGCTGGCCCACGCCCGTGGGGCCTTGCTCTACGCCGATATCATCCAGGCCGCCGGCGCCGTGCCCATCGACGTGAAGGCCATGGGCATCGATATGGCTGCCTGCTCCACCTTCAAATGGCTGATGGGGGTCAAGGGCTTTGGCTTCCTCTACGTGCGGGCCGATTTGCAGAACACCGTGGTGAAGCCGACCCAGCACTCGGGAGGGGTGCGCCAGAACTACGCGCCCTGGACCCCCGCGCCCGATCCGGCCCTCTCCGACTTCTCCCACACCCCGGTGCCCGGCCCCCATTGCTACGAGGTCAGCTACCCCTCGTACGAGGGAGCGGTCTGCGCCCACGAGAGCCTGCGCTACATCCTGCGCCTGGGCGTGCTCCATATCCGCGCCCACGTGCGCGGCCTAGCCGAACGCCTGCAGGAGGAGTTGCCGGCCCTCGGCTATCCTTCCATCACCCCCCGGGGCAACGAGAGCTCCATCCTGGCCTTTGTCTCCCCCAACCCCGAGGCCACCCTGGCCCGCACCCGCGCCGCCGGGGTGCACGTGGCCATGCGCTACGGGAACAAGATGCGGCTCTCCCCCTCGGTGTACAATAACCACGACGATATTGACCGCCTGCTGGCGGCACTCAACTGAGGACTCGATGGCCCAGGAGCAGCAGTACTCTGATCTGATCCACGAGAAGAACGTCGAGATCCCCATGCGCGACGGGACCCTCCTGCGGGCCAATATCACCCGGCCCAAAGCCGAGGGCGTCTTTCCGGCCCTGGTGGAGCGCACCCCCTACAACAAGGAAGGGGGTGCGGAAAACCAGGTGGGCGCCCCGGAGTTCTTCGCCAAGAGAGGGTACGCGGTGGTGATCCAGGACGTGCGCGGGATGTTCGCCTCGGACGGGGTCTTCTATCCCTTCCGCGACGACGGGGCCGGCTTGAACCGCGACGGCCACGACACCGTGGAGTGGATGGCGGCCCAGCCCTGGTGCAACGGTGAGGTGGGGATGTTTGGCGGGTCTTACTCGGGGGCCACCCAGTACCGGGCCGCCCTTAGCCGGCCCCCGCATTTGCGGGCCCTCTTCGTGCGCGAGTCCTCGGCCGACTACCACCGCGAGTGGGTGTACCGCGACGGGGCCTTCGAGCTGGGCTTCAGCCTGTACTGGGCCCACGCCGTCACCAGCATCAACCTGGCCAAGCTCGCCGAGGGGGAGCAGTTCGCTCGCCACCGCCGCCTGCTCGACCAGGCCAAGCGCGACATGGACGACTGGTACGGCCGGCTGCCCCTTTACCCCTGCTGCTTCCTGGTGGGCCTTTGCGACTGGCACAACACCTGGCTGGCGCATCCCGAGGACGGGCCGTACTGGTGGGAGTTCAACGTCGAGAAGTACCACGACCAGATCGAGACCCCCGCCTATCACCTGGGCGGCTGGTACGACATCTTCCTCAACGGCACCCTGAAGAACTACCTGGGCCTGAAGCGCCGCGCCCGCACCGAAAAAGCCCGCCAAAACCAGCGGCTGATCATCGGACCCTGGGTGCACGGGGCGGGGAATATCGGGGTGTCCAAGGCCGGGGAGTGGGATTTCGGGCCGGCGGCGGGGTTGGACTTCAACCAGTTGCGCCTGCCCTGGTTCGACCACTGGCTCAAGGGGAAAGAGAATGGCGTGATGGACGAGGCGCCGGTGCGGCTCTTCGTCATGGGCCGCAACGAATGGCGCTCCGAGGCGGCCTGGCCCCTGCCCGACACCCGCTACACCAACTATTATTTCCACAGCGGCCCCAGCGGCTCCATCCCCTCGCTCAACGACGGCACCCTCTCGCCGCAGCCGCCCGCCGGCAGCGAACACCCCGACAGCTTCGTCTACGACCCCGACCACCCAATCCCCACCCTGGGCGGCAACACCCTGGGCATCCCCGACGGGGTGCGCGACCAGCGGCCCTCCGACCGGCTCTGCCTCACCTATACCAGCGCCCCCCTCGACAAAGAACTGGAGGTCACCGGGCCGGTGAAGGCGGTGCTCTACGCCCTCTCCTCGGCCCCAGACACCGACTGGGTGGTGCGCTTCGAGGACGTGGACCCCGACGGGTACTCGCGCAATCTGTGCGACGGCATCCTGCGCGCCCGGTACCGCCACTCCTTTGCCCAGCCCGAGCTGCTGGATCCCGGCAAGGTCTATCGCTTTGAAGTAGACCTGTGGGCCACCAGCAACGCCTTTCTTCCCGGCCACCGCCTGCGGGTGGTGGTCACCAGCAGCTCCTTCCCCCGCTTCGACCGCAACCTCAATACCGGCGGCCCCATCAACAGGGAGGCCGCCGGCCAGGTGGCCATCAACACGGTCATGCACGACATGCTGCGGCCTTCGCACCTCGTGATGCCCCTGATCGAGCGGAGACCATAGCCCACCTCTTCGGGGAGATGACCTATAGGCCTGGAGGGACACTCCCGCAGCGGGTGCTGTACGGGGAGCAGGGCCCCCTCGGCCCGGCTCCGGCGCCTACTGTTCTGAGGAGCGCCGGAAGAAGAGCAGCCGACTGCCGCGCGGGGTCTGGGCGACGATTTCCAGGCCTGATTCCATCAACTCACCCCCGCTGGCCCGGTCCGCCGTCGGCGCATTCGAACGCGGAGAGCGGATCTCCTCACCGGGCCGTAGCCTAGCGCCGGCGACGCGCCTGTTGGCAATATTCTCATCCCTGGCGGCAGCATCGATCAAGCAAGGGCGAAGGCTTGGCGGCAACAGCATTTACCTTATTTTGAGAGGGCACCGCGCCAACCTTACCCTGGAGGATCTATGGCAGAACTGACGGCGGCGCAGATCGAGTTTTTCCGTGAGCAGGGATACCTAGTGGCGCCGGGGGTGATTCCAGCGGGGGTGGTCGAAGCGCTGCAAGTGGAGATCGACGCGGCCATCGACCGGCAGGCCCACGTCCTACTCGCCGCCAGCAAGATCACCGCCCTGCACGCCGACCAAGGATTCCTGCACCGGGCCACGGCGATCGCGGCCGAATGCCGCGAGATCCTGGCCCCGGTCGATGGTGGCCGGCACTCCGGGCCGGCGATGTTCGGGCTGCTGACCTGCCCGGAACTGCTCGACGTGGTCGGGCAGTTGGTGGGGCCAGAGATCGTCGCCAGCAGCGTGTACCGGATCCGTCCGAAACTGCCCTTCCGCCCGGAAGGGGACGTGCCCTGGCACCAGGACAGCGGCTACTTCCATACCATGGGCGACGCCCACCTGATCCTCACCTGCTGGGTGCCGCTGATGAACGCCACGGTGTCGGCCGGCTGCATGGAAGTCGTTCCCCGCAGCCACCGCCACGGTGTGGTGCGCCATTACTGGGCCGAGGTCCCGGCACCGCCCCTGACGGTGCATCCCGACCACCTGCCGCCCAGTGATCCAGTGCCGGTACCCGCCGATCTGGGTGACGTGGTGCTGCTGTCCAACCTGACCTGCCATCGCTCCACTCCCAACACCGCCGGGGTGATCCGCTGGGCGGCGGACCTGCGCTACAACGCGCCGGAGGCGGGTGACTACTACCCGAACGAAGCCGGTTTCCTGGCCCGCAGCAAGAGCCACCCCGACCAGGTGCTGCGCGACGCCGCCGCCTTCGACCGGTTGCGCCGGGAACACCGGCCTGCCGGCGCCGTGGACCGCACCTGGCTGAAGCAGGCCGAAGAGACCTTCGTGAAGAAGCCCTGAGCGCCGCTCCGGTGGCTCGCTGCTTGGCCCAGGCGGCTCGGGAGGGTGATTGCAAATTTCGTGCAGCCCAGGAGCTGTTTAGAGCGCCTACCGGAATGAGGTTTGTCGGCCCAAGCGCGAGCGAGGGGCGCAGCGGCAAGGCGCACGCAACCGAAGGTCGCCAACCCGAAGGGTTGAGCGGCAGCAGGCGTATCGAATCATAGATACGCCGAATGAGGGCAACGCCGTTGGCTGCGCCTCGCAGCCGCGCGACGCCCAAAGGGCATTTCGTTAGACGCGCTTAGAATACCGGCGGTCGGCCCGAGGCCGCACCACCAGCCGCGAGCGAAGATCGACGAGCCGAAAGCCGGGAGACCGCCACCAAGGGATTTGGCAGCTGACATGGTTCACTCGACCACCGCCGCGCTGACCGCATTGGCCACCCGCCGCAACAGGCTCCCTCCAGCCACCATTTGGTTGGTCAGCACCACGCAGACCATTTGCTGCGCCGGATCGGCCCAGGCCGCCGTGCCGGTGGCGCCGATGTGGCCAAAGGTGGAGGGCGAGCACAGCTCACCGAAGTAGTTCCACACCCGCGAATCCCGCAGGGCCCAACCCAGCCCCCAGGGCGCCTGCAGACCGGGGTTCTGGTCCGTGGTCATGGCCCGCGCCGCTGCCGGGCTGAAGAGGCGCCGGCCTTCGTATTCACCCCCGTTCAGCACGGTCTGCAACAGAACTGCCAGATCCAAACCCGTACTGTGCATCCCGCCCCAGGGGTGGCCCATGTCGCGCCAGTACGGGCTGTTGGCCCCCCAACGCCGCTCGTCCTCCGATTCCTGCAGCGTGTTGCCGCACCACACGGTCTGAGGGATCTGAAAGCGCCCCAGGCCCAATGCGCTTTTCTCCATGCCCAGGGGCGCGAAGAGTTCCTCCTGCTCAAAGTCCCTCAGCCTTTTGCCGCTCACCCGCTCGACGATCTCCCCGGCCAGGAGCGTGCCCATGCTCTGGTACGCGAAGCCCTTGCCAGGGCTGTAGAGCAGGGGCGTGCGCAGCGCTCCCTCGACAAAGCCGCCCAGGGGCGCATGGGCTCGGCGCAGGGCAGTGTTCTCGGGCAACATATCCGGCAGCCCGGAGGTGTGGGAGAGCAGGTGGCGCACCTTCACCTGCGGCCGCTCCCCGCCCTGGAACTCGGGCAGATACTGATTCACCGGATCGTCGAGGGAAATCTGCCCCCGGTCCACCAGCCGCATCAGGGCGCCGGCCGTCACCGGCTTGGTGATGGAGGCCAGCAGGAAGACCGAGTCGGGCTGCACCGCCGGCGAGGCCGGGTCCGGGCTCAGGCACCCGTAGCCTTGGGCAAAGACCAGGGAGCCGTGGCGGGCCACCACCAGGCTGGCGGCTGTCAGCTGGCCGGCGGCGACGGCCTCGGCCAGGCGCTGGCCGGCGAGTTCGAGCATTTTGGCGGATATACCCGCCTGGGCGGGGGCAATGGTCTTCATCGGAGCTTACCGGGTTTGGCGGTGGGGGTTTCCGGCAAAAGTAGCGCCCTTGACCCATTGGGACAATGCAGCGGCGAGCCGATTTACCCTTGACACGAGCGGACCACCCTATTTATCGTTGACTCCATCATGATCCCGATCCCGTACCTGTCCAGTGTCGCCGAGCGGATCGGCAGCGAAATCTGCCGCCGGAAAGGCCATTTTTCGCCCTCGGAGAGGAGAAATCCGCCTGTTCCACTCTGAGGAGCCATCGCTTTAATTCGCATTGACTCGAATGCGAGCCATAGATTAGGCCGCGAGGGCACCCTCCTCGCGGCCTATTTTTTTTGCGACAGGGGGAAATGGAATCATGGTTGTTCTCGAAGCGCACGAACTGGAGAAACGCTACACCTCCGAGCCCGTCCTGCAGGGCCTTTCCTTCAAGGTGATGCAGGGGGAGAAGGTAGGGCTGGTTGGGGAAAACGGCTGCGGCAAGTCCACCCTGCTCAAACTCGTCGCCGGCCTGGAAGCGCCCACCGGCGGGGTGCTCACCCGGCCCGGCAGTTCCACGGTGGGGTACCTGGCCCAGGAACTCCAGTACACCCAAAGCAACACGGTCCACCAGGAACTGCTCGAGGTCTTTGCCCCGCTGCGCGCTCTGGGCGAAAGACTCGAAGGACTGCAAAAGAAACTGGCCGCCCCAGGCCTCGACATCGTCCAGCAGCAAGAGCTACTCGACCAGTACGGCCACCTGGCCGACCAGTTCGAGCGGGAGGGCGGTTACACCTATGCCCACCGCATCGACACCGTACTCACCGGCCTGGGCCTGGTCCCCCGGCGCGACCAGCAGGTGGAGGGGCTGAGCGGTGGGGAGAAGAACGTACTGGCCCTGGCCCGGCTCCTGCTCCAGGAGCCCGAGATCCTCCTGCTCGACGAGCCGGCCAACCACCTCGACCTGGAGGGCCTCGAATGGCTGGAGACCTTCCTCGGCGCCTACCCCCGCACCCTGCTCTTGGTCTCGCACAACCGGCACCTACTCGACCAGGTGGTGACGCGGGTGCTGGAGATCGGGGACACCCGGCTCGCTCTCTACAGGGGCAACTACACCGCGTACCGGGCGCAGAAACAGCAGCGCCTGCTGGAGCAGCAGGCCGCCTACCAGGACCAGCAGAAGGAGATCCGCCGGCTGGAAGAGATGATCGCCCGCTTCGAGCGGTGGGGGAGCATGACCGACGACCCCCGCCCCGCCCGCCGTGCCCGCAACAAGCAGCGCCAGATCGACCGCATGGAGAAGGTCGAGCGCCCGCAACTGGAGCGGGAGCGCATCGACCCGCGTTTCAGCGCCAGCCACAAGGGCGGCCGCATCGCCCTGGAGATTAAGGGGTACTCGAGGGAGCTGGGCGGGCGGCCACTCTTCGCCGGAGCTGAACTCCTCATCAGCTACGGCGAGCGGGTGGGACTCTTCGGGCCCAACGGCTGCGGCAAGACCACCCTCTGCCGCGACATCGTCGCGCAGGGCGCCTGGGACCACCCGGTGCTGCGCCTGGGCCCCCAGGTGAAGCTGGGGTACTATGCCCAGCAGCACGAGACCCTGAATCCCGCACTCACCGTCATGGAGCAGATGCTGGAGCAGCGCGGCCTCACCCGGGACCGGGCCTTTCAACTGCTCCTGCGCTTTCTCTTCGGCTGGCAGGACCTGGACCAGAAGGTGGCTACCTTGAGCGGCGGCCAGAAGAGCCGGCTGCAGCTGGCCCGGCTGATGGCGGCCCAGGTCAATTTCCTGCTGCTCGACGAACCCACCAACCACCTCGACATCTTCTCCTGCGAGAAGGTCGAGGAGGCCCTGGAGGCTTTCGAGGGCACGGTGCTGGTCATCTCCCACGACCGCTACTTCCTCGACCGCATCGTCGGACGCATTGCCGAGGTCCGCGACCTGAAGCTGATGGACCACCCCGGCACCTTCGCCGAGTACTGGGAGCGCCGGAAAAGTGCCGACGCGCCAGCCCCCGCGCCCAAAGCGCCAGTCCCTAGGCTCCGTCCGCCCAGACCGGCCAAGACCGCACCACCGCAGACCACCGCCCAGGAGCTGATCGCCGCGCGCCTCGAAACACTGGAAAGAGAAAAAGAAGAGGTGGAGAAGGAGATGGCCGCCGCCTACGAAGCCGGAGATCACCACCTCGGCGGCGAGCGCGGCCGCCGGTTGGGCCACCTGGAGGCCCAGATCGCCGCCCAGTACGCCGCCTGGGAGGAGGTCCTCTCGTGAATACCCTCCTCAAGTACTGGCATACCGCCCTGCTCAGCGCCGCCGGCATGGTGGGGGACAACCCCCTCTTCCTGCTCGACTACCTCTTGCGCCTGCTGCGGGTGGGGGTGCTGCTGGGATTGTGGCAGGTACTGCTGGAGGGCAAACCCACCGGGGTCGAGCTGAGTCTAGGGCAATTGCTCACCTACACCCTGGTGGGCGAGATCTTCCGCGACCAGCTGGTCTGCCACAGCCAGCTCCAGCAGTCCCTGTGGGAGGGCAGCGTGGGCTCCTACTTCCTGCGGCCCATGTCGGTCTTCGGGCAGTTCGCCGCCCGGATGGGGGGGGAGTGGCTCTTCGGCCTGGCCTTCTTCTCCCTACCCCTGGCCCTGGCTGCCCCTCTCCTGGGCGTCGATCCGCTGCCGGCCAGCGCCCGGGCCGCACTGCTCTTTCTCCTGAGCCTGGGCCTGGCCGTGGCCGTGGGCCTGGCCCTCGAACTCTTCTTCGGGGCTTTGGTAGTGTGGATGGACCACAATCTGTACAACGCCTACCGGCTGCGCGACGCCCTGGTGGCCCTGCTCTCGGGCGGCCTCATCCCCCTCGAACTCCTCCCCTGGAACCTGGGCTACTACGCGGGCTGGCTACCCTTTGCCGCCACGGCCTCGGTGCCCCTGCGCATCTATGTGGGCAGCGGTGACCCCGGCCCTCTCCTGCTGCTCCAGACCTGCTGGGCGGTGGTCTGCTGGGGGCTGGCGGTGTGGTTCTGGCGGCTCAACCGCGAGAGGCTGGTGATCCATGGGGGCTGAGTGGTTCGCCAGACTCCTGCGCCTGTGGGGGGTGTACAGCCGCATGGAATTCATGTGGATGACCCGGGACCTGCGCTTCTTCTGCCACTGTTTCTTCTGCGACGCCATCGTCAACCTGGCCGCCGTCTCCGGCACCTTCCTGCTGGCCGAGCGCTTCGCCGGCTTAGGGATGTGGTCCAAGCCCCAGGTGGTCTTTCTGCTGGGCTACGGCATGCTGGTGGGCGGGCTGATCAACACCCTCTTCGGGTGCAACGTACTCTACGTCAGCCGGCGCCTGGGCCGGGGCCAGCTCGACCACACCCTGATCCAGCCCCAGCCCCTGTGGCTGAGCCTCCTGACCGAAGGCTTCATGCCCATCTCCGGCAGCGCCATCCTGTTGCCCGCAGCCGGGCTCCTGTGGTGGGCCGGCGCTGAGCTGGGCCTGGACCCCGGGGCCGGCTGGTGGGCCCTCTTCGCCATGGAGATCCTCGCCTCGGCCACCATCGCCACGGCCTTCTCCTACCTGTGGGGCAGCCTGGCCTTCTGGGCCCCGCGCGCCGCCGAGGAGATCAGTTCCTCGGCGCTACGCATCGTGTACCAGCTCACCCCCTTCCCCCTGGACGGCAGCGGCCCCTTGCTTATCGGGGGGCTGCTCTCGGTTTTGCCCATCGGCTTCGTCGCCTGGTATCCCTGCCGTTTTCTGCTCGGCCTCTCCCCCTCTCCTTGCGATGGGGCCCTCACCCCGCTGGCTGCCCTCTTCTTTGCCCTGGCCGCCGGTCTGACCTTTGCAAAAGGAAAAAAACACTATGCGCGCACCGGCTCCTCCCGGTACCTCAGTTTCGGACATCGCAGTTGACGCGCGTGGCCTGTGCAAGACCTTTTGCCAGCGTCAACGGTCTGAAAAACTGAGCCAGGTCTTCGCCAACCTCTTCCGACCCCAGGTGCGCCTGGTCGCGGCCCTGCGCCAAATCGATCTCCAGGTGCGGCGCGGCGAGATCGTCGCCTACGCCGGACCCAACGGAGCCGGCAAGAGCACTACGGTCAAGATCCTCTCCGGCATCCTCGCCCCGGACGCGGGCCAGGTGCGGGTGCTGGGTCTGGACCCCATCGCCGACCGGGTGGAGTACGTGGGCCGTATCGGCGTGGTCTTCGGCCAGCGCACCGAGCTGTGGTGGGACCACCCGGTAGCCGCCAGCTTCGAGTGGAAGCGGGTGGTCTGGGAGATCCCCCGCCCCCGCTACGAACACATGTTGGGCCAGGTGCGCGAGCTTTTGGGCCTGGACGAGTTCTTCCACAGCCTCACCCGCGAGCTGAGCCTGGGCCAGCGCATGCGCGCCGACCTGGGTCTGGCCCTCCTGCACGAGCCGGAGGTCCTCTTCCTCGACGAGCCCACTATCGGCGTGGACGTGTTGGCCAAGCGCCACATCCTGGAGTTCATCCTCGAACTCAACCGGACACGCCGGGTGACAGTAATGCTGACCAGCCACGACATGGACGAGCTGGAACAGTTGGCCGGCCGCATCGTGCTCATCGACCGGGGCCAGCTGGCCTTCGACGGGGACTTCGACCAGCTGCGCCGGCGCTTCGCCGACCGCCGCCGGCTGCGCCTGCAGACCCGCAGCAGCGAGGCCCCCCAGTTGCAGGGCGCCCAGCTGCTGGGCAGCGAGGGGGGCTGGCATGAGTACCGCTTCGACGCCGGGCGCACGGAGATCGTCGCCCTCCTGGAGGAGGCCCGCAGCCACAGCCCCATCCTCGACGTGGAGACCCACCGCGCCCCCATCGACGAGGTGATCGCCGACATCTACCAGCAGTGGCGGCAGTAGGGGACACTGCTTGATGGAGGCCCAACTGCGCCCTATCGTATAGCCGCTAACTCAGACCTTCGCCGCCGAGGATGCCATGACGACTGCCCCTCTCCCCAAGCGCGACTACAGTATCACCGGGCCGGAGACCAAGCTGGCCGAGGAGCGCGGCCTGGCCGACGCGCAGTGGTACGCCAGCGAGATCCCCCGCCAGCGCATGCGCGAGTTGATGCAGCGGCGGGACGGGCCGGCCCTCTTCCACACCATCCTCTGGTTCGCGCTGCTGACTGGTTCCGGGGTGCTGGGATATATAAAATGGGGCACTTGGTGGGCTCTGCCCTGCTTCTTGGTCTATGGGGTGATCTACGCGTCCTCCTCGGACTCGCGCTGGCACGAGAACATGCACCGCACGGCCTTCAAGACCGTCTGGCTCAACGACGTCATCTACGAGATCGCATCCTTCATGGTCTTCCGCGAGTCGGTGTCCTGGCGCTGGAGCCACACCCGCCACCACACCGACACCATCATCGTGGGCCGCGACCCCGAGATCGCCGTGCCCCGGCCTGCGTCTTTGTGGAACGTCTTCCTGGCCTTCTTCTCGCTCAAGAGCGCGCCCAAGGAATTCGTCCGCATGCTCAAGCACTGCTTTGGCCACATGACCCCGGCCGAACTCACCTACATTCCCGAAAGCGAGCACCACCAGGTCTACCGCAACGCGCGGATCTACGTCCTCATCTACGCCTCGGTGGTCGGCGCCGCCATCTACACTCAAAGCATCCTGCCCCTGATGTACATCGGACTGCCCACCCTGTACGGCTCCTGGCTGATGGTGGTCTTTGGCCTGACCCAGCACGCCGGCCTGGCCGAGGATGTGCTCGACCACCGCCTCAACTGCCGCACCGTGTACATGAACCCCATCTTCCGCTACCTCTACCTGGAGATGAACTACCACGTCGAGCACCACATGTTTCCGATGGTGCCCTACCACGCCCTGGGCAAGTTGCACCAGGAACTCAAGGCCGACATGCCCAAACCCTACAGCGGCCTGTGGGAGGCGTACCGCGAGATCGTCCCCGCCCTGTTCAAGCAGGTAAAGGACCCCGCCTACTTCGTCAAGCGCGAGCTGCCCCCCACCGCCAAACCCTTGCTGACATGAGCGAAAACTGGATAGAGACCTGCGCGGCCGGCGTGGTGGAGCGGGAGGATGTGATCCGCTTCGACCAGGGCGAGCGCACCTTTGCCATCTACCGCACCGCCGACGACCAGTACTTTGCCACCGAGGGCCTCTGCACCCACCGCAAGGTGCATCTGTCCGGCGGCTTTGTCCTGGGCCGCATCATCGAATGCCCCAAACACAATGGGCGTTTCGACTTCACCACCGGCCAGGCCCAGGGCGCCCCGGCCTGTGTCGATTTGAAGACCTACCCGGTCAAGCTCGAATCCGGCAAGGTCTGGCTCCGGCTGGACTGATATCCGCCGCTGGCCACCGCCCACCTGGAGCCGATCTCATGCGCCTCTTCTACGCTCCGTCCCACCGCGAAACCGGGATCATGTGGGACACCTGGCTCTACTCGCATCAAGGCGCCTACTACCTGTACTACCTGGCCCGCTCTGGGGAGGCCTGGGACAACATCTCCCTGGCCACTTCCCTCGATGGGGTGACGTGGAAAGAGCTGGGCCCCGTCCTGCGCAAGGGCGAGGGGGTGACCTGGATGGGCACCGGCTCCACCTGGAAAAACCCCGATCCCTCGCAAGGCGCCCCCTTCCAGCTTAACTTCTCCGAATGGAAAGGCCCCCGCCAGACCATCTTCATGGCCGAATCGGACGACCTGGTCGGCTGGCGCCGGCGCGACGACCTGGAGTTCGTCCAGGAGGAGAGCGGGTACGAGCCCCATGGCCGCTGGGACTGCATCTGGATCCTGCCCCGGCCCGAAGGCGGCTTGTACGGGTACTGGACCGCTACTCCGCGCTTCGGCACCGAGGGCCGCTTCGGCTTTGGCCACAGTACCGACGGCCTGCGCTGGCAGGCCCTGGCCCCGCCAAAGGTGCACGGCGTCGGCGAGGGGGAGGTGGGCGCCGTCGAGCGGATCGGTGGCAAGTACTACATGATGTACGGCTGCCAGGGGGCGATGCTGACCCTGGTGGCCGACTGCCCCGAGGGTCCCTTCCGCGCTGCCCCCAAAAACCGCACCCTGCTAGGGGGCCACACCTACTTCTCGCGTTTCTTCCCCACCCCCGATGGCCTGCTGGTAAACCACCACAGCATCGCCCGCGACGGCATGGTATATATGGGGCTGCTCAAGGACACCCGTCTCGACGGCGAGGGCGCCCTGCGTGTAGGCTGGTGGCAGGGCAACGAACGGCTCAAGCGGCGCGCCCTGCCGGTGGCACCGGCCCCGTCGGCGCCCGGGGCGGTGGTCACCTTCCTCGAACCCCTCGATATCTCGGCGGGCCTGATCCTCGAAGGCCGCCTCGACCTGCCCTCCCACGCCTTTGCCCCCCGGCCCGGGCTGTACGTCGAATGCCAGCCCGGCCGCGGTCTGGCCGTGCTTTTCGACGCGGTGGGCCGGGCCGAGTGCGCGCTGGCCGGGGAGCGGGGAGGGGAGGCGGTGGTGGAGACCCGAGTGGATCGGCAGTACCCCTTTCCCGCCTCGTGCCGCTGGCGCCTGGCCGTCGAAGGACCTCTGGTCGAGATCTATCTCGAAGACCTGCTGATCGAGTGTTTCAGCCTGCCGGCTCCGGCCACCGGCCGCTTCGGCCTGATCGCGGCGGGCGCCCCCGACGGCGCCCAGGTCACCGGGGCCTGGCAGTGAGATGCTGAAGAGCCGCCCCTGCCGCGCCGGGCGAGGCCCTCGCCCTTCAGGCTGCCATCGACACCAGAACCACCACCGACCGCATCTAACGGGTGCAGCGCACCGCCCTCTCCTTCTCCCTGGAGGAGGAAGCCGTTGATCCGCGCTTCCGCAAGACCTATACCTTCGATGACCCGGTTGCCGACCTGAAGGACATGGATCAACTCCTGATCGCCGAGTGGGACCAGGAACTGGCCGGGCTCATCGGCCTGAAATACGAAGCGTGGAACCGCCGGCTGGGGGTGGGCCATGCCTATGTGGCGGCGGCGCACCTGGGAAAGGGCGTTGGCCGGGGACTGATCGAGGCCGCTGTGGAGTACGCCCGCAGCACGGAGGCCCGCTGCCTGTGGCTCGAGACCGAGAACACCAACTACCCGTTGGTGCGCTTCTACCTGCGCGCCGGCTTCCGGCTCTGCGGCCTGGACGAGTCCCTGTATGATCCCCGGGGCCCTGGCCGGGGCGAGGCGGCCCTGTACTTTGCCCGCGATCTGTGAGATCCCCTTTCTGCATTCCCCCGATTTGATCCCCACCGCCACTTTGAGAATACTAGTACCGTAGCAGCCTGGCCGGGCGATGGTGTTTGGCCGGCGCTGGAGGGATTGGTCATGGTGAGCGCACAGGACAAAGCCCTTATCCGCGAGTTGGCCGCCCAGGTCGCCGAGATCCCCGCCCTGCCGCTCCAGGAGGAGAAGCGGCGGCTGTGGTGCCGGCTCAACGCTCTGCAGCCCGAGCGGCCCCTGGTGATGATCGACCAGGTCTGCTGGAACCAGATGCACCTGCGCGGCGAGTTGGTCCTGCGCTGCGTTGACCCCGAGTGCCGGGGGTACGAGGACTACCTGCGCCGCACCCTGTATTAGTGGCAGCATTTCCCCGTGTACATGGTCGTCGAGCCCTTCGTGCGGGTGCCCAAGGCTATCCGCAATACCGGCTTTGGCATCCTCGTCCACGAAGACGTGTCGATCTCCGATCCTACCAACTCGGTGGTGGGGCACAAGTACCTCAATCAGTTCCAGACCGAGAAGGATCTGGAGAAGATCCAGATGCTCCGGATCAGCCACGACCCGGCCCAAACCGCCCGCCGGCTGGAGGTGGCCTGCGACCTCTTTGGCGACCTGCTCGAAATCAAGCCCTGGGGGGCCGATCCCTACTTGTCCCTGTGGGACCCCATCAGCACCTGATGGGGGTGGAGGGGGCTTTGTTCGGCCTCATCGACAAACCCTAGTACATGCACCGCCTGGTGGACCGGGTCACTGAGGATTACCTCAGCCTGCTGGACCAATTGGAGGAGCAGGGCCTGCTCTGCGGCCAGCAGAGCCTGATTCACTGCACCGGCGCGTACACCGACGAGCTGCCCCGCACCGAGGACCTGGGGATGTTTGGGCTGGCGCAGATGTTCTCTACGGTCTCGCCGCCGATGTTCGAGGAGTTCGAGGTGGATTACGCCAGCCGGATCTGCGGCCGTTGCGGGCTGGTCTACTATGGCTGTTGCGATCCGCTGGACGGCAATATGCCCCAGGTGCGCCTGATCCCCAAGGTGCGCAAGGTCTCGATGAGCCCCTGGGTGGACCAGGAGCGCGGGGCCGAGGAGATCAAGGGCGACTACGCCTATTCCCGCAAGCCCAGCCCGGCCCCGCAGGCCGTGGACCCCTTCGACCCCGAAAAGGTGCGCGCCGACCTGCTCGCCACCCGCCTGACCTGCGAGCGCAACGGCTGTCTGCTGGAGCACATCCGCAAGGATATCAGCACGGACCACTACGAGCCGGAGCGGCTCTCCCAGTGGGCCAGGCTGGCAATGGAGGTCGCCCAGGGCTGAGGGTTGCCCCTATTGCAGCCGGCCCCGAGCCAGCAGGGGCCAGACCGTCTCGACGATCCCTTTCCTGACCCCGTAGAGTTCGTCGTGCAGAACCACAGTGGTGTCCACGCAGCCGGGGATGAACTCTATCTTCTCCCCCAGGCAAGGAGTAGTGCTGGGGGCGGCCAGTTCGAGCTTGCCGTGTTCGGCTGACAGGGCAATGGACGACAACGGCGTCAGGTTCACGGGTTCGGGCAGGGCCGAATCACCGCTCATGGTCTTCTTGCCGGCGTCGCAGATGACGCGGGTGGGGGTGGGCCGGCTGGTGACCGTGGACAGGACGGTGAGGGCAAAAGGGAGGTCGAGGCCCAGGTTCCGGCAGTAGACCACGTCGTTGAAGACCCCGCCCCCGGCCTGGACCTCGGTGATGCCCGGCTCGAAGGCGCTCAGCCAGTAGGTCCCAGTCCCCCCGCAACTGACGATCTCCACCGGCAGCCCGGCCTCGCGGCATTGGCGGGCCGTGTCGGTAAGCTGGCCCAGCAGCTCGGCGATGAACTGCCGTCGTTCCCCGTGGTCTTTGACCCGTAGGGCCGGCGACTCCCAGGTCATCAGCCCGGCGAAGCGCAGGCCGGGGAGGGCGGCTAACTGCCGCGCCAGTGACAAGGTGGCCTCGCCCGGCGCCACCCCGGCCCGCTGCATGCCGGTGTCCACCTCGATCACCACCCGCAATTCCACTCCCTTGGCCGCCGCGGCCCGGCTCAGGGCCTGGGCGTTCTCCGGGTTGTCCACGGCCACGGCCACGTTGGCGTGCCGGCGCAGGTTGACCAGGCGGGCGATCTTCTGGTCCCCGACGACCTGGTTGGCCACCAGCACATCGGTGATGCCGGCCTGGGCCATCACCTCGGCCTCGCCCAGCTTGGCGCAGGTCACACCCAGGGCGCCGGCCCGCAAAAGCAGATGCGCGATAGCCGGGGTCTTGATGCCTTTGATATGGGGACGCCAGCCCACTCCCGCCTTTTGCACGATGGTGCGAGCCATGCGGGCGATATTTCCCTCCAGCCGGTCCAGGTCCACCAGCAGGGCCGGGGTGTCCAGGGCCTCCTTGGGCTGGCCGATCACATTCTGTTGCACCATCGCCACCTCTCCTCTGGCGACCCGGAAAAGGCCGCCTGCCGTCAAAAGATCTCCCGGATGACCAGATACACAGCGCCGCGATGCCCGCGGCCCCGGGGATGGGCAGTGTCCAGCATAGGGCCTCTGTCTGCCTGTGGTTTAGCAGCGCGACCAGGGGGTTCGGCCAGCGCCGGGTCTGAATCTACGTATTTTCCGCCGCATCCACCTTACCGCCGCCGTCGGGCTTGTCAGCGGCCCGGAATTGTGATACGATGATGCTGTCCTCTGCGCTTCTTCCTCCTCGCCAGGAGCACCGGTATGCCGGCAGTTCCAGATCAGGTCAAGCTCGGCCTCTTCGGCATCGGTCTCGATACCTACTGGCCCCAGTTCCGGGGCCTGCGGGACAAACTCGTCGGGTACCAGGACCACATCCGGATGGGCCTGGAAAAGGAGGGGGTCCAGGTGGTGGACGCCGGCCTGGTGGACAATCTTGACAGCGCCGCCGCCGCCGCCCGGCTCTTCGCCGGCGAGGGGGTGGAACTGATCTTCCTCTACATCTCCACCTATGCCCTGAGTTCCACGGTGCTGCCGGTGGTGCAAAAGACGCGCGTCCCGGTGGTGGTGCTCAACCTGCAGCCCTCCAGCCGCATCGACTACGCCGCCTTCAACAAGCTGCCCAGCCGCGAGGAAAAGACCGGGGAGTGGCTGGCCCACTGTCAGGCCTGCTCGGTGCCCGAGATCGCCAGCGTCTTCAACCGCGCCGGCATCGCCTACCACCTGGTCACCGGCGCTCTGGCCGATCCGGTTGCCTGGGCACAGATGCGCCAATGGGCGGAGGCCGCGCGTGTCGCCCGCGTCCTGGGCCAGAGCCGCATCGGCCTTCTGGGCCACTACTACGCCGGCATGCTCGACGTGTACTCCGATTACGCCCAGTTGGCCGGAATTTTCGGCAACCATTTTGAACTGATGGAGATGGACGAACTCAAGGCCCTGCGCGACGCCACCACCCCGCAGCAAGTGGCCGCCATGCGCGACGAGTTCGAGCGCACCTTCATGGTCAGCCCCGAATGTCTGCCCGCAGAGTTGGACCGGGCCGCCAGCACCAGCGCGGCCCTGCACCAATTAGCCGAGCGGCACCGTCTCGGCGGCATGGCCTACTACTACGAGGGCCAGCCGGGCAATGAGCACGAGGACATCGCCACCTCGGTCATCGCCGGCAACACCCTGCTCACCGCCCATCACGTGCCCGTAGCCGGCGAGTACGAGGTCAAGAACGCGATGGCCATGAAGATCATGGACCTGCTGGGGGCCGGCGGCTCCTTCTCCGAGTTCTACGGCCTGGACTTGGACGACGACATCGTGCTGCTGGGCCACGACGGGCCGGCCCACGCCGCCATCGCCCAAGGGCGGGTGCAACTGGTGCCCCTTCAGGTGTACCACGGCAAACCCGGCAAGGGCCTCTCCGTTCAGATGAGCGTCAAGAACGGCCCGGTCACTGTGCTCTCGGTGTGCCAGGACCGGCAGGGCCGGGTGAAGCTCCTGGCCGCCCAGGGCGAGAGCGTGCCCGGCCCCGTGCTGGAGATCGGCAATACCAACAGCCGCTACCGGTTCTCCATCGGCGCCAAAGCCTACATCGACACCTGGGCCAAGGCCGGCCCCTCCCACCACTGCGCCATCGGCCTGGGCCATGTAGCCGGCACCCTCGAAAAATTCGCCCTGCTCCTGGGCATCGAGTTCCAGCAGGTGTGCTGACCCGCTGATCCACCCCTTTGACCTACAGGCCCGCGCCGCACTCGCCGCCCGTGCCCTCACTGCCCTGCGCGACCTCCAGCGCCAGGGCCTGATGTATTTCCTGGCCAACTGGCGCACCCGCCCGCCCCGGGCCGACCACTGCCTGTAGGACTGCGGCGACGGCTCTGGCCGCGATCTCGACGCCCTCACCCTGGTGCGCAGCATCGTGCGGCCCGACTCGCCGGCCGCCCTCCCCGACGAAGGCGAGCGCGAGTTGGAGGCGTGGATGATGCGCCTGCTTGGCAAGGACGGGCTCACCTGGCTGCTCGACGAGCCCTTCGCCCAGCCCCGGGGCACGGAGATGCTGCTGGAGTCCTTTGACCCCAACGACACCTTCGCCGAGATCAACTGGGCCCAGCGCGGCACCCTGCTCGGGCTGACCAGCCGCCTCCGGGCCACCGGGGATGAGCGTTTCCTGAAGGCCGGCGCGGCGATGGTGGACGGCCTGCTGGCCACAGCGGTTAAACACGAAGATGGCCTCTTCTTACCCGAAGGCTACTTTCGGGGCAGCGGCCGGCGCCGCCAAGAACCCGGCCTCTATCCGGGCATCGAGGAGTACAATGCCGCCGTCCTGGTGCCGGCCGACCGCTTCTACCGGGCCGGCGGGCACCTGGTGCCGGCCGACCGCTTCTACCGGGCCGGCGGGCACGCCCCGGCCCTCGATCTGGCCGAGGGGCTTGCGAACTTCGCCCTGCGGCACTCGCGCGGGTACCTGCCCGACGGCAGCCTCTACCCCGGCGAGGGGGCCGGCAAGGGCCAGGGCACTTTAGACCACCTCCACACCTGCACCAACTTCCGGCTCGGAGTGCTGGACCTGGGCATCGAGACCAGCCGGCGCGAGCTGGTCGCCTGGGCGCGGCACAGCTACGAGCGCGCCAAGATCTGGGGCACGGACTTCGGCTGGTTCCCCGAGGGCATGGGCTACCGCCATGGCGCAACCTGTTGCACGACCGACATAATCGAGGCCGCCCTGCTGCTGGGCCGGCACGTGGATCGCGCTTACTTTGCCGACGCCGAACGCTTTGGCCGCAACCACCTGATCGAAACCCAATACCTCTCTTTGGCGCAGCTCGAAGAGGCCCTGGCCCGTTTGCCCAAGGACACCGGGCCGGCTCCCCACGAGTGCCAGTACTCCACTGCGAGGGGTGTTACCGCCAGCCAGGTAGGCGCCTTTGCCGCCCGCTCCACCCTCAACGACGCCTTCCACCTCGACCTAACCGCGATGATGCAGTGCTGCAACGCCGCCGGCGCCCGCGCCCTCTTCGACCTGTGGCGCTACGCCACCGATGAGCAGGCCCTGCACCTGCGCTTCAGCGTCGAGACCTCGGCCCTGCGCGCGGTCAGCCATGAGCCCGCTGGCGGCCAAATCGACCTCACCCCAAAGCAAAGCGGCCACCTCGCTGTGCGTCTCCCAGCCGGAGTGCATCACGCGGTGGCGACTACTGCCGGCCACACCCATGGCGTCGAGGCCTGCGAAGGCTACGCCCATCTGGAGGTCCGCGCCGGCCAGTCCCTCTCCCTGCACTACGCCCTGCCCGAGCGCAGCGCCTAATACGAGGTCGGCTCCCCCGGCAAGACCCTCTCCTGTACCGCCCACTGGCGCGGCGAAACCCTGATGCGCGTCGATCCGCCGGGGGGTTACTACCCCCTCTTCGAACGCAGCACTGACCGCCCCCCAGTCGAACCCTCGTTGCCCGCCGACAAGTTGAATGATTCACTGGATCGCAACTAGAATGGGGCGGGGATGCCCTGGCGGTGTTTCCCGGGGAGTGGCAGCGGGGAGAGCGGAGCAGGAGCGAGCAGAGCGGTAAGTCCGCGCCTTGGGAAACACCAGAAGGGTCTTCCCGTCTCGACATACTTCGACATACTTCAGTCTCTTCCCGACAACACCCCAACACTGATGAGACAATACTAACCAATGACCGACCCCTGCTGGCTCCAGAATGCCACCAGCCTGGCCATGGACGCGCTCCTGGCCCGCCTCGACCTCGAGCGCGGCGCCCGCCCCTACTTCTGGGTGGACTACGAAAGCCAGCCGCCCCAGGCCCAGCACGCGTATTGGGATATCTGCGACATCGCCGGCCGCTTCGTCGACGGCCTGGTCCTGGCCCGCCTGATCACCGGCCGGCAGGACGCCCCCGAGGCCGAGGCCCAACTCCGCCGCTTCCTATGGGCCCAGCAGGACGAAAGCGACGGCCTCTTCTACAACCCCGACGGCGAGCAGCCGGCCACCAACGCCGAGATGAGCAAGTACATCCCGGCGGCCGGCGTGATGACCAGCCGCCGGCACCTTGACCTCTTCTGCCAGCGCTCGCCATTGTTGGCCATGACTACCCTCATGCAACTTGGGGATGAGTCCATGCACCCGCGACTCCAGAAGATGGTGCGCGGCCTGTGGGTCATCGCCGAGCACCGGGGCGACGAGATCAGCTTCTCCACCTACCGCTGGGCCCCTGCCCTCCGGCCCGAGTGGGCCGCCCCGGTCAACGTGCACGAGAAGTGGGTCGGCTAACGCCATGCCCTGCTCACCGGCCTGGCCCGTTACGCCCAGGTCAGCCAGGACCCGGTGGCCATCGACCTGGCCCTACTGATCGCCCGCTACTACATGAAACACGGCGACGTGCCCCCGGACGGCCGCTTCCGCGCCGACACCCACTCGGGCGGAGTGCTGCCGGTGAGCGCGGGCGTGGCCCGCTTGGGGCTAGCCTTTGGCCAGCGCGAACTGGTGGAGTGGGCCCATCGCGTGTACCTGTGGACCCGCGAGAACACCCCGGACTTCGGCTTCCTGCGCGACGGCGTAGGTCTGGAGGGATTCTGAAGCGGCACCTGCGAGACCTGCGGCATCGCCGACTTCATCCTCCTCGCTGTGCTGCTCACCGAGGCCGGCATGGGCGAGTACTGGGACGACATCCAGCGGGGAACCCGCAATCAGTGCCTCGA
>VGJS01000026.1 GCA_016867395.1 Candidatus Handelsmanbacteria bacterium
CAGCGGAAACCATGTCTTGCAGGTCAATCTGCTCAAGGGTAATGCTCCGGACGGCGGCATCGGACTGAATTTGTTCCTTGAGCCCAACAAAACCTTCGGCGCCAAGGCGGTCGGGTACCTGGATATCACCATCAGTACCAACACCGAGGACATCGGCGGCAACCTGGGCATCAACCTGGGTCCCAACCTCGATTACAAGCTCGGCGACAAGATATTTCTCAACGCCGGCGTTAGCCTGGGCCTGGCCGGCGACGCCAAGCAGGCTGATCCGGGCATCGGTCTCACCCTGATCTACCTTTCTGCCAAGTAAGAGCCTGTCTTCACCGCGCAATGCCGCAAAGAGGCGCCCGGCCAGGGATGGTCGGGCGCTTTCTGTTTCTCGGGAGAAAGCCATGCCAGTCAAAACTGTCGCGCCCCATCTGGTCGAGACCCTGGTGGAGCGCCATCAACAGTTCCTGGGGTTTCTAGAAAAACGGGTGGCGGGACCGCGCCGCGGCTGAGGATCTGCTGCAGGCGGGCTTTGAGCGCGGTTCCCAGATCCGCGATGGAGAGCGCGGTGGCCTGGTTCTACCGCCTGCTCCGCAACGCGGTGGTGGACAACTACCGCCGAAAGGGGGCGGAGGCGGATTTCGGCGATAGATTTGGCTTGGAGCAAAAGGGAGGTGGTTGACCCTGAATTACACGCCCTGGTCTACGCCTGTATCCACGAGGTCATCAAGGCCCTGCGGCCCGGCTACGCCGAAGCCCTGCGGCAGGTCGAACTAAAGGAGGCTCCCCTCGACCAGTACGCCCGCCAGCAGGGTATAACCCCAACAACGCGGCTGTGCGCCTCCACCGGGGCCGCAAGGCTCTGGCCGCAAGCCGCACCGAGATGTGCGGCATCTGCGCCACCCAAGGTTGCCTGGATTGCCACTACCAGCATTGATCCGCCCGGCAAAGGCGATTTCGCCGGCCTCAGAAGAAATGCTATTTTGGCCTGTAAGATTCCGCGTGTTCCTGCGTCAGCAGGGGTGAAAAGGCGAAAGACACCACCCCGCTCAGAAAGATGCGCAGATGGAACACACCTTGCACCACCAACACACCTCGCTCTCGGCGCCGCGGCCCATTGTCTCACCGGCTGCTCCATCGGTGAGGTGCTCGACCTGCTGATCGGCGCCGCTTTGCACTGGAGCAATGGCGCCACTATCGCCCTGGCCTCTGTGTTTGGCTACGCCCTGACCTTGTTGCCCCTGGTGCAGGTGGACCTGTCCTTCTAAACGGCGCTGAAGCTGGCCCTGATTTCAGATACCCTCTCCATCGCGCTGCGGGAGGTGGTGGACACCGGGGCGATGGAGGCCGGCATCGCCGCGCCGCTCTTCTGGGGCAGCCCGGCCCGGTCGAACTGATCCATCTGCCCCAGGGCGGGCTCCAGCCCCAGGCCCTGCTCGGCGCGGAGGGCACCCTGCACCTGCTGTACTTAAAGGGAGAGCCGGCGGGGGGCGACCTCTTCTGCCAACGCCGGACACTGGATGGGGACTTCGCCGCGGCGGTGCAGGTCAACAGCCGGCCGGGCAGCGCCAACGTTATCGGCACCATACGCGGCGGCCACCTGGCCGTAGGCCGCTGGGATTACGCGGCCTGGCACGCCGGTAACGAGGGGGAGGAACGCCGGCGGGTGCGGCTGGCCCGCTCCCGCGACGAGGGCCAGAGCTTTGCCGCGGAGCAGCGGGCCGATCCGGGCGAGACCGGGGCCTGCGGTTGTTGCGGCATGAAGGCCGGGGCATATCGCCAGTCCGGCCGGTACCTGCTCTACCGGGCGGCGACCGGCGGGGTCCACCGGGACATGCGCTTGCTGGTTTCCGGGGACCAGGGGGAACACTTCGCAGACATCCCGGTGCATCCCTACGAGCTGCGCGCCTGCCCGATGCGCAGCACCCCCCTCTCCCCAAAAAAAACGGGGATGCTCCTCGCCTGGGAGACCGAGAGCCAGGTCTACTATGCCTGGCCGGACCAGGGTGGGCTGAAAACCGCGCCCATTCCCGCCCCCGGCGAGGGTAAGGGGCGCAAACACCCGGTCGCAGTCGGCAACCCGCAGGGGGAGGTGTTGCTCGTCTGGGGCGAGGGCACGGTAGGGTTTTGTCTCTGATCTGGAGAAGCAACAGGGAATTGTATTCCCCAAATCGGAGGAGACTGAAGACTGGTACACGAAGGAGACCTTCCACGAATACTTTATATCCTCGCAGATCAACGGCGACGACTATTACCTGATCCAGGCTAACCTAATTCGTTGTTACCGCTTTTCCGAAGAAGAGGGGGTATCCCTGGAGGTCACGGTGAGAGGACTGAGCCAAGTTGGTTTCGACCGCGGGCAAATAGATTCTCTTCTGGTGCCCCTTAAAGAACCATTGCAACTCGTTTTCGGAGAAAGAATTAAGGGGAATAGGGTGGGTGGGCGGACATGACAGAGGCCTATTTTTGGGGGAATCAGATACCGCTGGAATCACCATCCTATTCCCGCACTAGCCTGGGCGTCCCGAAACCGTCGTTAATCACGTAGGAGCGGGCGGGGATCTCGGCCCGGCCGGGGATGACCAGATCGAGTTCGGAGCTATTCTCGATGATGGTGCCGGCCCCCACCCGCACCCCTTCGCCCAGGCAGATCCTGCCGGGCCGGCGCTCGCCGCTCTTGATGGTGCCGATGACCGTGGCCGAGCCGATGCGGCAGCCGGCCCCCACCTCCACTAGGCCGTAGATCTCGGTGTTGGCCCCCACCACCGAGTGGTCACCGATGTGTACTGGCCCGAAGAGCCCCGCATCAGTCCCAATCGACACATAGTCGCCGATGATGGGATGGCGCTGCTGCACCTTCTCGCTCAGGCCGCCCATGGTGCAGGGCAGGAGATGGCAGCCCGAGCCGATGACCCCGGTCTGGCCGGTGGTGATGCCCCGGTGGGGGTGGTCGAGGAAGTTGGCGTCGCCGATGCGGGTCTCGGGGTGCAGGTCGGCCTGGTAGTAGCGGCCGCCTAGCTCAGAAATGGCCCTGGGCAGCAGGGGCACGGGCAGGCGCTCCAGCGCGGGGTTGGCGTCGATGGCGCCGGTGCGGGTGAGGGCGTGGGCCAGGTCGTGATAGAAGAGCACTCGCCAGCCCGGATAGGTGCTCATCACCAATTGCATCTGGTAGTCGAATGCGAATTCCCAGCCCAACTCCTTCATGAAGCGGCGGTACACGTCCAGGTCGCGGCGGTGGATGGCCTCGTCGAGGGGCGCGGCAAAGTCGAACTGGGCCAGTTGCTCCGGGCTGAGCCGGCAGGCGTGGATCAGGTAGGCGTCCCAGACCGCCGGGTCATGCAGGGAGGCGAAACGGTTCCAGCGGGCCCGTTCCTTGAGCTGGGGCAACTCCCAGAGCAGGGCGAAGGCGGCCATCAGGGCACGCTCCTCCAGGCCCTTGCCCTCGCCGGCGGCCAGCAGGGACTGGGCGATCATGGCGTAGAGCTGGTCGGCGATCTCGGCCAGGGCCTCGTCCAGTTCGTGCTTCTGGAGGTGGGGGTCCAGGGCGTTGTGGGAGCCGGGCGCCACACATTCGAGCAGGTTGCCCAGCAGGGTTTCGAGGATGTCGCGGTTGACGAAACCCCGGCCGGAGCGCTGGGAGAGGATGGCCGGGTCCACCGGGTCGATGCGCAGGGCCGCCATCTCCTCGGGGGCGTAGAGGGCGTGCAACTGCACCAGCAGCGGGACCAGCAGGGCCTGCTTGCGCTTTTCGTAGGAGGAGTCGAACAGGGTGCTCATACCTCTTAGGATAGAGATTTGGGGGGCAGGTGGCAATCGGGTGTTTTGCCGGCGGGCTGGAAGGGTTATTTTATCCCCATCCTGAGACGAGGAGACCTCCATGCATCCTTTTGAAGACCTCGTGGTCCCGGCCGGGGACCTGGGCATCCATTGGTTTGGGCAGAGCAGCTACGCCCTCAAGAACGAGGCCGGGGCCATCGTCCTGATCGACCCCTATTTTCCCCGCGAGCGGACGCCCGAGCGCTTCGTCCACCTCCTCTCTCCCCTGGCCGAGGAGAGCCTGCGCCCGGACTTTGTCCTTTTGACCCACAACCACCGTGACCACACCTGGCCCGAGTCCCTGCTGCGGATCGGGGCCGCCTTCCCGGAGGTGCCCTACTTCGGCCCGCACGAGAGCGAAGCGGAGGTGCGCAAGGCAGGGATGGGCACGGCTGCCTTCACTGTGGTGAAGGCCGGCGACCAGTTGCAGGTGGGCGCCGTGAAGCTACACGCGGTGTGGGCCAAACCACCCGACGGGGTGCCTCAGGACCAGATCGAACCTCCCGACGTGACCCATTTGGGCTTTGTGATCGACACCGGATCGGTGCGGGTCTACATCTCTGGAGACCCGGTCCACACCTTTGGCGAGCACGAGTCGCTGCTGGGGCCGGTGCGGGCGCTGCGGCCCCAGATCGGCATGCTGACCTGCCAGCCGGGGGAGGGGGAGTTTCCCTCCTTTGCGGGGTCGGCCAAGATGGCGGTGGCCCTGGGGCTGAAGACCGCGGTGCCGGCGCACTATTCCTGTTTTGCCAAGCGCAACTACGACCCGCAGGAGTGGAAGGCCCATCTGCCGGCCGGCGGGCCAGCGCCGCTGATCATCCCCTACAACCAGTCGGTGATCTACACTCCATAGCTATTTCAGCCAGCGGTCCCAGAAGGCGAAGGCTTCGGCCTGCATGGGCAGGTCGAATTTGTGGCCGCCCTGGTAGAAGCTGCATTGGTAGCGGTCAAGGGCTTTGGCCTTGGCGTACACCGCGCCGAGGATTCGGTCCGCCTCCTTCATTTCTTTTGAAGTGGAGAGGCTGTCCTGCCAGGTGTTGAGCACCAGGGTGGGCAAGGGGACGCGCAGGCCGAGGATTTCGGGGAAGTCGAGGTCGCGGGGCGCCAGGGGCAGGTAGGTCATCCAGGTGTGGGTGAAGCTCTTGTGGAGGAGGAAGTCCCGCCAGGTGCTCATGAAGCCCACGCAGACGGCGGCGCGGATGCGCTCGTCGAGGCCGGCCAGGAACACCGTGCGCAGCCCGCCGCCCGAGAGGCCGCCGCAGCCCACCCGCTCGGGGTCGACGTCTGGTCGGGCGCACAGGTAGTCGAGGGCGCGCTGGTCCTCAGTCAGATAAACCCCCGGCCAGGTGGTGCCGGCGCAGAAGAGCGACTTGGCCACCACGGTCTCCTGGTCGGAGGACCACTGGTTGTACTCGGCGATCTCGCGCCGGCCTTCTGGATTGCGTTCCCTCTTCCCCCCGTGCAGGATTTCGGGCACCTCCTGGTAGCGGATGCGCCGGCTGCCGAGGAAGGTGTCGTTGACCAGCACCGCGTAGCCCCGACGGGCCAGCGCGTTGGCCCAGGCCATGCCGCCATAGTAGCTGGCCTGGTGGCCCCGCAGCAGCGGGTGCTGGCGGCCGGGCAGGCGGGCGATCTTGCGCCAGCCGAAGTACTTCCACCCCCCATGGTCGTGCAGGGCCAGCACCGCGGGCAGCCGGCCTTTGACATTGGCGGGCTTGAGGAAGACAGCCCGGGTGCGCGGGCCGCAGGGCAGTTGCCAGGACAACTCTTCTATCTGTAAGCCATCCCAGAAGTGGCGCCGGTCCACCCGCACATTGGGCGCCCCGCCCAGGTCGGGCTGGGCCAGGAGCTCCAGCGCCCGGGTCCTCGCCTTCAGCTTCCAGCTCCTCAGGGTCTTGAAGCGCTCCTGCCTGAAGGAGAGGGCGGGCAATTCGGCGGGCAGGAGGCCCGCGGCCCAGGTCCCGTACGATCCCAGCATGTTCTGCGGCTTGTGGTCCTCCTCGCGCTATTGTGTGCAATCCGCGCCGATCATATTATTCAGCACCTTTGACAACCGGGAATCACCGACATGCCTCTGATTAAAGTCAAGACCCACGCCGAGGGCGCGGTGCTGCCCCGCGAGGAGCAGTTGGCCTGGAAGATCGCTTCGATGGCCGCGGCCAACCGCCGGGCCGAGCCCGAGGTGGTGGAGATGATCGGCAACCGCATCCTCGACAATGCCGCCGTGGCCCTGGCGGCCATCAACCGCGAGCCAGTGCGCCACGCACGGCTGCTGGCCCTGGGCTATCCCCATCCCCGCGAGGGGGCGCGGCTCTTTGGGCTGCCCAGCGACCGCAGCTTCCACTGCGAGTGGGCAGCCCTGGCCAACGGGGTGGCGGTGCGCGAGCTGGACATGCACGACACCTACCTGGCCGCCGACTATTCCCACCCGGCCGACAACATCCCCGGCATCCTGGCCGTGGCCCAGCAGGCCGGCTGCGGCGGAGGTGATCTGATGCTGGGCCTGCTCACCGGGTATGAGACCCAGATGGCCCTGGTCAGCGGCATCTGCCTGCACGAGCACAAGATCGACCACGTGGCCCACCTGGCCCCTGGGGTGGCCGCCGGCATCGGCAGCATGCTGGCGCTGCCGGTGGAGCAGATCTTCCAGGCCATCAACCAGAGCGTGCACCTGGCCTGCGCCACCCGGCAGTCGCGCAAAGGGGACATCACCTCGTGGAAGGCCTACGCCCCGGCCCAGGCCAACAAAATCGCCATCGAGGCGGTGGCCCGGGCGCGCCTGGGGGAGCGCTCCCCCTCGCCCATCTACGAGGGAGGTGACGCGGTGATCGCCTGGATGCTGGGCGGGCCGGAGCGCGAGTACAGCGTGCCTTTGCCCGCCCCCGGCGAGCCCCTCCGGGCAATTCTGCGCTCCTACACCAAGGAGCACTCGGCCGAGTACCAGGCCCAGGCCCTCATCGACCTGGGTTTTGCCCTGCACCAGCGCCGGCTGGAGTTGGAAAAGGTGCGGGAGGTGGTTATCCGCACCAGCCACCACACCCACTACGTGATCGGCACCGGGTCCAAGGACCCGCAGAAGATGGACCCGGACGCCTCGCGCGAAACCCTGGACCACAGCGCCATGTACATCCTGGCCGTGGCCTGGGAAGACGGGGCCTGGCACCACGTGCACAGCTACACCCCGGAGCGGGCGCACCGGCCCTCGACCGTGCGCTTGTGGCGCCAGATCCGCACCGAGGAGGTGGCGGAGTGGACGGCGGCTTACCACGCCACCAACCCCGATGAGAAGAAGTTCGGGGCCGAGGTGGTGGTGGTGATGGCGGACGGGACGCGGATCAGCGAGCGGCTCGACAATCCCAACGCCCATTACCTGGGCAAGAAACCCTTCAGCCGGCCAGACTACGTGCGCAAGCTGCGGGTGTTGAGCGAGGGGTTGGCAGCGGAAGGCGAGATCGCACGCTTCGTGGGCCTGGTCGAGCGCCTGCCCGAACTCAGTCCGGCCCAGGTGCGCCAGCTCAACCCGGTGGTGATGGCTGGCCAGGTCGAGGATGCCCAGAGCGACCGGGTCGGATTGTTCTGAGAGAGGAGAGATAAAATGAAAAAAGCGCGTATCGGCTTCATCGGCGCCGGCTGGTGGGCCACCAGCAACCACATGCCGGTACTGTCAGCCCGGCCCGATGTGGAACTGGCCGGGGTGTGCCGGCTGGGCAGGGACGAGCTGCGCCAGGTGCAGGAGCGCTTCGGGTTCAGGTTCGCTACCGAGGATTACCGCGAACTCCTGGACAAGGTCGAACTCGATGGGGTGGTGGTGGCCTCGCCCCACACCCTGCACCACGAGCACGCCAGCGCGGCCCTGAGCACAGGGCTGCACGTGATGTGCGAGAAACCCATGACCACCCAGGCGGATCACGCCCGCGAACTGGTGCACCTGGCTGGGGAGAAGCGGCTGCAGCTTTTGGTGCCCTACGGCTGGCACTACAAGGACTTCACCCAGCAGGCCAGGCAGTGGGTGGAGGAGGGGCGCATCGGCCGCATCGAACACGCCCTGTGCCACATGGCCTCGCCCCTGCGCGGCCTGCTCAGCGGGGCCGGCATGAAGGTGGCGGATATCAGCGGCCAGTCAGGGGGCAACCTCTTCGACCCAGACCCCAAAACCTGGGCTGACCCCCAGGTGGCCGGCGGGGGATACGGCCACGCCCAGCTCTCCCACGCCTCGGGGCTGATGTGCTGGATCAGCGGGCTGCGGGTGCAGACGGTGTACGCCAACATGAGCGCCCCAGGGGCGCAGGTGGAATTGTACGACGCCTGCAGCGTGCGCTTTGCGGGCGGTGCCACTGGCGCGGTGAGCGGGGCCGGCACCGTGCCCACCGATCAGGGCTTCCAGTTGGACATCCGGCTCTTTGGCTCCGAGGGGATGCTGCTGTTGGACTGCGAGCGGGCGCGGCTGGAATTGCGGCGGGACGACCGCCAGCACCATAGCCTGGCCCTGGCCGCGGATGCAGGCGGGTACGAATGCAGCGGCCCGCCCAATAACTTCGCCGACCTGATCCTGGGCAAGACAAAGGTGAACCACGCCCCTGGCGAGGCGGCGATGCGCTCGGTGGAGCTGCTGGATGCGGCGTACCGCTCGGCAGTGTCGGGCAGAGCCGAACAAGTCTGAGAGAGGATAACAGATGAAGATCACCAATATCAAGACCGCAGCCACCAGCGGCCACGGCATGCACCTGTGGGTCAAGTTGGAGACCGACGCCGGCATCACCGGCCTGGGCGAGTGCGTGCACGGGGGGACCCAGGCCATCGCCATCCTCCAGTACCTGCGGCCCCAGCTCCTGGGTCGCGATCCCTTTGCCATCGACGCGATCTTCGAGGAGCTGCGGCGCAACCACGTCTTCGACGGCGGCTATGCCGGGGCCCTGATCACTGCCCTCACCGGCCTGGAGATCGCCCTGTGGGACCTCAAGGGCAAGGCGCTCAAGGCGCCGGTCTACGAGTTGATGGGCGGGAAGTTCCGCGACAAAATACGGGTCTACGCCGACTGCCAGGTGGATCCGCGCATGGACTTCGGGGCGATCCAGCAGGTGGTGGACAGCGTGCTGGCGCGCGGCTTCACCGCCTTCAAGATCGATGTGGACGGGGGCGAAGCCAGTAACAAGGACAAGTTCAACTACACCGCCAGCGAGTGGGAGCACGAACGCATGGTGCAGCTGGTGGAGATGGCCTGCCGGGCCGCCGGCCCTCAGATCGCCGTGGCCGCCGACGTGCACACCCGGCTCGATGTGCCCAGCGCCATCCGCCTGGCCCGCGACCTGGAGCAGTTCCACCTCTTGTGGCTGGAGGAGCCGGTCCCGCCCGAGAACATCGAGGCCATGCGCGAGGTGAAGCGCTCCACTACCACTCCCATCTGCGCCGGCGAGAACCTGTACCTGCGCCACGGCTTCCGCGAGCTGATCGAAAAGCAGGCGGTGGATGCGATCATGCCTGACATCCCCAAGTGTGGCGGGCTTTCGGAGTGCCGCAAGATCGCCAATCTCGCCGAGCTGTACTATATCCCCTTTGCCCCGCACAACGTGGCCTCGCCCATCGGCACCCTGGCCTCCTGCCACGTCTGCGCCAGTATCCCCAATTTCCTGATCATCGAGTTCCACTGGTTCCACCGCGAGTACTGGTCCACCATCATCAAAGAGAAGACCGACATCATCGTGGATGGGTACATCGCCCTGAGCGATAGGCCGGGCATCGGTCTGGAGCTGGACGAGGAGGTGGCGCGGCAGCACCAGTACCCGGGCACCACCTGGTTCGCCGAATGAAGCTGCATACTGGGAAGGCGCCCCAGGCAGTCCATCTCGCTCATGGCGCTCAATCCTTCGGATTGGCGGTCTTCGACGCTCGCCGGCCATCCCTGGCCGGCTCCGAGGCCATTCCCTTCTGGCCTTTCATCCCTGGGCCAGAGGGGAATGGAATCCGCTCGACGGACCACCCGGGTCGCCTTCAGCTGATGCGGTGGCTGTGAGATGTCCCGACTGCCCTCCCTCCTGCTGATGCGGCCCTTTCTGCGCCAGATGGTGTGGGGAGGCCGGCAGTTGGGGGAGTACTACCATAAGGACTTGCCGGCGGACAAACCCATCGGCGAGTCGCTGGAGGTCTCGGCCCTGCCGGGCATGGAGAGTGAGGTGGCGGGGGGAGTGCTGGCAGGCTGGAGCCTGGGGCGGGTGATGGGGGAGTTCGGGGAAGAACTGGTGGGGGCGTTGGCCTGGGAGCGGTACGGAGGGGATTTCCCCCTCCTGGTAAAGCTGCTCGACCCGGCCGACGACCTCTCCATCCAGGTGCATCCCGATGACCAGGACGCGCGGGCGCAGGGGTTGGGCAGGTGGGGGAAGATGGAGGCCTGGTATGTGCTGCGCTCCGAGGGGGGGCGCCTGGCGCACGGGCTGAAGGCCGGGGTGGGCCGCGCCGAGTTGGAGGCCGCACTGGCCGCGGGCAAAGTGGAGGAGGTGGTGCAGTTCCTGCCGGCATATCCGGGGCAGGTGATCTTCTCGCCGCCGGGCACGGTACACGCCCTGTGTGCAGGGGTGATGATCTACGAGGTGCAGCAGTCCAGCGACCTGACCTTTCGCCTGTACGACTACAACCGGCCCGGCCTCGACGGCAAGCCGCGCCAACTACACCTCGCCCAGAGCCTGGAGGTGATCGACTTTGCGAAGTCGTCGCCGGCCCCCTTTGACTGGCGGGAACGCGCCGGCGGGCTGCTGGTCGAGGCGGAGCACTTCAGCCTGCGCCGCTGTGGGCCCTGCCAGGTAGCGGTGATGCACCCGGCGGGGCCGGCCTTCGCCGCCTTTACCGTGATATCGGGTGCGGCCCAGATACGCGGGGACGGGGCACAGGTGGCGCTGCGGGCCGGCGATACGGCGCTGGTGCCGGCGGGCCGGCCGGTGGAGGTGCTGCCCGCGCCGGAATGTGAATACCTGGTCGCTACCCCCGGAGGTGGAAGGTGAAGGTCGTGATCCGGGCCGGCGGGGTGGGCACCCGCCTGTGGCCCTACAGCCGCGCCCTCAGGCCCAAGCAGTTCCACGCCCTGGCCGGGCCGCGCACTATGCTACAAGAGTCGGTGGAGCGCCTGGAAACAGTGGCCGGCCCGGAGGACATCTACGTCTCCACCGGGGCGCAGATGGTGGGCCTGGTGCGCGAGCAACTGCCCCAACTGCCCGCTGACCACCTGATCGTCGAGCCGGCCCTGCGCAACACCGGGGCGGCGGTGGGCCTGGAGTGCGCCTTGCTGGAGGCCCGCCATCCGGGCTGCACCATCGCCAGCCTGGGCTCGGACCACTACATCGGCAAAGGGGCGGAGTTCTGCCGGTTGCTGCGGGTGGCCGAGGAGGCGGCCCGGCGGCACCCGGGGCACCTTTTTACCATCGGGGTGAAAGCGGTGCGGGTGGAGACCGGATATGGCCATATACGCAAGGGCGCGGAGTTGGACCGGGTGCAGGGGGAGCCGGTGTACCAGGTGGAGGAGTTCACCGAGAAGCCCGACGCCGAGCGGGCCAGGCAGTACACCGAGAGCGGGCGCTACCTGTGGAACGCCAACCAGTTCGTGTGGAAGGCCACCACCGTGCTGGACCTCTTCGCCCGCTTCGAGCCCGAAATACACGCCGGGCTGATGGAGATCAAGGCGGCGGCGGGCACGGCGCGAGAGGCGCAGGTCATCGCCGAGGTTTATCCACAGCTCAAATCCATCGCGGTGGACAACGCCATCCTGGAGCGGGCCCCGCAGGTCGCCGCCCTGGAGGGGGATCTGGAGTGGGGGGATATCGGCAGTTGGGGCACGCTGACCGATGTGCTGCCGGCCGACGGGCAGGGCAATCTCTTGGCCGGGCAGGTGCTGGCCCTGGACGCCAAGAGGGTGACGGCGTACGGACCGCCGGAGAAGCTGATCGCCTTGGTGGGGGTGGAGGATCTGGTGATTGTGGATACCCCGGACGCGCTCTTGGTCTGCCGCAAGGATCAGGCGCAGCGGGTGCGCGAGGTGATGGAGAAACTGAAGGCGGAGGAGCAATACCGCAACTACACCTGAGCGGGCCGTTCCGGGGAGCACCCGCTCCGACTTTTCCCCAGGCGCGGACTTCCCACCCTGCTCGCTCATCGCTCCGCTCTCCTCTCCACCCTTCCCGCGTCCTTCCCCTCCCAGCTTCTCCCCGGGAAAAGTCTCCGGGGCACTCCCCGGCTCGGCTGGGTCAGCGCAGTTCATTCACTTTACAGAAGGAAGAGGACTATGAAACTCACTGCAGAAGGTTGTCGGGCAAGGCAGAAGAAACTGGTGGAGGTGCTGGCGCAGGAGAAGCTGGAGGGGGCCATTATCTCGCGGCGCGAGCATGTGTACTATTTTACGGGATTCCTGCACGGCCGCTTCAATGGGGCGGCGGTGTACATCGGGGCGGACGGCCGGAGCGCGTTGGTGGGGGCCGGGGTGCCGGAGGGAGTGGCGGCTGACCAGGTCATCCAGTACGAGGGCGGGTACCATGCCACCATGCACAGCCGGCAATTCGAGATGGTGGCCGAGAAGCTGGCCCCGGTCCTTCCCAAGGGCAAGCGCCTGGGCGCGGACCTGGGGGGTGGCATCGCCTGCGCGGCGGCCCTGGGTGGGGCGGAGGTGGCGGATCTGACCCGGCAGGTTTGCCGGCTGCGCAAGCGCAAGCACCCCGATGAGGTGGACGCCATCCGCGCCGCCATCCGCATCGCCGAGGTGATGTACGCCGCAGCCAAGGCCGCCATTCACCCCGGCGCCGATGAGGTGGAGGTCCTGGCCCACCTGCGCTCCGAGGCCACCGTGGCCGCGGGCGAGGACCTGGAACATTTTGGCAATGACTTCCGCGCCAATGCCCCGGGCGGGGCGGCGCGGCGGCGGCGCATGGAAAAGGGCGAACTCTACATCCTCGACGCCGGCCCCTCGCTGCATGGGTACTTCGCCGACAACTGCCGCACCTTTGCCGTGGATCGCGCCCCCAGCGCGGCCCAGCTGAAGTCCTGGGAGCACATCGACCGGCTCTTTCCCCAACTGGAGGCGGCGATCAAGCCGGGCCTGAAATCAGCGGACCTCTTCCGCCAGGCCGACCTGTACTTCAAGGGCGTGGGATACCAGGGCATGATCCACCACCTGGGCCACGGCCTGGGGATGTGCCCGCACGAGACCCCCGAACTCAACCCCCACTACGACGCGATTTTTGAGGTGGGGGATGTGTTCACCATGGAGCCGGGGGTCTACACCGAGGAGTTGAAGGCGGGGATACGTCTGGAGGAGAACTACCTGCTTACTGAAAGAGGGGTGGAGAAGTTGACCACTTTCCCGCGCACTCTGGTGTAGAGCCTGGTAAGGGACGCTCCGGAGAGCGATTCACTCCAGGCTTTCCCAAGGCGCGTCCCGCAACGACCCATAGATTGGCACGTTGCGACCAGCGCTCGCGAAGCTCCGCTACCCCGCCGCTCCCCAGGGAAAGTCCCCTTCCGCCTGTTGCTGCGCTAACCCTGGCGGCCCGCCCGGCTGGGGTCATCTCTCCGCCGCTTCGCTTATCTGACCAGCAGGTGTTTGCCCTTAAGCACCTGGTTGCCCGCCTCCAGCCGGTAGAGGTACACCCCCGGCCCCACCGACCAGCCCTTCTCATCCCGCCTATTCCATTCCACCCGGTAGGCCCCTGCCCTATGCGCTTCGTTCACCAGCAGATGTACCAGAGGTCCCAGCAGATCAAAGATCATCAGGCGGAACGGCGCGTCCGCCCCCAGGGTGTAGGCCAGGGTGGTGGTGGGATTGGCCGGGTTGGGATAGGCACCCAGGGCCAGGGTGTCGGCCGGGGCCCGGGCACGGCCCAGGTCGGCGTTGAGGGGGTTGCTGAGCAGGAGGTCAAAGGTCTCGTCGGGTTCGTAGAGGTTGTCGCCCAGCACGGCGACCTCGACGGTTTTGCGGATCTGGCCGGGCTCAAAGGTAAGGGTGCCGCTGGCCGGGGTATAGTCGCTGTTGGCCTTGGCGCTGCCGTCGGCGGTGGCTGGCTCGGCCAGGGGCGCCGAGAGGGCCACCAGAAAGGCGAGCCGCCCTATGCCCTGGTCGCCTGCGGCGAGGGCGGTGTCGGCGGCGGAGAGATAGGCCGGGGCGTCGTCGTTCCGCAAGAGGGTAGCGGCGCGGGCCCGGCCCAGGCCGGCGGTGAGGGGGTCGCTGAGTAGGAGGAGCAGGGTTTCCTCGCCCTCGTGGACGGCGTCGCCGCGTACAAGCACACTCAGGGACTTGAGGGTTTCGAGGGGATTGAATTGCAGCCGGCCGCTGATGGCAGTGTAGTCGGAGCCGGCGCGGGCGCTGCTGGCGGCGGTGGTGTAGGCCACCGAGACCGGCAGGCTGGTGGGATTGGACAGGCGCACCCGAACCACCAGTTGCCGGTTGCCGCTGTGGCCCTCGGCTATGGCGGTGTCGTTGACGGCGATGGCCGGGGTGGGATCATCGTTGCGGAGGGTCCCCAGGGCTAGGCCGTCCCCAAGGGCGGCGTTGAGGGGATTGCGCAGGTTGAGAGCGAAGAACTCGTCGCCCTCGAAGGCCAGATCCCCCCGGACGATCACGTTGATGGTCTTGCTGGTCTGGCCGGGGGCAAAGGTGAGGGTGCCGCTGGCGGCCACGTAGTCGGAGCCGGCCTGGGCGGAATTGTCGATGGTAGCGTAGGCCACGGTGACCGTCTGGTTGCTGGCGGCGGAGAGGTTGACCACAAAGGCGAGGGTGGTGTTGCCGATATTGCCCTTGGCGGTGGCCAGGTCAGCAGCCAGGCTCAGGCCGGGCAGGGGATCGTCGCTGCGGATGGTGCCCAGACCCTGGGCGTCGCCCAGGTCGGCGTTGAGCGCGTTTCCCAAGAGCACCGCCAGGGCCTCGTCCGCCTCGGCGTTCTAATCGCCGAGGATACTGACGGCAAAGGTCTTGCTGGTCTCGCCAGGGGCGAAGGTGAGGGCGGCGGTGGTGTAGTACACGGAGACCGCCTGGCTGCTGGGATGGGAGAGGCGCACCTCAAAGCTCAGGGGCGCTCATATTGCCCTCCTCGGCGACGGCGTGCCCCACCGACAACCGGGGCAGGTCGTCGTCGTTGAGGATGCCGCCCCGCCCCCGTCCCTGCCCGAGGGCGGCGTTGACGGGGTTGCCAAGCTCGAGATAAAAATCCTCGTCGTCCTCGTTCTGGTCGTCCCCGCGTAGGGCCACGCTGAGCGACTGTACCTGCTGGCCGGGGGCAAAGGGGATGACCCCGCTGGCGGGGCTGTAGTCGTGGCCGGCCAGGGACGCCCCGTCGGCGGTGGCGTACTCGACGCTGATCAACTCGCTGTTGGGCCGGTCGAGGGTCAGGGCTAAGGTGAGCTGGCCGGAGCCCTGGCCCCACTGGCATCGCCCACCCGCACCAGGGGCAGGGGGTCGTTGTCGGCGATCTCCACCCCCACGCTGGCGACCAGATACCCTTCGAGGTTGAAGTCCGCGCTCTGGGCCAAGTGGGTCGCTACACCCGCATGGCTGCCCTCGACCAGGGAATTGTCGGCCGCCTCCACACGCAACTGCTGCACCGCCTGCCAGCCGGCGGCGGCGAAGAAGAGGTCCTGGACGGAGGGGGCGAACTGGGGGTCGGCCGTGCTAGTGATACGCACCGTGGCCGTGGACCGCTGGGCCAGGAAGATTCGGTAGGCCCGCCGCTCCCCCCCTTCGGCTGCGCTGAGGGCGGTGGGGTTGACGCTGATCCGCTGCCAGGAGAGCCGGGCCAGCAGGGTCTGGCCGCTTGGGGAGGCCAGGAGCAGGTTGAGTCCATCGCCCAGGTCCAGGCCCGCGGGGGTGGCGAAGCGCCCGGTGCTGGAGCCGTGGGTGAGCACGGTGAACTGGTCGAAGGATAGGGGGGCGGAAGCCACGGCTCATGCTCACCCGGAGGTCGCCGGCCAGGGTAGCCAGGTCGCGCACCTCGAGGTGGTCGTGCTCGGTGGTGCCGGCGATCTCGGCGTTGAGGGAACTGAGGGAGTTCAGGCGGCAGTAGCCTTCGATGCGCAGGGCGCCGATGGGATTGCCGGGGAAGAGGTCGCACTGGCTGGCGAAAGGCTGGCTCCCAGGGTCCCGCTGCCGTAAAGGGCCACCCTGGCAAAGTCCAGGGTGCCGCCCCCGCCGATTCTGGCCGGGGCGTGGCTGGTTAGGGCCCCGTTGCTGAGAGTGAGGGTGTCGCTGGGGAGGTTGAGCATGGCGCCGATGTTGCGTTACACCCCGCCGGCGCTCCGGGTGAGGGAGGCGGAGGCGGCCAGTTCGAGGCGGCCCTGGTTGTCCAGATCCCCGGTGAGGACCCGCGCCCCGCCGCTGCCGCTGTCAAGGGGATCAGCCCCTGGTTGACCAGGGCCCCGCCGGCCACCGTTAGGTTCGAGGAGACGCTGGCCTCGCTGTTTCAAGGCCGATGGTGCCGCGGTTGGTAAAGCCCTTGGCAGCGCTGAGGGTGGCACTGATCCCGGTGGTGCCGTTGACCCAGAGGGTCTGACCCTCGCCCAGGTCGCCGCGGAAGGGGCAGCGGCCGCGCAGCCGGAAGGAGGCCGCCCCGGTGGCCCCCGGCCCGATGTCGAGGGCGGTGTTGAGCAGCAGAGGCGCTTTCTCGGGGATGCGCCGCCGGCAAAGACGAAGCGCATCAAATCAAAGCCAGGCTCAGCTCGCCCCCCTGCAGGGGGAAGACCTGGTTGGCCCCGGAGATGCTCAGGGTGCGGCCGCTCTCGACGAAGAACTGGCCGGCGTTGAGGTAAACCCCCCGGACTTGCTGAACTGCAAGGGGGCGTCGGCGCTGAGGCGGCCTTGGTTGCGCAGGTCGCCGGCAAAGAGGCGCTGGCCCCCGGGCCGGCGTGTACCTCCACCGCGCCCCCGGTTGACCAGGGCGCCCCCGGCGAGGGTCAGGTTGGCGGCGTAGGCCCCCTCGCGGCTCGCCAGGCGGAGGGTGCCGGTGTTGTCGATGCCCCCCCCAGACACCCGCAGCGAGGGATTGCCCCTGGCGCTGGCCCGGCGCACCATTAGGATGGGATTGCCGCTCTGCCCGCCGATGCTGAGGAAGGCGGCGGAGCCGGCCGCTTACAGGGAGACGGTGTACTCGCTGACGGTGGCGATCTCAACAAAGTCCAGGGCCGAGGGTACCCCGGCGGGGGACCACCGGGCCGGATCGGACAAGGCTCCGTGTACGGGGGCGGCCCAGGACCTCCGTTGCTGGGCATGGGCCGCCCCGGCCAGGAGCAGGGTCAGGGCGGCGAGGAAGTAGTAGGAGAGTCGGGGGTATCGCACGGGGCCTCCACCGGGTAGACGGCCCTTTTCCGCCTCAGTTCCGCCGTGTTTCCCGCAACAACTCGCAGATGCGCTTCACCCCCTCGCGGATGTTCTCCTCGGCCGAGGCGATGGAGATGCGCACGTGGCCCGTGGAGATCTCGCCAAAGGTGCTGCCCGGGGCTACGGCCACCCTTTTCTCCTGGAGCAGCCGCACCGTGAAGTCGCGCGAACTCAGGCCGGAGGCGGAGACGTCGATGAGCAGGTAGAAGGCTCCGCCGGGGGTGTAGTGGTAGAGGCCGTACTGGCGCAGCACCTCCAGGGCGAGGTCGCGCCGGCGCTTGTACGCCTGGCGCATGGTCTCGACGCCGTCCTGCGGGCCGTCGAGGGCTTCGGCCGCGGCCAGTTGGGAAAAGCCGCTGCCGCAGGAGACAAAAGGCTCCTGCAGCTTGGCCGCCAGTTCGATGTACTCGGGCCGGGCGCGGGTGAAGCCCACCCGGAACCCCGTCATGGCGTAGCTCTTGGACATGCCGCTGATGATCAGGGCCCGGCCATCGGGGTCGCAGGACAGGGCGCTGGCGTGGGCCTGGTCGAAGACGATGTCCCCGTATATCTCGTCGGAGAGCACGTACAGGTCGCGGCGATTGGCGAACTCCATCAGCTGCCGCATCAGCGCCGCGTCGTAGACCTGGCCGGTGGGATTGGAGGGGGTGCAGAGCAGAAGCAGCCGGGTGCGCGGGCCGACCAGCCGCTCCAGCTCGTCCAGGTCGGGCAGGAAGTGGTTTTCGGGCCGCAGGGTGTAGCAGACCGGCACCCCGTGCAGCACCTCAATGGCCATGCGGTAGTTGGGCCAGCCCGGGTCGGGCAGCAGCACCTCGTCGCCCGGCTCCAGGGTGGCCATGAAGGCGGTGGAGACGCTCATCACCGCCCCGGGGGTGACTAGGATGTTTTCGGGGCCGGTCTTCACCCCGCTACGCCGCTCGAAGTAGCGGGCCGCCGCCTCGCGCAGGGGGGCCATGCCGGCATTGGGCACGTACTTGGTGTGGCCTTCGCGCAGGTAGCGGCAGGTGGCCTTGATCACGGCGTCCGGGGTGGGAAAGTCGGGCTGGCCCACCTCGAGGTGGATGACCGGCCCGGTCTTCTCCACCTGCCAGGCTAGGTCCATGACCTCGCGGATGCCGGAACGGGGGATGCGGGAGGGAACGCTGGCGAAGGGCGTCATGGAAGGGTCTGCGCTCCTCTATCTCAGGTGGATGCCCGGGCCGGTGGACCCGATCATCTGCACGCTGTTGAAGATCGAGGCCGGGGTGCTTGCGCCGGTGACCCCGGTGATGGCCTCGACCCTTTCCACGTGCAAATCGACGCCCGGACCCTTGGCGTGGATGGACACCGTGGCCTTGTCCCAGGCCGGATCGACGATCATCACCGAGTGGGTGCGGTCGAAGCCGATGCCGGCATAGGCGATGGAGGCGTGGGTGTTGACGTTGCGCGGGAAGATGGGGCAGATGCCGCGCGTGGTTCCGTCGTAGAGCACGGTCTCTTTGGTAATGGTGTTGGGATCGACGCCGGCGCGTGCGCAGTCCACGTTTTTGGGGTTTTTCTTCATTACCACATGGACCTCCTCCCACACGTCCCGGTTCTCGCGCAGGGCGTCCATGCCCACCACCCCGCCGTGGGGGATGTACACCCGGGTCCCCCGGCGCCTGGTGATCTCCAGCAACTTCTCCTCCATGCCCACGTCTGCCAGCGCGGTGACCGAGATGAACATATAATTGGTCTGTTCGAGGATGGTGGTCCCCCACTGGCGGGTGACGTCGGGGTGGGCCATCTCCACCACCAGGTCCGGCTTGCGGCTGGCAAAGTCCCCCAGGTCACGCAGGGCCAGATTGGCGGGCAGGCTGTCGAGGCGGCGGGTGTCGGCGTCGTGGATGAAGACCACCTCCATGCCGTTGCCAGGGTCGTCCTCGATCATCTTGCGGACCACGGCGCCGATCTGGCCGTAGCCGATCAGGCCGACGCGGGTGATTTTCTGGGTCATGACAGGCTCCTCGCAAGGGGTAATGGGCAGGAGAAAAATAGAGATAAAGCAGCACGGGTTCAAATGGGGAGTTGTGGCGGAGGGCCCGGTGTAGTAAGGTCAAAAGCGGGAGCCTCTACCAGATCTTGTGGACCCGTGGGCCCGCTTTTTACAAGAGGGGTCGCAAGCATAAAGGTTTAAGAAAGTTACCCGATAATACTTATGCGGGAGGAACAGATGGCTGCCAAGTGCAAGAGGGTGCAGAGGCGGGAATCCTCCTGGCGGCTCTATCTGCTGGGCCTGCTTGGGCTGGGCTGTGTGGTCTGGTCGGCGGCTGGCCTGTGGAGCATGCGGGCCCCCGGTCCGCCGGTGACCGGGCTGGCGGTCTCTGAGGCGGCGCCAGCCCCGGTCGAGGCCGCTGGGGAACAATCCGAACATGGCGCCGCATACGGTCTGCTCTATTATCCGCTCGAGGTGGGGCGGTACTGGGTCTACCAGCAGGCCGATCCAGAGCGCGGGGCGCCGGTGCAGATCGAGCGTCGCATTGAAAGGCAGGAGCGGCGCGCTGGCCAGGAACTTTTCTTTTTCTCCGACGGCAGTCTGGTATATTTGCAGGAGGGCAAGGTCTTCGAGATCGGCGCTCAGGGCGGGGTCAACGTGATCCCCATGGCGCGGGACCCGGCCCCCTACATGTACGAGAGCCAGGGGCTGCAGATCGAGAAACAGGTGGGGACGGCGGACACGACGGTGATGGCGGGCGGGCGGTCCTATGAGGGTTGCCTGGAGGTCATCACCCACCTGCGCTCGCCCCAGCGGCGGGCGCAGATGTCCTATTCATCCTATTACGCTAAGGGGGTGGGCCTGGTGGGGCAGGAGCCCTGGCCGCGCCGGGCCCCGGCAGTGCTCACGGTGGCGTTGCAGGATTACGGAGTGCAGTAGTTGTAGGCCGGATGAGGGATATGTCGAGAAGAAAGGCGACGTGGACGGCGGGCCTGGCGCTGTGGTGCCTGGCCGGAACGGGCAGCGCCGGTGCAGAGATGGCCCGGGTGATCCAGGTGGAGGGGTCCGAGGTGGTGCTCGACTCCGGCCGGCGCGAGGGCCTGGGCCTGGACGCCCAGGTGGGTCTGCTGCGCGAGGGCAATCCCATCGTCCACCCGCTGACCGGACAGGTGCTGGGCCAGCCCCAGGAGCCGGTGGGCATGGCGCGGGTCTTTGAGGTGGGCGAGCACCAGTCCAGGGCCGTGGTAGAGAAGTCCTACAGCCCGGCCCTGGTGGGCGACGCCGCCGAATTCACCCCCGGCCCCCGCCAGGACCTGGCCCGGCCCCAGCCCCCGGCCTCCGCGCCTGAAGCGGAGTCGGCGGACCGGCCGCAGTCCGAGGGTGTTGCCTCAGCCCGCCAGGGCCAGGGGGGCGACGCCCAGATGCAGCAGCGCCTCAAGGACCTGGAGCGCAGCGTGGAGGAGTACAACGCCTCCAAAAAGACCCTCAAAGCCTACCCGGTCTTCGCCCAGCGGGTGTGGGACGAGATCTCCACCATGAAATCCTATCTGGTCAGCCTCGACGAGCGCCTGGCACACTTGGAGGAACAGAGCCAGGAGCGCCATCACCTGGGCGGGACGCTGGCGGGCGAGGGCGGTAAGGAGGGGATGCGGGAGTTCACCATCCGCTATGCCCCGGACACCCAGGTCAAGGTAAAGGTGGCTGGCAAGACCCTGCTGGTCAGCGTCGAGCGCGACTCGCTGCGCGTCGTCGAGGAGGAAGGCGCGGTGGTGGCGGTAGTGGGCCAGCCCCACGGCGGGGAGGCATCCCAAGGCGGGGAGGAAACCCACGCCGCCGCTTCAGAACATGGAGAGACCCTGCCGGTGGTGGCGCCGGGCGAGGCCGAAAGCTACGAGGGGGCCGTGCCCTGGTATTACTCCCCCTGGGTGCTGGGCACGGGGTTGCTGACCCTGGGCCTGGTGGCCGGGGTGATCTCGTGGCTGATCAAGCGGCGCTACGAAGAGGAGGAGGACGAGGATGAGGAAGAGGACTGAGCGCGCGCCAGCGCCCCGACCCTGGTGGGGAGCCCTGCTGATCCTGCTCTGGCTGGGGGCGGGGGAGGCCGGTGCTGAGAGCGCGTACGTGATCCGGGTGAACCCCGCGCTGATCTACTTGGACGCCGGGGCGCAGCAGGGGGCGGCGGTGGGCGAGATCTACGCCGTGTTCCGCCCCGAGGAGGCGGGAGATCTGCTGGTGGGGCTGGTGAATGTCATCCGGGTGCAGGAGAGCTTCTGTATCGCCGAGGTGGGCTACCGCGCCGAAGGTGAGCACTTTGAACTATTGCAGCGGGCCATGCCCCTCAAAGACTGGGAGGAAAAGCAGCGGGAGGCCCCGCCGCGCCGCCCGCCCGCCCATCACCACGAAGAGGCGGACCACGCCGCCGGGCACGGCCGCTGGGCACTGCACCTGAGCGGGGGCATGGAGTGGGCCGAACACGAGAGCGAGCGCACCCTGGGGCTAGCCCTGGGGGCCGCCCTGAACGAGCGCGCCGGGTTGGACCTGGGCTTCAAGGTGGGCGGCAAGCTGCCCGGCAAGCTCAGCCAGTACATCGGCGAGCTGGGGGCCAGGGCTTTCCCCTTCGGCCGGGAGGGGGTGCGGCCGTACCTGGGCGGCGGGGCCAGTCTGCGCCGGCTCAGCCACCACGGGGAGACGACCCTTAAGTGGGGCGGCCAGGCCCTGGGCGGGGTGGCCGCGCCCCTGGGCGGGGGCTGGCAGGTGTCGCTGGAGGGCGGGTACCAGCGGGTGGCCGCCTGGAGCGGGATGATGGACCTCAGCGGCTGGGTGGGCCAGGTGGGGGTGGGGCTGCATTTCTGAAGCGGTGAAAGGGAAGGCGCAGCGCCGGCTCCGGGGAAGGGGCCGGCGTTTTTTATAGTTAGGCTGGTGCGGGCGCGGCGCGGTTCCTGCCGCCGAAGCGGCAGATGAGGATGCTGATCTCGTACAGGCCCATCAGCGGCACGGCCATCAGCGCCTGGGAGAAGGGATCGGGGCTGGGGGTGAGGATGGCGGAGACGATGAAGATGGCGACAATGGCGTAACGGCGCATCCGCCGCAGCAACGCGGCGTTGATCAGGCCCATGCGGGAGAGGAAGAGGGCCAGCACCGGCAGTTCAAAGACCACCCCGAAGCCCAGCAGCAGCCACAGCACGAAGCTGATGTATTCCTCGACGGCCCACTGGGAGGTCATGCCCTGGGGCTCCATGCTGAGGAAGAAGAGCAGGCCGGTGGGCAGCACCACCGCGTAGGCGAAGAGGGCGCCGATGAGAAAGCAGGCCAAGCTGAGGGCGACGATGGGCAGGACCAGGCGGCGCTCGCTGGGCAGCAAGCCGGGGGCCACAAAGCGCCAGAATTGGTAGAAGACCACGGGCAGGGCCAGCACCAGGCCGCCCATCAACGCGATCTGCATGCTCAGCATCAGATAGGTGGTGGGCCTGAGGGCCTGGAGCCGGCGGTGGGGGGGCAGGGCCCAGGTCTGGGCCGCGGCGCTGTCGGCGGCCAGCGGGGTGGTGAGGGGTTCGAGGACCGCGGCGGCGCTTTTTAACCACCTGTCGGCCATGCCCTGCAGCGCCCCCAGCGGGCTGGCCTCGCCGGCGGTTTCCAGGCTGAGGACCGCGTTCTGGTAAGGGTAGGTGAGGAGTTGGGTGATCTCCTTGGCGTAAATTAGGCAGAGGACGGCGCCCAGGGCGATGGCGGCGATGGATTTGAGCAGGCGCCAGCGCAATTCCTCCAGGTGGGCGAGGAAGGGCATCTCGACGCCCTTGTCCTTGCGGGATCTCGGCAGGGTGGGATCGCTCATTGGTTCACCCTCGCGAGGCGGCCCGCGCCGCCTCCAGCAGGAAGAGGGCCGAGACCAGTAGCGCCAACTGGGCGAAGAGGTCGCCGTGGCGGGTGTAGAAGGTGCCGCCCCTCCCGATGGGCAGGGCCCCGACGCGGGCCTCCTCGGTGAAGAGGGCGGTGGCCTGGCTCACGCGCCCGAAGGGATCGACGAAGAGGGAGACTCCGGTGGTGGCGCTGCGGGCCACGGGGGTGCGGTTCTCCACGGCCCGCATCACCGCCAGTTGGGCGTGCTGGTACGGGCCGGCGGTCTGACCGAACCAGGAGTCGTTGGTGATGTTGACCAGCAGTCGTGCCCCGCCCTGCACGTGGCGCCGCACCAGGTCGGGGAAGACCGACTCGAAACAGATCAGCACCCCAAAAGGGGCGCGGGGGTGGGCGAAGAGGGTGCGCTCGCGCCCCGGCGAGAACTCGGCGGGGCCGAGGTCGCCGGTGAGGACCGCCCAGTCGATGTCGCGCAGCAGAGGGATGGCGTCGCGGAAGGGGGTGCGCTCGCCAAAGGGTACCAGGTGCATCTTGGCGCAGGACTGGAGCTGGGCCTGGCCCGGCAGAAAGAAAAAGGCGGCGTTGTACTGTTCCTTGGTGAGCGAGTCCTGCTCCGGGGCGCCGGTAAGCAGGGGCACCTGCAATTCGGCGACCAGCCGCTCCACCCGCTCGCGGCACTGGGGCCGCATGGTTAGGTAGCAGGGCAGGGAGGTCTCGGGCCAGACCAGCAGCTCGGGTTGCGCTGCGGCGGCCTGGCGCGAGAGCCGCTCCAGGGTGCAGAAGCTCAGTTCCAGGCCGTCCAGGCCCCATTTCTCCATGCCGAGGTTCGGTTGGATCACCCCCACTCTCACTTCCTCGGCGGGCGGGGGGGCGGCCAATACCCCGGCGCTGTAGTACCAGGGGACGAAGAAACCCACGAGCAGCGCCCCGACCGCCCCCAGCCGCAGCCCCGGCTTCAAGCCCACCGAGAGCACCAGATACCCTAGGACGTTGACCAGCACCACCCAGGCCGAGACCCCGTACACCCCGGTGTAGGCGGCGTACTGGATCAGGTGCGGGTAGACCGCCTGACTGTGGCCCAGGAGCAGCCAGGGGAAACCTAGTTCGCCGAGGGAGAGCAGGTACTCCTGGCCGGCCCACAGGAGTGGGGCCAGCAGGCCGGCCAGCGGGCCCCAGCGCCGCAGGAGCAGGGAGAGGCAGCCGGCGAAGAGGCCGACAAAGAGGCCCAAGTACGCGGCCATGAACAGGGTGCCGGCCACCACCGCCGCGCCGCCGCCCTGGGTGTGGGCCACCCAGTAGAGGGCCAGCAGGTTGAAGATGAAACCGCAGGCCCAGCCGTAGCGGAAACCTTCCTTAAAGCTGCCCGCCCGCAGGGCCAGCAGGAGCGGGATGAGGGCCACGCAGGCCCAACTGGCATCGAAGAGCAGGGCCAGGGGGTGGCGGGGGTGGCAGGGAAAGGCCAGGGCCAACAGCAGGCCCGCCAGGAGAAAGGGCGTACAGCGGTGCAGTTGGTGGCCAGCGGGGGCAGAGACCGGGGCCGGCGGGGACATGGCCTCAGTGGGAAACGCTGTGGTAGGGCAGTGGGAAAGGAGGGGCGGCGCTCATGGTGGGTAAAATATAGTGGCGGCCGGGAATGGGAGCAAGAAACCCTGGCACGGAAGGTGCTGTCAGGTGCGGGCAGGTCCCCATCTCGCCCCGCCGCTGCGCCGGTCGGGCCATATCCCCGTCACCTTTTTCTCCCGCGCCGAGGAAAACGATGCACACCGATCATCGCTGGAACGGCATCGCCGCCGCCTTCGTCTCCGAGCATGGCCCCAGGATCCCGCTGCCCGGCCTGGCCCGCGTGGTGCCCGAGGCTCTGCGGAACGAAGAGTTGCGGGCCCGGATCCTCGGCACCGGGTACCGGGGGCGCAACGTGCTGGAGCTGGCCCGCGCCATCCTCGAGGCCCATCCCGCCTCCGAACTGATGTGCATGTATCTGGCGGCCCTGGCACACCTCAATTGGCTGGGCCGGGCCAGGGCCGCCAAGCTGGTGGCCGCCATCGAACTGGTCAAACGCGGCCTGCAGCGGGGGCTGGGGGTGCTGCCCCTCATCTCCTCTCCCCGTGAGGCGGTGCCGCTGCTGGCCGAGATTAAGGACCAGCGCCGCGATTACTTCCTCTGCCTCTAGCTCAACGCCCGCAACCAGGTGTTACACCAGGAGGTGATCTCCATCGGCAGCCTCTCGGCCTCCATCGTCCACCCGCACGAGGTGTTCCGGGTGGCCCTGCAGCACGCTGTGGCCAGCCTCATTCTGGCCCACAACCACCCTTCGGGCCATGTCTCGCCCAGCAAGGACGACCTGGAATTGACCCGCAGGCCGGTGAAGGCGGGGCAGTTGATGGGCATCGAGGTGCTCGACCATCTGATCATCGGGGCCGAGGAGTTCGTCAGCCTCAAGGAGCGGGGGCTGATGTGAGGTGCGTCAACTTGAAAAATGCCTGGGATCAGGTATATTCAGAGCGTAACGGGGCGGCGGCCCCGTTTATCCTTAGGCCCTGAAAGGGAGTTCTATGAAACCGGGAGGCCAGCGCCTGATTCCCGTACAGATCATCAGCGTCTATCCCTCTTCCGTGGTTTCGGCCTCCCCTGAGGGCTTCCACGCCCTGCTCAAGGGCGAGGACGAGAAGGTGGTGCGCATCATCATCGGCGAATTCGAGGGCAAGGCCCTGGACATGGCCCTCCAGCGGCAGAGCTTCCCCCGCCCCCTGACCCACAACCTGATCCAGAATCTGCTCGAAAAGGTCAAAGGCCGCGTCGAGCAGGTGGTCATCCACACCCTCAAGGAAGAGACCTTCCTCGCCTACCTCTTCATCCAAATCGGACCGGAGTGCTTCTACCTGGACTGCCGGCCCAGCGACGGCATGATCCTGGCCACCCTGATGGGGGTGCCCATCCTCATGAGCCAGGAGGTGCTCGAAGAGGCCGGCCAGGAGGCGAGCGGTCTGTACGGCAAGATCGACGCCGAGGTGGCGGCGCTGGTGGCCGGGGAGGCGATGGACGCAGAACAACTTCTGGCTATGGAGGCCAAGGCGTCCGAACCCCCGGGCGAAAGCAGCGAGTTGGACAAACTTAAGGCGCAACTGGACCGGCTGGTAGCTGAAGAGGCCTACGAGGAGGCGGCCAAGCTGCGCGACCAGATCAGCCGTATGGCCGCCGGGCAGGAAGGCCGCGGGCAGTAAAGGCTTCTGCGTCTAAAAATGCCCCTCGGAGCCTCGGCTCGAGGGGTTTTCTGTTTTTGGCCGGGCGATGGCTCAGCGCCGCCGCTGGTGGAGTTTCCAGGCGCGCCCGGGGGCGTCGGCGCGGAAGACCACCACGTTGCCGCGGGCCGCCTCGGTCACGTACACGGTGCGGCCGTCCGGTCCGCCAAAGGCGAGGTTGGTGGGTTTGTCGCCGGGCAGGGGGATCTCGCGCAACACCTGGCCGGCGGGCGAGACTTTGACCACCGTGCCCTTGCCGTGGCGGGTGATGTAGAGGTTGCCCTCCACGTCGCAGCGGTGGCCGTCCATGCCGAAGTCGGGGAACTCGATGAGCAGGCGCTTGTCGTGCACCTCGCCCTGCGGCGAAAGGTCGTAGACCCAGACCTTGCGCTGGATAGTCTCGTTGACGTAGAGCCGGTCCTCGCCGGGGCTGACCTCGATGCCATTGGTGGTGCCCATGTCCGCTTCGAGCCGGGTAGCCTTGCCGTCGAGGTCCACCCGCCAGATCTGGCCGGTGGACGCCTTCCAGTTGGGATCGCTGGCGTAGATGATGTCGTTGGCGCCGATGGCGATGTCGTTGGGCTGGTTCATGGTCGGCTCGTGGGCGCGCACCCCGATCTGGCGGGTCTGCATGTCCACCCTGAGCACGTTGTGGTTGGTGTAGTCGGCGATGAGCATGTAGCCCTGGCTGTCGAAGCGGATGCCGTTGCCGATGCTCCCGTTGGGCAATTCGAGGAAGACGCTGGCCTCCCCGGCCGGGGTCACCTTGCCGATGGTGTGCTGCCTGGCGTAGTTGACCGCGTAGAGGTTGCCCTCGCGGTCGCAGGCCGGGCCCTCCACCCCGCTGGTGAAGCTGCCAGGCGGGGTGAAGTCGTGGGCAACGAAGAGTTCCTCGTCCATGGTCCCATCCTCCTCATTAAAGCCACTCGACCACGCCGCAGGCCACGCGCTTGCCGGCGTTGCCCGTGGTGTTGGTCGAGTCTGCCTGGACATTGTCGTCGTCGGCCTCTTTGTGGATCACCACCGCCGAGCCGTCGGCGTCGAAAAGGGAGTTGGGGCCTTGGCTCAAAGTGACCAGGGCGGCTTTGACCACCGCGGCGCCCACGCTGTCGGGACCCACCTCGATATTGGGCAGGTCGCCGGCGTGGGGCCCGTGGGGGTTCTTCAGGCCGTGCTGTTTGTTGAAGGGGTTGAAGTGTGGACCGGCGGATTTGAACTCGGGCGGTTCGGCTTTGCCCACCGCGTGCAGATGCAGGGCGTGCAGGCCGGGGGCCAGGCCGCGCACGTGGACCACTACGGTGAGGCCGTCGGCGGCCTGGCTGAGGGTGGCGACGCCGATCTTCCTGCCCTCGGGATTGAGGAGCTGGGCCCAGGCCATCGGCTGGGCTGCGGCGCCGGTTGCCAGGGCCAGGATTAGGGCGAAAGCGCTGTGCATGGATTCCTCCTGTCCGGCTAATTGGACGCTGTAGAGAATAAAGGCATAGGAGGAGGGGGGCACAACTAGAGGGACCGCCTCACCGCAGCAGGAGGAGCTTGCCCATCTGGCGGCCCGGGCCGGCCCCGATGGTGTAGAGGTAGATTTCCGAGGCCACCGCGGCCGTCCCACTGGGCCTGGTACCAGTCGGCTCCCGCTGGTGTGGCCGGCAGCAGGCGCAGCATCGGGGCCGGGTCCGCGGAGTCGAGCTGGAAGCGGATCTGGGTGGAGGCTTTGAAGGGGTTGGGGTGGTTGCGCGGCTTCAGGGGGCCGGCGGCGATTAGGGTGTCGGCCAGCCGCCCCGGGCAGCAGCAGCCAGCGGCGGGTGTAGGTCTCGTCGCGGACCCGCACCTTCACCTCGACGGTATCGGGCTGCCGGGATGGGGCACAGTGCACCAGTTGCTGGGTGCGGGCGTGCAAGGAGCGCTCGTTGATCGACCAGGCGCAGAAGAGGGATCTGCCGGCCAACGAGCGCACGGCCAGGGAGAGGGGCAGGCCGGGCGGGGCGGCGAAGCGCTCCCAGAAGGGGAGAACTCCAGCCGCTTGGGCAGAGGGTGCTGCACCGCCACCTTGCAACTGGCGGTGAAGGTGTCGAGCTGCAACCGGATCCGGGTCCGGCCGGTATCGGCGGCCGCCACCAGGCCCTGGCCCCGCAGCGTGGCGACCCGGGTGGCGCTGCGGTACCACTGGCCCACCAACCACAGCTCCCGCTGCAGCCCGTCACTGTAGGGCCCCACTACCGCCAACTGAGCGCGCTCGCCGGCCGCTAGGAGCAGGCACGGCGGGTCGAGGCTGAGGGTCTGGAGCAGGGGCTGGGGCCGGCCCGGGGAGAAGAGGTCGCGGCCGGGCCACTGGCCGTGGAGGGTTGGCGGGCCGCCCTTGGCCGGCCAGCACAGGGACTGGTCGGGATCGCGGTCAAGTTGGTAATGGGCCCTGGCCAGGGTGTCGGGGCCGGCCGGGTCGATCACGTACAATACGCCCTGCCGGTTGTTGAGTCCCTGGCCAAGCCGACCGCCGGCGGAAAGGAAGAAAGACGTTTTGGGCGCATCTTCGCCACAGACCACGGCCCGGGCGCCGGGGGGAAAGGGGGCAGCGGCGGGGAAGCGGAAGAGCGGCGCGCGCTCCCCGGCCAGCGCCTAGCCATCCAGCGGGATGGGCTCGGCCGAGGCGTTGAGCAGTTCGACGAACTCATCCCCCTGGCTGTGGCGCTGCCCGGTTCCGGGGGCGCCTGGCCCCTGAGGGTGCGGGAGCGTGGGTCCCAGCGCAGCCAGGCGGGCAACAGGGTCGAGGTGTAGATCAGGGTGGAGCCTTCGGGGTCCTCGGCCCGCAGGAGGCAGCGTTACTGGCTGCCCACTTGCGCCTTGGTGCCGGGGCGGAGACGAAGCGGGGCAGCTGATTGGGCGGGGGCGGCGGGGCCTGCACCTCGATCAGGGTCGAGGCGAGAAAAACATCCGGGGTCCAGGCATCCACCAGGGTGCGGCCCGGCTGCAGACCCCAAGCCTCCCCGGCGCGGTCCACTTGCAGCACCCGCCGGTCCTCTACATCCCACTGCACCCTGGCCGGATCGAGGAGTTCGCTGCCGCCGGGGAACTCGCCACGCAGGACTAAGGTGTCACTCTGTCCGGCCTCCAGCCGCAGGGAGTCGAGGCGGAAGCCGGTGTAGAGGGGGCGGGGCAGGCCAGAGGAATAGGCCGTGCAGCCGGGCAACTGGCCGTGGGGCAGGCAGGCCCCTCCCTCGCAGTCGAGGGAACTGGTTGAGGTCCGCTTTGGAGGTATAGGTGAAACACAGCAGGGTGGCCGCCGCAGGCCCGCCGATTAGCAGCAGGTGATCGCCGGTATTGGCCAGGCCGTCGGCTAGGGGTCCCGTCGTCCGCAAAGACCAGGCCGGAGAGGCGGGGGACTGCGCCCCCGGCAAAGAACACCAGGCGCTGGCCCTTGGGGAGCAGGGTGCGCGCCGGGAAGCGGAACTGCTGGGCGGCAGGGGTGTCGTCGTCGGAGAAGCACCAGCTGCTCAGGTCCAGGTCGGGCCCCGGATTGAAGAGTTCGACGAACTCGCCCTCGCTGCGGTCGGGCCAGTTGCTGCCGGCCACCACATCGACGGTATCGCCGCCGTTGTTCAGGCCGTCGCCGAGGCGGCCGTCGTCGGTGAAAAACGGGACGGAAAAACCAGCGGGGGTTGCCCCGCCAAAGAGCACCCGGTATCCGCCCGGGGACAGGCGGGCGCCGGCGGGGAACTGGAACAGGACCCCAGGGGCGGTGTCGTCGTCCCTCAGCCTCCAGCCCTACAGGGACAGGGTGTCGGCTGCGGGGTTGTCCAGTTCGACAAACTCATCAGCGTAGGTGTCGCGACCCCATCGCCGTTGGTGTCGCCGGCCCGGTCCTTGGGCCGGTCGGCGAGGATCTCGGAGACGAGGATGGCGCCGAAAAAGGGCTGCGGCCGGGCAGACGCGGCGGTGTAGTTGCACGGGCCCGGCCAGGTGACTACGCCTCTCCCTGGCCGGGCGGATCGCCATGGGGGACAAAAGCCCCGCTGCTGCGGACCACCGAGCGGTCTGCCGGCCGGTTGCTGCCGGCCACCATATCGACGGTGTCGCCGTCGCTCAGGCGCCAACCCTCCAGGGAAAGGGCCGTGGGGCCGGGGTTGTGCAACTCGACGAATTCATCGGCGTAGGTGTCGCGCACCCCGTCGCCGTTGGCGTCGCCGGCCAGGTCGATGGGCGGGTCGGCGAGGACCTCGGAGATTTACAACTGGGCGGGGGATGGGGGTTGGCATGGCGGGGTTCGGCTCTCTGACGCTTTGCCGGCAAAAGCCGGGCCGGCAGGGCGGGATAAGCGCAAACGGCGGGAGGGCAAGGGGTTGCACCGGAAAAGGACCTGCTTGCCGCCGAGGGGAGGTGGCGGGTTTTGGAAACAGCGGCGCGGCGGTGGGGGAACAGTTGCGCGTTGTCCCCCGCGCGTGTATCGTCCCTTCGTTTCCCTCACCAAGGCGGGATGGCAATGCGCGTTTTCCTGTGGATCTGCACCGTCGCTGCCTCGCCCCTGGCGGGCCTCAGCTTCACCGACCAGGCCCGCACCGCAGGGGTGGACGCGGTGGGGGAGGCCAATGGGGCGGCCTTTGGCGACTACTATGAGGACGGCTGGCCGGAGCTGATGGTGGCCCGCCTGGGCCGGGGCGACGGGCCCCTGGTCTATCACAACCAGGGGGAAGCCACCTTTGCCGACCAGAGCGCGCTTTTGGCCGACGCGGCGGGGCCGGCGCTGGGGGCCGCTTCACCCGCATTGAGAGGCCCGCCGCGCTGGCCGACCGCGGGGCCTCCACCAGCGCGGCATTCGGCGACCTTGAAGGGGACGGCGCACTGGATCTGTTCAGCACCCACCGGGCCGCCCTGGGAAACCAGTACTACAGCCGCGTCCCCGGCGAGGGCTTCGCTAAACAGAGCGAAGTGCTCAGCTCCCTGCGTTCCGGCCAGGACAGCTTCAGCGCCACCCCCTTCGACAGCGACAACGACGGCGACCTCGACCTGTACCTTCTCACCGGCGCCGGGGAACACACGCGCCTGTCCCACAATGAGGGGCAGGGGGCCTTTAGAGACGGATCGGCGAATCGGGCGCCGGCTACAGTGGCATCAGCGCCGGCGGGGGCTGGGCCGACTTCGACAACGACGGGGACCAGGACCTGCTCCTCTCCAGCTTGGGGAAACACGCGCTGTACAGAACCTCGGCGAGGGCCGCTTTGCCCCGGTCCCAGCCCTGCCGGCGGGGGCGGCCAGCCGTTTCTTCCTCAACCAGGGGGACGGCACCTTTGCCGATTACTCGGCCGAGGCTGGCCTCGACGCGCCGCAATCGAGCTATGCGGGGGTGGCCGGCGACTATGACCAGGATGGCCGGCTCGACCTGTACGTGTCGCGCTTCCCGAGGCAGTTCAACAGCCTGTACCGCAATGAGGGTCAGGGGCGTTTCGCCAACCTCACCCGCCAGAAGAACATCGTCAGCTACTTCCGCGCCAGCGGGCGGCTCCGCGGCCTTTGCCGACTACGACGAGGACGGGGACGTGGACCTCTACGCCAGCATCTACGGCGGCTACGACCTCTTCTACGCCGGCCAGGACACCGGCGCCTTTGTGCCCCACCAGGTGGGCGACCAGCGCGACGTGGTGGGCACGGCCCCGGGCGACTATGACGGGGATGGGGACCTCGACGTATACGGGGTCCATGTGGACGGCCGCAGCGCCCTCTACCGCAACGAACTCGAATCTCATTCCTTCGTGTAGGTGGCCGCCCAGGCCGGGGTCGAGAACCTGGCCCAGGGCACGGGCTGCCCCTTTGGCGACTACGACGCCGACCTGGACCTCTTTGTCACCACCGGCTTCAGTCCCGGCAGGGTGTACATGAACCACGGGGACGGCACCTTCAACGACTAGGCCAGGGCCTACGGCATGGACGCGGCCACCAGGACGCAGGGGGTGATGCTGGGCGACTATGACGGGGACCTCGAGGTGTGCGTGGTCAACGAGGGCAGCACCAATTTCCTTTACCGCAACGGCGGCCACCAGGGCTACTGGCTGCAGGTGGCCGTCGAGGGGGTGGAGAGCAACCGCGACGGCATCGGCATCCGCCTGCACGCCTTTGCCGGGGGCCGGCGCTATACCGACGAGGTCAACGGCACTGCGGGCATGTCCCACAGCAACCGGCCCGTACACCTGGGCCTGGGGGCGGCGACGCGCCTCGATTCCCTGGTGGTGCGCTGGACCAACGGGCAGGTGGACACCTACCAGGGGGTGGAGGCCGACGGGGCGCTGCGCCTGGTCGAGGGGCAGCGCCTGACCGCGGCGGCGGTGGAGGAAGTGGTGTACAATACCCTGGGGCAGCCGGTGCGGCGGCTGGCCGACCAGTTCATGGAGGCCGGCGGCCACCGCCTAGTCTGGGATCGGAGCGCTGGACAGGGGCGCGCCCTGTCCAGCGGGATCTATTTCTGCCGGCTGCGGGCCGGGGGCTGGGAGCAGGTTTGGCCCATGATACTACTCAGGTAGGGCGCCGATGAGCTACTGCTGGCTGTGGCTGCTGTGGGGGGTGGTTGGATGCAACAAGGAGGTGGGTTCGGTGGAAAAGGACGAATTCGCCCGGCTGCGCCGGCGCATGGTCGAGGAACAACTGCGGCGGCGGGATATCATTGCCCCGGAGGTGTTGCGGGTTATGGGCCAGGTGCCGCGCCATCTTTTTGTGCCGGCGCGGCTGCAGGAGTACGCCTACGAGGACCACGCCCTGGCCATCGAGGAGGGGCAGACCATCTCCCAGCCCTACATCGTCGCCTGCATGACCCAGGCCCTGGGGGTGAAGAAGGGGGACCGGGTGCTGGAGATCGGCACCGGCTCTGGATACCAGGCTGCGGTGCTGGCCGAGATGGGGGTGAAGGTGTACACCATCGAGATCATCCCCTACCTGGCGGAAAGCGCCCGGCAGCGCCTGCAATCCCTGGGTTACGACAGCGTCGAGGTGCGCACCGGCGACGGGTACCAGGGCTGGCCGGAGGCGGCGCCCTTTCAGGGGATCATGGTGACCGCGGCCCCCGACCACGTCCCCCCGGCCCTAACGGCGCAACTGGCCGAGAGTGGGCGGCTGGTGCTGCCGGTGGGCCGGGGCGAGCAGGAGTTGCTGCTGCTGACGCGGCAGGGGGGCGAAACGCAGACCGACACCTTGTTGCCGGTGCGCTTCGTGCCGATGACCGGAAAGGCGCAGGAGGGGAAGTGAAGGGTGCACAAGCTCGATCTGATCTTGACCCTGACGGGTGGGCTGGCCTCGGCGCTGGCCATGACCGAGTCCCGCCTCCGCCAAATGGGCGCCAGCCCGGAGCAACTCGACCGCGAGCGGGAGCGCATCCACACTGAGCTTTTCAGCGACCACTGAAAGGTCCGGGCGCCGTGGGCCGCCCTCAGAAACTCCCGCTCAAGGCCACCCGGTGTACCTCGCCCAGGTCCTCGTAGGAGTTGAAGGCGTAGTCGAGGCGGTAGCCCTGCAGGGCCAGGCCGGCCCCGGCGCTCAGGCCGAGAGGCGCGTCGCCCTCGGCGCCGGTCTGCTGGGTGCTGTAGCCGGGGCGCAGGTACAGGCCGTGGCCCACGCTGATCTCGGTGCCAAAGGAAAAGTAGGGATCAGCGTCGTTGGGCAGGGCCACGTCGGCCACCACCAGCAGCGGCAGGGGGGTGTGGGCCGGGCGGTGGGCCAGGCCTACGCGCATGGTGACGGGCAGGGGGTCCTTGAAACTGCCGGCGTAGCCGCTGCGCACAAAGCCCAGGTTGGTCAGCGAGGCCCCCAGGCTCATGCCTTTGAAGGGGCCGCTGACCTGGGCCCCCAGGTCGAGGGCATAGGCGTCGGCAGAGTACTTGTCGATGCGGGAGTATATGGCCTTGAGGTTGGCCCCTACCTTGAGCCAGGGCTTCCACAGCGGGCGGGCCACGCTCAGGTATGCGGCCAGGTCAAAGGGGCTGAAACTGCCCTCCTCCACCCCTTCGTCGTCGGTGCGGGTGAGGCTGCCGTAGGAGAAATAGTTCATGCTCAGGGCCCAGACCTGTTTCTCGGAGGGGAAGGCCGTGCTGAGGAAACCGGCCTGGGTGTCCACCAGGTAGCGGCTTACCGAGAGGGTGGCGCTGCGCTGGCTGATGCCCCACAGGCCGGCCGGGTTCCAGTGGCTGGATTCCAGATCACCTGAGGCGGCGGCAAAGGCCCCGCCCAGGGCGGGGGGCCTGGCGCCCACCCCCACCTTGAGGAAGCCGAAGCCAGTGGTGCCGGCATTGTCGTTGGCCAGGGCCGGGGTGAAACACAGGGCGAGGGAGAGGGCGAGGTAGGGGCGCATGGTTTTCCTCAGTTGAGCGTGGTCTGTTCCAGGACCTGGGCAGCGCAGAGCAGGGTCTCCTCCCCGAAGGGGGCGGCCAATAACTGGGCGCCAATGGGTAGCCCGTCGCGCGAAAGACCAGCGGGCACCGAGATCCCCGGCAGGCCGGCCAGGTTGACCGAGACGGTGTAGATATCGTTGAGGTACATCTGCAGGGGATCTTCGAGCTGCTCGCCCAGGCCGAAGGCGGTGGTGGGCGCCACCGGCGAGAGCAATACGCCGCAGGCGGCGAAGGCCCGCTCAAAGTCCTGCCGGATCAGGGTGCGCACCTGCTGGGCCTTTCGGTAAAAGGCGTCGTAGTACCCGGCGCTGAGGGCGTAGGTGCCCAACATTATGCGGCGCTTCACCTCGGGGCCAAAGCCCTGGCTGCGGGTCCGGTGGTACAGCTCCTGCAGGTTGTGAGCCTCCGGGGCGCGGTACCCGTAGCGCACCCCGTCGTAGCGGGCCAGGTTGGCCGAAGCCTCGGCCACGGCGATCAGGTAATAGGCGCCGATGCAGTAGTCCGGGTGGCCGGCCACTGGCAGCGAGACCTCCACCAGTTGCGCCCCCTCCTTTTCGAGGCGGCCGGCGGCCGCCTCGATGGCCTGGCGGATCTCTTTGTCCAGCCCTGCCCCGAAATGCTCCCTGGCCAGCCCCACCTTCAGGCCCTTCACCCCCTGGGACAGCGCCCCTTCGCAATCGGGCACTGGCCGATTCGCCGAGGTGGCGTCGCGCGGGTCGTGGCCGGCGATGACCCCCAGGAGCAGGGCCGCGTCGCGCACGTCCTTGGTCAGCGGGCCGATCTGGTCCAGGGAGGAGGCGTAGGCCACCAGCCCGTAGCGGGAAACCCGGCCATAGGTGGGCTTGAGCCCCACCACCCCGCAGTACCCGGCCGGCTGGCGCACCGAGCCGCCGGTGTCCGAACCCAGGGCCAGGATGGTCTGGTGGGCGGCCACGGCCGCGGCAGAGCCGCCGCTGGAGCCGCCGGGCACCCGCTGGGGGTCGTGGGGGTTGCGGGTGGGGCCGAAGTGGGAGTTCTCGGTGGAAGACCCCATGGCGAATTCGTCCATGTTGGTCTTGCCGATGAGCACCGCATCGGCGGCGCGCAGCTTGGCGACGGCGGTGGCGTCGTAGGGGGCGACAAAGTTTTCAAGGATGCGCGAGCCGCAGGTGGTGCGGCCCCCGGCCACGCAGATTAGATCCTTTAGGGCCACAGGGATGCCGGCCAGGGGGCCGAGGGACTCCCCCCTGGCGCGGCGCTGGTCCACGGACCGGGCCTGGGCCAGCGCCCCTTCGGGGTCGATGCTGATGAAGGCGTTGATGGCCGGCTGGGTGGCATCGAGGTGGCCCAGCACGGCACGGGTCAGTTCCTCGGCCCCTACTTCCCCCCTTTCCAGGCGGGGGCGGAGTTCATGGGCTTTGCAGGTGTGCAGCCCCATCGGCGCTACGTGGCCGGGGCGCCGGGCTGTTCCTTCTTCTCGGCCGAGACCGGGGCTGGGGCGACCTGGGCCTGGTGGGGGACCTGGTTGGCCGGCGGGGTGGGGGCGATGGTATTGGGGCTGTGGGTGGGGGGGGCGGAGACGTCCACCTCCTGCTGCACGTCCCGCATCGCCTTCTTGAATTCCTTGATCCCCTTGCCCATGCCCTGTGCCATCTCGGGGATGCGCTTGGCCCCAAAAAGCAGCAGGATGAGCAGGAAGATGACCAGGATCTCCATGGGACCGATGCTGTTGAGCATGGTGCGACCTCCTCAATAGGAGTACTTGAAGTAATACCAGCCGACGAAGATGCCCATCAGGGTGACGAAATTAAAGTGCAGCGACAGGGCAAAGGAAAAGGAGAGGATGACCAGGTTGGCGTCGTAGGGGCCCAGGCTGTAGATGTAGTTGCGCAGGATGCCTTGTTCGACCACGGTGCCCTCGCCGGCGAAGAGCTTGAGCAGCACCCGCAGGGTCTCGCCGATAATGTTGGCCCCCAGCATGCTGATGAACAGGATGATGAGCAGATGACTGAGGGGTTTGTCGCGCTGCAGCATAGATTTTTCGCCGGGCTCAGGCGTGTTGCGTGACCTCGTCGCTGAGCAGGGCGTTCACCCAGCGGTAGAACCCCGGCAGCAGGTAGAGGATAGCCAAGGGAAAGAAGAACTCCCGCGAGGTGGCGGGGTGGATGATCACTACCATGGTGAACAGGAAGTAGATTTGCTTAAAGCGGCCCCAGGGGGTGCTGGCCCGCAGCGCAGCCATGGTGTCAAAGGGGATGCGGCTGACCATCAGGGCCCCAAGGAAGAGGAGCAGGGCCGCGCCCAGTTGCACGGCGTGGTCGGTTTCCCAGGCCCGCTCTGCGAAGACCACGTACTGGCTGAGGATGATGGCGGCGCAGGGGATGGGCAGGCCGGTAAAGAACTCCTTCTTGCCCGTGGTCGGGGCCATGCTGTTAAAACGGGCTAAGCGCAGGGCCCCGCAGGCCAAGTAGAGGAAGGGAAAGACCAGCTCCCAACCACTGTGCAGCAGGCTGAAGTAGATCATTAGCGCCGGGGCTACGCCAAAGCTGCAGACGTCGGCCAGGGAGTCGAACTCGATGCCGAACTGGGAGTTCTTGCCCAAGTGGCGGGCGACTTTGCCGTCCATGTTGTCGAGGGCCGCGCCCAGGACGATAAGCCAGGCGGCGGCGACGTAGTTGCCGGCCACGGCGTAGTGGATGGCCAGAAAGCCGCAGAGGAGGTTCCCAATGGTGAAGAGGTTGGGAAGGATGGCCCTGCTCGTCATGGTGTCGCTCCCTCGATGCCGTTTTCAATCCCACCGCTGGCGGGCCGAGGGCATCTCAGCCAGGCTCAGCCGGCAGGTGCGGGTCTTGCCGTTGCGCAACAAGGTAAGGGTGCAGGACTGCCCCACCTGGAATCCCTGGAGCAGACTCCAGCCTTCCTCGGGGCTGCGCACCTTCTCCCCGTCGATCTGGGTCAGCACGTCCCCCCGCTGGAGCCCGGCCAGCGCCGCCGGGCTGTCGGGGGCCAACTGGTACACCAGGGCCCCCTCGGCCGAGGGCAGATCGAGGTACCGGACCAGGGCGTCGGTCAGGGGTCTGAGCCTGAGGATGCCGCTCCAGGGCCGGCGCACCCTGCCGTGGCGCTCGATCTCCTGCAGGAAACTGCGGGCGGTGTTGATCGGGATGGCAAAGCCGATGCCGATGGAGCCGATGCTGTACTCGCTGCCGGTATAGATGAAGCTGTTTAGGCCCATGACCTCACCCAGGGCGTTGACCAGGGGGCCGCCGCTGTTGCCCGGATTGATGGGGGCGTCGGTCTGGATCATGTCCCGGTAGTAATAAGCGCCCTGGGGTTCGGCAAAGTCGCGGTTGACCGCGCTGATCACCCCCACGCTGACCGTGGGGCCCAGGTCAAAGGGATTGCCGATGGCCACCGCCCATTCGCCAACCAGAATATCGTCCGAATTTCCCGGCCGCGCAACCGGAAGATCCGGGGCCTCGACCTTGAGGATGGCCAGGTCGTAAGAGATGTAAGTGTCAATGTATTTTGCAGTATAGTTGCGCCCATCCGGCAGGGAGACGGCGATTTTGTAGGGATTGTCCCGCGCCCCGACCACGTGGTCGTTGGTCAGGATGTACCCGCTTTTGGAGACGATCAGCCCCGAGCCGCTGGAGGTGCGCTCCTGTTCCCCTGGTATCAGGGTATAGGGAAAAAAGAAATCGATGAAGGGGTCGCGCGAGCGGTATAGGACCTGCTGGCGATAGGTGACGTGGATGCTGACCACCGAGGGTTGGGCCAGTTCCACCGCCTTGACCACCGCGGTGCGGCGAGACTGGGCGATCTCGTCAGCCCCGCTTGCCGGGCCGCCCAGCAGCAAGGGCAAGGCGAAACAGAAGTGGAGAAAAAACAGTAGGGTTCGCTCCATGCAGGAAATGTAACCACCTGCCGGGGCCTTTACAAGAAGGCTTTTGACCGGCAGCCGCGACTTGGCGAAGTGGGGGGAAGTTATATAATCTTGAAAAGTTTCAAAAGTCTTTCGAGCTGAGGAGGGGAGATGAGAAAGCCCAACCTGCCTGAGCCCACCGAGGCCGAACTGGCCATCCGGGACGTGTTATGGGACCAGGGCCCCACCACGGTGCGCGCGGTGCACGGGGAACGCATAGACAAGAGGAAGACCGGCTTTACCACCATCCTCAAGCTGCTGCAGCTCATGCACGAAAAGGGGCTGGTGCGGCGCGATGAGCGCTCGCGCTCCCACGTCTACCAGCCCCGCATGGGCAGGGAGCAGACCCAGCGCCCGCTGGTGGGGGATCTGCGGCAACGGGCCTTCGGCGGCTCGGCCCGCGAGCTGGTGGGCCAGGCCCTGGTGGTCGGGCAGGTCTCCAAGGCCGAGCTCGCCGAGATCGGCAGGTTGCTGAAGGGGAGGAGCAATGAGAAGGGGTGAGACCCGCGCCATGACCTTGCCCACCCCGATCGCCCGCTGGAAGCTCGGCGCCGACGCCTGTGACAGCGCCGGCGCCCACCACGGTCAGGTCCAGGGGGTCCGCTTCGCGGAGGTGGCCGGCCGGCCCGCCGCCGCGTTCGACGGCCTGGGGAGCCACATCCTCGTGCCCGACCACCCCGCCCTGCGCCTGGGGACGGGGCCCTTCACCCTGAGCTTCTGGATCCGCCTGCCCGAGCGCCTCACCACCGTCCTGGGCGATGTGCTGGGGAAGTTCGACGCCGCCCGCCGCCGCGGCCTGACCTGCCGCATTGCCGGATCCAGCCCCGGGTACAGTTCGGTAGCCGACGTGCGCGGCCTGCAGGTGGGCATCGACGAGGCGATCTTAGGCGAGTGGGCCGACCACGGCAAGCCCTGGCCCTCCAACACCCTGATCAGCACCCTCACCGTCTTTGCGGGCGCGCTTTACACCGGCATCGCCGACGCCTTGCCCGGCGAGGACACGCCGGCGGTGTTCAAGTTCTGCGGGGGGAACCAGTGGGAGTACTGCGGCAAGCTCGATGTCGATCCGCGCACCCGCAGCATCATGGCGATGATCGTCCACGAGGGGGCCCTGTACGCCGGCACCGGCACCTGGGACTGGGAGAAATCCCTGGCCGGCAACTGCGGCCCTACGCAGGTCTTCCGCTACGAAGGGGGCACCTCCTGGCGCGACTGCGGGCAGTTCGGTTCCGGGATGCGGGTCCTGTCCCTGGCCTCCTTTGACGGCAAACTTTACGCCGGCGATGACCGGGGCATGGTCCACCGCATGGACGGCGAGGGGCAATGGACCTTCCGTGGCCAGTTGGGCTCGCACGACCGGGTCAACGCCATGATGGTCTTTGGCGGCCATCTCTATGGGGCTCCCCACGGCGCCATCTTCCGCTACGAGGGCGGCACAACCTGGACCTGCGTGGGCGGCCTGCCCGACCGCCGCGACGGCCTCTTTGGCGAGAACCAGACCCATACCCTCCAGGTGTACGGCGCCCATCTGTGGGCAGGCATGTGGCCCCAGGGCAAGGCGCTGCGCTACGAGGGGGGCGAGAACCCTGGCCGGTGGACCGACGCCGGGCAACTGGGCATGAGTATTGACGCCTACCGGATCAACGAGATCAACGATTTCACTGTGTACAATGGCAAGCTGTACGCCGGGGTCATCCCGCTGGGCGAGGTATACCGCTACGAGTCCGACGGGGATTGGACGCACATGGGCCGGCTCGTAAACAGCGATATAGACGAGCGAGAGGTCTATTCCTGGAACCGGGTGCCGAGCATGGCGGTTTTCCAGGGCCGGCTCTTTGCGGGGACCAGCACCTGCCACGGCATCGCCTCGGCCCAGCCCCACCTCCAGGTCGGCCGGGTGTATTCCATCGAGGCGGGCCGGAACGTCTCCTTCGACGCGGACCTGGGCTCGCAGTGGCGCCATGTGGCCATTGTGCGCGAGACAGGGCATCTGCGCCTGTACCTCGACGGCCAACTCGTCGCCTCCTCCTCGCCCCTGGACGGACAGCGGCTGGACCTGGCCAATGATCAGCCCTTGCTGATCGCCGCAGGGACGCAGAACTACCTCCAAGGCTGGTTGTCGGACCTGCGCCTTTACGATGGGGCGATTGCTGCGGCTGATATCCCCGCCCTGGCCTCTCACTCCCCGTAATCTACTCCCACCAGGCACAGCCCCTGGGCCGGCGCCGTGGGCCCGGCCAGGGTGCGGTCGGCGCTCTCCAAGAGCCGCGTCATGTCCCCAGAGGGACGCCGGCCCCGCCCTACCTCAACCATTGTTCCCACCAAAATGCGCACCATGTGGCGCAGGAAGCGGTCGGCCGCGATCTCAAAGATTAGTTCCGGCCCCCGGCGGGTCCAGCCGCAGTCCTGCACCTGGCAGACAAAGCTGCCGGGCAGCGGGTCCTGGTTGCAAAAAGCGGCAAAGGAATGCGCCCCGGCCAGGTGCGCAGCGGCCTGGGACATGGGCTCCAGCTTCAGTTCCTGGTACAAACTCCAGACAAACGGGCGGTCCAGGGCGCTCCTCACCGTGCGGACGCGGTAGCGATAGCGCTTGGTCTTGGCGCTGTAGCGGGCATGGAAGTGGGCAGGCGCCTCCTCCACCCTGAGAACGGCCACATCGGGCGGGAGCAGGCCGTTGAGCCCCCGGTGCAGGCAGTACAGAGGCAGGGTGGAGTGGGTGTGGAGGTGGGCCACCTGGCCCAGGGCATGGGTGCCGGCGTCGGTGCGACCCGCGCCGATGGGGCAGACCTCCTCGCCCAGCAGGACCTGCAGGCAGCGGGCCAATTCCCCCTGCACGGTGCGGCCCTGGGGCTGGATCTGCCAGCCGCAAAAGTCCGTACCCTGGTATTCGAGCAACAGGCGCAGGGTGCGCTGGGGCCCTACCTCAGGAGCGGCCACAGCCGCGGTCCTCCGCCAATGGCCAGCGCCGCGGCCAGGACCACCAGCGCGGCCCAGGCGTCGCCCCAGGCAAAGCGCAATTCGCGGTAGCGGGTGCGGCCCTCCCCGCCCCGGTAGCAGCGGCTCTCCATGGCCAGGGCCAGGCGGTCGGCCCGGGCAAAGGCCGAGAGGAAGAGGGGCACTAGCAGGGGGAGCAGGTTGCGGACGCGGCGCAGGGGGTTGCCGCCAAAATCGGCGCCCCTGGCCAGTTGGGCCTTGTGCAGGCGCTCGGCCTCCTCGACCAGCACCGGGATGAAGCGCAGGGCAATGGAAACCATCATCGCCAGTTCGTGGGCGGGAAAGCCGAAGCGCCGCAGGGGCGAGAGCAAGCTCTCCAGCCCGCCGGTCAGTTCCATCGGGGTGGTGGTGAGGGTGAGCAGGGAGGCGATGAGCACCACCGCGGCCAGGCGCAGGGAGAAGAAGAGGCCCAGTTGCACCCCCTCGGCTGTTACCGGACGGTCGAGCCAGGGCAGGCGCCAGAGGGTGACGCCGGGGGTCAGTAGGGCGTGCAGGACGATGGTGAAGAAGAAGAGCCACAGGAAGGGGCGGAGGTTTTTAAGTACCATGCCCACCGGCACCCGCGAGAGCCCAATGGCTAGGGCGACGAAGGGAGAGGCCAGGAGCAGGGGAATGAAGCCTTCGGTGCTCAACAGCGCCAGCATCAGCGCGGCCGTGGCTAGGAGTTTGGTGCGGGGATCGAGGCGGTGCAGCGGCGAGTCCACCGCCACGTACTTGCCCAGGGTGATGTCGGTCAGGAAAGGCATCGGTTCACCACGTCCGCTGGTTCGTCGGGGAGCGACCCTTCCAGCCTTTCCCCAGGCGCGGACTTGCCACCCTGCTCGCTATTGCTCCGCTCTCCCCTCCACCCCACCCGCGTCCTTCCCAACCCGTCCACTCCCAGGAAAAGGCTTCCACGGTCATCTCCCCTCCGGGTTGGTTCAGCGCTTTCGCCCCTCATTGCAGGAAGCGGGTGGTGAAGGCCTCCTCGGGCTTCACCTTGCCCGGCTCGATCAGCTCGGCCTCGGCCATCTGCTGCAGCAGGGTCTGCCAGCGCTCCAGGCTCATGTTGCCCAGGGGCTGGCCGGCGAGCTGCACCAGGGGCCGGGACTGCTCCACCCCGTAGGCCAGGATATCAAGGTCCATCTCTGGGTTGAGCTGGTGGAGCTGCTGGTTGGTGGGCTCGGGCTGGCGCAGATAGTGCTCCCAGCCGGCGAGGCTGGCCCGCACCACGGCTTTCACCAGTTCGGGGCGGCGAGAGATAGTCTCTTCAGTGGCGATGAGCACGCTGGCGTAAGGGTTGAAGCCGATGTCGGCTACCAGTAGCACCCGAGGGTCGGCCCCCTGTTTGCGGGCGACGAAGGGCTCGCTGAAGACATATGCCTGCTGGGCGAAGCGCGGGTCCAGCAGGAATTGGGCGACGTTGCCGGGGTAGGGCACGATCTGCACCCCGGTGAGGGGGAATTTCTTGCGCAAGTAATGGGAGAACGCGGGCCGCTGCGACAGGCCGATGGTGAGGTTCTGAAGCTGGTCGATAGCGGTGATGCCGCTGCTGGCGTGGACCATGATGCAGCGCGGGTTGGTCTGGTACGGGGCCAGGAGCGCCACTACCGGGGCCTGCTGCGCCCTCGCGTTGAGCACGTCGTCGGCATTGCACACCCCAAATTCCACCGCGCCGGTGGCCACCCGCTGGATCACCGGCGCATCGGGGCCGCCGGCGAGGATCTCGACCTGCGCCCCCTCCTGCTGGAAATAGCCGTGGACCAGGGCGGCGTAGAATCCGCCGTGCTCGGCCTCGGGGAACCAGTTGAGGGCCAGTCGCACCCCAGAGGGCGGGGCGGGCTTTTCGCCGCAGCCGGCCAGGGCGAGGAGACTGAGCATCAAGGTCAGGGTCTTCATCATTCCTCCGCGCCGCCCCAGCGGGCCAGCAGCAGGTTGCTCATGAGATTTATTGAGGAAAAGATGGCCAGACCCAGCAGGGTACAAAACAGAATGCAGGCGAAAAGATAATCGGTCTTAGCCTGGCCGTTGGTGAGGATGATCAGGTAGCCCAGGCCGAAGTCCTCGGTGCCGTACCCGGCGAAGAATTCCCCGACGATGGCGCCGATGACCGACAGGCCGCTGGAGATGCGCGCCCCGGTCAGCATACTGGGCACGGCGCTGGGGACGCGCAGCCGGCGCAGCACGTCCCAGCGCGAGGCATTATACATGGAGAAGAGGTCCAGCAGGTTGGGCTCGACCCTGGTGAGGCCGGCGGTGGTGTTGGCGATGATGGGGAAGAGGGCGATGATGAAGGAGACGGCCACCACCCCGGCGAAACCGTGCCCGATCCACAGGATGATCAGGGGCGCGATGGCGACGATGGGCACGGTTTGCAGGAAGATGGCGTACGGATACAGGCTGCGGGAGACCAGGCGGGACTGGGAAAAGAGCAGGGAGATCAGGAAGCCGGCGGCGAAGCTGAGCAGAAAGCCGCATAGGGCGCCCATCGCGGTCAGCCAGGCGGCCTTTAACAGCGCTGCGAAATGGACCTGCACTGCCCCGGCCACCTGTAGGGGGCTGGGGAGCAGAAAGGGCTTGATGTCGAAGGCCACCACCGCCCCCTGCCACAGCAGTAATAGGACCACAAAGGAGGCCAGGGGTGGCAGCAGGGTGTCGGCGGCCCAGGTGAGGAAGCGGCGGCTCATGGGCCTTTCCGGTGCAGGTGGTGGGATACCTCCTCGGCGAGGTGATTGAAGGCCGGGGAGGTCCGCAGGTGCGGGTCGCGGGGGCAGGGAAAGGGCACCGGCACCTCGGCCAGCCAGCGGCCGGGCCGGGCGCTCATCACCAGCACCCGCTGGCTGAGGAAGACCGCCTCGGCCACGTTGTGGGTGATGAAGACGCAGGTGAAACCGATCTGGGTCCACAGGCGCAGCAACTCTTCGTTGAGGCGCTGGCGGGTCAGTTCGTCGAGGGCGCCGAAGGGCTCGTCCATCAGCAGCAGGCCCGGATGGGTGACCAGCGCCCGGGCGATGGAGACCCGCATGCGCATGCCCCCCGAGAGCTGGCGCGGATAGGAGCGGGCAAAGGCGCTGAGGCCCACCAGTACGAGGGCCTGGGGCACGCTCAGGGCGTCGGTACGGCGCTGGCGCTGGCTCAGGTCCAGGGGCAGCGCCACGTTCTGTTCGACGGTGCGCCAGGGCAACAGGGTGGCGTCCTGAAAGACAAAGGCCAGGTCCTGGCGGGTGCGGCGGGCTTCGGGGGGAGGGAGGCCAGCGATGCTGAGAGAACCGGCCACCGGGTCGGCCAGGCCGGCGATCAGGCGCAGCAGGGTGGATTTGCCGCACCCGGAGGGCCCGACGATGGAGACGAACTGCCCGCTGGCGATGTCCAGGTCGATGCCCTTGAGCACCTCGACCTCGCCGAAGCGCATGTCGAGCTGCCGGGCCGAAACGAGGGAGGGGGTCGTGGCGGCGTCAGTCATGGGAAAGCGAATATAAAGACCAGGGGCTGGGGAGCAAGGGCAGCCCCTCAGCCATTTGGGTGGATCACCAGCAATCCCAGGGCTTTCTCAAAAGGATCAAAATCGCGGTCGTTGTGGAGGAGGAGGTGTCCACTTTTCAGGCAGAAGGTCGCGATCAGGCAGTCGATGGTTTTGCGCACGGTGTAGCCCTGAGCGCGCAGTTGCCGGTAGTTCTGCGCCGCCGCCAGGGATAGCGCTATGCCACCAGTGGGAAAGATCTCGAACCTAGATAGTTCCTGGCTCACCTGGGTCCATTGGCGGTCGCTCCGCACGCCCTGAAGCACCTCACAGAGGATCAGATCGGTGAGCCCCAGGCGTTGTTGGTCCAGGACCTCCTCCAGCCAATCGGTGTGCGGGGTCGTTTCTCCCTTGAAGTAATCTATCCAGACGGTGGTGTCGATAATCACCACCCGCTAGATCCTCTTCGCCCTGGCGGTGCGGGATTCATCGAGGTTGCCCTCCCATTCCACCTTCCCCCGCAGGCGGCGAATGCCGGCCTGGCCTTTGACCTGGACCAACAGGTTGAGGCCGGCCTCGACCACGGCGCGTTTGGTCTTCAATCCAGTAGCCTGCATAGCGGCTTGAACAAGCTGGTCATCGAGCACAATGTTCGTGCGCATCTTCCACCTTTTCTTGTTAAATGTGTATAGTCTACTCGATTTATGTGTATAGGGCAAGGTCATTGTCAATCGCTTTCCCCGTAGTACGCCACACCTGTTACAGGAAAGTGGGTAAGGTAACGGGTTTCGGGGCGGCTCTACCGCCGAAAGTGCCCGTATCCCGACGTGTGTCGTTCAGTTATTGGAATCCTAAGCAGCGGGCTTATCGATAGTCCAAGGCCCGAAAGAAGCCCCAAATGGGGTAGGCCAACACCCAGCAGCCTAAGGCTGTCAATCCGCCCTCGGCAGGACGAGGATTGCTACTCACCCTCTCGGATGGTAGGTCTTGTGGATCTCCTTCAGGTATTTGGTGTCGATGCGGGCGTAGACCTGGGTGGTGGCGATGTCGGCGTGGCCCAGGAGTTCCTGCACGTCGCGCAGGTTGGCCCCGCGTTCGAGCAGGTGGGTGGCGAAGGAGTGGCGCAGGGTGTGGGGGCTGATCTTCTTGGCCAGGCCGGATCGGGCGGCGGCAGCCTGGAGGATTTTCCAGATGCCCATGCGCGAGAGGGCGCGGCCCTGGGCGTTGAGGAAGAGGGCTGAGCCGCTGTGCTCCCGTTCGAGGCGGGGCCGCACCGAGGTCAGGTAGCGTTCCAGGTGGAGAAGCGCCTGCCGGCCCAGGGGCACCAGACGCTCGTGGTCCTTGGCATCCCGCACCCGCAAGAGGCCGGCGCGGACCTCGATGCCGGCGTAGGGCAGGGCGATGAGTTCCGAGACCCGCAAACCCGAGGCGTAGAGCAGTTCGAGGATGGCCCGGTCGCGCTGGCCCAGGACTTCATCCAGGTCCGGGCCGGCCATGAGCTGTTCCACCTCGGCGAGGGTCATGAAGTCGGGCAGCCGCCGTTCTACCCGCGGGGCCTCCAGGGATTCGGTGGGGTCGTGCGGGGCCCGGCCCTGCGACATCAGATAACGGTGAAACTGGCGGATGGAGGTCAGGTTGCGGGCCAGGGTGGAGGGGCTAAGGCCCCCGTTGTGGAGCTGGCGCAGGAGGCGGGCGACCTGGTCGGCCGTGGACTGTTCCGGGCCGGCCAGCCCCTCCCTGGCCAGGGTTTGGAGGTAGCGCGAAAGGTCGCGGCGGTACGCCTCGACGGTGTTGGCCGAGGACTTCCGGTCCCGCACCGCGGCGGCGAGGAAGTCCTCCAGGGCCCCGGCCAGGACCGGGGGCAGTTCAGAGGAGGGAGAAGGAGAGGACCTGGTCATTGCAGAGGGGCACCCCTTCCAATTGGAGCAGGGCGCGTTTCCAGGGTAGGCCGTCGGAAAAGCCGGTCAACTCGCCGGTGGCCCCGACCACCCGGTGGCAGGGGACGAGGATGGGGAGGGGATTGGCCCCACAGGCCAGGCCCCCGTAGGTGGCGCAGCGGCCCCGGGGGATCTCCCTAAGGGCCGCCCATACCCGGCGCTGGAAAGGGGTGCCAATCCCCTCGGGAAGGGAAAAGCCGAAGTCCACGGCCTCGCCCCGGAAATAGGCGCCCAGGTCGGCGATCAGCTTTCCCCCTTGGGCCGGTGGCGGCTCCGGAAGGCCAGGGGCAAAATCCCCTAAGTGCAGTTCGGCCAGTTCCCCGCCGCGCCAGCGCAGGTACACTGGGCCCAGGGGGGTGAAAAGCTCCAGCTCACGCATCGGGGGCCTGCGCGGCAAGGCGCTCCACCAAGTGGCGGGCCTGGTCCAGGCTGAGGCCCTTGACCTGCTGGGCGATCTCTTCGGCCGGAGTCTCGCGCAGCCGTTGCACTGAGCCAAAGGCGTTGAGCAGGGCCGCCCGACGCTTGGGGCCGATGCCGGGCAACTCGTCGAGGGCGGAACCAAAAGACCGCTTCTCGCGCAGGCTGCGGTGGTGGGTGAGGGCGAAGCGGTGGGCCTCGTCGCGCAACTGCTGGAGCAGGCGCAGGCTGGCCGAGGTGCGGGGGAGGATCAGGGCTTCGCTCTGGTTGGGCAGGAAGATCTCCTCCAGGCGTTTGGCCAGACCGGCCACGGGCTGGTCTGGCCGGCCCAGTTCACCAAGGGCCTCCAGGGCGCTGGAGAGCTGGCCCTTGCCCCCGTCGATGAGCAGCAAGTTCGGCCCCTCGCCACCCTTCTCCAGGGCGCGGAAGCGGCGCAGCACCACCTGGCGGATGGAGGCGAAGTCGTCGGGCCTGCTCAGGTCGCGGATCTTGAAGTGGCGGTACTGGCTGCGCCGGGGCTTGCCGTCCACGAAACAGACCAGGGAGCCCACCGCGTCGGCGCCGTGGAAGTTGGAGATGTCCACACATTCGATGCGGCGGGGGGGCTCTGCCAGGCGCAGGTCGCGCTGCAGAGCGAAGACGCTCTGGGGGATGCGGCCCTTCTGCAACTCCCGCTTAAGCTGGCGCTCGCGCAACTGCTGGGCGGCGTTGTTTTCGGCCATGTCGAGCATCTGGGCCTTGGGTCCGTGCTGAGGGGCAGCCAGTTCGACCCTGGCGCCGGCCCGCCCGGAGAGCCAGGCGCACAGCCCCAGATCCTCGGGCAGGGCGGCGGGCAGGTGGATCTGGGCGGGGATGAAGTCGGTCTCGAGGTAAAACTGGCCCAGGAAGGCGGCGATAATTTCCGCGTCGGTGGAGTCGATCACCCCGCCGAGGACGTGGTGCTTCTGGCCCAAGAGCCGGCCCTCGCGGATCTCCAGCACGCAGCAGACGGCCTCGTCGTCGTGGCGGGCCAGGCCGATCACGTCGCGGTCCACCGGCTCGTCGAGCACCGCCTTCTGGCGGGCGCGCATGGACTCCAGAGCCTTCAGCTGGTCGCGGCAGCGGCCCGCCTCCTCATAGCGCAAGTTGGCGGCGGCATTGGCCATGCGCTCCTGCAATTCGCGGATGATCTCAGACTGGTTTCCCTTGAGAAAACGGAAGGCGCGCTCTACCACTTCGTTGTAATCCTCGGCGCTGACCAGCTTCTCGCAGGGGCCGCCGCAGCGGTGGATGTGATACTCGAGGCAGAGCTTGACCTTGGCCGCAGGCAGTTTGTAGTCGCAACTGCGCAGGGGGAAGATCTTCTGCATCAGCTCCAAGGTGGTGTGCATGGCCCGCACATTGCTGTAGGGACCCAGGTACCGCGAGCCGTCCTGCACCAGGTCGCGGGTGGCGAAGATGCGGGGGAAGGGCTCGTGGGTCAGGCGGATGTAGGGGTACTTCTTGTCGTCCTTAAGGAGGATGTTGTAGCGGGGCTTGTGGGCCTTAATCTGGGTGGCTTCGAGGATGAGAGCGTCCTGCTCGGTCTGGGTGACCAGGCAATCCACCGCTGCGATGCGCTGCACCAGCGCCCGGAACTGCCGGCGCCCGTCGTGCGCCCCCTCCTGAAAGTAGGAGCGCACCCGGCTGCGCAGGCTCTTGGCTTTTCCTACATAGATGATCTGCCCCTCGCGGTCCTTCATGAAATAGACTCCGGGGCTGGAGGGCAGGGCGTCCAGCTTGAGGAGAAGGTCCTCAGAGAGGGAGGGATTCATGGGCCGGGCAAGGGCTGAAAATAAGTGAAAGGTCACGCATAAATTATAGAGAAAATCCCGGTCCGCAAAGGAAGGGGGAAGGGGTTGACCAGGATTCGCGTCCGCTCCTATCTTGGAACCCCCAATCTCACCAGCCCGATCGAACCAAAAGAAGAGGAACGAGATGCCCAGGCATCGGCGGGTGGAGGGCCCGGCCGCAGTGGGGCGTTTCAAGCGGCGGCTGCTCTCCTGCTTCATCGCCTTCAATCTCTGCACCGCGCTGTACATGAACCGCCCCAACGCGGTGGTCGAGGCCGAGGAGGGGTGGTTCCGGTCCCTCTCGCCCGGCTTGGCCTACGAGTTGAGGTACAGCCGCTGGGCCCTGCAGTACTACGCCTTCCTCATCGGCCTCAACAACAAGTGGCAGATGTTCGGGGATCTGTCGCGGTACTACTGGTGGTACAGCATCAAGGCCAGGTACGGCGAGGGCGAGGCCCAGGTGTTGCCCCTGCCCCTGCAGAGCAAGAGGGGGTTTTGGGACCGGGCGCTCTTCGATTTCAAGGAGACCAAGCTCCTCCACACCCTCTATGCCCGCCCCCAGGCGCGGGAAGCCTATGCTTACTACCTGGCCAGGCAGTATCCCGAGCGCGACGGGGTGCCCATATCGGCCGTGGTTATCGAGCTGAGCTGGCGGCAGATCCTGCCCAGGGAGGAGGCCGCCCGCCGGGGAACCCATCTCGACTCAGTCATCACCACCCAGGTGCTGCAGAAAGTGGAGTACCAGGACCGGTGAAACCGGTATCCCCCAGGGCAATCTTGGGGGCCAGGGAGCTGGGGCAGCGCCTCGTTGGCGGGTGGAACAGCTTCTGGTTCGAGCGCTTCGACCCGCTCGCCCTGGGGGTGTTCCGCATCTTTCTCGGCAGCCTGATCGGCGTCTTCTACCTGGCACTTTATCCCAACTGGGAGCGGTTCTACGCCGCCGACGGCGTTGCCTCGCTGAACCAGTTCGCGAACCCCGACGACATCTGGAGCGTGTTCCACTGGACCGAATCCATCCTGCCGGTGGGGGTGTTCTGGTGGGTGGGATTCGGCGCGGCCCTCTCCTTTGCCCTGGGATGGAAGACCCGGTGGAGTACGACGGTGTTGTTCGTCCTGGAATCCTCGCTGCTCAACCGCAGCCTGCCGGCGATGAACGGGGAGGACGTGGCCTTCCGGATGCTGCTCTTCTGGGGGCTTTTCGCCCCTTTGGGCCAGAGCCTTTCTCTCGACAGCTACCTGCGGAAGCGCCGGGGGCAGTGGCACCGGCGCGAACTGCCGGTCATCTGGGCAATGCGGGCCATGCAGGTAAACTTCGCCCTGATCTACGCCATCAGCCTGCCCTACAAACTGGTGGACGACCTGTCGTGGTGGAACGGGGACGCTCTGTATTACGTAATCGCCAACGACATGTGGCGCCGCTGGCCTTGGCCCGAGGTCTTTTACGGCTTCGGGGGGGCCCTGAGCAAGGTGCTAACCTATGGAACCTTGCTGGCCGAAACGGGCTTTGTGCTGCTGGTCTGGTTTTCCCGGCCCAGGCTCTATATCCTTGCCGCGGTCGCGGCCCTGCACGTAGGCATCGCCATCTTGTTGCAGGGAGCGACCTTCTTCACCCTTACCATGGTTTCCGGGTTGTGGCTTTTTGTGCCGGCGGAGACCGCCAGAGGCTGGGGGAATTGGCTGGCGCTCCACTACCGGAAGGGAGTGTCCAAGATAAGACGTTATTATACAAAAGGTTAGTAAGGTGAAAGTAAATTATCCCTTGAGTTTCCATTGGTTTTTATTTAATTGTCCTATAACATAGAAAGCTGGGTTTGTTGCTTGGCTTTTGGTGACATCATTCAAAGGGTCTCGAGGACTCAATGGGTCATGTTTTTAAGGACTAGGTGAGGCAATTTATGAAAAAATTTATCGGAGCATTCATTGGGGTGCTGGCAGTCCTGGTTTTCCTGGCAGCCGGCGCGAGTGTATGGGCGCAGAATTCGGCACCGTCCTATGGTGGCAACACCCCGCCTCCTTCAGGTGGTACGACTCCACCCCCAGTGGGCGGCACGACGCCTCCGGCACCAGGGGGTACCACACCTCCTCCTGCTGGTGGCACTACACCTCCTCCTGCTGACGGCACGACGGCTCCGGCACCGGGTGGTCCCACACCTCCTCCTGCTGGTGGCACGACCC
>VGJS01000027.1 GCA_016867395.1 Candidatus Handelsmanbacteria bacterium
GGACCCAGGTGCGCAGGGTCTCGGCGGTACAGCCGATCTTGGCCGCGATCGAGACCAGGCCTTCCCCCTGCGAACCCTATTATTTCTGGTGCTCCAGAACCATCCCAACGGCGCCCTCACGCACCTCAGGCGAATACCTCATCCGTCTTGTCATGACTCCATTCTCGCAAGAATTGGAGCCTCCGGCAATCCCGGTACGATTCAGGTGGTAGGGGATGGTCTTCTGGACGGTGATTTGCATAGGCACGCATACAGATACATTTTCCGTTCATACAGATTAGCAGATGTACTCATGGCTGCTTCATCGAGGACTCCCCGCCAGGCGCTGCCGAAGGCGTCTGCCAAGCCGGCGCTGCGCCGCAAGAATCTCAACATCGACCAGAAGAAGCTCAACCTGGTGCACTCGATTCTGGGGGCCAGGACTGAGACCGAAGCCGTGGACCAGGCCCTGGATATCGTGTTGTTCCGCCAGGAACTGGTCCGGGGCATACGCCGTATCGCCGGCAGCGGCGGGGTGGAAAACGTCTTTGACGGCGATCGGGAGCCGTGAAGAAGTTCGTCCTGGACACCAATCTCTACATTTGCGCTTTCCGTAGCTCGGAACAGGCGGTGGCGCTGGAGCGGTTCAGTGCGGCCTTCACGCCGCACTGCTACCTCAGTTCGGTGGTGCTGCACGAGTTGTTGGTGGGGGCCAAAACCCCGGCCAAGGCCCGGCAGATCCACCAGGAGATCGCCCGGCCCTTCAAACGCCGGGAGCGGCTGGTCGCGCCCTCCCATCGCAACTGGGAGGAGAGCGCCGAGGCGCTGGCCCGCCTGGCGCGGGAGGAGAATATCGAATTGAAGACGATACCCAAGTCTTTGGTGCACGACGCCCTGCTGGCCGCTTCCTGGCAGGAGGCGGGTTTGATTCTGGTCACGGATAACCAGGAGGATTTTGTGCGACTCCGGCGCTTCCTTCGCATCGCGTTCGTCGCCCCCGGCCGGTCTGAGCCAAGGCGAGGAGCTTGCCATATGCCTGTCTCAAACAAGCGGCTGAAGGAATTGGCCGTTATAGCGTCGGGGAGGTTATCGCAGTGGGGTGAGTCGCTCCCCGACGCTCCGGCGGACACCCCCCAAAAGTGCATCCGCAATTGTGCAAGGCAAACAGGTTACCTATTTTTGACCCACCCCCCCTCTTGAAAGGAGGCCCAGCAAATGACTGCCGACCTTTATCGCCCCCAGCGCACGTCCTCCTAGCCTCCTGTGAGGTTCTGACTCACCACCTGTTGGTAACCAGGCTTTGACCTGTGCTCCCCCCGGGAGCGCAGGGATCGAGATCGACTTCCTCCGGAACGCAGGAGCAGTGCGCCTGCGATTTTTTTCCCTATTACCCGGAGAAGACGAACTCGCCATGTACAACCCCGATTTCTGGGAAGTCCGCCTCGATCCTCAGGATCTGGACCAGTACGCCAACGAAGCCGGCCTCTGGTTCGAGTCCAGCGAGGACAGCCAGGCCCGTCTGCATCCCTCGCCCCGCCTCCAGCGTTTCTTGGCCCCGGTGATGGAACTGATCGGCCGGAACCTCACCGAGAAGCAGCGCCAGGTGATCTTTCTCTACTACCTGCACCAGAAAACCCAGGAGGAGGTGGGCCAGATCCTCGGCATCTCACGGCGGGTGGTCAGCCAGCACCTCTTCGGCATCTGCCGGCGGGGCAAGCAGGTGGGGGGCGCCATCAACAAGATCCGCAAACTCTGCCATATGCGAGGGCTCGGCCTCTAACAAAGTGCATCCGCTTTTTGGGGAAGTGTCGGGCGCACTGCCCGATGCTGATCGCTCAGGCCACGCGTTCCGGGCCTGCCGGAGGCACGGGACATAGCTGAGAAAGGAGAATGTTGCGATGGTAACTATCACTGAGAGGTGCGCCGTCTAACTTTTAGACGGCCACCCGATGTGGGCCGGGCGCTCCCTCAGGGGAGCGCCCGGTTTTTCGTGCGGAGATTGCGATGCTGCGGCTTACTAGCCTTTCGCCGCTTCTTCCTGGTAATGCTTCATCAAGATGGCCGCCACCTCGGGCCGGGCGAATTCCGGCGGCAGGGGCTGGCCGGCCACCAGCATCTCGCGCACCTTGGTCCCCGAGAGGTTGATGAAATCCTCTGGCTGGTGGTCGGGCACGTCGCGGAACATCACCACCCGGTTCAGCTTCTTGGACCAGGCCGTGTGGTCGCCCCGGAAGATCTCGATTTTCAGGCTGCCCGCCGGAATCTCGTCGAAGACGGTCTGGGCGTCGAAGGCCCCGTAGTACGAGCCCACCCCGGCGTGGTCGCGCCCCACGATCAAATGGGTGCAGCCGGTGTTCTGGCGGAAGATGGCGTGCAACACCGCCTCGCGCGGGCCGGCGTAGAGCATGTCGAAGCCGTATCCGGCCACCAGCACCGTATTGGGTGGAAAGTACAACTCCACCATCTTGCGGATAGACGCGTCGCGCACACCCGCCGGGATATCCCCCTTCTTCAGCTTGCCTAGGAGCATGTGGACAAGGATGCCGTCGGCACCCACCGCCTTCTGGGCGATGCGGCACAACTCCTCGTGGGCCAGGTGCATGGGGTTGCGGGTCTGGAAGGCCACCACCTTCTTCCAGCCCTTCTGCGCCATCTCCGCGCGCAACTGCACCGCGGTGCGGAACGTGTCGGGGAAATCGCCGGGGAAGTAGGAATAATTGAGCACCTGGATGGGACCCGAGATCAGGGTGTCGCCGGCGGCCTTGAAGGCGGCGACGCCGGGGTGGGCTTCGTCGCTGGTGCGGAAGACCTGCTCAATGATGGTCGCCTGGTCGGCAGCCGAGAGCGACTCGGCGGCGCGGACCTCCTGCACGGCGATCACCGGCTCGCCCGGCACGTTCGGATCGCGCAGGGCCAGGCGGGTGCCGGCCTTCACCCCAGCCGGCAGCCTGGCGCCCGGCGCGATATTGACCACCGGCACCGGCCAGAGCAGGCCGTTGGTCAGCTCCATCTCCTTGGCCACGCTCAGGGACTCGGCCAGGTTCATGTATCCGTCGAGGGGGGTGAAGTACCCGGAGGCCAGCATCACCGCCGAAGCCGCCGCCCCGGAGGAGATAACTATGGAGGGCAGTCCTTCGGCCTCTTTGGCCAGGGCGGCCCGCGGCGCCGCGTCGTTCACGTAGAGGGGCTTGAGTTCCTTGCTGCCGTGCGGCTCGATCATCCAAAACTCCTTTAGTTCAGGGGTAAGATCCGGCAGATCAGCCCCGTGTTGTCCTCGCTATACCAAAGCTCTCCGCCCACCATCGTCATGCCGTGGGCCTTGGGCGCGTCGGCGGGCAGGACCAGCACCTCGCCACAGGCGCCGCTCCGGGTATCGTAGCGGTACACCGCCCCGATGGTGGTGTCGTTGCACCATAGTTCGGTACACTGGCTATTGGCCCAGGCCAGGCCGTGAGGCCGGTTGCCCGCGGCTACCGGGAACCAGGAGGCCGCGGTGATGACCGGCCCACCCGGGGCATCCACTAATTTCATCTTGAACAGGGCTTTGCCCGGCGGCGAAGCCCCCCACAGGTACTCACCGTCCCACTCCAGCCCGTGGAACCCGGTGTGGGTGCCGTTGACCAGGTCCTGGGCGTAATCGACGATGCCCGTGCCCACCCCACGCTGTGTGATGGTGAATACCCGCCCGGGCTGGATCACCGTCAGTTCCAGGCCATAGGTGCCGGCGATGAAGATGGTGTCCTTGCCCTGCCACTGGCAGCGCACCACCCCGCTGGGCTTATTGGCCCCGGCAGCGAAGACGGTTTCGTTCCGGTCCGGCGAGCCGGGATGCGCCACGGTGATCAGGTCCCCGTCCCCCTGGTCGGCGATGAGCAGTTCGTCCCGAGCCTCGTCGTAGTCCAGGCCATTGGGCATGGCCCCTGCCTTCTGCAGTTTGAAGAGGGTCTCGACGCGGGTCTGGCGGATGCGGACTTGGGAGTGGATCATGGGAGGCATCAGTAGATGCGGACCCCGGCGTCGGCCGCGATTCGGTGGGTGTTGGCGCTGGCCGCCGGATACTGGGCATCGGGCAGGTGTTCGAGGAGCAGGTACCCGTCTGGGTAGAAGCTCTCCCAGCGCTGCAGGGCCACCTCAAGGTCCAGCACCCCTTCGCCGGGCACGGCCTCGTCAAGGTGAAGCACCAGCCCCTCGCCCAGTTTGAGGTCCTTGCAGTGGCCCACCGGGGCGATGGGGCCCATCAGGTCGAAGATGTGGTGCAACCGCTCCACGTTGCGGTAGACCTGTTGCAGGGATTGGAAGTGGTTGACGTAGTCCATCACCACCTGCAGCCGCTCCGAGCCCACGGTTTCGACCACCAGCACGTTGGTCTCGGGCGAGTCCATGATGGTCAGGTTGTGGGTTTCCACCACCACCGTGACCCCTTCCTCCTCGGCCTTGTGGGTCACCGCGCGCAGGGTCTCGACCAGCCGGGGCAGGCACTCGGACTCCATGTTGCGGAACGAAGGGCTGTACGCGCCTCTGGGGCTGAGGCTGCCGGTGCGGATCAAGCAGTAGTGGGCGTCGAGCTGGGCGGCCACCTCGATGCCGCGCTCGATCTTGGCCACCACCCCCTGTCGCACCTGGCGGTCGGGATCGAAGAGGCATTCCCCGTACCCAATGCCGAACTGCGCAAGGTCCATGCCGGCCTGGGCAAAGGTGTCGCGCACCTTGCGGCACTCGTGGCTCTGAATCTGGCCGAGCTGGTCGCCGTGGGCGTGAAAGGCCGCTCCGCTCAGCTTGAGCGCCCGCACGGCCTCCAGGTGTTGCGCGGTGATCTGGCGGAAGTCCGCTGGCATCATGCCCACTACGCCCAGGCGCACGGCGTTTCCTTTCGCTGCGAGGAGAGAGGGAAAGAAAATAACACAATCTGGCCTTTGGGCAAGGCGGGCCCGGTTGACAGCCGCAGGCCCCGGCGGTAGTATCTCTGGGCCATGACTTATGCCCTCTCCTTGGCCACAGTGGTGGCCTCCGGCCTCTACACCTCGCTTTGGGGCGCCTTCAAGGATTCGCCCTTCGAGCGTTTCAAACCGGCCACCTTCCCACGCAGCATCTACTTCAGTGTCGCCATCTTCCTGGCCCTGTATTTCCTGCCCTTCTTCCGCGCCGATTTGGAGGCCCTGGGCCCTTTCCAGCTCTTTTTCCTGGTCATGGGCGTGGAGCGCTTTTTGGCCGAGCTGTACAAGGGCTTCTTCCGCACCGAGGACCAGACCAAGTACTTCGTGCCCTCGCGCATCACCTTCTTCGGCCGGCACGTGGCCAGCGATTTGTTGCGCTACCTGGTGGGCGCGATACTGGTGCTGCTGGTCTTCGCCTCCATGACCCTCCAGGTGCGGGTGGTGCCATTCTGGGGGTTTCTGCTGACCGCCTACGCCACCGGCCTGCTGGTCTCCCTGGGCGGTGCGTACAAGGACGCGCCCTTCGAGGGCTTCAAACCCCTAAAGTTCCAGCGCTCCGGCGCGGTGCTGGCCCTCTTCAGCCCACTCTTCTACAGCCTCAACGACCCCCTGGCGCCGGTATCCCTCGGTTTCCTCATCTACATGAACGGCGGCCTGGAGCGCTTCGCCATTGAATACTACAAGACCTATATCCAGCGCAATATGTCGGGCAAGTTCCGGCCCGACCTGCCCCGGCTGGCCGAGTTTGCCGACACCCGCGAGAAGTACCACTACCTGGCCCTGCTCCTCATCGCCGGCCTGGCCCTCCTCTACCTCCATGAACGCGCCCTCCTATGACGCGGTGGTCATCGGCTCCGGTTTCGGCGGGGCCGGCGCCGCCCATGTGCTGACCGGTGCCGGCCTGCGCACCCTACTCCTGGAGCGGGGTGGCTGGCCCCGGCGCGACGACCAGGACTGGGACCAGCAGGCCATCCTCATTGACAAGAGGTACCAGAGCGATTCCCCCCTTCTGGTTCGCCAATACGGCAGTTCCACCTTTGTGCCCCTCCATCTTAACGAGACCGTGGGCGGGATGTCGGTCTTCTACGGGGGGGCCTCCCTGCGCCTGCGCGAAGGGGACTTTGCCCGCTGGCCCATCAAGTACTCCGATCTGGAACCCTACTACACCCGCGCCGAACAACTCCTGGGCGTCCATGGCCAGGCCGGCGCAGACCCCTTTGAGCCGCCCCGCTCCGCTGCATACCCTTTAGCGCCCGTGGCCCTCACCCCGCCGGCCCAACGCATCCAGCAGGCTGCCCGCAGCCTGGGCTATCGGCCCTTCCCCATCCCCCTGGCGCTCAACTTCTCCGACCCTGCGCGGCCCCGCTGCATCCTGTGCAACACCTGCGACGGCTTTCCCTGCAAGCTCAAAGCCAAGAACGACCTAACCGCCACACTCCTGCAAGAGGCCCAGGTGCAGGGCCTGGAGATCAGGGCCGGGGCCATCGTCACCCGGCTGGTGCGCCAGGGAGTCCGTATCACCGGCGTGGAGGGCGTGGACAAATTCACCAAACAACCCTTCTCTTTTTTAGCCCGGCTCTTCGTGCTGGCCGGCGGCGCCATCCACAGCCCGGCCCTGCTACTGCGCTCCGGCCTGGGCGGGCCGACGGTGGGCCGCTTCCTTATGCGCCACTGCAACGGGGTGGTGGCCGGCATCTTCCCCTTTGCCACCAACCCGGCGCAGATCTTCCACAAGCAGCTCTGCCTGGCCGATTTCTACGAGGACCACCGCGCCGCTCACGGCACCGCCACCGGCATCATCCAGGACATCTACACCCCGGCCTCTCCGGTGATCCGCCACTTCGCGCCTACAGGTTTCAAGCGCATCGCCGGGATGGTGGCCGGCCACATACAGAACCTGCTCTGCATTGCCGAGGACGAGCCACTGCCCGAGAACCAGGTCAGCCTCTCGGCCCAGCGCGATGTATTCGGGATGGAACTAGTGCAGGTGCAGCACCGCTACACCGAGGCCGACTGCGCCCGCCGTGATTACCTAACCGCCAAGGCCCGGCATGTCCTGCGCCGCGCCGGGGCCTTCCTCTTCAAGACCTACCGCCTCGACTCCTTCTCCCATGCCGTGGGCTCGGTGCGCTTCGGCACCTCACCCGCGGAGAGCGCCCTCGACCCGAATTGCCGTCTGTGGGAGACCGAGAACCTCTTCGTAACGGACAGCAGCTTCATGCCCAGCTCGGGCGGGGTCAACCCCAGCCTGACCATCGCCGCCAATGCTCTTAGAGTCGGTGAATACCTCACTCAAACCTACGAGAACATATAGACCAGCGGCGGGATGCGTCTTGGGAACCACCGGAACGAGTATTCCCGGCAGGACATAAAGAAAGGGTTCGCCATTAGATGAAACACATCGGCATCGTCGGCTGCGGCCGCATCGGCCAGCTCCACGCCCGCAACCTCAAGGCCCGCGCCCACCTCTATTATTGCAGCCGCTCCCGCTCCAGCGCCGAACGCTTTCAACGGGAGTTCGGCGGCAGCGGCGTGGTGGGCGCCTTCGAGAACCTCATCGCCCTGCCCCAACTCGACGCCGTGGTCCTCGCCTCCCCGCCCGAATACCACGCCCAACAGGTGGTCGCCGCCTTAGAAGCCGGCAAGGCCGTGCTGGTCGAAAAACCCCTGTGCCTCAGCCCCAAGGAAATAACCGCCATTGAGCAGAACCTACAGGGCCGGCCTTTCCTGATGGTGGCCGAGAACTACTACTACAAGCCCTCGCTGCGGCTGATGCGGGAATTGATCGGCCAGGGCGCCATCGGCCAACTGCGGTCCGCGGAGGTGGTGAAGCTCACCCGGCAAAAAGCCCCCGGCTGGAAGGACCAGTGCGGGGCCCTGCTGGAGGGGGGCATCCACTTCGTCGCCCTCATCAACGCCCTCTTCGATGTAACGCCGCTGGCGGTCCGGGCCGAGTTTCCCAAGCACCGGACCGGCCAACCCGAGCGCCACTCCCTCACCCGTCTTACTTATCCGGGCGGCGCCGAGGCCACCCTGCGCTACGCCTGGGACCAACCCAGCCTTACCAGGGGCCTCTTCCAGCACTCCCAGGTACGCGGCACCCTGGGGCGGATCATCTTCGAAAGCAACGGGATCTACCTATGGCTGAGCACTGGCAAAAAAAAGTGGCTCTACTTCCCCGGCTTTGGCGACCTGATGGGGTACCGGGCGATGATTGAGGATTTCCTCGCCTGCCTGGAGGACCGGGGGCGGCAGCCGGTCTCGGATTTTTCCCGGGCCCGGCGGGATCTGGAGGTGGTGTTCGGGGCGTATGGGGAGCGTTAAGGACCGAGGAACGCGGGGAAAAAAAGCAAAGAGCGGGAGGCCTTGCAGGCCTCCCGCTCTTTGCTTTTTGGGCCCTGGGCCCGCAACTTACTTGGACAAGCGCATCTTCCGCGTTTCGCTCAAGTCGCCGGCCTGGATGCGGTAAAAGTAGACCCCGGCGGCCAGGTCCGCGGCATCCCACTTCAACGCCTGGGTGCCGGCGGACAGGTACTCCTTCTGCAGCACCGCGACCTGGTTCCCGATTATATTGAACACGGTGTTGGTCACCTCGGCACCCTGATCGAGGGTGTATTCGATGGTGGTGCTCGTCTTGAAGGGGTTGGGGTCGTTGCGCGAACTCAGCTTTGGCCTGACGACGGCCTCGGCCTGCTCAGCCACCGGTTTGGCCGACCCGTGGGCCTAAGTCACCTCGCCCGGAGTCAGGGCCCGTTTCCACACCTTCAGGTCGCCGACCCGGCCCAACCACCCATCCGTCGATGAATTGCCGAAATGCCAGATCGTCCGCTGTTTGCCGCTGATATGCGTGCTCGCCCCGGTGGCGGCTCCGGTTTTCACATCCGGGAACCCCTTCTCTACCCCGTCCACGTAGTGGTTGTAGCCGTAGGGGAGGGATTCCTGCCAGACGAAGGCATAGTGCTTCCAGAGGTGGTCGATACCCACTGGGAAGGAGTTGTTGTCCCAGTGCAGGGCTCTGCCCTCGAAGTTGAGGGTCACCACCTCGTTGTTCACCGCTCCGATGTACGGCCCCATGTGCACCCCGGTCCCGGTGGCGTCCTCTCCCATGATATGTCTCGCCACGGTGGTGGTGATGTTCGCGTCGGTCCTGACCCAGAAGGCGATGGTCTTGGAGGGCTGGTTCAGGGCCCCGTCTATGGAAATGTAGCTGCTGCCCCCGTCGAAGGCGTAGGCCGCGTACCCGGTGCCCACCTTGGCCCGCACCCGCCAACGGTGGGGGTTGTTGACGGTATAGAGGGTCGCCAGCCCGGGCGCCGGCGCCGAATTGGTGATCACGGTGGCGAAGTTGGTCCAGGTGCCGGCATCGCCCGCCTTAACCTCCACCTCGTATTCGGTGGCCGCCGGCACCCCGGTCGACCGGCAGGTCCAGGCAACGTTCTGCGGGACGAAACCGAGCCAGGGCGGGGTCACCAGCGTGGGCGTGTCCGGCAGCACCGTGCGCGTCGTCCAGGTGAACCCCCGTTGGTGCTCTCCGACAGTTCGTACTCCGAGGCCCCCGAGACCGCGCTCCAGGTATAGGTCCAGGTGGTGCTGGGCGCCATGTAGCTCAGATCGCCCGGCGCAGTGGGGAAAGGCGGGCTGGCCGGCACGTCGTAGGCACGGCACTCGCTACTGTTGGCCGTGTACACCCCCGCCACCTTGGCCTGCGCCTTCCAGCAGAACGGGATATCCGTCGGGTGGTCCTCGACCAGGGTCCAGGACAGGGTGGTGCCGGCATTGGCCACCGACTGCCAGTTGATGACGTCGCCGCTCCACCAAAAAAGGTACTCGGTGACTTTGGACACCGCGCTCCACTTGAACTGGAAGTCGGTGTTCTTCGACACATAGGTCATGTCGGCCGGGGTCGGCGCCATTCTTTGGTGCCCCGCCAGGCACAGGGCCACAAATAATATCCTGATCATCGTTTTCATAACGCGCTCTGCGGCACAAAATCCACTGGTGTCTCGCTCCGCTGCAATCGGGTACAGCGAGGGTCTTTTCCAGTTCAGAAACCGGATAGTATGATATATAGTTGTACCGAGTATGTTCTAAATGGACCTTGCCACCCTTTGCAGCCCGGTTACGGGAGTGTTCGCAATATTTGGCCTTTTCCCAGCGCGCTCGCCCCTTGCTTCCGAAAAACAAGCGGTTTGGCAGGGCAAACGCCCTTCTGGAGGATTACCTAATGCAGCACTCGAAACGCTTTCTGGCCATCGTCGCTGAGGCCCGGCGCCGCGTCGCGGAAACCACCGTAGACCAGCTCAAGGCGCGGTTGGACCAAGGGGAGCGCTTCTATCTGGTAGACGTGCGCGAGGAGAGCGAATGGCAGGCAGGCCATTTGCCCGGGGCCATCCACCTGGGCAAAGGCATCATAGAGCGCGACGTCGAGGGGCGGATCCCGGACCTGGATGCGGAGATCGTCCTGTACTGCGGGGGCGGCTTCCGCTCGATCCTGGCAGCGGAATCCCTGCAAAAGATGGGTTACACCCGCCTCATCTCCATGGACGGGGGTTTCCGCGGCTGGGAGGAGGCTGGTTTCCCGACCGAGAAGACTTAGCCCGCCAAAAGAAATAACTGCTCATCCCCAGCAGGGCCATGGCGATGCCCGCCTTAACGCCCCAGAGGGCTGGGGTGTAGAGGGTGGAGAGCAGGAGCAGAACCGCTACCACCAGCAAAAGCACCGCGGTATAGAGGCGCTCGAAGCGGGCGGATTTTCCCTCCTTTTCGCTTTGGCTCACCACAACACCCCGTACAACAGGAAGGCGGCCACCCCCAGATACAGGCAGGCCCACACCCCGGGCCGGCGTTGCCAGGGCACCCCGCCTGGGGGCACTGTAAAGGGGTACTCGGGGCGGATGGGGGCTTCCAGCAAGGTCTTTTGCAGCCAGGTGCCCTCCAGGGCCCGGAGCCGGTGGCCCATGGCCTGGCGGTAGTCCTCGGGCCGGCTGCCCCGGGCGTACACCAGGCCGCGCAATTCCTCGTCCCGGGCCGGCCCCTTCCACTGCGAGATGATCCAGGAGGAGAAGAGCATGGTGCCGGCGGGCAGCAGGGTGTTCCACAGATAGGTCCACCAGGTGCTGGTGTACCACACGGGCAGCGGCCAGCCCTTTGCCTCGCCGATGATCGCCGACAATCCGTACCCCAGCCCTACCAGCAGCCCGATGATCCCGGTCTGCCGGTGTACGCGGGTGAAAACCCCGGTCAGGATCACGCTCATCAGGGGCACGGCGATGGCCCCGGCCAGGCGCAGGTAGAAGAGCATCATGCCCTCCTTGAGAAAGGGCAAGTACAGAAAACCGCAGGCCATGATGAAGGGCACGGCCAGACGGCCCACCCGGGTGTAATGGGCATCGGGGGCGTTTTTGACCAGGAAGCGGGCGTACACGTCGCGCACGAAGAGGCTGGTGATGCCGATGCCGACGGAGTCAAAGGTGGAGTACCCGGCGGCCATCACCCCGGCCAGCACCAGGCCCAAAAGGCCGGGGGGCAGGTATTTCTGCACTAGCAGCGGGTACGCCTGGTCGGTGATGGCCAGATTGGGGAACTCGGCCCTGGCCAGGGGCCCCAGGCAGACGTTGAACCACAGGCAGATGGCCGTGGCCAGGCTGGCCACCAGGGCCGCCATCTTGAAGTCCCACTCCGAGCGGGCCCCCAGGAAACGGATGGCCTCGTACTGATTGATCACCGCGTAGGTGGTCAGCACGATCACAAAACTACAGGCCACCACCCAGGGCGAGACCCCCGGCGGGGAGTACCCGCCCACATGCAGGAGGGTACCGGGCAGTTGCGGGTCCAGGGCCGCCAGTTTCTGCTGCAGCCCATCCCAGCTCCCCACCTGTGTCCAGAGCACCCCCCACAGCACCAGGGAGGCGGCGATCATCACCGCGCTCTGCAGGGCGTCCATGAACGCACCCGCCTGCAGCCCGCCCCGGACTATGTACAGGGTAGAGGTGGCCGCCGCGCCCACCACCACCGCCCAGGCCCAGCCCTCCTCCACCTGGGCCACCACGCTGAGGATCAGGAACATCGAAAAGAAGATGTTGCCCAGCACATTGGTGCGCGACTGGATGTTGATCAGCACCGCCAGCAGGCGCACTGCCGGCCCGAAGCGGAACTCCAGCCACTCGGCGTTGGTGAACACCCCCGAACGGTACATGGGCACGATGACGAAGAAGCTGAGAATGAACCACCCCGCCGCGATCCCCAGCCACCACTGCGACAACTGCGAGAACCCCAGCTTGTACGAGGCCCCAGCAATGGCCACGTAGTCGCCGCTGTCCACCGCCGTGCCAAAGGCCGACAGGCCCACCACCCACCAGGGCATGGACTTGGCGGCCAGGTACCAGTCGAAGCTCTCCCGCTTCTGCCCGAAAGCCACCAGCCCGTACGCGACGATCCCGCCGTTGATGGTCAAAAGCAGAAGCCAATCGATGAGGGTCACGGCTCAGTACTGCGGCAGATGGTACCCGTCCTTCTTGACCTTGATCCGGTACAGGTTGCCCCCGGCGGTGACATAGAGGGTGCGGATCTCAGCGCCCCGGCCAAAAGCCACGTTGGTGGGCAGTTCCGAAGTGGGGATATAGGACAGCTCCTGCCCCCTGGGCGAGTACACGTAGATCCCCGGCCTGGTGGTGTCGCGTACCGCCACATACAGGTTCCCCTCCGCGTCCACCACAAGGCCGTCCGGCCCGTCCTGCGGATAGTAGTCGATCAGTACCTCGCGGAACTTGGCCGTGCCCTCGGGCAACAGGTTGTACGCCAGCAGGGCCATGCGCCCCTTGTGCAGGGGCAATTCCGGCGGCACCCGGTCCAGCCCGGTGGTGCCGTTGTCGTTGCTGACCACGTACAGGGTGCGCTGGTCCGGGGAGATGCACACCCCGTTGGGCTTGCCCGCGTCGGTGATGACCCGGTGCAGTCCGCCGTCCAGGTCCAGGCGGTACACCCCCATCACCGGCTGCTCCACCGGCTCGTGACCCAGGTAGCGGGGGTCGCTGAAGTAGATGCGGCCCTGGTTGTCAATGGTGATGTCGTTAGGGGCGTTGAGGGGTTTGCCCTCGAAAAGCGCGGCGATGATCTCGCTCTTGCCGGTCTTGAGATCTGTGCGGGTCAGGCGCCGGCCCCCGTAGTCGGCCCCCTCGGCGGCGATGAGCCGGCCCTGGCCGTCAAACTTGAGGCCGTTGGACATACCGCTGGGCGAGCGGAAGAGGGTGGTCTTGCGGCTCACAGGATCAAAGCGCCAGATGTGGCCGGCCTGCATCCCCGAGCGAAAGGTGAAGGTGATGTCGCTGAAGTACACCGAGCCGTCCGAGGCCACCGCCGGCCCTTCGGTGAAGAAGCCCTCGCCGAAGACCTTCTCCAGCCTGGCGTCAAGGGCCACCACGCTGGGGTCGCCGCTGATGGCGGGCGGAGGCGGGGTCTGGGCCAGGGCCGGGGCAGCGGCCAGGGCCAACAGAAAGCGCAGGTTTCTCATGGCAGATCCCTTTCTGGTTGAGTGAAGTGGTGCGCTGAAGGTTGGCCCTTCACTGTGGCTTGACGGGCAGGCTGATGGTGACCACCGTGCCTTAGCCCGGCTCGCTTTAGACCTCGATGCGGCCCTGGTGCTGGGCCACGATGCTGTAGCTCAGCGACAGGCCCACTCCCATCCCCACCCGCTCCTCCTTGCGGGAGAGGACCGGGTCGGGATGCGCTGCAGCCGCTCGCGCGGGATACCCCGGCCGGTGTCGGCGATCTCGACGAAGACCTACGCCCCTTCCCGATAGGTCTTCACCCGGATCTCCCCTTTCTCCTCGATGGCCTCGATCGCGTTGCGCAGCACGTTCATGAACACCTGCTTCAGTTCGCCAGGGGCACAGTGGATGCGCGGCAACTGGCCGTACTGGCGCACCAGGCGGATGCGGCCCTTCAGCTGGTACTCCAGCAGGGTGAAGGCGCTCTCCAAACCCTCGTGCAAATCGGCCCGCTGGTACTCGGCCCGGTCCAACTGGGCGAAGCTTTTGAGGCTATCGGCGATCCGCCCAGCCGCGCAACGGTCTGGCTGAGGTCCTGATTGCCGTGGGCCATCGGTTCCAGCACCCAGTGGAACTGGGCCGGCAGTTCACCGGGGTCCGGCAGCGAGGCGGCGCAGTCTGTCCAGGCTGCGGCGGGCCAGGTCAGCCGAACTGCCAATGGCGACCAGGCGGCTGTTGTGTTCGTGGACGATGCCGGCCACCAGGGCGCCCAGGGTGGCCATCTTCTCCTGGACGATCAGCTGGTCCTGGGCCTGGCGCAGCTCGCGCGGGGCCTCCTCCACGGCAGCGTTTTTCTCCTCGAACTGACGGGTGCGCTCCCGCACCCTGGTTTCCAGCTCGTCGATGCGCACGTTGCGCGCGTCCGGCACCACCTCCACCTGCACCGCCACGGGCATCGAATAGTTAAGGTCGCGGTCCACGGCCGGGACCTGGAACAGATAGGACCCCGGCTCCAGTCCCGGGTACTCGAGGCGGCGGGCGTGGGTGGTGCGCCACTGCGCGTCCCGGCCCGTGAGGCGTAGCGGAAGAGCATGGCCCCGGGCCGGGTCTTGAAGTTGATGCTGTGGAACTCGAAGGCGATCAGGCCGGCGCTGGCCGGGATGGTCAGGGGCCCGGGCTCGGCGTAGCGGCGGTCGGCCACCACGGCCTGGATGTACACCGGCGGCGGCGAAAGAGGCGGCCGGCGGTAGAGGGTGGCCCCGGCGTTGGTGCCCACCCACAGTACCCCCTCCTGATCCTCGGCAAAGGTCAGGGCGGTGTTGCCGGCCAGGCCGTCGCGGCGATCTAGGGTCTGGAACACCGCCCCGTCGTAACAACTGACCCCGCTCCAGGTTGAGAACCACAGATACACTAGGCGGTCGCAGTAGACCAGCAACACCTGGGTGTTGGGCAGGCCCTGCTCGGCGTGTAATAGGTGAAACAGCCCGCCTTCAGGTAGTCGGCCCCGCTCATGGTGGCCAGCCACAGCCGGCCGTCCCGGTCCTCGACAAGGCCCATCACCTGGTCGCTGAGCAATCCGTCCGCCGTCGTGTAGGTGGTAAAGGTGCTCCCGTCGAAAACGCTTACCCCGCCGTCGGTGGTGCCGATCCACAGCCGCCCGTCCCGCCCCTGGCACAGGCAATAGACCCGGCTCCCCGCCAACCCGTCGGCCCGGGTGTAGTGGGTGAAGGTGCTCCCGCCGAATACGCTCAGCCCGCCCTCGGTGCCGAACCACAACCAGCCCCGGTGGTCCTGGAGAATGGCGCGCAGGTCGGAGTGCACCAGGCCGTCCCCGCTGGTCAGCCCGGCAAAGCGCCCCTCCGCCAGGCAGGCGGCCCCGCCCCGGGTGCCCACCCACAGCCGGCCCTCTGGGTCGGCCAGCAGGCAGTTCACCTCCGGGTGGGGCAGGCTCGTGGTGTAATCGGTGAAAGCGCCGCTTTCCAGGCAGCTCAACCCGTCCTCGGCGCCCACCCGAAACCGGCCCTCGCGGTCCACACAGAGGGCGTCGATGTGGGGATGGGTAAGACCCTGGGCCGCCGTGTACCTGGCAAAGCTACGCCCGTCGAAGCGGCTCAACCCGCCCTCGCCCCCGATCCACACCCGGCCTTCTCCATTGAAACACAGGGCGCGCAACGCGCCGGGGATCAGCCCCGGCTGGGCGCTGTAATTGGCAAAGGCGCGGCCGTCAAAGCAACTGAGGCCCCCCTCGCTGCCCAGCCACAGCCGCCCCTCCCCGTCCTCGGCCAGAGCCCACACCCGCTCGCCGGCCAGGCCCTCTTCCCAGGTGAAGGTCTGGAAGCCCTCGCCGTCGTAGCAACTGGACCCGTTTCCCCAGGTTCCCAGCCACAGATAGCCCTTGCGGTCCTGGAGCAGGGCCAGGAACCTACCAGGCAGCCCCTTGGTCCCGTCGTAGGTGCGCCAAGTGGTCCGGCGGCCGGGCAGTTCGCTTTTTTCACGAATGGGCAGGGGGCCAGGGCTCGAGGCAGGCCCCGGTGGGCCGGGGTCCTCTGGGCCGCCAGCGGAAGGAGTCGTAGGACGGGTAGGAGATATCGAGCCAGGAGGTTTCGAGCCGGCGGTGCCCTTCGTGGCGCGAGCTAAGGGCCGCCTCCAGCACCCCGCTGGTCAGCACCGTGCGCTCCACTGGGTAGGTGGGTTGGCCGGTAAGGAACATCTCCTCCAGATTGAGCGAGAGGTAACTGAAGTGGGAATAGGACCCCACCGACCCGCCGTGACCCTGAAGGTAGAGTTCGGTGGCCTGCACCTTTCCGCCCACCCTGGCCGCGTACGCCAGGTCAGTGACGTACCCGTTGAGCATCAGGATCGCCCCCTTGGTCCCGTCGCGGTACTCGATGAGAAAGATCGCCGGATGCTTGCAGTGTTCCTCCATGCTGCCGGCGGGTTTGGTCTCGATAGAGGCGCAGGCCGCCTCGGCCAGGTCGCGCGACCAGCGGCCCTCGCGTGCGGCCTGCCACACCGCCTCGCCCTCCAGGCAAGTGACCGCCTTCACGCCCGTCTCCCCGCCCTTGCGGCGCTCCACCATGCACTGCAACCCTTCAAGGGTGTGGAAGCCGTAGATGTCCAGTCCGGAGAAACCGATGGCAATGGCCTCGGAGATGGGGGATTCGGGTTCGTGTTCCAGCCAGGGATTGCGCCAGCCCAGGGGCACGGTGGAGCCGGCCATGAAGGGGGCGCCTACTTGTTTGGCCCGGTCGTACATCCACTTGATGTCGTGCCAGTTGTAGGACAGATGTTTGTCGTTGAAGATGGGGGCGGCCCGGCCGCTGGTACTCATCACCCCGCAGATCTGCTCCATGAAGTACTTGCGCGGAAAGAGGTGCTGCTCCTTCTCGTTCCAGGCGTAGTCCCCGTGTTCGCCGATGAGCAGCACCCCGTCCACCGCCAGCTTGTCAGTGCCCAGGGTGAGGGCCTTGACGATACTTGGATAGATGGGCACCCCGTGATCGGCGGCCAGCCCCCGGCCAATGTCGGCGCTCTCCCACATCGAGGCGCCGGCCTTCTCGGGAAACTGGTCGATGTAGATGGAGGCCACCTCGACCCGGGGCTGCTGCATCCCCTCGTCGGTGGGAAACCCTTTGAGGAACTTAGTGACGATCACGTCGGCGTGGGAAAGGGCGCGGTACTCAGTGAGGATGGCGGCGATCTTCTTCATCCCGTTCTCCTCAGAGGGTGGCCAGGGCCGCCAGCAGGGCCTTTAGGTACCCCACCGAATAGGCCATGCCCTGCTCCACCAGAGGGCCGTCCCCCTCGATGGCGGGGATGTGGTCCGGGTTGATACAGCCGGAGAAACCGACCCGCTTCAACTCCAGCAGGACCTTGAAGGGGTTGAGGTCGCCGTCGTCGAGCAATACCTCCTCGAAGGCCCCGGCCGTGGCCAGACTGGCGCGCACGTTGCGCAGGTGCACCATGAGGATGCGGCCCTTGCGGCCATAGTTGTGCAGTTCGTCGAGGACCAGGCTACTGCCGCCGGCCTCAGCCCGGGTGCCGCAGCAGTACAGGTATCCCACGCTGCGGCTGGGAAAGGCGTCGATGACCCGGTGGTACCCCAGGCCGCCCAGGGGGGTCTCCACGTTGGGGGTGTCCGAGGGGTGGATGGCCAGCTTCACCCCGCACTCCTCGGCGACGGGCACCAACTGAGAGTAGGCCACCGAGAAACGCTCCCACCACTTCTCTAGCTCCTCGGGCGTGGGAATCTTTGCCGCCGGCCGGGCCAGGGCCTCGCCCCGGGAGCGGTACCCGCCCCGGTGGGTGGAGCGGTAGGCGCGCATCTGCTGGGGGAAGGTGTCCCCGGCAAAGCGCTGCCGGGCAATGGGCAGACCGGCAGCGCCAAAGATCCGCAGGGCCTTACAGGAATGGACCAGTTCCTTGTCCCCTCCCTTGCGGCCCTGGACGAACTTCTCGGTCAGGTCGGGCAAGGTGACCCGGTTGATCTCCAGGCCGTAGGAGGCCAGCTTCTTCTTGATCTTGAGCAACGCGTCCAGATCCGGGTATCCCTGCTCCTTCACCCCCGGAAAGTACCCGCCGTTGCCAAAATCCAGGCAATCCACGCCCAACTGCGTCACCTTCTTCAGATATCTGTCGGACAGATCGCCGTGCCACACCGATATCTTCAACATCTCCCTCTCCTCATTTTCAGCCCTTCCAATTGGCTAAGGTGCCCTCGTAATCGAACAATTCGTGCGCATTCCCCCGCATCAACCGCTCCACCAGGGCCGGCACCTCCCGCGAAGCCAGCCAGTCCTCGGCCACCAGCTCGTTGAGGGCCTGGGCCAGGCCGCGCCGGGCGATGCGGGCATGGCCGGGCACCAGCTCCACGGGCATGTAATCCCCGCCAAAGGTGAGCAGCTTGTTGGCCGGCGCCGCCATCAGGAACTCCTTGACGAAGCGCACCCCGGCCAGGGGGTTGATGATCCAGGCCCAGCACATATCGATGTACGCGTTGGGGTAGTGCTTAGCGATGGCGATGGCCTCGTCCTGGTACGGGTAGGTGATGTGCATGATCACAAAGGGGGTGTCCGGGTGCTGGCGGAGCAGCTCGCACATGTCCCCGGCGTTGTGGCGCAGCCGGTTAAGGGGCATGTTGCTGTTGCCGGCGTAGTACCCGGTGTGCAGCTTGACCGGCAGTTTGTACTCCGTGGCCTGGCGCACGCAGTAGTGGAAGAGGTGGTCCTGGATGGCCTTGTGCTCGGCATCGCTCAGGGCCTTGGCATCCTTCAGGTAACGGGCAAAGAGCGGGGCCGCCTCCTGGGCGCTCACCTGGGCGTAGTCGAGCTTGCGAGCATAGGCGCTCTGGTTCTTGACCGCAATGGCTCTGGGTCCGTAGGTGGCGAAGGACCAGTCGATGAGCTGGTGCCAATCCTCGAGGGAGTGCACCTCGCGGCCGGCGAGTTTGGCTACATAGAGCACGTCCAGGCCGGTGCTCAGGCGCACGAAGCTCAGGTCCTGGCATAGTAGTTCGGGCTGGGCCGTCTCCATGAAGAGGCCCTCCTCCAGGGAGTTGACCTGGCAATGCTCGACCAGGGAGACCTCTTTCAGGACGTGCTGGTAGTAGCCGGGCACAATCAGGGCGGCCACCCGGTCCGAGACCTCCTGCACGGTCTCGGCGCTCAGGTCGTCGATGCCGTAGAGCATACGCACGGACTCGCGCACGTTCTGCAGATAGCCGGTGTGCCGGGCCCGCTCATAATATTTGCCCACCAGCTTCCACTTGTCCTTGGGCGAAACATCCGGGCGAAAGAACTGCTGGTAATCGGCAGGCGGCAGGCCGGCCACCACCAGGTCCGAGTCGGCGTAGTGGCTCAGGAGCACGCTGAAGTCCTTGACCGTCCGCTCGGGCCGCGGGGAGTTCTCCGGCCGCTGGAGGCGGGTCGACTCCTCCAGCAGATGCTCGTGGGTATCGACAAAGGGGGTCTCCTCGACCAGTTGGGCAATCTCTTCGGCAAGGCCCATAGGGCTCCAGGGGGTTGGCGTGGCGGCCTCAATATATCAATTTCCCCGGATGGTATCCATCGGGAGGGCAGGCCATGCAATACGCTTTTGAGCTGGAATTCGGGGTGCGGGACTACGAGTGCGATCTGCAGGGGGTGGTCAACAACGCGGTGTATCTCAATTACCTGGAGCATACCCGCCACGAGTACCTCAAAACCCTGGGCCTGGACTTCGCCGGCCTGCACCGCCAGGGCTGCGACCTGGTGCTGACCCGTTGCGAGCTGGACTTCAAATCTCCCCTGCGCAGCGGCGACCTCTTCGTGGTGCGCCTGAACCTCTCCCGGGAGAGCCGGCTGCGCTTCGCCTTTTTCCAGGACATCTATCACCTGCCCGACCAGCGCCTGGTCCTCCAGGCCAAGGCCATCGGCACCGGCCTGATCGGCGGCCGCCCCGCCCTGCCTCCCCAACTGCAGGCCGTGCTCGCAGGAGGCGGCGGACCAAACCCCTAAGAGCGCCTAACGAAATGCCCTTTGGGCGTCGCGCGGCTGCGAGGCGCAGCGGACGGCATTGCCCTCATTCGGCGTAGCTATGATTCGCTACGCCTGCTGCCGCTCGACCCTTCGGGTTGGTGACCTTCGGTTGTGGGCGCCTTGCCGCTGCGCCCCTCGCTCGCGCTTGGGCCGACAACCCTCATTCCGTTAGGCGCTCTAAGGCACCGGCAGGATATGCAGCGTGTAGCGCTGCCTGGCCCGCTCCCCTTCCTGGTCATACACCTCGATCTCCACCTCCAGTTCCCCCACCTCTTCGGGCGTTCCCCGGACCAGCCCGGACTCCGCATCCACCTGCAGCCACCCCGGTCCCTCCACCAACCGGTAGCGCAGAGGCCCGCCCCGGTGGTGGAAATCGGCGCGGGCCCGATAGCGGTATTGGGCGCCGACGAACTCCTCGACCACCGGCGAACTGAGAAAACACAGGCCGGGAATATCGAGGCACCACACGTCGTTGGTCAGCGGCCAGGAGTTGCCGCCCACCACCCACAGCTTGCCGTCGTGGACGTAGGCCGAAAGCTCGTGGCGGGCCGACCAGATCTCGGGACAGGCCAGTTCCCGCCACTCGGCCCCGTCGGGCGAATACCAGACGTCGGCGAAGTTGTTCCAGGTCGGCTCGGCGCGGAACCCGCCCAGGAGCCACAGGCGGTTCCGGTAACTGAGGGCCGTGCTCCAGATCCGCCCCGGCCAGGGTGCCTCGTCCAGGGCCTTGGTCCAGTTCCGGCCGTCGGGGGAGGACCACACCTCGCGGTAGGCCTTGAAGGGGTGGTAGCTGGTGATGCCCCCGCCCACCAGCCACAACTGCCCCTGATGCACCGCCAGCATGCCGAACACCTGCCTGGGGGACCAGGCTGTTTGGGCGGTCTCCAGCATCCACTCCCGGCCATCGACCGAGGACCACACGTCGGCGTGCAGGGCCCCATTGCTCTTGCCGCCCAGCACCCACATGCGGCCGGCAAAGACCGCCCCGCCGGTGGCGTAGCGCCCTTTCCAGGGGGTCTGGTCGTTCACCTTCTCCCAGTGTGATCCGTCGGCCGAGGCGAAGAGGGTGCCGTCGTTGTCGGCCACCCACATGTGATCCCCGTACACCCAGTTCACCGGGATATTGATGCCGCTCGCCGAGGGGATCACGCCATCCTGGCGCCATTCCACCCCGTCGGCCGAACTCCACACATCGGCCACCAGGCCGGGGGTGTAGCCGCCGAAGAGCCACATGCGGTCCCTGAACACCACCTCCCCGGCCGAGTCGCGGGCGGACCAGGGGCCATGCTCCTGCACGCGCACCCAGGTGGGGGTGGGGTGGGCGCGGATCACCTTCACCTCGTACCCGCCCGGCTCCACCCTCAACACATTCCGCCCCACCTGCAAAGGCAGCGGGCTGGAGGGCTGGCCGCTGGCTGCCGGCGTCCCGTTCACCTGCAGGGCCGTGCCGCCCGCGCCGGCCTCGGCGGTGAGCGAGACGGTCCCGACGCCGTGAGCGACATACACCGTGTACTGCCGGCGTGCGGGGCTGAATCCGGGGGAGAGCTTGCCCGGGCTGATGGCCAGGGCTTTCAGGCTGGCTGTTTCCATGGCGACCTCCTCAACAGTAGTGCATCCACTCCCCAGCCTTGCCGGGTAGGTCCGCAAGAGACCCTTTGCATTCCTCCAGCGACTCGCCCACCAGCAGCAGGGAGATGAACTCCTGGGCCTGGGAAGGGTCGGTGGTGAACAGGACGCCCCGCGAGAGGTGCTCGCCCTTCATCTCGACGGGGAAGCGCCCCTCCAGATGAGCCGCAAACTGCGAGATGCCTCCCAGCCCGGCGCTCTCGCACTGGCGGCGGTTGAGGATCAGCCACAGCGCCGTGCGCGAAGCGTTCACCCGCCGGGCCAGGCCCAGGGCCACCCGGCCCATGGTGAAGCGGGGATTGATCTCGACGATGGGTTTGAGCCGCAGCTGCCCGCCCTGGCGGAAAACCAGGGCGTCCACCCCCAGGGGACCGGTGTACCCGGTCGCGGCGAGGCGGGCGGCCAGGTATCCAGTCAGGGTCTCCCAGAAACGCCAGAGCCGGCGCTGGTCGCGGCCCTCGCCGCAGAGGAAACGCCTTCCCTCCAGGTCCAATTCCCCGAGGGGCTGGCTGACGAAGGATCCGCAGTACTGGCCGCGGGCATCGGTGAGAAAACGCGTCCACCCCAGGAAGCGGGCCTGGCCCGGGGCCTGGATCTCGATCTGGGCCGACAGGTCCGCCACCTTCTCCAGCCAGGGCTCCACCACCACCTCGCCCTGCCCCTCCAGCAAACGGGCCACCTGCGCCAGCTGGTCGGCCCTGGGCTGCAGCGGTTCCAGGCGGACCTGGCTCTGACCGGCGGCGCCAAAGGCGCCTTTCACCACCACCCGCTCCCAGCCCTCGGCCGCCAGGCGGGCCACCTGGGTCTCGACCTCTTCCATACCAGCGCAGGCTCGGCCCACCACCTCCGGGCCGCCCAGCCAGTCTTCGCCGCAGGTGGGCAGGAAATCGCCCAGCGCCGACACACTCCAGGCTTTGGAGTAGAGGGATCGCCACTCCGCCCGCCACCCCTGCGGCACTGCCAGCAGCTGGCGCAGGGGCGCGGCGACCCGCTCCACCTGCGGGCTCCAGCCCCAGGGCCGCAGGTCGCGCAGTTTGCGCCGTGCCAGTTCACCGGCCAGGGGACTGCCGGGCGGGTGTTCCACCAGCTCGGGCACGGCATATCCGGCCCGGCCCAGGCGGCGCAGGAAAGGCAGCGAAGGCCGCCGGGGCACCAGCACCACGTCGTCGGGGGCGCACAGGTACAGGGGAAGGAGGGCCAGGTCCTCGGCCAGCTGCCGCACCGGCTGCGAGGGGGTGAACCCTGGGCGGATCACCTGGCTCTCGCATGAAGGGTCAAACCAGTACACCGAGGGACAGCGCCCCTTGGAGCGGGCGTAGAACTCCAGCTCATCGACGAAGGCCGCCGACAGCCCCGCCTCCAGCCGGCCCTGGCGGTTGAAGCCGATGCCCTTGGCGCGGCTGGGGGTGAGGGGCATCTGCAGCGCCTGCTGGTACGCCTCCCATTCGCTGAGCGCCGGATCGCGCCAGCGGTTGAACCAGAGCAGGCCGTGTTTGACGTGCCCGATCTCGTCCTGGTAGATGCGGTCGAGGATCAGGGCGGTGTCGCCGTCGCCCAGTTTCTGGTACGCAGCGGCATAGTGTCGGGCATAGTCGAGGTTGGCCTGCTCCAGGGTAAGGCTGAGGCGGGCGACGAAGTCCATCGGGCTGGGCGAGGGGGCGATGGCCCGCCAGAAGAAATCGCTGACCGGGATTTGCCCGAACGCGATGCCCTCCTGGGCCAGCCGTTCCAGGTACATCCGCAAGTGGTCCTGCTCATCCTTGAGGGTCTGCACCAGGCCGCGCCGAAATTTGTCGGGAGCGTCGGGGAAACGCAGGAGGGCCAGGGCCAGCAGCTCGAGGGCCAGCAGCTCGTGGTTGGCGAAGAAGTGCAGCACCAGGCCGCGCTCCTTCTCGGTGTGGAGCTGCCGCAACTCGGCGAAGCGCACCCGCTGGCGCTGGTGATAGCGGTCCAGGGCCAGAAGCGCGGGACGGCCCGGCGCCGCGGGCAGGGCAATGGCCGGCCCCGGAGATTCGTCCTGGTACTGATCCAGGGGGAGCAGCTTGTCGTCGAGGGTGTCGCCGAAGAGGACGCGCTCGGCGAAGCGGCGTATTTCCATGAACCAGATCGATCCCTACTTTCAAGGCGCATGCTTTCCGTAGAAAATACCAAAAAGCCAGCACCTGACCACGCCAGAAAGGACCCCCTATGAAAATCACCGGCGTCGAACTCGCTGACCTCCATGTGCCCTTCACCCCCCACACCGACCGGCACCTCAAGTACTGGCTGCCCCACTGGCACATCGTGCAGATCTGCAAGATCACCCTCGATAACGGGGTCGTCGGCTGGGGCGAGACCATCCCCAACTACACCTGGGCCCGCGTCCCCGAGAACATCGCCGAGCGCATCGTCGGCCGCTCTCCCGGCGATCTGCTCTGGGAGGACAGCCTGGGCGCCGGGGTGCAGATGGCCCTCTTCGACGCCGTGGGCAAGGCCCTGGGCACCCCCGTGTACCGCCTCTTGGGCGCCAAGGTGCGGGAGTGGTGTCCCCTGTCCTGGTGGGCCATGGACATGCCCCCAAAGGACTGGGCCATCCAGTGCGCCGATGCCGCGGCACAAGGGTACATGAGCGCCAAACTCAAGGCCCGCACCTGGTACGACCTGCACGCCGCCGTGCAGGCCATCATCAAGAAGGTCCCGCCCCAGTTCAAGCTCGACTTCGATTTCAACGGCACCCTCGACAATGCCGCCAACGCCGTGGGTTTCATCAAGAGCCTGGAACAATACCCCCAGGTGGCGATGATCGAGACCCCCATCCCCCACGGCGACGTGGCCGGCAACCACCACATCCGCTCGCGCATCGACCGGCCCGTGGCCCAGCACTGGGGCGACCCGCCCATCATGACCGCCCTCAGCCAGGAGACGACCGACGGCTTCGTGGTCGGGGCCGGGGCCCAGGGCCTGCAGCGCCAGGCCATTGCCTGCGACCTGGCCAACAAGCCCTTCTGGCTGCAACTGGTGGGCACCGGCATCACCACCACCTGGGCCGCCCACATGGGGGCGGTGCACCGCCAGGCCAAATGGCCGGCCGTCACCTGCATGAATATCTGGGAAAGCCAGCTCCTCACCCACCCCATCGAGCTGCGCGGTGGCTATTACCGCGTGCCCGAGGCCCCGGGGCTGGGCATTGAGATCGACCTCAAGGCGCTCAAGAAATACCGGGTGGATTATTCCTGGGTGGACCCCCCGCGCCACGTGTACCGCTACACCCGGGCCAGCGGCGAGGTAACCTACTACGGCTGCGGCAAGGAAGCCCTCTGCTGGATCTACCCCCGCGACGCCATGCCCATCGCCGAAGCCGGCTCCAATCTCGATGTCTGGGAGGACGACGGCACCCGCGAGTTCGCCAAGGTGTATGAGGCGGTCCAGAATGACCACACCCTGCGGCGGGTGGAGAAGGGGAAGAAGAACAAGAAAAAGTAGGCCAAGTAATAGTCCGACTTTTGCCACGACAAGCGGCGCGGGGATGACCCCGAAGGTTTTTCCCGGGGGGCGGCTACGGAGGGAAGGATGCGGGAGGGATGGCGTGGAGAGCGGGGCGAGCAGGGTGGCAAGTCCGCGCCTGGGGAAAACCCGGAGTGGGTCACTCCGCGACGCGCCTTGGAAGCTAGACGCAGCAATACGAGTAGAGCCGGGCGTTGTGCAGGTGGAAGCGCAGCCTGATGGGCCGCTGGCGCAGCGGTCCCAGGCTGGACTGCCCCTGCCAGCGCACCGGTGCCGCCACCGCATCCACCGACAAGGGCACGCAGTCCTCCAGCCCAAAGCCGGGCAGTGGCCGGCCCTCCTCGTCCAGACACTCCACCCCCACCTTCCCGTAGTCCGCCTTCAGGTTGAGCCGCAACTCCTCGCCCTCGGCACGCAGCAAGGTGGTCGTCAGCCGGCCCCCCTCGTAGCTGGCGCTCACCGAGGCAAAGCCATCCACCCGCAGCCTGGCCAACCCGATGGACATGGTGCGCCGGTCCTGGTCCGAGGCGATGCGCGGGTCGAATTCGGCCGGCACCTTGTTGTGCCGCCGCGCCGTGCCCCGGTAGTAGATGAAGAGCTGGTCCCCTACCCGGATGGGCGGCGCCCCGGTGAGAAGCAACTGGAAGCGATCCCACTCCCCCACCTGCCCCAGATCCACCAGCGGTTCCCCCGGGATCCGCGCCCAACCCTCCCCGTCGCGGCTGCTCAACAGTTGCAGGGCCTGGGTCTGAGTCACGGGCCCCTTGTCGAAGTGGGTGAGGATTCCCAAATACTGATCGCCGTACACGAAACCCGTGTTGTTGTACAGCCCTTCCTCGTCGTGTAACGCCGTCAAAAAGGGTTTGGGCGGCGTCCAGTGGACGAAATCCTCACTCCAGCTCAGGAGCCGGCTCGCCCCGCCCCGCAGGAAGGCCGCGTACCGCCCCCTCAGGGTGTCGATCATCAGGGACTGCGCGTCCCCCACCGGCCCCAGGTCCGCGGTGCCGGGCCGCGGGTGATAGTGGAACACCGGCTCCGGAGTGTGATGCCAATCCAGCCCATCGGGAGAGGTGGCCGTGTAGATGCCCGCCAGGGGTCCATCCCAGTCGTAGCTCGACCAGCCGATGGCCTTGTACCGGCGGGCCGGGTCCGGGTCGGCCGGGTCCTTGAGCATGGTCTCAAAGTGGTCCTGGCCTTCGTGGTGGGAAGCAGGGATGACGATGTTGTTCTCCACCGAACCCAAAGCCTCGTGCCGCTTGAGGGAAGGCCGCCACCAGTGGATGCCGTCCTCTGACAAAGCCAGGCACTGCACATGCCCCGCGCCGGGGGCATAGAAGCCGGCCATGTACCAGGCTTTGAAGAGTCCTTCCCTCTCGTCGTAGATCACCGCAGCGGTCATGCCCGGGTGCTGCTCCCAGGGCGCTTCCTGCTTTAGCACCGGATGAGCGCCGTGTTTCCGGGCCTGGTGGTACTGGCGGGTGATATTCTCGCGGCGCTCCACGTCGCGGAAATCGACGAAGAGCCTGGGCGTTGCGCTCAGCCGTCCGGGTTCGGCCATGACTCAGTTCTGGGTCGGCCGCAGGTTGAGCAGCACCAAGAGCCAGGTCCGGCTCCAGTACGCACTGTTGATGTAGGGATTCTCCGCCGAAGGCCAGTTGGTCCAGTAGGTCTGGTTGTGGGCGATGCGGTGGGGCCACTGCACCAGCGGGATGGAGGGCAGCTCGGTTAGCCAGATGTCCATGAGCTGGCGGTACAGCTCCATCATCTCCGGCGAGTCCTCCGGCACCTGGCTCATGCGGTCGATCAGGGCGTCGAAACGCGGGTTTTTCCAGCGCCAGTACTGGTCGGCCGGCTCGCCGGTGGGCCGCACGAAGCGGCTGTGGTAGTGGCTCAGGGCAAAGTACGGATCGCGCAGGGAGCTGAAATTGCCGAAGAGAAAGGCCCGGGCCGTGCCCTGGGCCAGGCGGGTGGAGTAGTCCGAGGTCATGCGGAAGGAGGCGTCGAAGCCGGCCTTTTTGAGCTGGGCGACCAACACCGGGGTCAGGTCCTGGAAGTGGGAAAAGATGTCGATGACGAAGTTAAAGGGCTTGCCTTCTTTCTCCCAGAACCCCTCTCCCTGCCGGGTCCAGCCCTTGCGGCGCAGGATCTGAGCGCTTTCCTCCAGGTCGAAAACCCCCACCTCGTGGCGGGCCGCCAACTCCAGGCCGGGGGCGAAGTACTTCTTCATCTGCGGCACCTCGGGCAGGGGCAGCACGGTCCAGTCCCCCGAGTTCTGCCAGCCGATCTCCACCAGTTGCTGGCGGTCGATGGCGTAGCCGATGGCCCGGCGGATCTCCGGGTCGCTGAAAGGCTCCTCCAGGTCATTGAAACCCAGGGAGATGGGCCACCAGGTGATGTAGCTGTACGGGGGCTTGCGGCCGGTCCAGGTGATGACATTGGGGTTCTGCTCCAGCACCGAGGTGATGTTGGAGGGCCGCAGCTCAGCGCTGGTGTCCAGGGTGTTGGCGATCAGGTTCTGCACCCGCTTGGCTTCATCCATGTACGGCAGGTAGATCAGGCGCTCCACCTGGGGCAAAGGGTGGAACCCCAGCTGGGCCGCCCACCAGTCCGGCCGCAAGTCCCAGATGCGCTGCGCCGGCTCCGACAGGGCGAGGCAATAGGGGCCAGTAATCACCGGCCAGCCCTTGCTCATCTCGAAATTGGCAAAGACCTTCGGGTCCTGCCCCTGCCAGATGTGGGCCGGCACGATGGGCAGCCCCTGGTCGCCGCTGTGGATGAAGTAATTGTACAGGAAGCGCGGATTGGGGGAGGTCAGGGTGATGCGGGCCAGGTACTCGTCGACAGCTACCACTTCTTTTACCCAGGTGGCCATCTCCGTCGAGTAGAGTAGTTCCGGGGCATGGGCCTTGAGCATGTCGATGGTGAAAACCAGGTCGCGCGCAGTCCAGGGCTGGCCATCGCTCCACTTCACCCCTTTGCGGATCTGGATATCGACCTGGGTGTAGTCGGCGTTGAAGCGAAAGCTCTCGCCGATCCAGGGAATGGGCTGGGCGTTTTCCTGGTACGCGTTGAAGAAGAAGAGAGGCTCGTAGAGGAAGTTGTACCCGATGCGGGATATGCCCCCAGGCACAAAAGGGTTGAAGGCGTCGTAGTCGACGATCTGGCCGGCGCAGGTGTTGGGCTCGATGCAGTCCATGACCAGGGTGCGGTTGCGTGGCACATCCTTCAGTCCCCGCGTAGGAGCAGGGGCGTTTTTCTCGGGCTGCCCGCCGCAGGCCAGCAGGCAGGCGGAGGCCAGCGTCAACAGAAGGTACTTCACAGCCGCGCTCCTTTTTTCAAAGGTACTTTCCATACAACAATCCCAGCCGTTCTTTCACCCTCGTCGGGATCGCTTCCCGCGCGGTGATGATGGCGAAGCGGGCGGCGCTCAGGCACTTGCAGTCCGAGGTGGCCGGCAGCAGGCGGGCCACCTCGGCCACCGTGGCGTTGGCGAGGGCGGCGTTGGCCTTGAGAATGGCCAGCACCGCCTCCACGGACACGTCCTCCTCGGTCTCGTGCCAGCAGTCGTAGTCCGTGCCCATGGCCAGCATGGCGTAGCACATCTCGGCCTCCCGGGCCAGCTTGGCCTCGGGCAGGGCAGTCATGCCGATCACTGAGGCGCCCACCTCGCGCCGGTAGAAGTGGGACTCGGCCCGTGTGGAGAACTGCGGCCCCTCCATGCAGATGTACACCCCCCCCTCGTGGACCGTGGCCCCCTTGGCGCGGGCAGCGCGGGCGACGATCTGCCCCAGTTCCTCGCAGAAGGGATCGGCGAAACCCACGTGGCCGGCGATCCCGTCGCCGAAAAAGGTGGAGGCCCGCACCCCGCGGGTGCGGTCGAAGAGCTGGTCGGGCACCACCATGTCCCCTGGTTTGATGTGCTCTTTCATGATCCCCACCGCGCTGACCGCCAGCACGTGGGTGACACCCAACTGTTTGAGGGCGTGGATATTGGCCCGGTAGTTCACCTCCGAGGGCAGGAGCCGGTGCGCCCGGCCGTGGCGGGGCAGGAAGAGGACCTGCCGGCCGCTGATCCGCGCCTCGACCACCAGGTCCGAGGGCCGGCCAAAGGGGGTGCCCAGGGAATGCTCCTGTACCACCTCCACCCTTTCCATTTGGTACACCCCCGACCCGCCGATCACCCCCATCACGACTGCCTTTGTTTCTTCCGCCATCTGTCCTTTCTCCTGAGAAAGTGCCCAAAGATAATACTTATATTTGCCCAATCCAACGCTTATGACCCCCCCACTGCTCACACTCGCCGTCCGCGACCTGGTCGCCTTTGCCCTGCGCTCGGGCAACCTCGAGAAAGGAGGCTTCGGGAGTCCGGACCGTGCCGCCGAAGGCACCCGGCGCCACCAGCAGGTGCAGCGCTCTCGCCCCCCCGCCTACCAAAGCGAGGTGCCCATCTCGCACCTGGTGGAGACCGAGGATTTCGCCCTGGTAGTCAGCGGCCGCATCGACGGCCTGCTGGTCGAGGAGGAGCAGGTGCTCATCGAGGAGATCAAGACCACCTACACCGCCCTCGACGAGTTGGGGGAAAACCCCCACCACTGGGCCCAGGCCAAGATCTACGCCCATTTCTTCGCCGACCAGCACGAGCTGGACCAGATCCAGGTCCAGCTGACCTACGTTCATCTGGACACTGGCAAGCTGAAAGAGGAGTGCCGCCCCTGCCAGGCCGCCGAACTGGCCGCGTTCTTCCAGGCGCTGTTAGAGCGGTACCTGCGCTGGATGAAACAGTACCTGGCCTGGTGCAGCCAGCGCGACCTGTCCATCCAACAGCTCCAGTTCCCCTTTCCAGACTTTCGCCGGGGCCAGAACACCCTGATGGGCGCCGCCTTCCGCGCCATCGAGGGCCAGGGCCGGCTCTTCGCCCGGGCTCCCACCGGCATCGGCAAGACCATCTCCACCCTCTTTCCCGCCCTCAAAGCCCTGGGCGCTGGGCACGTGGCCAAGATCTTTTACTTGACCGCCAAGACCAGCGGCCGGGCCATCGCCGAGAAGGCCGTCGCCGACCTGCGCACCGCGGGCCTTCGGTGCAAGAACCTCACCCTCACCGCCCGCGAGCGGATCTGCTTCAACGCCCGCGAGGGCCATCCCTGCGACGTGCAGCAATGCGAGTATGCCCTCGGCTACTACGACCGCGTCGAGGGGGCCTTGGAGGAACTCTTCTCCCACGACGCCATCCCCCGGACCTGGGTCGAGGAGGTGGCGCGCAAACACCGGGTCTGCCCCTTTGAACTGTCGCTGGACATATCGCTGTGGGCCGACGTGATCATCTGCGACTACAACTATGCCTTTGACCCGCGCGCATACCTCAAGCGCTTTTTCTTTGAGGAGGGCGGGCAGTACGCCTTTCTCATCGACGAGGCCCACAACCTGGTGGACCGGGCCCGGGAGATGTTTTCCGCCGCACTGAGCCACCTGACCATCGCCGGCCTGCGCCGCCGGATCAAGAAGGAGCACCCCGGCCTTAAACGCGCCCTCAAGGGGATCGACGAATATCTGACCGGGGCCGCCCAGCGCTGCGCCGAACTGGGACAGCCCTGGGTGGAGCGGGAGCTGCCCCACGACCTGATGCCGCTGCTGCCCGATTTTCTCGAAAGGGCCGAGCAGGCCCTGATCCGCGACTTGGACGCCCCCTATCGCGAGGAATTGATCGAGCTCTATTTTGAGGTGCTGGGCTTCCAGCGCATCGCCGCGCTCTTCGGCCCCAACTACGCCACCTATGCCGAGCCAAATCGGAAAGATCTGCGCCTCAAGCTCTTCTGCATGGACCCTGCCCCCCAGTTGCGCGAGGCCCTGCGGCGGGGCGCCTCGGCCGTCTTTTTCTCCGCCACCCTCACCCCCCTCGAATACTTCCGCCAGGTCCTGGGCGGCGAAGAGGAGGATGCCCTGCTCGACCTGGAATCCCCCTTCCCGGCCGAGCATTTTCAGCTCTTGCTGGCAGACCACCTCGACACCTCGTACAAGGGCCGGGGCCAGAGCTTCGACAAGGTGGCCGAGTCCATCGCCGCCCTCATCAGCCAGCACTCCGGCAATTACCTGGCCTTCTTCCCCTCCTACCAGTACCTGCAGGAGGTGTCCAGCCGTTTCCACACAGCCCACCCGGACGTGGAGATCCTGGTGCAGAACAGCGGCATGAATGAGCGACAGCGGGAGGAATTCCTGGCGGTCTTCGACGCTGAGAACCCCGACACCCTGGTGGGCTTTGCGGTGATGGGCGGGGTCTTCGGCGAGGGCATCGATCTGGTGGGCGAGCGACTAGTAGGGGCCATCGTGGTGGGGGTGGGCCTGCCCCAGGTCTGCCTGGAGCGCGAATTGGTGCGGGCGTACTACGACGAGCAGGGATTGGCCGGCTTCGACTTCTCCTATACCTATCCGGGCATGAACCGGGTGCTACAAGCGGCTGGCCGGGTGATCCGCTCCCCGCAGGACCGGGGTCTGGTCCTGTTGGTGGACCGCCGCTTCGGTTGGACCAACTACCGCCGCCTCTTCCCCCCCCACTGGCAGAACCTGAGCGCGGCCCGCACCCCGGAGCACATCAGCCTGAAGGCCAAGCGCTTCTGGAATCCGCCGGCCTGAGCCGCAGTCTCAACTCGAACCAGACCACCACCGCCAAAGCCGCCAACAGCACCGGGATGGTCCCCCGGTTCAACGCCTCCCAGCCCACCTGTTCCTCCAGCGGCCCGCAACTCAGCGTGCTCAGCACCAGGGACCCGTACACGGCGAAGTCGTTGAGGGCCTGCACCCTTGTGCGCTCCCAGGGCTCGTAGGTGGTGGTCAAAAGGGCGGTGGCGCTGACAAAGAGAAAATTCCAGCCCACCCCCAGCAAGGTCAGGCCCACCAGGAAGTACTCCAGTCCCAGGCCGCTAACCCCCACCCCAGCCGCCCCCAGCAAGAGCACCAGCCCGGCCAGCATCATTCGGATCTCGCCGAAGCGGCCGATCAGGTGCCCGGTGAAGAAAGCCGGCACGTACATGCCCAGTACATGCCACTGTATCACCTGCGCGGTGTCGGCAAAGGGGTGATGGTGCCGGCCCATGCACAGAGGGGTGGCGTTCATCAGCAGCGACATGATAAACCAGGCCAGCACCCCCCCGAACAGGGCCAGCATACAGGCGGGCTGCCGGGCGATCTGCCAGAGGGGCCGACCTTCGCGGGCCTGTTCCCCGGCCGAGGGCAGGGGCAGATGCACCAGCAGGATGAAGCCCAGGCTCAGGAGCTGTAGGATCAGGATGCAGGCAAAAGGCCCGGCAAAGGGCTCGTCCCAGGACCATTCCCTCGACCACACCGCCAGCAGCGACCCCAGCAGGGCCGCCACGATGCCTCCCCCCATTACCAGGGAGATGGCCCGGCTCTTGAGGTGGGTGTCTACCGCCTCGGCCGCGGCAAAGCGGTAATAGGTGGCAAAGCCGCCGGCCACCCCCACGCCCGCGGCGCCCGCGCACAACATCCAGAAATCGGCCCGCAATACCCCGGCAAGGGCCAGGGCCGCGCCCAGGGCGCCCAACACCGCGCCCAGCGAGAAACCCAGGCGCCGGCCCCGCCGCCGCATGAGCCGGGCCGCCGGCACCGCCGCCAGCATGGTGCCGACCGGCACCAGGGCCAGGGGCAGAGTGTCCAGCCCGGGGCTGGGCGCCATCTGCCGGCCCAGCAGGGCCATGACCGTCAGCATGATCACGGTGGTGGTGCGGGTGCAGGACTCGCTGGCGAAGAGCAGGAGGAGATTGGGGTAAGGATTCAAGGCAGAGGGATCTCCCCAGGGTTGGCGGTGGCCCCAAATATAACTTGACCGCCACTGTTCGGCGCGGTATCGTATCTGCCCAAGCAGCACCATACTTGTCAGCAGGAGGGATGAGTCATGGCGGGCATGGGCAGAGCGGCGATTCTGGACCATGTCAAAAGGCAGATCACCATTGCCGAGGTGCCGGTCCTCGACCCTGGAACAGGGGAGGTCCTGGTGCGCCAGAGCATGTGCGTATTCTGCGGGACCGATGTCCACATGTTTTAGGGGCACTTCCCCAATACCCGCTTCCCCCTGGTCCTGGGACACGAGATCCTCGGGCACATCGAGCGCCTGGGAAAAGGCGTCGCCGCCGATTACATGGGCGAGCCGGTAGCCGAGGGCGACCTAGTGGCCGTGGTGTTGGGCGTGGCCTGCGGTGCTTGTTATTTCTGCGCCGTGCTGCGGGAGCCGGGCCTGTGCGCCCAGGGCGCGGCCCGCGCAGCCGGCGTCCACCAGACCATCGTCGGCGGCGCCCCGGCCTCGCGCCTGGAGCTGGCCGAGGAGTTCGTGGCTGACCTGACCATCGACATCGAGAAGGTACCCGATTCGGCCGAGCGCATCGCCTTGGTGAAGGAGGCCACGCCGGGGGTGTACGGGCCGGACGCGTTGTTCGAATGTACTGGCGTGCCCCAGTCTCTTCCCAAGAGCATCCGGATGCTCCGGCGGGGCGGCACCTACGTCGAGAGCGGCCACTTCACCAATGCCGGGGATGTCACCCTCAACCCCCACTTTCACTTCGTCCGCAACCACATCACCCTGGTCGGGGTCTGGGTCAGTTCCCTATCCCATTTTGTGCGAGGCGGGCCCATTCTCGAATCGGGCCGCTATCCTTTTGAAAAGATGGTCTCCCACCGCCTGCCCCTGGAGGGGCGGGGCGATGCCATCCAGCCCCTCTCGACCAATCACCGCCTCAATAAGGTGGAGGCCCGCAAGATCGCCATCCTCGCCCATCCCAAGGAGTCCTGAGATGGACGGCATCCACGACCTGGGGGGCATGCAGAGCTTTGGCCCGATCCGGCGCGAGGTAGGGGAACCGGTCTTTCATGAGGAGTGGGAAGGACGGCTCTACGCCATGCGGATGGCCACCCGGTTGCAAAATCCGGGCAACCTGCGCCCCCACATCGAGCGGATGGCGCCGGGCCAGTATCTTAACTCCTCTTACTATGAGAAATGGTTACACGCCTGGACCCAGATCCTTGTGCAAAACGGCGTGCTGACCGAGGAGGAGTTGCGGGACCGCGAGGCAGCGCTCGCCGCCGACACTGGCACCCCCCTGCCCCGGCGCGAAGACCCGCACCAGGCCCGCCAGGCCCTGGAGCGGCTGCGCCAACCTCAACCCCTCCAGCGAGCAGCGACCTCTCAACCCCGCTTCCGCGTCGGCGATCTGGTGCAGACCCGCCATTTCCACCCGCCCGGCCACACCCGCCTACCCCGGTATGCACGCGGCCGGCAGGGCGCAGTGGTGAAGTTCTACGGCTTTCATGACTACCCCGACGAAGACGCCGCGCCCCGGGTCCAGCCCCTGTACGCCGTGCGCTTCGCCGCCCGGGAGTTGTGGGGCGAATCCGCCGAACTAGACAGCGCCGTGTACCTGGATATTTGGGAGAACTACTTAGAATGACCCACGACCATGATCACCACCATAAATCCCCCGCCACCCTGCGCACCCGGGTCCTCGAATCCCTGCTGGTGGAGAAGGGCCTGGTTAGCACCGACACCATCGACGCGGTGGTGCGGGCGTACGAGCAGGACATCGGCCCACTCAACGGCGCCAGGGTGGTGGCCCGGGCCTGGACCGATCCGGCGTACAAAAAGCACCTTTTGGAGGACGGCACCGCGGCCATCGCCGAACTGGGCTATACCGGCCGGGGGGGCGCTGAGATGGTGGTGCTGGAGAACACCTCGCAGGTCCACAACGTGGTGGTCTGCACACTGTGCTCCTGCTACCCCTGGCCGGTGCTGGGCCTGCCCCCGCCCTGGTACAAGTCCTACGAGTACCGCTCGCGGGTAGTACGCGAGCCGCGCACCGTGCTGCGGGAGTTTGGGCTGGAACTGCCGGCCAAGGTGGAGGTGCGGGTGTGGGATAGCAACTCTGAGGTGCGCTACATGGTCCTGCCCCAGCGGCCTCCGGGCACCGAAGGTCTGGACGCCGAGGCCTTGGCCGCCCTGGTCAGCCGCGATGCGATGATCGGTGTGGCTAACGTACAGGCGCCCTGAGATGAGCGCCCGGAAAACACCCCTTGACGAACTGGACCTGCCCCGCCAGAACGGCGAACTGGCGTTCGATGCCCCCTGGAAAGCCCGGGCCTTTGGCCTAGCCGTGGCTCTCGGCGAAAATGGGCTCTACGCCTGGAAGGAATTCAGCCAGGTCCTGGCCGCCCATACCGCTCTTGCCGAGCAGCAGGGCGAGGACGAAGCCTACTACGAGCGCTGGCTCAATTCCCTGGAACATTTGGCCTTGGAAAAGGGATTCGTGACGCCCGCCGAACTGGAAGCCCGCGCCGCCGAACTAGCAGCCCAGGACGAACACGCGCACTAATTGATCCCAGGGCCGCGGGAGTGCCCTGGAGGCGGCTTCTGGGGGAGTAGTTGGGGCGAGCGTAGTTTATGGAGCGAGGTGGCGCAACGCCCCAATGTATAAGGCGTTGCGGGGGTGGAGGGGATGGGATGGGCGCGATACCATATAGAAGCTGTCCCAGGTCCGGGACTGCAGAAACGCCGGAATGGGCACCCCGCGGACCTGCGAGCGGGGCTGCAAGTCCGCGCCTGGAGAATGACCGGAGTGGGTCGCTCACCGACGCGATCAGAGCCCCAGCACCGTCACCACCTGGTCCTTCTCGATGCGAAGGCCCTTGAGCCGGCGCCTGGCCTGGCCCTCTTTCAGTTGGTAGACCGGCAGACTGTCCAGATGGGCGGTCACCAGCGGGCCCACCACCTTCTCCACCTGCCGACAGAAGATCTCGGGCATGTCTTCCAACTGAAAGCGAAAAAGCCGTGGCCCCACCAGCACCAGGGACCCCGTCCGCGCCTGGTACGCGAGGCCGCTGTCCAGGGCCACCTCGCCCTTGTACTGCACCCCCGGCATACCCGCCTCCAGCGCTAGATGCAAGCCCACCCGGTCGGCGCCCGGCTCCAGCGTGAGCATTGGCGAACTGAAGCTAACCGCGAAGAGCAACACCTTGGTCTCAAAGGGGAAATGGGTGTCGAGCCGCTGCTGCAACTTCTGTCGGGGAACGCTTACCCCCAACTGAAAGGGGCCGGCGCAGCCCGCTAGGATCAACAACAACAGCCAGAGGGCGACCCGTCTCATCTCAGGCTCCCGGTTTCCAGCCCAGCGCGGCAAAATTCTTGTTGCTGAGGGCTCTGATCCGGTGGGCCTTGGCCCTGGCCTCCTCCATTTCGGCCCGCAGGTCGTCGGGCCAGTACAGCCGGCCCTCCCGCACCGTCAGCACCGGATCGAGGCGGAAACGGCCCTGCTCGCGCTCGCCGTGTACGTCGGCAAAGGTGAACTCCCCCTCACGCACCACCAGCGCCGCCAGGTCCGCCACCCGGCCAACCTCCAGGCTGCCTAAGTCCGCGCTGCGGCCGATGGCCGCGGCCGCGGCGGCGGTGGTCTGCCGCACGATCTCCTCCAGGGGAATGCCCAGGTTGAGCAGCTTGGAGGCGGTCTCAGGCAGGCTGAACACCGTGGTCTCCAGGCTGTGGGAATGCCAGTCAGTGCTGATGGCGTCGGAGGGGAACCCCTGGGCCAAAGCCTCCTTGGCCACCGAGTAGCGGAAGCTGCCTCCGCCGTGGCCCAGGTCGAAGACAATCCCCCGTGCCCGGGCCTGGCGCACCTGCTCCAGCACCCGGCCTTCCTCGCCGAGGATGCCGCCCCCGTGACCCTGGTAGCAGTGGGTGATGATGTCACCCGGCCGCATCAGGTCGAGGATCTCGGGCAGGGGCGGGCCGGCCCCGATATGCACCATCACCGGCGTCCGGGTGTATTCGGCGGCCTTGACGGCCAGACGCAGGGGCTCCACGCCGTTGGGGCCGATCTGGAACCCGCCCTGCCGCACCTTGACCCCCACGCAGACCTCGGCCCAATGGTGGATCACAAAGGCGGTGCGCTCTGGGTCACCGTAGCGCAGATCCTCCATCTCGCCCAGCGGTCCATAGGTCAGGCCGATGCCGCTGATGTGGACAAAGGCCAGCATGCGGGTGCGGGCGCGGCTGGCGATATAGTCGTAAAAACCGGCGAAATTGGCCCAGCCCACAGAGCCGGCATCGACGATGGTGGTGACGCCGGTGGCCAGGCAGAAGGCGTCGGCATCAATGCCCCAGGTGGTGGCCCCGGGGTAGATATGGGCATGGATGTCGATCCAGCCAGGGGTGAGAATGCGGCCGTTCAGGTCGAGGCGCTGGCGGGCCCGCCCCTCAATGCGGGGCTCCACCGCCGCGATTCTCCCCCCTGTGATGGCCACCTCCCGCACTGCGTCGAGGCCCTGGGCCGGGTCGATGACCCTGGCTCCGGTGAGGATCAGATCGTACATGCCGCCTCTCCCTTGACGTACTCCTGCGATCCCCTGTTATTTGAATCTTTTGCCGCTCAAATTTAGGGCGGCCCTCTCACTCAGTCCACTGGAGGAAGGTCTTCGATGAACGTCCCACCTGACCACGGCATCCGCGTTCCGCCCGAGGAGCTGCGGCCCCTGGTCGCCGCGGTCTTTGAAAAAGCCGGCGTTTCAACCGCCGATGCCGCGCTGATCGCCCAGCTACTGGTCCTCACCGACCTGCGCGGGGTTTTCAGCCACGGCACCCGCTACACCCAGAGCTACACCGAGATGATGCTCGACGGCAAGGTCAACCCCCGGCCCATGCTGCGCCCCCTCAACCAGACCGAAACCACCCAGGTGCTCGACGGGGACGGGGGCATGGGGCATTTCCCCTGCTATCACGGCGCCCTGTGGGCCATCGCGCAGGCCAAGAAGCACGGGGTTGCGGCCCTGACCACCCGCAATCACTTCCACTTCGGCGCGGCTAGCAAGTACTCGCGCCTGGCCCTGGAACACGACCTGATCGGCCTGGCCATCTCCTCCCACCGCTTCTTCCCCAAGCCTGAGAACAGGGTGCTGGGAGCCGGCGGCGGCTCGCCCATGAGCATCGCCATCCCCGCCGGCTTACAGCCGCCCCTGGTGCTGGACATGGGCGCCTATTTCCTGCCCTATTCCGACGACCTGTTCGGCCAGTTCCCCGCCACCTTCTTCAAAGGGCTGGGGCTGGCCGCCCTCTTCCAGGCCCTAGGCGGCATCCTGGCCGGCATTTACAAGCCCGAGGTCCAGGCCCCCCTCTCCAGGTGGGAATCCAACCAGGGCTCCTTCATCGTCATGTTCGACATCAAGCGCTTCATGCCGATGGACGAGTTCAAGAAAGAGATGGACCGCTACATCGGCGAGGCCCGCCGGATGAAACCTTTCCCTGGGCAAGAGCGGGCCGAACTGCCCGGCGGCCTAGAATGGCAGCGCCAGGAGGAATACAGCCGCGAGGGCATCCCCGTCGCCCCGGACCACCAGCAGTCCCTGGAGGAAATCGCGGCGAAACTGGGCGTCGCCACCCCCTTTGCACGCTACGCCCACACCCGTTTCGGCGCTTGAGGAGGAGTCATGGCCAAGTCCTGTGTCTTCACCCGGTGCGAGATCGAATTCGAGGATGCCCTCACGGCCCGCGCCCTCTTTGAAAAGGCCGGCTGCGAACTGGTCTTTCGCCCGCCCCTACCCGGCTGGCCTGACGAGGACACCCGGGCGCAACTGGCCGGCGTCCACGCCCTCCTGGCCGGCAACGAGCGCATCGACGCTCGCACCCTGGAAGGGGCCGACCAGCTCAAGATCGTCGCCCGCAACGGGGTGGGATACGACCGGGTGGACCTGGAGGAGTGCACCCGGCAAGGGATCATGGTCACCAACACCCCCGGGGCCATGGCCGACGCCGTGGCCGACCTGGTCTTTGCCCTGCTTTTGACCCTGGTGCGCCAGACCGCCGCCGGGGACCGCTGCATCAAAGGCGGGGGCTACGGGGTGGCAATGGGCGAGGACCTGTCGGCCATGACCCTGGGACTGGTGGGCTGCGGCCGCATCGGCGCCGAGGTGGTGCGCCGGGCCCTGGGCTTCAAGATGCGGGTGCTGGTCTGCGACCCGTGGGTGGATGCGGCGAGGATCAAGGAAATGGGCGCGGCGCCGGCCTCGCTGGACGAGTTGCTCACCCAGGCCGACGCCCTCACCCTCCACACCCCGCTCACCCCGGAAAATCAGAACATGGTGAACGCCGGCTTCCTGGGCCGCATGAAGAAGGGGTCCTACCTGATCAACACCGCACGGGGGGGATTGGTGGACGAGCCGGCACTGATCGCCGCCCTCGGGAGCGGCCACCTGGCCGGGGCCGGCCTGGACTGCCAGGCCAGCGAGCCGCCCAAGGGGACTTCGCTGGAACTGGTAAAGCTGGAGAATGTGATCGCCACCCCGCATTCGGGCTCCAGGACCCTGGCCGCCCGCAAGTGCATGGCCCTGATGGCCGCCCGGTCCATTATCGACTGCCTGGAGGGCCGCGCTCCCGAGCACCTGCTCAACAAAGAGGTGCTGGAGCAACTGAAGAAATAATTCAGCCCAGCTCGACCCGCCGGCCAATACGCGAGGACTCCCGCACCGCCTCGATGATCTCGAGGGTGCCGGTGGCGTAGGCGCCCGTGGCGATGAGCGCCACTCCGTCTAGAATACAGTCGTGGAAGTGCTCAATGGCCGGGGCGAAGGGCATGGTGCCCGTGTCGAAGGACAAGACCTCGTCCTTGCCCCCGGCGTGTACCGCGATCTGGCTCTGCTCGCCCGGGTGATAGGGCTTGGATACCTCGATGTACCCGCTCTCGCCAAAGAGCACCGCCGCCTGCCCACCGGGCGCGTCGAAGCCCGCCTGCAAGGTCGCGAAGCGCTCCCCGCTGAAGTTCAGCAGCATGCCCGCCCGGGTGTCCACCCCGTAATCAGGGTCCATGCGGCAAGTGGCCTGCACCGAAAGGGGCTCCTCGCTAAAGGCAAAACGGGCGAAGGTGATGGGATAGCAACCCACGTCCATCAGGCTACCGCCGCCCAGTTCCCGGTTCATGCGGATATTGTCGGTGGGGCGGGCCAGGGGAAAGGTCATCTGCGCCTGCACCTGCATCAGCCTGCCGATGGCGCCCTCGTCGAGCAAATGGCGCAGCCTGCGGGTCTGGGGGTGGCAGAGGAAGACGAAAGCCTCGAAGAGAAGCACCCCGGCCTGCTGGCAGGCTTCCACCATCCGTCCGGCTTCGGCGGGGCTGAGGGCCAAGGGCTTTTCGCAGAAGATGTGTTTGCCCTGCCGGGCTGCGGCGAGGGTCCACTCGGCGTGCATGGAGTTGGGCAGCGGGTTGTACACCGCGTCGATCTGGTCGCTGGCCAGCAGGTCGGCGTAGTCGTCGAATACCAGTGGGATGCCGTGCCGGTGGGCAAAGGACGCCCCCCGCTCCCGGCTGCGGCTGGCCACGGCGGCCAGTTGACCGCGCCGCGTCTGCTTCAGCGCGGGGACGAAGGCGCGGGCCCCTATTGCCGCAGTGCTGAGAATCCCCCAGCGCACTACCTTGTCGGCCATGTTCCCTCTCAGGCGGAGTGCCCGTTCCTGGGCATGAAGAATTCGTAGCGTGAAGGATCCGTGTACCCCTCGATGGCGGTGGGCACAATGCCGGGGCTGTGCAGAGCTGCCCGCACGATGCTCTTGTTGAAGGAGTGCACGTTGCCGTGGGCCAGGTACTCCTCCACCGGCATCCACAGGCAGTGCTCGATCTCCTCCTCCTGCATCGAGATCTCGGCGCTGAGAGGGTGCAGCCGGCACACGAAGTAGATGTCGGACTTGCCGTAGCGGTAGCCGTGCCAGTGGCGGAAGCAGACCAGGGCGTCGAACCGGGTCTGCACCCCGGTCTCCTCCTGCACCTCGCGGATCACCCCCTCCACCAGGTGCTCGCCCTCGTGCAGAGCCCCGCCGGGCAGCTTGAAGCGCGGCGGGTTGTTGCTCGACTGTTGGTACTTTTCGCTGACCACCAGCAGTTCGCTCTTGTTGTTGAACACCACCCCGCCGGCGCCGATATAGTGCGAGGCGTGGCGCGGCACAAAGGTCCCTTCCACCAGCCGGCAGGTGAGCATGAGGTAGTCCTCGCCGCTGTGGTGGAAGACAAAGCCCACCTCGGCGGCCACCGGGATCAACCGGGACTTGGCGATGGAGACCTCCAGCCACACCACCTTGAGACCCTGCTCGCGCCACACCGCCAGGGAGTGCTGCAACTGGGCGGCGAAGGCTGTCGGATCGGGGTTGAGGGCCTCGGGCTTGACCACGGTGCCGCCAAAGGGGTTGTTGGTCGATTCAATCGCTTCCATGCCTCTGCCTGTCTGATTGCGGGTGTGCGGATTTTCAGAGATAGCAAAGCCGGCTGCCCCCGTCAAGGGTTGCTGTATGGCATCGGCGGCCTTTTTTGAGTATTTTCTAGGTCGCTACAGCCAGAAAGGAGTTGCACATGGCCTTTTCCTTCACCAATTCCCGAGGTAGCTCCTACATCCTGCACGCCCGGACCACGGTCTTGAAAAACGGCAACACCCAGACCATCTATTTCTTTTCGCGCGAAACTAAGGAAGGAGCCCTCGACAGGGTGCCCGAGGGCTACGAGGTCTCTGAGAGCAAGAACGGCCTGCCCGTCCTCAAGCGCAAACAGTAAAACCCCGCTCTGGCTGAGGGAGCTTATCCGTCCCCTCAGCCCTGCTCTATGGCCGCGCCCTAAGGGCCGGCCAGCCACCGCTCCAACTCGCCATCCAACCCCGGAGCCAGGCGCGCCATCTCCCGGGCGTGTTCCCTGGCGCTTCCCATCTGCCCCAGGCTGCGGCAGGCATAGGCCAGCAGCCGGTGGGCTTCGGCCCGGCTCGGCTCGAACTGCAACCACCTTTCGCTGGTCTCCGCCGCCTGCTGCACTTGGCCCTGGGCCAGGTACAGAGCGGCCAGTCGCCGGTACAGCGGCCCATATCCGGGGTCGTGCTCCAGTCCCTGGCGGTAGATCGCCGCCGCCGGGGCTGGCTGGCCGCGCCTTTCCAGCCACTCCCCCCAGTCCTCATAGGCCGCTCCTCGGTCCGGAAAACGCGCCACCTGCTGCTGATACACCGCCAGGGCCTCGGCCTGGCGCCCCTGCCCCTGGTAGAACCGGGCCAGGGCCTGGTGGGCGCTCCGCTTCCAGGGCAGGGCCCGCAGCGCCGCCCACAGCATCCTTTCCGCCTGATCTGTCTGATGCAGCGACTGGTAGGCCATAGCCATATTGTGATAGGTGCCGGCGCTGGCCGGCTGCAACTCCAGTTGCCGGGCGTAAAGCGCCAGTGCTTCCTCGGTCTGCCCTGCCCGCTGGGCAAGAAACCCTAGCAGGAAGTAGGCTTCGGCGCAGCGAGGGTCCAGATCTATGGCGTGCTTTGCCAGCGCCACCACCTCTTCCTCGCTGCCCTGGGAAAGCCTGGCGCCGGCGCCGGCCACGTACCCTCTGGCGAAAACCGCCCGCACCGCCAGACGCCCTTGCGGCGGCAAGGACACCTCCTTCATCCTCCATATCTCCACCTCCGGGCCGGGGCGTGCCAGCTCGCCAAAATCCCCCAGGGGCACGTACAGGGCGTCGAGGGGATCGTAGCGGTGTTCGGTCTGCCGTAGTCCCGGAGGGCTGAAGGACGCCACCCGTTGGGCTAGTAATTGCAGACCAAGGGCAAAGACCGAGTCGATGCGCGAGTACTGCAAGGGGTGTCGGTGCAGCACCGCGTATTCGGGTTCCAGGCGCTCCACCTCCGCCAGGCTGCCGGGGGCGGCGGCCATATTGGTCCGCTGAATGGCGTAACTGTAGAAAGGCGCGCCAGGCGGCAGGGTCGCGATGAAAGCGATGGCTCTGTCGGTCCTCTGGCGGCCAAAGACCCGCTCGAAATGGGAGAGGGCCCACCACAACTCCTCGAAGGTGCGCACCCGCACGTCGCCGGCCCAGCCCCCAAAGTTGGCGATGACCGCCCCTTCGGGCACCTGGGATTCGATCCAATCGCGCGCCTGCACCCGGGTGTCGGGAACACTTAGCAGTTGGACGGTGCGCCAGGAGGCATACAGGGGCTGGGCGCAGGTCAACAAGAGGGCGGCCGCCAGGTAACGGTTGCTGCGGAGGCGGGCCAAGGTCCCGCCGGCCAGCGCGGCCAGCAGGGGCAGCAGGGGCAAGGTGTAACGGGCGAACACCGCGCGCCCGGCCCCGATGAACAGATAAAAAACCAGCAGGGCCGCCAGCAGGGCTAGGGGGCCGGGCCGCCTTTCCCGCAGCGCCAGCGCCCCCCCTGCCAGTCCCAGCCCCAAGCCACCCCAGCCCAGGCCGGCGGGCAGGCTCACCCAGAGGTGATAGCCCCAGCCCAGGCCCAGGTCCTGGCCGTGGCCGGTCTCCAGGTGCTCCACCTGGGAGGAGAAATGCACCACAAAAATGCCCCAGTCGAGCAGCACATAGGGCGAGGCCAGGACAAAGACCCCAAGGGCCGCCCCACCCGCCCCCCACAGCCGGCGGTCCAGCAGGGGCCGGCCTGCGAGCAGGTGGGCCGCCGCCACCGCCACACCGGCCAGCGCCCCAGGATATTTGGTGGTCGCGGCCAGCCCCACCAGAGCCCCGGACAGGGCATAGGCGGCCCAGTCCTCGCGCTCGCCCAGCCGCACCGCGGCCCACAGAGCCCCGGCAAACCAGAAGGCCAGCTCCACGTCCACTCCAGCCAGGTGGCTCTGCCGCACATGCAGGGCCGCCACCGCCAGCAGGGCCGCCGCTGGCCAAGCCGCCCGCTCGCCGTACACCCGCCGGGCCAGCCCCCAGGTCCAAAGCACCGCGCCCGTCCCAAAGAGGGCGCTCTGCAACCGGGCCAGGTACAGGAGTTCAACCTGGTCCCAGAAATAGTGATAGGCGACGAATTCTTCGACGGAGAGGCCCGCCCCAAAAAGATGCTGGAGCAGGAAGTACCCCCCGTACACGGCGCCGAGCAGGTAGTAGTGGAGGGTAGGGTAGGTAAAGAAGCGGGGATTCAGATCCCCACTGAAAAAGTTCAGCGGGATGAAGACCGCGCCGAACTCGTCGGGATGCAACCAGGAGGGCAGACCAAAGCCTATGGCCCACAGCCGCAACCCTGCCCCCAGTGCCACCAGCAGGGCAAGCAGCAGCAGCCGGCGCACTAGCCCACGGCCTCCACCTGCGCGGCGCGCCCGGCGGTTTCGAGGTGTACCGCATACACCCCGCCCGGATCGATGGGAAGCCCGGGCAACTCGTCGAGTCCTTTGCCCTGCCAGTGCAGCAGGCACACCCCTATGGGATCGCGGTGGGAGACGGCGAGAATGTTACCCCCGGGGTGGCGGGCCAACATGACCCCGGCCCAGTCGAGGAAGCGGGCGCGTATCGAGGCGGCGCACTCGATGCCAGGCACCAGGGGCTCCTCGGTGATGTACGGGTGGGGCAGGGCCGAGAAGGGTTTGCCCTGGTACCCTTCTACCCCGGTCTCGGCGATGAGGGGTTCGGTGGCCAGGTCCAGGCCCAGATGCTCGCCCAGGATCCGGGCCGACTCCTGGGCCCGCTGCAGGGGCGAGGCGTAGAGGGCCGCAAAAGGCCCGCGCTCCCGCAGCAGGCCGGCGGCCCGCGCCAGTTGCTGTCGGCCCTTCTCGCTCAGTCCGTAACCGGGCAGATGGCCGTAGATGATGCCCTGGGGATTGTGTACCTCGCCGTGGCGGATCAGGTAGATCGTCAGCATTCCCCACCCTTTGGGGATAATATAGGCCCCGGCCCTACGCGTGTCGATCCGTCCCGCCTTGCACCCGTATGCTCAGGTGGGTATTATCTCTGAACCATTTTCCCCGGAGATGATCCGTGCAGCGCGCCCTCAGCCAGCAGGTGCTGGGCAAGAAAGCCCACCGGGAATTGCTCGCCTTTCTGGATCGCCAGCTCCCACGCCTGGGCGCCCCACCCACCCGCCGCGTTTGGGAAGGGCGGGCAGCACAGATTCGGCAGCAACTTCTCGATCTTTTTTTTCGCGGCCACGCCCCCGGGCTGCTGGAAGCCCAGCCCCGGGTCGAATGGCGCGGGGTGATCGAGACCGGGAAAGGGTACCGCATCCGCAAGCTGCGCTATGAGGGGTACCCCGGCCTGTGGGTGCCGGCCCTGCTCTACGAACCGACCGCGCTGCGGGGCAAGGCGCCGGCGGTGCTCAATCCCAACGGCCACCACCCCGGCGGCAAGGCCATGGATTACAAACAGGCCCGCTGCCTCAACCTGGCCAAGCGCGGGGTCCTGGCCCTCAGCACCGAGTTCATCGGCATGGGGGAGTTGCGCGCCGACGCGGACCACAACCGCATCGGCCTGCTCGACCTGTGCGGGGTGGCTGGGGTGGGGGTTTTCTATTTGTTGATGAAGCGCGGGCTCGACCTGCTGCTGGCCCACCCCCACACCGATCCGGAGCGGGTGGCCATGACCGGGCTTTCGGGCGGTGGCTGGCAGACCGCCCTGCTCTCGGCCCTCGACGAGCGGGTGCGGGCCATCGCCCCGGTGGCCGGGTACACGCCGGTGTGGCAGCGCAAGGGCTGCATGGAGGATATCGGCGATCTGGAGCAGGTGCCCGCCGACCTGTGTACCCTCGCCGACTTCGACACCCTCACCGCCCTCTTCGCGCCGCGCCCCACCCTGCTGACTTACAACCGCCACGACGACTGCTGCTTCCAGACCCGGCGGGCAAAGAAATCGGTGTACCAGCCGGCCAAACCCTACTTCGCGCTCCTAGACGCAGCGGATCAGCTCTCCTTCCACGACAACGTGGACCCAGGCACCCACAACTACGAGGCCGACAACCGCAGCCAGTTCTACCAGTTCCTCGACCTGCATTTCGGGCTGCGCACCCCGGCCGGGGACCTGCCCTGGAAGGGGGAACTGCGCAGCGAGGCCGAACTGAACGCCGGCCTGCCCCCGGACAACGCCACCCTGCACTCCCTGGCCCAGGCTGCCCTCCGACGGGTGAAGGCGACCCGCGCCCGCCGCAAACCCCTCGCACCCGCCGCGGCCCGCAAACGCCTGAAGGCCCTGCTCTGCCTGCCTGCCTATGCGCGGGTGGAAGGGATAAAGAGCAGCGCGGCGCGGCGCTCGCAGGGCACAGAGATCCGCCAGCACCTGCTCTCCCTCGATGGGATCTGGACCCTGCCCATCACCGAGCTGATCCCGGCTGGGGCCAGGGGCGCGGAACTGGTCATCGCCGACGGGGGCCGGCGCAGCGCTGCCTATTGGGCGAACCAGGCCCTGGCCGTCGAGCGCCGGGTCCTGGTGGCCGATGTCTTCGGCACTGGCGAAAACACCTGTTCCTGGCAACACCACATGCTGGTCTCCACTGCCGGCCAGCGTTCCCTCGGCATCCAGGTGGGCCAGGTGCTGGCCCTGCTAAATTGGGCCGGTCGCCTCTGCCGGCAGTCCGGCCTGCACCTGCGGGCCGCCGGCCAGCTCATGCCCGTGGTCGCCCTGCTGGCCGCGGCCCTGGAGCCGGCCTGGGTCAAAACCCTTACCACCGCCTCGCTGATGGACACCCTGGGCCGGCTCATCGACTGGCCCGTGGCCTATGCCAGCGCCGCGCCCCTCTTCTGCTTTGGCCTCCTGGCCGAGTTCGACCTGCCCGACCTAATCGAACTCTGCGCCCCCATTCCCATCCGCGACGGCAACCGGGGTCCCCTGCGGGCAGACCGGCCGCGATGATCCTGCTCCTGGCCGGGCCGGCCGCCATCGCCCTTTGTTTTTCCCTGATGCTGGCCCGGGTGGAACCCTTCGCCACCTTCTTCTACCAATTCGCCTGGTACGGACTGATCTTTACCTTTGACCAGTTGATCCGCCGCCGGCAGGGACCTTCGCTGATCGCGGCGTGCGGACCTGGGTTTCTGCTGCTGCTCTTCTGGTCGGCAGCGGCCTGGTACTTCTTCGAGCTGGTCAACCTCCGCCTCCAGAACTGGTACTACATCTTTGTGGTCGATGGCTGGGCCGCCAATTTCCTCGCCACCCTGGTGGCCTTTGCCACCGTCTTCCCGGGCATCTTCTGGATCGATCACTACCTAACCCTGCGCGGGGTGGCCGCCCAGGTCCGGGGCCGGCCCCTGCGCTTCTCCGCCGCCGGCCTGCGCAACCTGCAACTGGCCGGCCTGGTCTGCCTGGCCCTGCCCCTGCTGTGGCCCACCTACTTCTTCCCGCTGGTATGGCTGGCCCTGGTGCTCTTCACCGCCCCGGCCAACTACCGCCGGGGCATCGACGACCTCCTGCGCCAGTTGGAGCGGGGGGAGTACGGACCTTTGCTGCGCCTGCTCCTGGCCGGCCTGATCGCCGGCTTCTTCTGGGAATCCCTCAACTTCTGGGCCCGGACCAAGTGGATCTACACCGTGCCCTTTTTCGACGAACTCAAGCTCTTCGAGATGCCCCTGGCCGGTTTCCTCGGTTTCCCGCCCTTTGCCGTGGAGTGCGCAGTGCTCTACCGCGCCCTGGTCTGGCGCGGCCTGGCCCCGAGCTTCGGCGCGTACACCGCACCGGAGGGGCGGCCCTTCGGCCCGGCGCTGCGGGGCGCCCTCCTCATCCTGACCGCGGTCTTTTGCGCAGCCACCCACTACTACATGGACCGCCAGACCACCACCTCCCTGACCCCCCGGCTCGACGCCATCGCCGGCCTGGACCCCGGGGTGCGGGCCCTGCTCGAAACCCACCAGGTGCAGTACCTGACCGACCTCGAAGGCTGGCAGGGCCGGGACCTGTGCCAAAGGCTCGAAACCGAACTGGCCCCGGCGCAACTGGCCGAGCTGCGCCGCACCTCGCGGCTCTACCTGCACCAGGGCATCGGCGCCGAGTACGGGAATCTGTTGTGGCTGGCCGGCATTCGCTCGGTCGAGGAGTTGGGCCGGCTCTCGGCCGAGGCCGTGCTGCATAAACTGGCCGCCCTCCCCCATCGGCGCCTGCCCACCCTGGCCCAGGTGCAGGTCTGGGTGCGCCGCGCACCCCGCGAAAGGGAACAGCCTTGATCCTCTCCTGCTGCGCCTGGGTGCTGAGCGGCCCCGAGGAACAGAACCTCGCCCAACTCGCCGGGCTGGGCTTCGGCCATATCGACGTGCGGCCCCAGGCCCTGCGCTCGCCCCAGGCCCGCCAGCGCCTGGCCGAGTTGGGACTGGGGGTGCCCTGTGTGGGCATCGCCTTTCCCGAGGTGCCCCTCGACAGCGCCGACGAAGCCGAGGCGGCACGCGCTTTCTCGCAGTTGGCCGAGGGCCTGCGCCACGCCCGCGACCTGGGCGCCCACACCGCGTACGTGGTGCCGGGCATGGACGACAGCCGCGCTGCCCTGGCGTGCTACGCCCGTGGCATGGAGCGGCTGGCCGAAGCAGCAGCCGGCCTGGGAATGAGGCTGGGGGTCGAGCATTTCCCCGGCCGCTGCCTGCCCAGCGGGGCGGCCACCCTCGATTTCCTTGAAGGTATAGGGCACCCCAACCTCTACCTGCTCGTCGACCTGGGCCACGCCCAGATCTCCGGCGAGGACCCCGCCGACCTCATCCGCCGCGCCGGGTCGCGCCTGGGCTATGTGCATCTGGATGACAACGATGGCCGCCAGGACCTGCACCTGGGGCTCTTGGATGGGGTGCTCACCGAGAATGTTTTGCGCCGCACCTTTGCCGCCCTGGGGGAGGTGGGCTACCAGGGCCCCCTCAGCCTCGAACTACACCCCCAGCTTCCCGACCCCCTCGATGCCCTGCGCCGCAGCCGCGAAGTGGTCCTGCGGCTGGTATAGACGGACCCTGCCCGCCTCTTCAGCCCCACACTCCCGACACCGCGCCACCCCGGCCGATCATCCGCTCCAGGGCCAAGAGGCAGTACATGACGCAGCGCGGGTGGTGGTAGTTCTCCTTGCGGTTGGAGTGGGGGCCAAAGCTCATCTGCCGGTCCCCTCCCACCTGATAGAGAGGGTACCCGTGGTGCCGGAGGGCGCACCTGGTCTCGATCCACTCGTAGATCCGCGCAAACCACTCCCACGACCACTCGTCCTCGGTGTGCTCCATCAGCATCAGGCAGCCGATGAGCCCCTCCTCCTGTAGCCACAGCACCTTGTCCAGTTCGTAGTAGTTGGACTTCACCCGCAGGGAGCGGAAGAGGCCACCGTACACGTCGTCCCAGGCTACCTTGACGTGGCGACGGAAGCGCGCCGCGCACAGCTCAAAGAGGGTGTGGTCCTGCCGGCGCAAGGCCTCGGCCATGGTCATCCACATGGTCTCGATGCCGTGGCCCAGGTAGCAGAAATCCTCGTTGGGGTCCTCGGGCCGGCGCAGGTCGCAGGTGCGGACCTCGTTGGTGAGCTGGTAGTGCTCGTTCCAGAACTCCACTGTGATGCCCTGCACCATCTCGTCGGCCAGGGCCGCCAGTTCCGCGTCGCCTGGCCGCTGCTCCAGCATCTGGGTCAGGGTCAGGATGAGGACCATGAACTCCCCGAGGATGCGCATACCCGGATAGCAGAGTGGGATGTAATCCTCGTTCACCGGGCGACGGGGGTCGCGGTAGAGTTCGACCACCTTGAGCAAGGTGGTCCGCGCCACCTCAAAGGCCCGTTCATCCCCGGTGACCGCCGCGTACGCCTGCAGGCCCTCGGCGACAAAGAGGCTCTCGTACCCGCGATAGGTCCGCCCAGCCCTGACCCGGCCATCGGCCTCCAGCCACTCCGCCCACCAGCCTTCCCGATCGCGGCCGTGGGCCAGCAGGAACCCGGCTGTCTTGCGGGCGATCTCCAGGGCTTCCGCGTCGCCAAAATGCCGCGCCAGATGGGAGTATACCCACAGGCCGCGACCCTGGTACCACATGAACTTGCTGTCCTCCAGGCGGGTGCCGTCGTGGTCGAGGGCGCAGAAGAAACCGCCGTGCTGGTGATCGACGCCGTGGCGGTTCCAGAAGGGCAGGTATTCCCCAAAAAGATAGCGCCGGTAGTGGTCGCGGATTTCCTCTACGGTGTGGATGCCGATGTGGGTGCGGGGCATGGGGGGATCCTCCCAGAGGGCTATTCTTGGGGTGGGGACTAGGTTGGGGTCGATTCCCGGCCAGGAATTTTGCTAGTGACCATGAAGGTTTCGCCGAAGCCACCAGTCCGGATTTTCGTCCATTTGGACTCTGTGTGTATCCAGGAAAGTGGCCACTCTCAAGCGCAAAGCCTGGGTGTTAGCCGCTCGAATTGCTCTGGGGTCAGATACCCCAGGGTGGAATGTAACCGCTCCCGGTTGTAGAAGATCTCCAGGTATTCAAACAGATCGGG
>VGJS01000028.1 GCA_016867395.1 Candidatus Handelsmanbacteria bacterium
GAGGAAGTGGCTGATCTCCTCGTCGAGAAACTGCTGCAAATACCGCTGTAGCCCATGGCGCAGAAACTCCGGGTCTTCCAGCAGCCCCTCTTGATCTGCCGGGGCGGCTTCACTACGTTGCCTGCGGGCCATTGTTGCCTCCAGGTGTAGGTGTGGGTAGGAGTTAGAGGTAACCCCTAGGATACACCCACTCGGGACAGCAGTGGCTTTTTACTTTTTACAGAAACTTACGGACACAATCGGAACATCCGCCCCACGAAGCTACCGGACGTGTGCCGCGCCTTATCAATACGGCTCAAGCACCATGATCCAGCTTCGGACGCCGAAGCGTGCGCCAAAATCATCATGAAGGCAGGCCAGGCAGGTTGGAGCTATGAATGAGCGTGCAAGCAGGCCTAGCTTCACGAGGTAAGCTCAGTTCCCCCGCTGTTGCCTCATCTTCGCCACGCTGAAATCAGATGCCCGGTACGCGGCGAAGATGGCCTCCTCCTCGGCGCGGATCCGGCGGGCCAGTTCCAGGATCTGGGCGGCTTCGGCGGCGGGCAGCTTGACGCAGCCGTCGGCGTCGGCCAGGAGCAGGTCGCCAGGCCGCACCCGCAATTGGCCCACGGTGAGGGGCTGGCTGAAGCGGGTGAGGTTGAAGACCCCGTGGCCCGGCACCGTGCCCCAGGCGAAGACCGGCAGTCCCACCCGGCGGATGCCGGCCAGGTCTCGCACCGTGCCCTCGACCAGCACCCCACTCACCCCCAGCCGCTGGTGCAGGGTGGCCATGCCGTCGCCGAAGCTGGCGCCCCGGCCCGGCCGCGAGTCCACGTCCTTGAGCACGGCGATCAGTGGGCCGGGGGTGGCTTCGAGCATCGCATAGTAGTCGAGCCAGTCGAGGGCTGGGGAATCCGGGTCATTGGTGGTCACCTCGGCGGTGACTGCGTAGCCGATGGCCGGCCCCAGCTCGGGCAGCAGGCAGCGGATGGTGTGGTCTGTGTAGTCCTCGCCAGGGGTCCCGCGCAAACGGGTCACGGCGTTGAAGAGGGTGGGGGAGTCAAACTCGCGCAGTGCTTCCAGCAGCTTCGGATCAAGGGTTGGCATCGTCTTTCCTCCGGCGCTCAGGCGCGGCACAATGGTTCAAACACCAGTTCATCCCCCGCCACCCCGTCCACTACATTCACCCACTCGCCCGGCTTCAGGTCGAGGGGCCGGTCCAGTTCCACCGCGGTGTGGTCCGCGTCCGGGTTGTTGGCCTCGCGAATCTCTCCCCAACCGGTCCCCTCTTCGCGCTCCAGGCGGGTGAGATGCAGGTTGCCGGTGCGGGCCATGATATGGTACTCCAGCTTTACCTGCTGTCCCTGCACTGCCTTTACCCGTCCCCGCCCCAGCAGGGAGGTGACATCGAGGCGCAACCGCAGTCGTCCTCCACCCAGCTCCCGTACCTCCTCCACCCGGTAGTTGTGCCCCCGCCCCTGCGGATTGATCCGCACCCGGTCGCCAACTGCGATCCCCTGTAGGCCCTCCACCTCGACGGTGCAGGCCTGCCGGTCCACGGCGATGATCCGGCCCGGTTGCATCGGCTGGGCGCAGGCGAGGGATTTGCCCCCTGCCGTGAAAGAGGAAACCCCCACCGCGCTGATCTTCCCATCGACCACCACCGCCAGGCTGCCCTGCAATGAGGCCCCATCCCCGAACCGCACTGCGGCGTCGGCTTCTGGATTCCAATAGAGTTTCACCGCGCGCCCACCCGCACTCACCAGCTCGACACCGGTGGCCTCCTCGCGGCCGGCGGGGATGGGGCGCACTGCCGCCAGGGTGGCCGGGCCCAGGCGTGGCTCGAAGACCAGATCCACGCAGGTGGTCTGCCCAGGTTGGGGCGTGTGCTTCCACAAGAGGGGGCGGAAGTGGTAGGTGGACTCCTCGGGCGTGCCCATGGTGGCGGTGGCCCGGGCGCTGAGCAGCTGGGTGCCGGGGGTAATGTGCAGCTGATGCAGGTCCAGCCAGGCGTCGGGGCGCCGGCGGCAGGCCCAGGTGCCTTTCCAGGCGGGGCGATCCTCCAGATGCTCCACCGCGTCCATCCAGGCCAGGCCGGCGTAGTCGGGATGGATCAGACCCTTCTGCTGGCCGCGCTGTCCCTGTGGGTCGGCCACGGTGCCGCCGAGCTTGCGGATGGCCAGATCGGCGGCGAAGGCATCGGCCTCCAACCCACGGCAGATGCGCCAGTGCTCGCTGCCGCCCTTCACCCGCGACAGGTCGATGAGGGCCACGCCCTGCCCGCCGGTCTCCACCAGGGCGAGGAGCCGGCGGAAGTAGACACCCGGCCTATACCATCTCTTTCCCTCCGCGTCCCAGGCCCAGCGCTCGGCCTCCAGTTCCAGCACCTGCACCCCCTCGGCGCAGAGGAGACGCACCAGCCGTCCCCGTCCACCCGTGCGCCCCGTGGCCAGACCCGGCACCACGCCCCAGGCGGCGTTGTGGGTGGCCCAGTGGGCCTCCCAATAGTCGATGCTGCCCCAGGACTGGGGATAGCCCAGGTCGCTGAGAAAGGGCTGGCCAAAGGCGAAGAGCTGCACGTCCAACAGGTCCAGATGGCGGTGGCCGGTGGCGTCGCCGTACGCGATGCCGGCGGCGGCCCGCTCGGGGATCTCGCCGGTGCGCAGGATGGCGATGCCGCCCCCGTCGTGGACGGTGAGCCCCCAGGGCAGGGGTTGCTTCTCTGCGGCGGCGTCCCGGATGCGGGCCAACAGCGGATCGCCGGTGAAGGCGGCGGCCTGCGCCAGGGTCTCGGGAGGCAGGGGATGCGGATAGGCGTCGACCGGCAGGGGTTGGTGTCCGGGTCCGCCGCCGTCGCCGATCTGGAAGTGGGTCTTGCCCACTAGGGTGATCTCGTGCGGGGCCCGGGCCACGTGGGCAGCGCGCGGGTCCTCCACCAGCGAGGGGAAGGCGGATTCGGGATAGGCGCGCGGGTGGAGTTGGCGCAACTGGCGCAGGTGGTGCTCCAGGGCGAAGAGCCCCAGGCTGTGGATGTCGTTGTACCCCCCGGTGGCCTCGGGCGGGGTGCCGTCGGGGCAGAAGTCGTTGGTGCCGAAGACCTTCATCTTGTCCGGTCCGCGGTCGTAGAGCCACTCCAGCACCGGCTGGGCATCGGCCCGGTCGAGCACGCGCAGGAGGACCAGCACCGCCTGGCTGACCCGGGGCAAGTTGCTGACCGCCCCTCCATCCTGGGCGCATTGGAGCAGACAGGCCAGCATCTCCTCGATGAGTTGCACCACCTGGGCCGGGCTCTCCACGGGCGCGCCCTGGCGCTGCGCCCGTTCCACCAGTTCTTGGTCCTGCCCCAGGAAGGCCCAGATCGTGTCGTAGGCCAGGGCCAGCACCTCGACCACATAGGGGATGTCGATGCAGTAGTGGACGGTCCCCTTGCGGTGCAGGGCGCCGATGGGGTCGGGCTGGGCCGCCCAGTCGGGCTGACCCCACTCCCAGGGGGTCTCCACCCCCAAGGTCGGCCCGTAGCGGAACTGGGGCACCGCCGCCAGGTACGCCTCCTCCACGGCCTGGCGCAACAGCATCAGACCCAATCTGCGGGCGGTCTCCGGCTCGAAGCGGTCGCGCAACTGGCGGGTGAACTGATCCATGCCGGCCCAGCAGGCACGGGTCTGGTCGCGGTGATAGGTGGCGGCAAAGAGGAAGAGATGGCCCCCGGTGTCGAAGTACCCGTACCCGTCGTCGGTGAAGTCGCCGCCGGTGAAGTCGCCGGCCATCAGGTCGTTGCTGGGAAAGACGCGCTGGCAGGAGGGACAGGTGGAACGGAAGTCGCAGGGCAGGTGATTGCGGGTCCAGGGGTAGAAACCGCCGTAGCGGTACACCGCGGTGCCGCAGTTGGGGCAGCCCTGGTGGACGTTGACGAAGTGGGCCCGGGGCAGTTCGGCCGGGGGCAGTTGGCGCCAGAGGGTACTGTCGTCCTGGGCCAGCCACCAGCCGACCACCGCCGGATCAGCGGCGGGTTTCGGGTAGGCTTGCAGGGTCTGCCGGGTCTTGGTCGAAACCCAGTCCTGCCCCACGGGCCAGCGCCGCGGCCAGACAGCGCCGTTGAAGCTGTGGGGTTGCCGCAACTGGTCGAGGACGCGCACCTGGACGGCTGTCCGGGCGGTCTGGCCTTCTTGTGATATGCCCAGGGTATAATCGCCGCTGGGCTGGGGGGCGCGCAGGTAGCAGTACCAGGCTTGGTCGAGGCTGGACCAGCGCCGTCCCAACAGGGCAAAACCAGGGGCCTGGATTTCGATGGGAGCCTGGGCGGCCCGGACCGGCAGGCGGAAGGCGCGGCCCGCCAGGATCAGGCGGGGCGACCAGGGGATGGCGAGGGCAGGAGAAGTCATGGGAGGTGCTCCAACGAGAAAGGCCCAAAGGACGCCGGGCGGCGGCTCTACATGGCCGGTTCGGACGACCGCTTCGCGCGTGGCAAACGCAACCTGTACCAGGCCATGCTGGTCAAGCAGGACCGCGGCGCCCCCGGCCTGCCGCTGACCCGCCCGGATTGGTACGTCTAGTGGCCGGCAGCCGGACCCTCCTCACCCCTCTCCCCTGGGATTGGCGCGCAGGGTCTTGAGGTGGCTGCTCAGGACCTGCACCCCGTAGCTGACCGCGTTGCCCACGTTGAGGAACTGATAGCCCCAGCGGATCTTCTCCTGCAGTTCGGCAACCTCCATCAGGGTGGTGCCGGCGGCGATGCCGGTGCCCTCGAGCTTCTTGGGCACCTCGCGCATGATCTCCTGCACTTCTTTAGAGCCGGTCTCGGTGATGCGGCCCAGCGAGGCCGACAGGTCCAGCGGTCCCACCAGCAGCACGTCGAAGCCGGGGACCCTGGCGATCTGGGCGATATTGTCGTACGCCTGCCGGCTTTCCAACTGGAGGACCAGCAGGGTCTCTTCGTTGGCGCTCTTGATCACCTGGTTCCAGTCCTCACCGGCCACGGTGGTCCACATGGGGGAGAGGCCGCGCTGCCCCAGGGGCGGGTAACGGGCGTACTCCACGGCCCGGGCCGCCTCCTCGGGGGTGTTGACCTGGGGGACCATCACCGCCACCGCGCCCACGTCGTAGGCTTTCTTGATGAGCCCGGGGTCGTTGTGGGCCACCCGTATCAGGGGGGCCACCCCGCGCATGCGGGCCAGGACCGGGATATAGTCGAGGGCCTCGCTGCCAAAGGGCATGTGCTCGGTGTCGATCCAGAGAAAGTCCGGTCGGGCAGAGAGGATCATGCCGGTCAGGTGGGGTGAGGGGGCCAGCAGGCCGGAGCCCAGGACCACCTCGCCGCGCTGGAGCCGCTGCTTGAGGGGATGGGGATACATGGGTGCTCCTTTGCGGGAAAGGGGATCAGGCGAGGCTGAAGAGGATGAAGGCGCCCAGCAGGATGCGGTAGTACGCGAACCCGTGGGTGCCGCGGCGCTGCAAGAAACGCAGCAGGAAACCGATGGACAGATAGCTGCTGATCGCGGCGGCGGTGATGCCCACCCCCAGGGTGAGCATGCCCTCGCCGCCCAGGCCGCCTTCGAGCAGGTCGAGAAATTCGAGTGCACCGCTGGCGCCGATGGCCGGCAGGCCCAGGAGGAAGGAGAAGCGGGCCGCTTCCTCGCGGCGCAAGCCCAGGAACAGGCCCCCCATGATGGTGGAGCCCGAGCGGGAGCAACCCGGGATCAGGGCCATGGCCTGGCACAGGCCGATGAGCTGGATCTGCCAGAACCCCAACTCCTGCATGGAGCGGGTGCGCCGGCCCAGGCGTTCGGCCAAGAGCAGCAGCAGGGCCAGGGCGATGAGGGCCAGGGCGATGAGCTGCAGCTGGCGGGCGTCCCCCTCGATGAAATTCTTGAAGGCGAGGCCCAGGACCGCGATGGGCAGGGTGCCCACGGCGATGGACCAGGCCAGGCGGGACTCGTCGCTGTGGTTGAGATTGCGGTGTCGCAGGCTGCCCAGCGCAGCCTGGCACAGCCGCCACAGGTCCGCGGCGAAGTAGGTGAAGACGGCCACCAGGCTGCCCAACTGGATGACGGCAGAGATGGCAGCGCCCGGATCGCCCCAGCCGAGGAAATGGGGCACCAGCCGCAGGTGGGCGGTGCTGCTGACGGGGATGAATTCGGTGAGCCCCTGGACCAGGCCCAGGATCAGTGCTTGCAGGATTGTCATCGGCGTGGCCGCAAAACTAAAGCCAGGGCCCTCTCTTGACAAGGGCTGCGGGCGGGGATTACCCTTGGAGCGCCGGGGAGTAACCCGCTGCGGCCTTTCCCGAGTCCCGGGCCTGCCACCGATGCCCCACACTGCCCCCAGGCCCTTGCCCGGCACCCCTCCACCAGCAAAGGCCTTCGGGGCTATCTCCCCGCCGCGTTGACGTTCAAGAGGAGAGCAAAATGGCTGCGGTCACCATCAAAGACGTAAAGGTTGTCCTCACCCAGCCGGCCGGATCGCGGCTGATCGTCGTCAAGGTGATCACCTCGGAACCGGGCCTGTACGGGGTGGGCTGCGCCACCTTCACCCAGCGCTTCCACGCGGTGTACGCCGCCATAGAAAGACACATCAAACCCTTCCTCATCGGCCGCGACGTGGACCGCATCGAGGAGACCTTCCAGATGTTGATGGTCAACGGGTACTGGCGCAACGGACCGGTGCTCAACAACGCCATCTCCGGCATCGACCAGGCCCTGTGGGACATCAAGGGCAAGCGGGCCAAGATGCCGGTGTACCAACTGCTGGGCGGCAAGTGTCGCGAGGCGGCGGCCTGCTACACCCACGCCGGGGGCGACACCATCGAGGCGGCCATCGACAGCCTGCGGGCGCTGATGGCGCAGGGCTACCAGTACCTGCGGGTGGACTGCGGTGGGTACGGGGGTAAGCCGGCCCAGCTGCACAAACCCGAGGGGGCGGCCGAGGGCCCCTACTTCGACCGCAAACACTACATGCGCACTCAGCTCAAACTCTTCGAGCGCGTCCGCGCCGAGTTGGGGTACGAGATCGAGCTGTGCCACGACATCCACGAAAGGCTGCAGCCCATCGAGGCGGTGGGCTTCGCCAAGGACATGGAGCAGTTCAAACTCTTCTTCCTCGAAGATCCCCTGGCCCCCGAGGACCTGGAGTGGTTCAAGAACATCCGCCAGCAGTGCAGCACCCCCATCGCCATGGGGGAGCTGTTCAACCACCCGCGCGAGTGGCAACCCCTCATCGAGGGCCGGCTCATCGATTTCATCCGTATGCACGTCAGCCAGATGGGCGGCATCACCCCGGCCCGCCACGTGGCCGCCTTCGCCAACATGTACGGCATCCGCACCGCCTGGCACGGGCCGGGCGACACCTCACCGGTGGGTCATGCGGCCAACCTGCATCTGGACCTGGTGGCGCCCAACTTCGGCATCCAGGAGTGGTGCCGTTTCCCCGAACACGTGTACGAGATGTTCCCCGGCCTGCCCGAGGTGCGCCAGGGCTACATGTATCCCAACGACCGGCCCGGGCTGGGCATCGACATCGACGAGAAACTGGCCGCCAAGTATCCCTGCGAGGACGAGGTGATCTGGTGGACCCAGTGCCGGCTGCCCGACGGCACCCCGGTGCGGCCATAAGGGAGGGAAGCGCCATGCGCGTCTACGATTTCGGCAGCGGCCGCACCGATCCGGGCTCCTTTCCCACCGCCCAACTGGCCGAGGCGGCCCGGCAGGCGGTGCTGGAGCTGGGGCCGGAGCTGGTGAAGTACCCCGGGGAAATGGGGCACCTGGGGCTGCGGCAGGTGATGGCGGCGCGCGAGGCGCGCCGCGAGGGGGTGGCGGTCTCGTCCGAGCACATGGTGCTGACCAACGGCTCCATGCAGGGGGTGACCCTCGTGGCCGAGGCCTTGATGCGGGGGCCGGGGGACGTGATCGTCACCGAGGAGTACACCTACTCGGGGACCATCGGGGCGTACAAGGGGTTGGGGGCGCGGCTGGTGGGCGTGCCCCAGGACGAGGAGGGGATGTGCGTGGATGCCCTCGACGAGACGCTGACAGGCCTGGAAAGACAGGGCACCTCGCCGGCCTTCGTCTACACCCTCACCACCTACCAGAACCCCACCGGGGCGGTGATGTCCACCCCGCGCCGCCGGCAGTTGATCGAGGTGGCCAGGAAGCACCAGGTGATCGTAGTGGAGGACAACTGCTACGGGGATGTGCATTTCGAGGGGCCGGTGCCGCCCACGCTGTACGCACTGGACCCGGAGCTGCCGAGTGTGTACCTGTGCTCGTTGTCCAAGATCCTGGGGCCGGGTCTGCGCCTGGGGTACCTGCTGGCCCGCCCGCCCCTGCTGGAGCGCCTCCTGGACCGCCGTTACGACGGAGGCAACAGCGCCCTGGCCGCGGCCATCTGCGCCACCTTCTTCCGGGATCGCCTGTGGGACCACGTGGCCCATACCAACGGCATCCTCAGGGAGAAACGCGACACCCTCTTCGTCGCCCTGGAGGAAAATCTGGGCGACATCTGCACCTGGACCCGGCCGGTGGGGGGCATGTTCCTGTGGGTGGGTTTCCCCAAGGACGTGGGCCAGCAAAAGCTGGCGGCCCTGGCCGCCGAGCGCGGGGTGATCTACGCGCGGGGCTCGGCCTTCCACGTGCACAACGAGCCGGTGCCCTTCCTGCGCCTGGCCTTCGGCTTCTGCTCGCTGGCGGACATCCGCGAAGGCATCCCGGTGCTGGGCGAGTGTATCCGCCAGGCGCGGGCCGGGGTGTTGGCAGCGACCTGAGGGGGCGACCCACTCCAGCCCTTCCAAAGGGGAGAGTCGCGCCCGGGATACCTTCCAAGGTCTCCCAAGGCGCGGTCCTTTGCCCCTCGCTCGCTATCCCTGCCCCGCCGCCCTGCCCCATGTAATCCCCCATGCGTTGGGGCGTTGCGGGCTCCGCTACCCCGCTGCCCTGCCCCTCGGATCTCCGCTGCCCCCCGTCTCCCCTGGGAGCCCTCTCCAGGGCATCCCCGGCCCTCCTTGCGAGGGGCCTTCCGCCTGCCCCGGTGTTACCCTGGCAGGGGTGACCATTCCCCACGGTGGTTAGCGTTTGGGCGGTGTCCGCCCACCGTTGAAGCGGTCGGGCCTGGGGGTGTCGGAGGGCCAGTAGCCCTCAGGGTACTCCTCCCAGAGCTTCCCGCACAGGTTGGAGATCACCCGCCACTCGGCGGCGCCGAAGTCAGGGTCAGGGTGGAAGAGGAAACGCCGCAGGCCCGCCCTGGCCGAGGCGGTTAGGATGCCGTGCAGGTCGCGGGCGGTCATGGCGTCGCCGGCGTGCGGGGCGCGGCCGGTGGAGACCCAGGCGATCACCTTCTCTGGGTCGCCCACGGCTTCCAGGGCGCGGCGGGTCTCGCGGTACACCACCTGGTCGAAGAACTCCTGCGGGAAGCCCAGCTCCAGGTCCAACAGCGAGTGGACGCCCGGCAGGTCGATGCCGAAAAGGGCCCCGACCACCGCGAAGCAGTCCGCCTCCTCCAGCGAAGGATTCCACTCCCGCAGCACCTGAACCCAGCGCGCCACGGTCCCGTACATCCCGTCGAAGCCCCGGTGCCAGAAGTAGTGCTTGGGGAAGAGGTAGTCGAAGAGCGGCCCCATCTGTTGGTAGTTCTGGGCGGTGAGGGAAGAGAATGCGGCGGTGCGCGGGATGCCGCCCAACACCACCCGGGTGTCCAGCCGGTCGAGCTGCTGGCGCATCGCCCGCATGTACCCCATGCCGCTCTCCTGGCGTGTCCGCAGCCAGTAGAGGGCGTCCTCGTTGAAGTCGAAGAGCAGTAACGCCCCCAGCATGCCTCCCGAGGCGTGGTAGCGCACCCGGTCCGGGGTCAGCCGGTGGAAAGCCTGCCGCAACTGGGCGATGCCCCGCTCCAGGCGGTCCAGGTCGTAACCCAGGTGGGAGAAACGCACCCGCCAGTAGTCGCGGATCTCGAAGAGTTCGCCGCCGTGGTGGAAGGCCAGTTCGTAGTGCTGCTCTCCGGGGCCGTCGATGATCACCCCGCGCACCTGCGGGAAGGCCTTCAGCAGGGCGCCGACCTGGGCGGCGAAACCCACCACGCCGTAGGGGTCCTCCTCCAGGGGGCGCTGGCCTCCGGCCGCGCCTACCCCAAAGGCCAGCAGGTCCCAGCCACGGCCAGCCGCGTCGTCGAGCATGGCGTGCAGGAGTTTTTCCTTCTCCGGGTCGCGCGGAGCCGGAGGCGGTGGCGTCACCCCGAGGGCGGTGTATAATTCGGGATCAGGGGCGAAGATGGGGATCTGGCTGCCGTCGGGCTGGCGGAAGTTGAGATACCCAAAGGAGAGGCCGCAGACCCCGCCTTCCTCCCAGGCGTCGAAGGTGCGGCGGTAGTCTGCCATCCAGCGTTCGAGGGGGTTTTGCATGAACACCCAGGGGCGCATGACGAGCTCCTTGCGGAAGGAGGGAGAGAACCATGGCCAAAGCCAACAGCGATCTGTACGCGCAGCTCATGCGGGCCGGCGCCGACCTGCAGCCCCGGCTGTCCTGGCAGGCCGGCAGCGCCGGGGAACACCGGGCGTGGCGGCGCCGCTTCCGCCCCTGCCTGGGCCGGTTGATGGGGCGCATGCCCGAGGCCGTGCCGCTGGCGGTGCGGTGGGCCGAGAAACTGGAACCCCCGGGCTTTGTCCGCCACAAGATCTACGTGCAGGCCGAGGCCCACTACTGGGTGCCGGCCTACTACTATGTGCCCCGGGGCGCCCGCAGGCCACCCCCGGCCCTGGTCTGCCTGCACGGCCACAGCGGCATCCTGCCCTATATCGGCGAGGGCACCGAAGCACAGCGGCAGAAGGCCATGAAGCTAGCCCTCGACTTTGCCCCTTTCTTCGCCGCCCAGGGGTATGTCACCATCGCCCCCATCCAGCGGGGCTGGAACGAGACCGCCATCGGCATCGACCCGCACGAGACGGGTTGCCAGCGCCTGGTGCTCGATGCCTTCATGATCGGCCAGACCCCGGTGGGCCTGCGCTGCTGGGACGCCTCGCGACTGGTGGACTTCCTCGAGACCCGCGAGGAGGTCGATCCGGGCCGCATCGGGGTGGCCGGCCTGTCGGGCGGCGGCATGGTGGGTCTCTTCTGGGCGGCGCTCGAAAAGCGGGTGCAGCTGGCGATGATCGCCGGATATTACTGCACCTTCCGCGATTCGGTCTATGCCATCTATCACTGCCTGTGCAACTGCGTGCCGGGCATCATGGAGTGGGCCGAGATGCGCGAGGTGGCAGCCCTGGTGGCGCCGCGCCCGCTGCTGGTCATCAGCGGCACCGAGGACCGGATCTTCCCCATCCGCGCCACCCGCGCCGCGTACCGGCAGCTGCGCCCGGTGTACGAAGTGCTGGGGGCCGGCGACCGTTTGCAGAGCGACTTCTTCCCCGGTCCCCACGCCTGGAGCAACCGCAAAACGATGGCCTTCCTGCGGCAGCACTGGGGCTAGGGTTTGGCCGGCTCGTAGGCCTGGGAGAGGAAGGGGTTGTCGGCCGGCTCCTTGCCCCCGTAGAACCAGGTAAGCGGCAGCACCTTCAGTTTCTGGTTGAAGCCGCCCTCGCGGATGCGGCTGAGCACCAGCTGGGCGCGGGTCGGGTCGGGTTCGTAGCGCGAATAGGTGTGGGCGATGAGCACCCGGTCCGGCATCACGAAGACCGAGGGGTAGGACCAGCGGCCGTGTTCGGCAAAGGCCTGGAGGTATTCACCATGGCGCTCGGGGGCGGGCTGGCCGGGGGCAAAGTAGAATTTGGCCGGGGAGACCGCACGCAGGGGTCCTGGCTCCACCCGGGTCTCCTCGTGCAGGGACTCGACGTTCTGGAAGAACTCCCACACCGAACCGCCGTTGCGGCTGATGGCCGAGGAGATGCGGGTGTAGCCGCGCCGGATGTCCTCCTCGCTCTCCTGGTTCCATACCGCCAGCAGATGGCCCTTGGGCAGACTGCGGATCTGGGCTGGGGCCGGGTCCAGGTTTCGCCCTCGTCGTTGGACCAGGCCTGGAAGACGCGGCCCAGCCCCGTGCGCATGAAGAGCAGCAGGCGTTTGGGCGCCACCTCGGCCACCGAGGGCTCGCTGACGTAGCTGAAGTGGGTGCTCCAGTCCCGCAGGATCATCAGCTCGGCGTCGCGGTTGCGCTGCCAGGTGCGGCCTTCGTCGTCGGAGTAGAACACCGACACGGCGCTGAAGTGCGGGTCGTAGAAGTGGGCCGCGGTGGAGACCCACTGGTTCTCGACCAGTTTGCCCCAGATGGGAATGGTGCGGTTGTCCGGGCCGTAGGGTTGGCCGAGGAAGATATAGATCTCCAGCACCAGCCGGCCCGAGGCGGTGCGCAGCAGCACGTTCTGGTAGGCGTGGTGGGCCATGCCCGGTGGGGTGATGCGCACCGGGGGCTGCCAGGTCTGGCCCAGGTCGTCGGAGCGCCAGAAGACCAGGTGGTTGCTGCTGCTCTTCTCCTCGGGGGTGGTGGCGGCAGGGTCGATGCCCAGGCCTACCAACCCCAGGCCCTGGCCGGAGAGCCGCACCAGGGAGGTGCAGCTGCTGCCCACCTGGTTGCCCGCAGTGTCGTGCCCGGGAAATTCGGCCGACCAGGTGAGGCCGCCATCCTCGGAGAGGTTGAAGCCGTCCCCCGAGGCGTGCAGGAGGCGGTTGCCGTCGAGCTGGGCGAAGGAGGAGTCGTGGAAATAGGAGGTGTGGTGCAGGGCCAGCAGTTCCTCCGGCCGGGTCATGGGCACGTGGCTCATGGGCATACCCTCCGCTGGGCGCACATTTCCTCTGAAAGACGAAAGGTGTCCCCGCCGCGTCAAGGTGCAGTGCGAGATTGTAGTCGCGTCGGTGAGCGCCGCATTCCGACCATTCCCAAGGCGCGTCCTTCACCCTCGCTCGCTCTGGCTCCGCTGCCCGGCCACCCCGCCACTCCCCAGGAAACGGTCTCCATGGACACTCCCCGCCGCGCCAGTAACACGATGGTTTCGTATATTCTGCCCCGATGAATCCATCCATTCTCCCCCCCATCGCCCTGGTGCAGATGGAGGTCCGGCCCGGCCGGCCCGACCTCAACCTGGCCTGCATGCTCGGCTTTATCGAGCAGGCCCGGCAGTCCGGTGCTGAGTTGGTGGTCTTCTCGGAGCTGTGCCTGAGCGGTTATCTGATCGGTGACCTGTGGGAGATCGACGTCCTGGTCGAGGACTACGCCGCCCACAGCGAGGAGATCCGCCGGGCCAGCCAGGGGATGGTGGTGCTCTTTGGCAATGTGGTGGTGGACCCTGAGCAGATCGGCGAGGACGGCCGGCCCCGCAAGTACAACGCCGTCTGTGTCTGCGCCGATGGCGAGTACGTCGCTCGGCCCGATCTGCCCCCTGGCCTGCCCGAGGGGGTGCAGCCCAAGACCCTCCATCCCAACTACCGCTTCTTCGACGACGACCGCCACTTCTACTCCCTGCGCAAGCTTGCCGGGGCCCAGGGGCGGCCGCTCTACGACTGGATGGTGCCCTTCGAGGTGCCCATCCGCGCGGGGGGGCGCTTCCGCTTTGGGGTGCAGCTGTGCGAGGATATCTGGTGCCAGGATTACAGCCATGAGCGAGAGGTGCTCGACACCCTGAAGATCTACCACCAGCGCGGAGCCCAGGCGGTGTTCAACCTCTCGGCCTCGCCCTGGACCTGGCAGAAGGGCGACAAACGCAACCGGGTGGTGCGCCAGATCCTCAAACGCTCGCCCCTGCCTTTCTTCTACGTCAACCAGGTGGGGGCGCAGAACAACGGCAAGAACATCATCGTCTTCGACGGCGATACCACGGCCTACGCCCCGCAGGGTGGGATCGCGCAGCGGGCCCAGCCCTGGGAGGAGCAGATGGTGCTGACGCGGGGGACACCGCAGGTGGCGCCGGCCCAGGGAGAGGTAGAGACGGTGTACAGGGCCCTCCTCACCGGGCTGCGCCATCTCGACCATCTCCGCGGGGGCGAGAACAAGTATCTGGTGGCCCTCAGCGGCGGCATCGATTCGAGCGTGGTGGCCTGCCTGCTGGCCAAGGCCTTCGGCCCGGAGCAGGTCTACGGGGTCAACATGCCCACCCGCTTCAACGCTGCCGTCACCCAGGACAACGCCCGCCACCTCAGCCAGGCGCTGGGCATCGATTACCTGTCCCTGTCCATTGAGGAATTGTACGCGCAGGTAGCCGACCAGATCAAGGCCGCCCAGTTCGCGCGCGGGTCGGGCAACTACACCCGCCTGGTGGACGAGAACATCCAGGCGCGCATCCGCTTCGGCGATATCTTGTCGGGCCTGGCCGCCAAGTACGGGCTGCTCTTCACCAACAACGGCAACAAGACCGAGGTGGCCCTGGGCTACTGCACCCTGTACGGGGATGTCTCCGGCGCGGTGGCGCCCATCGCCGACCTCTACAAGGTGCAGGTCTTTGCCCTGGCGCGGTACCTCAACGAAGAGGTCTTCGGCGCCGAGGTGATCCCCGAGAACATCCTCAGCGGGGCCACGGTGCCCAGCGCCGAACTCTCCGAGGCCCAGGACGTGACCAAAGGCATGGGCGACCCGATCAAGTACGGGTACCACGACGCCCTGCTGCGCCAGCTGATCGAGTACCGCCACCATCCGGCGGACGTGTTGCAGTGGTTTCTGGATGGGGCGTTGTTCGAGCGGCTGGGCTGGCGGGACGAGGCGCGTTTCCGGGAATACTTCCCCACCCCTGCTGCCTGGGTGGAGGACCTGGAGTGGGTGGAGCGGCAACTGCGGATCAGTTATTTCAAGCGCATCCAGGCCCCGCCCATCATCGTGCTGAGCAAGCGGGCCTTCGGCTTCGACCTACGCGAAACCCAGGCGCCGGGGTATGTGCCGAGGCGGTACACGGAATTGAAAACCCAAGTGTTGAGAATGGAGAACTGGCGATGAAGATCTGTCTGGCAGGAGAAGGGGCGCAGGGTTTCACCCACATCGAGGCGCTGCGCAAGCTCGAAGGGATAGAGGTCGTGACCCTGGCCGGCGGCATCGCTGCCGACGCCGAGGCGTTCGCCCGCAAGTGGGAGATCCCCCACTGGTCCCTGGACCTGGAGGAGTGCCTGCGGCAGCCGGGGGTGGAGGCGGTGATCCTGACCACCCCCAACCAGATCCACGCGGCGCAGACCGAGTTGGCACTGAACTTAGGCAAACATGTACTGGTGGAACTCCCTATGGGCCTGAACCTGGCCCAGGCCGAGCGCGTCGCTGCGCTGGAGGAAAAGACCGGGTTGGTGTGTATGGTCTGCCACTCCCTGCGCTACTCGCCGGCCCATCGCGAGGTGTACCGCCGGGTGCAAGAAGGCAGCCTGCAACTGCACCATCTCATCTCCCTGGTCTACTTCTTCCGCCGCGAGAACACCAACCGTTTCGGCAAGAGGCGCACCTGGACCGATGACCTGCTCTGGCATCAGGGCTGCCACATGGTGGACTTTGTCTCGTGGCTTTGGGGAGGAGGGGAGGTTGAGGTGTGGGCCCAGGCCGGCCCACCTCACGCCAAGCTGGGCATCGCCATGGACCTGACCGTCGGCATGCGTTCGGCACAGGGGGCCATCGCCAGCCTGATCTACTCCTTCAACAACCACGGCCCCCTGGATATTTCCTACCGCTTCGTCGGCGAGGAAGCGAGCCTGCGCATCGAGAAGGGCAAACTGCTGGACCACGAGGGGCGGGAGATTCCGCTGGGCGGGGACGGGACCGAGGCGCAGGACCGGGAGTTCTTCGGGGCTATCGCGCAGGGGCGCCAGCCCCTGACCAGTTGCCGGGCCTGCCTGCCCACCATGCAGCTTTTGGACCGGATGCAGCGCCGCATCGACGGGCAGGGGCGTTCAGGGGGATGAGATCTCCAGCAGACCGCGGCGCTCCAGCGAGTGTAACTCCTGACCGCTGGTGAGCAGGTCCTGGAGGGTGGTCTGGCTGAGCACCTGATCAAGGGCCTCCTGCAGGCGGGACCACAGGGCCCGCACCGAGCAGTCGATGGAGGAGCGCTGGCAGGTATCCTCGGCGCCGGCGAACTGCTCGCAGAAGGAGGGCTCGTATAACCGGCCGCCCAACACCGCCAGCACCTCACCCACCCCGATGCGCTCGGGCAGGCGGGAGAGGGTGTAGCCGCCGTGCTGGCCGCGGGCGCTCTCGACGAAGCCGCCTTGGCGCAGGAGGCGCAAGAGCTTGGCCACGTTGGGCGGCGAGATGCCTTCGGCCTGGCCGATTTCGAGGATGGTCAGGCTGGAACCGGAATGGCGGCCAAGGTGCAAAAGGCAGCGCAGGCCGTATTCCTCCTGGGAACTGAGTTTCATCGTTAGAAGATGCCCAGCTGGAGTTTGGCCGCCTCGGACATCATCTGCAGGGTCCAGGGCGGTTCCCAGACAACCTCCACCCTGGCCTGGGTGACGCCGGGGACGCTGCGGATCTTCTCCTCCACCTCGGGGGGGAGGGAGCCGGCCACCGGGCAGGCCGGCGAGGTGAGGGTCATGATGACGTGGGCAGCGGCCCCGTCCTCTCCTTCCTTGGGCGTCACCTCCACCGCGTAGATCAACCCCAGTTCGTAGATATTGACCGGGATCTCCGGGTCGTAGCAGGTCTTGATTATATCCACGACTTTGGCTTCGAGACTGTCGGGGGGGAATTCCTGCTCGAGCATCACCCTCCTCCTACTCCGTCGAAATGGGTTGGTCATGGCCAGCCAGCGCGGCTTTCATGGCATGCCAGGCCAGGGTGGCGCACTTAACCCGCATGGGAAACTCACGCACCCCGGCGAAAACCATCAGTTTTCCCAGCCTGGCCTCGTCCACCGGGGTATCGGCCGGGGCTGTTACCAGCCCGTGGAAGCGGTCGAACAAGGCCAGGACCTCGGCCTTGCTCCGGCCTTTGACCAGGGTGGTCATCAGCGAGGCCGAGGCTTTGGAGATGGCGCAGCCCGAGCCTTCAAAGCGGATGTCCTCGATGTGGTCCTCGGCTACTCGCAGGTATACGTGCAGGTGGTCACCGCACAGGGGGTTGTAGCCCTCCTGGCAGCAGTTGGCCCCCTCCAGCTTGCCGAAATGGCGGGGGTTCTTGTTGTGGTCGAGGATGACCTGCTGGTAGAGTTCGCGCAATTCCGACATCAGGCGAAGACCTCGTTGACATTGTGGAGGGCGGCGGCCAGGGCGTCGATCTCCTCGCGGGTATTGTAGAAGGCCAGGGAGGCGCGGGCCATGGCCGGCACCCCGTAGCGCTGCATCAGGGGTTGGGCGCAGTGGTGGCCGGCGCGGATGGCGATGCCCTCGCTGTCGAGCACCGTGCCGATATCGTGGGGGTGGGCCGAGTCCAGGGTAAAGGAAAGCACCCCCACCCTGTCGCGGGCGGTGCCGAAGAGCCGCAGACCCGGCACCTGCGAGAGGGCCCCGGTGGCGTAGCCGAGCAGCTCGGTCTCGTAGGCGGCCAGGTGTTCCTGGCCGGCTTGGTTGAGGTAGTCGATGGCCGCCTCCAGTCCGATGGCCCCGGCGATGTGCGGGGTGCCGGCCTCAAAGCGGTTGGGCAGGTCCGCGTAGGTGGTGCCCTCGAAGGAGACCTTCTGGATCATCGAACCGCCGCCCTGGTAGGGGGGCATGGCTTCGAGCAACTCCCTGCGGCCGTAAAGCACCCCGATGCCGGTGGGGCCGAAGAGCTTGTGGCCGGAGAAGACGTAGAAGTCGCAACCGAGTTCCCGCACGTCGGCCGGCAGGTGGGGGAGGCCCTGTGCCCCGTCCACCAGCACTGGCACCCCGTGCTGGTGGGCCAGCGCCGCAATCTGAGCCACGGGGTTGATGGTGCCCAGCACATTGGAGGCGTGGGTCAGGGCCACCAGCCGGGTGCGCGGGCTGAGCAGTTTCTCGTACTCCTCCAGGACCAGTTCGCCGGCATCGTCCACCGGGATCACCCGCAGGCGGGCGCCGCGCTCGGCGCAGACCAGTTGCCAGGGCACAATGTTGGAGTGGTGCTCCATGTGGGTAACGATGAGCTCGTCGCCCTCGACCAGGCGGGGCCGCACAAAGGAGTGGGCCACCAGGTTGATGCCCTCGGTGGTGCCGCGCACGAAGATGATCTCGCTGTTGTCCGCGGCGTTCAGGAAGCGGCGGATGCGCCCTCGGGTGCGCTCGTAGGCAAAGGTGGCCTGCTGGCTGAGGTAGTGCACCCCGCGGTGGATATTGGCGTTCTCGGCGGCGTAGTAGGCTGCCACTGCGTCGATCACCGACTGGGGTTTCTGGGCGGTGGCGGCGTTGTCGAGGTACACCAGGGGCTTGTTGCGCACTCGCCGGCTGAGGATGGGGAAATCGCCGCGCACTCGCTCCACGTCGAGCGGGGAAGCGGGTCTGGGATCGGCGAGGGCGCTCATGGCCGACCTCCGTTCAGGGCGGTCAGTTTGGCAGCTACCCGCCCTTCGAGATGGGCGCGCAGGGCATCGTCGCCCAGCCGGTCGAGGAGCTGGTCGGCAAAGGCCCTGGTGAGCACGCCGCGGGCTTGCCCCAGGTCAAGGCCGCGGGCCCGCAGGTAGTAGAGAGCTTCTTCGTCCAACCGGCCCACGGTGGCCCCGTGGCTGCACTTGACGTCATCGGCGTAGATCTCCAACTGGGGTTTGGTGTCGATCTCCGCCTCGGGGGAGAGCAGCAGATTGCGGTTGGCCTGGTACGCGTCGGTCTTCTGGGCCTGGGGCCAGACGTGTATGCGGCCGCGGAATACCCCGGTGGAGCGGCCCCCAAGTATACCCTTATACAATTCGTGGCTGGCGCAGTGGGCCTTGGCGTGCTCGACCAGGGTGTGGTGGTCGAGGTGCTGTTCCCCGTTGGCCAGGTACAGGCCGTTGAGGGTGGACTCGATGCCCTCCCCATCGAGCATGGTGTCGAGCTGGTTGCGGCTGAGTCGGGCCCCCAGGGAGAGGCTATGGGCAGTGAAGCGGCTGCCCCGGCCTTCGCGGACCAGGGTGTGGTCGAGGTGTAAGGCCGCGTCCCCCTCCTGCTGGATCTTGCAGTAATCGAAGTGCGCCTCCTCGCCCACCACTACCTCGGCCAGGGCATTGCTCAGATAAGGGCGGCCGTCCGGGCCGGCGCAGGTCTCCACCAGCATGGCCTTGCTGCGGGCTCCCGCGACGACTAGCAGGCGCGGCGAGGAGAAGGAGGGGGCAGCCGGCGCGGTGGATAGGAAGAGCAGGTGGATGGGATGCGCCACTTCCGTCCCGGCGGGCAGGTGGAGGAAGGCCCCGTCCTGGAGAAAGGCGGTGTTGAGGGCGGCCAGGGCATGGCGCTCGCCCTGGATCTGGTGGTTGAGGCAGGAGAGCACCAGATCGGCGTGTTGCCGCAGGCCGGCTTCGAGGTTGAGCAGCACCACTCCCTGGGGCAGGCTGCCGGCCGCCGAAAGCGCGGGGGCGTAGTGGCCATCCAAAAAGACCAGGCGCGGGCTCTGGGGCCCGGCGAAGAGCAGAGGGGCCAGGGCCTCGGTAGACAGGGTAGCACCCTTGGGCGCCGGCGCGAAGGGTTGCTGGAGCAGGGGCGCGAGGTTGGTATAGCGCCACTCCTCGTCCCGGGAGGTGGGAAAACCCTGGGCGGCGAACTGCGCGATGGCCTGCCGGCGCAACGGGTGCAGAGGGGTGCTGGCCTGGCCGTTGAGGGTCTGCTCGAAGGCCCTGAAGCGGGACAGGTACTGGTCGGTGGCGCTGTCTCTGGTCGAAGTCATCTCAGGCGCTCGCCGTTGCTTCTTCCTTGATCCAGTCGTAGCCCTTAGCCTCCAGTTCCAGGGCCAACTCCTTGCCGCCGGAGCGGACGATGCGGCCCCTGGCCAGCACGTGGACAAAGTCGGGGACGATGTATTCGAGCAGGCGCTGGTAGTGGGTGACGACGATGGCGCTGCGCTCCGGGCTGCGGAGCTTGTTGACCCCGTTAGCCACCACGCGCAGGGCGTCGATGTCTAAGCCAGAGTCGGTCTCGTCGAGGATAGCCAGCCGAGGTTCGAGCACGGCGAGTTGCAAGATCTCGTGCCGCTTTTTCTCGCCGCCGGAGAAGCCCTCGTTGACTGCGCGCTTTAGGAAATTCTCGTCCATCTCCACCAGGTTCATCTTCTCGCGGATCAGGGCGAGGAAATCGATGGCGTCCACCTCTTCGAGGCCGCGGTGCTTGCGGACTTCGTTCAGGCCCGAGCGCAGGAAATAGGCGGTGTTGACCCCGGGGATCTCGACGGGATACTGGAAAGCGAGGAAGATGCCCTCGCGGGCGCGTTCTTCGGGCTCCAGTTCGAGCAGGTCCCTGCCCTGGTAGAGGACCTGGCCGCCGGTGACCTCGTAGGCCGGGTGGCCGGCCAGGACCTGGGCCAGGGTGCTCTTGCCCGAGCCATTGGGGCCCATAATGGCGTGGACCTCGCCGGGATTGACCTTGAGGGAGAGGCCCCGCAGGATGGGGGTGCTGTCAATGCTGGCGTACAGATCGCGGATTTCGAGCATGATCGCTTTTAACCTACGCTTCCTTCGAGGCTGATGCCCAGGAGCTTGCGGGCTTCAACGGCGAACTCCATGGGCAGTTCGTCCATCACCTGTTTGCAGAAACCGTTGACGATCAGCGAGACGGCGTCCTCGGTGGAGATGCCGCGCTGGTTGCAGTAAAAGAGCTGGTCCTCGCCGATCTTGGAGGTGGAGGCTTCATGCTCAACCTGGGCCGAGGCGGTGCGCGCCTCGATATACGGAAAGGTGTGGGCCCCGCACTGGTCGCCGATGAGCATGGAGTCGCACTGGGTGTAGTTGCGTGCGCCCTGGGCGTTCTTGAGGATCTTCACCTGGCCGCGGTAGGTGTTCTGGCCGCGGCCGGCCGAGATGCCTTTGGAGACGATGGTGCTGCGGGTGTTCCTGCCCAGGTGGATCATCTTGGTGCCGGTGTCGGCCTGCTGGCGGTTGGTAGTCAGGGCTACGGAATAGAACTCGCCCACTGACTCGTCGCCCTGGAGAAGGCAGCTGGGGTACTTCCAGGTGATGGCCGAGCCGGTCTCCACCTGGGTCCAGGAGATCTTAGACTTGCGGCCCCGGCAGGCCCCCCGCTTGGTGACGAAGTTGTAGATCCCACCCCGGCCTTCCTCGTCGCCGGGGTACCAGTTCTGCACCGTGGAGTACTTGATCTGGGCATTGTCGAGAGCGACCAATTCCACCACCGCGGCGTGCAGCTGGTTCTCGTCGCGCATGGGCGCGGTGCAGCCCTCCAGGTAGGAGACGTATGCCCCCTCGGCGGCGATGATCAGGGTGCGCTCGAACTGGCCGGTATTGGCGGCGTTGATGCGGAAATAGGTCGACAGTTCCATGGGGCAGCGCACCCCCTTGGGGATGTACACAAACGATCCATCGCTGAACACCGCCGAATTGAGGGTGGCGAAGAAGTTGTCGGTGTAGGGCACCACCGAGCCGAGGTACTGCCGCACCAGCTCGGGGTGGTTGTGTACCGCCTCGGAGAAGGAGCAGAAGACGATGCCCAGCTCGGCCAGCTTGCCCTTGAAGGTGGTGGCCACCGAGACGCTGTCGAAGACCGCGTCCACGGCCACGCCGCTGAGCAGCTTCTGCTCGTTGAGTGGGATGCCGAGTTTCTCGTAGGTGGCCAGGAGCTTGGGGTCCACCTCGTCGAGGCTGCCCAGCTTCTTCTGTTGCTTGGGGGCCGAATAATAGATGAAGGACTGGTAGTTGATCTCGGGGTAACTGACCTTGGCCCAGCGCTCGCTGGGCTTGCGGCGGGTGGGGTCCTCCATCTTGAGCCAGTGGCGGTAGGCCCGGAGCCGCCACTCCAGCATGAAGTCCGGCTCTTTTTTCTTGGCCGAGATCAGGCGGACGATGTCTTCGTTGAGGCCCGGGGGGGCTGAATCCGCCTCGATGTCGGTGACGAACCCGTGCTGGTACTCGCGGTTGGCCAGTTCGGCGATCTCGGGGGCGGTGGTCTGGCTCATGGCCGGCATCCTCGATCTCTTGTTGTCGAAAAACAGAGGGTTCCACGCAGTGCAGGGTTAAAAGTTATGAATCTTGACAAAAAAGTCAAGATTAGGCTTTGCCGCCCACCTGCCAATAGCGGAGATTGTACCCTGTCGGGCCGCCAAATACGAGGAGGATACCGTGAAAATAACCGACTTACAAGTTATCGCCTTCCGGGTGCCGCGCATCCCGTACAGCAATGGGAAGTGGCTGGACCCCACCACCGTGACCCAGACCCTCACCAAGATCAGCACCGACGAGGGCGCCGAAGGGTACTATCTGGGCGGGGCTGGCCACGGGGACCAGGACGGGCTCTCCCCCGCCGACCGGGCCGCTCTCGAAGGCGGGCTCAAGTGGCGGGTGGTGGGACAGGACCCTTTTGAACGCTAGAAGTTCTGCCACTGGATGTGGGTGGCCAACGTGCAGGAGAACCTCCTCAGCGTGCTGGACATGGCCCTGTGGGATCTGCAGGCCCGCGCCTTTGGGGTGCCCATCCACAAACTGCTGGGCGGCTGCCGCGAGCGGGTCAAGGCCTACGGCAGCACCTATCCCAACATGGGCACCCCCGAAGACTACGCCGAGCACGCCGCCGCCTGTTGGGCCCAGGGTTACAAACACTACAAGATCCATCCCCACTACTTCTGGGACCCGGTCACCAAGCAGCCCGACCCGGGCCGGCCCTCCCACATCGAGCAGGACATCAAGGTGTGCCGGGCGGTGCGGGTGCGGGTGGGCGAGCGGATGGTGCTCAGCTTCGATCCCTGGGGCACCTACCGCACCTACGAGGAAGCGGTCAAGGTGGGCCGCGAGCTGGAACGGCTCAACTTCTAGTGGTACGAACACCCCATGTCCGAGTACCGGGTGGGGGCGTACGAGAAACTCACCCAGGAGCTGAGCATCCCCATCCTCTCCCCCGAGATCGCCGCTGGCAGCATCTACACCCGCGCCGACTGGATCCGGCGGGGCGCCTCGGACATGAGCCGCATCGACGTGCTGCGCGGGGGCATCACCGGGGTGAAGAAGATGGTCTCCATCTGCGAGGCGTACGGGGTGAAGTGCGAGATCCACATGAGTGGTTTCGCCAATCTGCAGGTGCTGGGCGCCACCAGTGAGGCCGTGTGTGAGTACTACGAGCGGGGCCTCTTGGCTCCCGGCGTGGACTACGAGACCCCGCCGCCCTACCTCAAGGCCATCGGCGATCCGATGGACAGCGAGGGCTACGTGCAGGTGCCACAAGGGCCGGGCATGGGGATGGGGTACCAGCTCAACTGGGACTATATCAACGAAAACAAGGTGAAGTGATGGCAGAGCGGTTCGAAGGCGTTTTTCCGGTCCTGCAGACCCCGGTGGGGGAGCAGGGCGAGATCCTGATCGACGATCTGCGGCTCGAGGTGGATTTCTGCGTGCAGGCCGGGGCCCGCGGCCTGGTATTCCCGGTGCTGGGCAGCGAGTTCCAGTTTTTGACCGATACCGAGCGCCGGCAGCTGGTGGAGGTGGTGGTCAAGCAGGCCGGAGGGCGCATCCCGGTGGTGGCTGGGGCGGCCGGCACGGTGTGGCAGGTGGCCGCCGAGCACGCCCGCCACGCCGCCGGGGCCGGGGCCGACGCGGTGATCGCCCTGCCGCCCTACCTGTCGGGGGGCACCCGCGCCGAGATCCGCCAGTATTACGAGGCGGTGGCCAAGGCCGCCGGTATCCCGGTCTTCATCCAGCATTCCCAGGGCGGCATGGACGCCTCGCTGCTGTCCGAACTGCTCACCGAGGTGGAGCACATCCGCTACATCAAGGAAGAGATGCACCCCAGTGCCCATCAGATCAGCGCCGTGGTCAAGGGGGCGGGGGCCAATTGCTGGGGGGTCTTTGGCGGGGCGCACGACCGCTGGATGCTCTCGGAGCTGCGGCGCGGGGCCACGGGCTTCATGCCGGCGGTGGAGGCGGTGGACGTGCACGCGCAGGTCTGGGAGGCCTGGCAGGCCGGCGACGAGAAAAAGGCGCGACAGGTTTTCAACCAGCTGCTGCCGCTGATCAACTTCATCTTGATCATGGGCCTGCCGGTGTGCAAGGAGGTGCTGGTGCGGCGCGGGGTGTTCAGGAGCGCGGCGATGCGCACCCCCGGCACCCTGGGCCTGGACGCCGAGGACCAGCGCGAACTGGACGCGATCCTGGAGGGGGTCAGGCCCTTGTTCCGCGTGTAGCTACCCCAGCTTCCGGCGCTGCACCAGGTAGCGCGAGAGGGCCCGGTCGAAGGGGGTGGCGGTGTCGATCAGGGCGTAGTCGACGCCGGCATCGGCGCAGCGCAGGCGGTAGGTCTGGATGAGCTGCTCCATCAACTGGCGGTACTCGGCCTGGAAGTGCCAGGGTTGGGTGGTGAGGCTGTGCTCGGGGTTTTCGAGGCTGACGAAGCGGGTCTCCTGGCGGCGGAAATCGAGATCTCGCTCGCGTGGGTCGAGTAGATGGAAGACGATCACCTCGTGGCCGCGGTAGCGGAAGTGGCGCAGGCCGCCCAGCACCTCCTCCGGGTCGTCGAGCAGGTCGGAGAGCACCACGACCAGGCCGCGGCGCGAGAGGCGTTCGGCCAGGTCGTGGAAGGCCGGGGCCATGCGGGTGTCGGCGGCGGGTTTCGCCTGGTCCATTTCCTTGAGCAGCACCTGCAGATGGCTCTGCACCGAGCGGGGGGGCACGTAGGTATGGACGCGCTGGTCGAAGAGCATCAGGCCCACTGCGTCGCGCTGGCGCAGCATCAGGTGGGCCAGGGCCGCCCCCAGGCAGCAGGCATAGCGGAACTTGCCCATCGCCCCGCCCGACTGGTAGGCCATGGAGCCGCTGATGTCGAGCAGCAGATACGCCTTGAGGTTGGTCTCCTCCTCGTACTGCTTGATGTAGAGGCGGCCGGTCTTGGCGTACGCCTTCCAGTCCAGGTCGCGCAGCGGATCACCCGGCAGATAGGGCCGGTGCTCGGAGAACTCCACCGAGAAGCCGTGGTACGGGCTGCGGTGCAGGCCGGTGATAAAGCCCTCGACCACCAGGCGGGCGACCAGGTCGAGGCGGCTGATCCGCGAGAGGGCTTCGGGGTCGAGGTACGCGGAGAGGGCGGGGGCGGCGGTCACGCGGCTACTTCGGCCAGCAGGCGCTCGACCAGGCCGGCGGCGCTGAGGTTCTGGGCCTCGGCGTGGAAGTTGAGCACGATGCGGTGGCGCATTACCGGCAGGGCCACTGCCCGAATGTCCTCGGCCGCCACACAGGGCCGGCCGTCGAGGATGGCGCGGGCCTTGCCGGCCAGCACCAGGTACTGAGAGGCCCGGGGGCCGGCGCCCCAGTTGACCAGTTCCTTCACGTACGCCGGGGCCAAAGGGTCGCCAGGCCGCGAGCTGCGCACCAGGCGCACCGCGTAGCTGATCAGATGGTCGGCCACCGGCACCTGGCGCACCAGCCGCTGCAGCGAGAGCAACTGCTCGGCCCCCAGCACCCGGGCGGGGCGGGCCTGGTGGGCGCTGGTGGTGAGCCGGACGATCTCCTCCTCCTCGCCCTGGGCCGGGTAGTCGATCCACAGGTTGAAGAAGAAGCGGTCGAGCTGGGCCTCGGGCAGCGGGTAGGTGCCTTCCTGCTCGATGGGGTTCTGGGTGGCCAGAACGAAGAAGGGCTCGCTCAGGTTCATGGTCTGGCCCCCGGCGGTGACCGCGTGTTCCTGCATGGCCTGGAGCAGGGCTGCCTGGGTCTTGGGCGGGGTGCGGTTGATCTCGTCGGCCAGGACGATGTTGGCGAAGAGCGGGCCCTTGATGAAGCGGAAGCCCTTGCGGCCGGTCTGGGCGTCCTCCTCCAGCACCTCGGTGCCGGTGATGTCGGAGGGCATGAGGTCCGGGGTGAACTGGATGCGGCTGAAGGACAGGTCCAGGGTCTGGGCCAGGGTGTGGATCAGGGTGGTCTTGGCCAGACCCGGCACCCCCAGGAGCAGGCAGTGGCCGCCGGCCAGCAAGGCCACCAGCAGTTGCTCGACGATCTGGTGCTGGCCGACGATTACCTGTCCCACCTCGCGGCAGAGTTGCTCCTTGAGGTCCTTGAGTTGCGCCACTGCCTCCGCGTCGCTGGCTACCATCGCTTTCCTCGCCTGGGGGATTCTGCCCAAATAGGCCGGGTCAGATACCGGTTCCGAAACAATGAAATCTAACCAATATGCCCGCCGCCGGCTAAGAGGGGCCTTGCCCGGCCCCCTGGGCGGGTAGTTAATTATAGGATCATTGTGCGTGCCCATAGCTCAGCTGGATAGAGCACCTGCCTTCTAAGCAGGGGGTCACAGGTTCGAGTCCTGTTGGGCATGCCAGTTTTGCCAAGGCCCCGGAGAAGCACGGCAGGTTTTTCCGTGGCCGCTGCTTTTGGGAGCTCAATACCCGGAGAGAGGAGCGATGTTCGTCGGCCATTTCGCCTTGGGCCTGGCGGGGAAGCGGGTGGCGCCGTCCCTGTCGCTGGGGACGCTGTTATTGGCGGCGTCGTTCCTCGACCTCCTGTGGCCCACCTTCTTGCTGTTGGGCCTGGAAGAGGTGCAGGTGGCGCCGGGGATCACAGCCGTCACCCCCCTCGATTTCGTGTCCTATCCGTACAGCCACAGCCTGGCGGCGGCAGCGGGATGGGCGGCGGTCTTCGGCGGGGTTGTCTGGCTCTGGCGCAGCCGGGTTGACGCCAGCCTGCTGCTAGTCGGCCTGGTGCTGAGCCATTGGCTGCTGGACTTTGCCTCGCACCGTCCCGATCTGCCCCTCGACCTAGGTGGCCCCACGCGGGTGGGGTTGGGTCTGTGGTACTCACTGCCGGCCACCCTGGCGGTGGAATTGCTGCTTTTTGCGGCCGGGGCGGTGATCTACGGCCGCACCACCGTGGCCGAGGACCGGATTGGCCGCTATGGCCTCTGGGGGCTGGTGGTCTTTCTGCTGGCGGCGTACCTGGCTGCGGTGCTGGGGCCCCCGCCGCCCAATGCGGAGATGCTGGGCTGGGGCGGGCAGTCGGTGTGGCTGCTGGTGCTGTGGGGTTTCTGGGTGGACCGGCATCGCCGCCCCGTCCGCGACTGAAGCGCCGCCGGCTCGGCTTGTTCGCGCCGGCTGGGTGCCGTATCATCAGCCCCTCGGCACCATCCCACCCGAGGAGGTCTTCATGGAATACCGCCGACTCGGCCGCACCGGATTGCAGGTCTCGGCTTTGGGTTTTGGGGCCTGGGAGATCGGCTGGACCCGGCCCGAAGAGGGAGCGGAGGTGGGCCGGCTGCTCAACCGGGTGCTGGACCTGGGTATCAACCTCATCGATTCCTCAGCGGCCTACCGCTGGAGCGAGGAGTTGATCGCCAAGTACGTGGGGCACCGCCGCCGGGAGTTTGTCTTTGCCACCAAGTGCGGCTCGTGGCGGGTGCAGCAGCCGGACGGGGAGTGGGTGCAGACCCTGGATTATTCGGCCAGGGCCATCGCCCCGCAGATCGACCGCAGCCTGCAGCGGCTGAAGACCGATTATATAGACATCATCCAACTGCACAGCCCATCCTACGAGGACGTGGCCTTCGGCGACGGCTTGGAGGGACTCAAGAAGGCGCAGGCCCAGGGCAAGGTGCGCTTCATCAGCCTTTCGGCCGACGGCGAGGCGGCGTCCAAAGCCGTCGAGATCGGCGAGTACGACACCCTGCAGATCACCTGCAATATCCTCGACCAGGAGCCGGCTGCCCTCATTGCCCGGGCCCGCCGGGAAGGGGACATGGGCATCATCGTCAAGGAGCCCATCGCCCAGGCCCTCTACGACCACCCTCGGCCCGAGGGGGACCGCGCCCTGCTGTGGGACCGGGCCCAGCGCCTGCTGGTCCCCGACTGCATCGGCGAGCTTCCCCGCGTCGAAGCGTGTTTGCGTTGGCTCCTGGGCAACCCCGAGGTACACACCGCCATAGTCGGCACCACCAACCTGCGCCACCTGGAGGCCAACGCCGCCGCGGCCGAGCGCGGCCCCCTGCCCGCCGCGCTCCTGGCCGAGATCCAGCGGCGCATCGCCCCTGGACCCCCAGGCTGAACCACATTCAGCGGAGACCACGATGGAACTGAGCGCCCAGCAGCAACACTTCTTCGAAACCTTCGGCTTCATCGCTCTGCCCGGCCTGCTGGCCGAGGACGTGGGTGGGATCAGCAGCGAGTTCGAGCAGGTCTTTGTTCAGCGGGGAGTAATCCACGACGGCACCAAGCGCTCCTGCATCGTGCCCTTCATCGACCAGCGGGAGCGGCTGTGTACCCTCCTGGACCACCCGCGCCTCCAGATGCTGATCGGCGGACTATTAGGCGAGGACTTCAACTACGTGGGCGGGGATGGCAATTACTACAGCGGCGACACCAACTGGCACAGCGACGGCTTCCACCGGGTGGGGAAATTCCTCAAGGTGGCCATCTACCTGGACCCCTTGGGGCCGGAGACGGGTTGCCTGCGGGTGATCCCCGGCACCCACCGCCTGGACCTGGAGCAGAACTGGGAGGCGCGCAAGGCGGGGCAGTCCAGGGAGTTGTGGGGGATCGAACAGCGCCAGGTCCCCTGCCTGCCCCTGTCCACCCAGCCGGGGGACGTGGTGGCCTTCAACCACAACCTGATGCACGCCTCCTTTGGCGGCAGCACCCGAAGGCGGATGTTCACCCTCAACTGTTGCCGGCGCTGCGACACCCCCGAAGAGATCCAGGATCTCGAGAACTACGTGGGGGCCCACGCCCGCTTCTGGATCGACCATTTGCACTCGGAGACCATGAGGGCTACGGCCTCGACGGCGCGGATGCGCCACCTGCGGCAGGTGATGGAGCACGAGGCTCACCTGCCGGCCCTGGCCGCCAAGGCCCGGGCCGAGCGGGACGAGCCTTCGCGGGGCTAGCCGTTGAGGATGAAATGCCCCTTGCCGAAGAACCAGAGGGCGTCCACCCCATAGGAGATGCCCACCCCGATGAAAAACCCCACGATCATGCCGACGAAAAAGGGCCGCAACTGGCGGTAGAGGGCCACCCCGCCCAGGCGCAGGGCGATGGTCTTGAAGGCCCAGGCCAGGAAGACCGAGAGGGCCACCCGCTGGATCATCCACACGCTGGCCAGGGCCAGGCCCACCGGGTGCAAAGGCCACCAGTGGAAGCGGTACTGGCACAGGGATAGTACCGAGAAGAAGAACGCCCCCAGCCCGAAGTACCCCAGCTTGCCCCAATCTGTGCCGATGGGGTCGCGGACCTGGCGCACCACCGCGTCGAAGGCGATGCCGCCGGCCCCGGCCCCTGGGTCGAAGATCCACGAGCGGAAATTGCCGGCCCCGTACTGATAGCACAGGTATAGCATGAAGTAGGCGGATACCGCCAGGCCCACCACCACGGCCAGGCCGATGGCCAGGCACAGGCCGCGGCGCTGGGGACTCAGTTCGTTGAGCCGGGCGGCGTGGGCCGCCGAGGGCATGAACACCGACTGGATGTCCCCGCACCAGGCGTAGGTGAGGGAGAGGCCCACCAAGGTCTGGGGCTGGAGGCCGGCGGTGCCGGTCAGGGCCAGGACCATGGCCTGGCTGGCAAGGGGGGTGGTCAGGTAGTAGACCCCCGACTGGATCACCAGCCGGGTGATCCCCAGGTAGATGACCAGCACCCCCAGCAGGTACAACCCCGCCACGTGTAGGGCCATCCCCGACTGCCACAGCCAGCCCAGGATGTAGAGGATGCCGGCCGCCCCACCAAGCACGGCCAGCCGGTAGGAGGCCAACTCCCGGCCTTCGTCGAGTTCGCGGCTCTTCTTGAAGACCTGACGCCACACTGCCCTCAGGTGGTTGCGGGCCATCCACAGGCTCCACACCACCATGGCGGCAAAGGCGCCAAAGCCCTGCCAGGAGAGGGTGGGGGTGCTGCCCCAGACAAAGGGGTCGGGGGTGGCGCTCAGGCTGGCCCAGTTGATCAACGCGGTCTCGGCCATGCTGATCAGGTGGAAGAACCAGATGCTGAAGAGGATGTTGGTGCTGGCCAGGTACGCGAAACCCACCACCGGGAAGTAGACGATCAGGTTGATGGGGGGCAGGCCGCGCACGATCTCGACGGGATAGTCCTGGTAGATGGCGATCTGGGCGAAGCCGGGGTGGAAATAGCTGATGATGTTGAAGAGGATGATGAAGAGGGGGATGGCGGCGCCAATCCAGAAGAGGCGGTCGCGGAAGATGGCGGGCAGGGCCTCACCTGGAGGGGCCTCGATGAGCAGGCGGGGCACCTCGGTGAGGGGGAAGACCAGGCGCTCGTGCTCCACCCATTGCCGGCGCAGGATCACCACCAGACAGAAGCAGACGAAGTAGATGGCCAGCATCAGGCTCAGCCACCAGGCCAGGGGCCCCAGCCAGGCGCCCCAGGGCAGGGGCTGGCCGGAGGGCAGGCCCTCGTAGAAGGGCCGGATGGCCTCGTTGCCGGGGATGGCCCAATCGGGCAAATAGGGTTGGACGAAGCTGTACCAGTCGTTTTCCGGGGTGGCCCCGTAGTAGGGCTTGGAGATGACGGCGAGGATATAGCCGACGATGAAGACGGGGATGCCGCTGACCACCAGCCCCATGCTGAGGATAGTGACCATCTCGGCCGGAGAGAGCGTCCACGAAGGGCGATAGCGCCCGGCCAGGGCATTGGTCAGGGCGATGAGGAAGAAGGGGACCCCCACCCCGACGGGGAAATAGGACCAGGTGATCTCCGAGGAGCCCACCATCCAGATCGAATAGGGGGCGCCCAGGCTGTTCAGCAACACGCAACCCAGGCCCAGCAACAGGCTTCGCCAGGTAAGGACCTGGCGGTCTGCGCTCATGGGGCCATTGCCGCCCAGGCAGCTTCCTTGAGCACCTCGGAGAGCGAGGGGTGGGCGTGGATGGTGCGGGCCAGATCCTCAGCGCTGCCGGCAAATTCCATGGCTACCACGGCCTCCCCAATCAGGTGGGAGGCCTGGGGCCCGAGCACATGTGCCCCTAGGAGCCGGTCGGTCTTGGCGTCGGCGACGATCTTCACCAACCCGTCGATCTGGTCCATGCAGTGGGCCCGCCCATTGGCGCGGAAGAGGTGTTTGCCCACCCGCACCTGATGGCCCTGGGCGCGGGCGGCCTCCTCGCTCAGGCCCACTGAGGCGAGTTCGGGGTGGGTGTAGGCGACACCGGGGATGGTCTGGTAGTTGACGCGGACCGGGTGGCCGGCCAGGATCTCGGCCAGGGCGCGGCCCTCCTCCTCGGCCTTGTGGGCCAGCATGGGGCCGGGGATCAGGTCGCCGATGGCGCAGATGCCGGGGATGTTGGTCTGGAATTTGTCGTCCACCTGCACCCGGCCGCGGCTGTCGCGGGCCACGCCCACCTCTTCCAGGCCCAGCCCATCGGCGCAAGGCTTGCGGCCCACGGCCACCAGCACCGCGTCCGCCGTCGCTGCACTCTCCTTACCCGCGCTCTCCAACTGCACCTCTACCCGGCCTTTCTCCACCTTGGCCCCCTTGGCGCTGGTCTGCAACTGGAAGCCGAGTCCCTGGCGCTGGAGCAGGCGCTGCAACTGGCCGGCCAGCTCGCGGTCCATGCCGGGCAGGAGCTGGTCCAGGTACTCGACAACCAACACCTGGCTGCCCAGCCGGCTCCACACCGAGCCCAACTCCAGGCCGATGGCCCCCCCGCCGATGACCAGCAGGCGCCCGGGGACTCTATCGAAGGAGAGGGCTTCGGTGGAACTGACGATGTGTTTGCCGTCGAAGGGCAGGCCGGGGAGTTCGGCGGGGACACTGCCGGTGGCCAGCAGGATGTTGCGGGCTTCCAACAGCTGCTCGCCCACTTGCACCGCGCCCGGACCCTTCAGGCGGGCAGCCCCGTAGATGAATTCGACCTGGTGCTGGCGGAAGAGGCCGGAGATGCCCTGGCTCAGGGTCTGGACGATCTTGCCTTTGCGCTGCATCATGGCGCTCAGGTCCAGGCCCACCTCGCCGAGGGCGATGCCGTGGTGGGCGAGGCCCTTCTTGTTCTGGTAGTACAGCTCGCTGGACTCGAGCAGGGCCTTGCTGGGGATGCAGCCCACGTTGAGGCAGGTGCCGCCCAGGGCAGTCTTGTCCACGCAGGCCACCTTGAGCCCAAGGCGGGCGGCGTGCACGGCGGCTACGTACCCGCCGGGGCCGGCGCCGATGACGATCAGGTCGAACACGCCTCAGATCTCGAGCAGCATTCGGCTAGGGTCTTCGAGCAGCTCTTTGACCCGCACCAGGAAGGAGACCGACTGTTCGCCGTCGACGAGGCGGTGGTCGTAGGAGAGGGCCAGGTACATCATCGGGCGGATCTCCACCTTGCCCTCCAGGGCGATGGGCCGGTCCTTGATGGCGTGCATGCCGAGGATGCCGCTCTGAGGCGCGTTGAGGATGGGGGTGGAGAGCAGGGAGCCGAAGACCCCGCCGTTGGTGATGGTGAAGGTGCCACCGCCCAGTTCCTGGGGGCCGAGCTTGTTGTCGCGGGCGGCCTTGGCTAGGCGCTTGATCTCGGACTCGATGCGGGCTAGGGACATGGTCTCGACGTGGCGCAGCACCGGCACCAGCAGGCCGCGCTCGGTGCTGACGGCTATGCCCAAATGCGCGTAGTCGTGGTAGACGATGTCGGCGCCGTCGACACTGGCGTTGATGGCGGGGAATTTCTGCAGGGCCAGGGCCACGGCCCGGGAGAAGAAGGACATCAGCCCCAGAGTAACCCCGTGGACCTCATTGAAACGCTCCTTGTACTTCGCCCGCAGCCCCATCACCGCGCTCAGGTCCACCTCATTGAAGGTGGTCAGCATGGCGGCCTGGTGCTGGGCGGACACCAGGCGCTCGGCGATGCGCAGGCGCAGCTTGCTCATGGGCACCCGCCGGGTGCGCTCCTCGCAGGGGCGCGCCGGGGGTGCGGGGGCGGGCTCAGGTGCGGGTGTTTCCGCAGGGGGTGCAGGTGCAGCAGGTGCCGGGGCTGGAACTGGGGCCGCCTGTTTTTCCAGCTGGGCCAGCACGTCCTCCTTGGTAAGGCGGCCGCCCTTGCCGGTGCCGCTGATGGCGGCCGGATCGATATTGTGTTCCTCGACCAGCCGGCGCACGGCCGGGCTGAGGTTTTCGCCCTGGGCAGCGGGCGTGGGAGCGAGGGCAGGGGCTGGGGCGCCCGACTCGATACGGGCCACGGTCTCGCCCACCTTGAGGGTCTGGCCCGGTTCGGCGAGCCGGGTCAGGCGGCCGGCCGCCGGGGCGGGCAGGTCCACGTTGGCCTTGTCGGTTTCCAGCACGCAGACGGGCTGGTCGCGCTCCACCTGCTCGCCCTCGGCCTTGAGCCATTCGAGCAGCACCACCTCGGCGATGGATTCGCCCAGTTCCGGGATCAGGATCTCGGTTGCCATCTCGTTTTCCTCACTGTGCCACTTCGATCCAGAGTTCCTCGTGCCCCTCGGCGTGGGGCGGGGCCGCGGCCAGGCCCAGGGCCTGGGCGACGATCTCGCGCTGCTCGCGCTGGTGTACCGGGTAGGAGCCGGTGGCCGGGCTCGAAGCTTTGTCGCGGCCCACGTACCCCAAACGGCGCTCCTCACCTAGCAGGTGCTGGATCAGCGGGCAGACAAAGCTCCAAGCCCCCATGTTGCGCGGCTCCTCCTGCACCCAGCACAGGGTCTCGACCCCGGCGTAGCGGGCTAGCAGTTGCTCCAACTCGACCCGCGGAAAGGGATAGAGCTGCTCCACCCGCACCAGCGCCACCTCCTCGCTGACCTGTTCCTGGCGAGCCTCCAGCAGGTCGTAGTAGATCCGCCCCGAACACAGGATCAGCCGGCGCACCGCGGCGGGCGAGGCAACGGGCTCGTCGTCGATAAGGGACCGGAATCCTCCGGAGGTAAACTCCTCGATGGGCGAGAAAGAGGACCGATGACGCAGCAGGCTCTTGGGGCTCATGACGATGAGGGGCTTGCGGAAGGAGCGGCGCATCTGCCGGCGCAACAGGTGGAAGAACTGGGCCGCGGTGGTGGGGTAGCAGACCTGCATGTTGTCCTTGGCGCACAGTTGCAAAAAACGCTCCAGCCTGGCGCTGGAGTGCTCGGGCCCCATGCCCTCGAAGCCGTGGGGCAAGAGCAGCACCAGGCCGCTCATGCGCTGCCACTTGGCCTCGCCGCTGCAGAGGAACTGGTCGATGATGGGCTGGGCACCGTTAACGAAGTCGCCGAACTGCGCCTCCCAGATCACCAGCCGGCGCGGGTCCGCCGAACTGATCCCGTACTCAAAGCCCAGCACCGCCAGTTCGGAGAGCATGGTGTTGATCACGGTGAAGCGGGCCTGGTCCTCGGCCAGATGGGCCAGGGGGGTGTAGGTCTGTCCGGTCTGGGTGTCGTGCCACACCGCGTGGCGGTGGCTGAAGGTGCCCCGCTGGCTGTCCTGGCCCACCAGGCGCACCGGCACCCCTTCGAGCATCAGGGTGCCCAGGGCCAGCATCTCGGCGCAGCCCCAGTCCACCGGGCGCTGGCCCTGAAACATCTCGGCGCGGGCGCTGACCAGCCTTTCCAGGGTTCGGCCCATGGAGAAACCGGGGGGAATCTGGGTGCCTCTGGTGCCCACCTGGGCCACCTGCTCGGAGTTGATGGCTGTGTGGGCTTCCCAGTTGCCGTCGGCCCAGCTCAGGCCCTTCCACACCCCGCCAAAGACCGAGAGCCGGGGCTTGACCCTGAGGCCGCGGGTGGCCTCCTGGGCCTTTTCGAGCCTGTCGAGGGCCTGCCGGCGCAGTTCCTCCACCTCGTCGGGGGTAATCTTGCCCTGGCCCACCAGCTCCCAGGCGTAGAGTTCGCAGACCGTGGGGTGCTTGGCGATCTCCTTGTACATCAGCGGTTGGGTGAAGGTGGGGTCGTCGGCCTCGTTGTGGCCGTAGCGGCGGTAACACCACAGGTCGATGAGCACGTCGCGCCGGAACTCCTGGCGGAATTCGATGGCCAGCCGGCCAGCCTGTACTACGGCCTCGGGGTCGTTGGCATTGACGTGGAAGACGGGGACCTGGATCTGGCGGGCCACGTCGGTGGGGTAAGGGGTGAAGCGGGTCTCGGCCGGCGTGGCGGTGTAGCCCAACTGGTTGTTGAGGATGATGTGGATGGTGCCGCCGGTCTGGTAGTGGTCCAACTGGGAGAGGCTGAGGGTCTCGGCGACGATGCCCTGTCCCGTGAAGGCGGCCTCGCCGTGGATGAGCACCGGCACCACCTGGCGCCGCTGGTGGTCCTCCAGGTAGTCCTGCTTGGCGTGGACGATGCCCTCGATCACCGGGTCCACCAGCTCCAGATGGCTGGGATTAGCGCTTAGGGAGAGGTGGATGGGGTGCCCCTCGGGCGTGACGTGGTCGTAGGAGTAGCCCAGATGGTACTTGACGTCCCCCTCTTCCTCGGAGCGCTCGCGGTGCGAGGCGCCCTCGAACTCGGCCAGGATGTACTCGCAGGGCTTGTTGAGCAGGTTGGCCAGGATATTGAGCCGGCCCCGGTGGGCCATGCCGAAGACCATCTCCCGCGCCCCCAGGGCCGCACCGCGCTCGGTGATGCTGTCCAGTAGGGACAGCAGGCCCTCGGCCCCTTCGAGTGAAAAGCGTTTCTGGCCTAGGTAGCGGGTGTGGAGGAACTGCTCAAAGGCTTCGGCGGCCAGTAGCCGGGCCAGCACCTGGCGGCACTGGGCGGCCGAGTACTCGGGGCGGTTGAGGTGGGGCTCAACCCGCCGCTGCAGCCAGTCGCGCTGGGATTTGTCGATGATGGAGGTGTACTCGATGCCCAGGGTCCGGCAGTAGGTAGTGCGCAGCTTGGCCAGCAGATCGCGCAGGCTGCCGTCGGTGGAACCCAGAAAGCCGCCCCGGCCCACCCCTTTTTCCAGGTCCTCCGGGCCCAAGCCGAATTGGGACAGCTCCAGCAGCGGGTGGGTAGTCTGGTTGTGGCCCAGGGGGTCGAGGTTGGCGATGAAGTGGCCCAATTCGCGGTAGGCATGGACCAGGGCCCAGATGCCCCGGTCGGTGCGCTGGCGCTGGCGGCGTTCCTGGCCTCCTCCCCGGCGCTCCTGGCTGCCCTCTCCAGCGCCGGTCTCGGATTCGAGGTCCGCAAAGTAGTCCACCCAGTCTGGGTCCACCGAACGGGGGTCCTGCAGGTACTGGGCGTAGAGTTGTTCGAGGTAGGCGGTGTTGGCGGCGTTCAGCTCGGACGATGGCATGGCAGATCCCGTGGCCCGCGGGGCGGGCGCCTATCTAGGGACTCTATAAGATATGGCAGAACCGCCTACGGGCAAAAGACGGGGGACCCCGGCGGCGCCTTTCTCAGGCCAGGTTTCGCGCCTATCATTGAGGGGGACGCGCCACCTTTACCCCAAGCGAGGATGCCGACCATGCCGCGGACCCGAGCTGTTTGCGCCCTGAGCCCCGACCAGGTGGTGTTGCGGGAGGTAAACATCCCCAAGCCTGACCCTGGGGAGGTGGTGGTGCGCGCCGAGTTCTCGTCGATCAGCACCGGCACCGAGCGCTGGGTGATCACCGGGCAGTTCCACCCCCCTGGCAGCAAGTCCTCCTTCCCCCATCCCCTGGTGCCCGGCTACCAGAAGGCCGGGGTGGTCGAGGCCCTGGGCGCCGAGGTGAGGGGGCTGCGCGTGGGGCAGCCGGTCTTCGCTACCACCGCCAGGCTCGCCGACGAAGAGGTGATCGCCGGCTGGGGCGGCCACATCGAACATTCGGTGCTGCCCGAGCACGAGGTGATCCCCCTGCCCAAGGGGCTGGACCCAGTGAAGGCCGCGGCCCTGGTGCTCACCCAGGTGGGGTACAACGGCGGCTCGCGGCCCCCAGTGAAGCCCGGGGACCACGCCATGGTGATCGGGGACGGGCTGGTGGGGCAGTGGCTGGGGCAGATGCTGCGCCACCGGGGGGCGCGGGTGGTGTTGGCGGGGCGCCGGCCAGAGCGGCTGGCCACCGCTGCCCAGTGGTCGGCAGCCAGGGCAGTGAACATCAAAGAGATTCCCCTTGAGGAAGTGGCTCGGCAGGAAGCGCCCGGAGGCTTTGACCTCGTCGCCGATACCGTGGGCACCGCCGAGAGTGTGGCGCAGTTGCTGGGCCTGGTACGGCGCGACGGCCACCTGGTGCTCAATGGCTACTACCGCGAGGGGGAGCACCTGCTCAGCATCCAGCAACTGCACAGCCGGGAGGCAACGGTACACGCCCCGGCTGGCTGGACCCGCCAGCGGCTGGAGGCCACCCTCGGCCTGGTCGAGAGCGGGGCGCTGCGGGTGCGCGAACTGATGACCCATATCCTGCCAGCCGCAAAGGCGGCCGAGGCGTACCGCCTGGTCCTCGACAAGCCAGAGGCGTTTCTCGGCATCTGCCTGGACTGGCGCCAATTCTGAGGAGGAGATCGTGGCTGGATCGATGCGCGCATTGCAGATCCTCGCCCCCGGCGAAGTGCGGGTGGTGCAGGTGGAGGTGCCCAAGGCGGCCCCCGGCGAGGTGCTGGTCCGCATCCGGGCCACCACGGTCTGCTCCCACTGGGACCTCAACATGGTGGCAGGGCGCGATATCTTCGAGCGGCCCGGCTTCCCCCAGTACCCCCTCCCGGTGGGGGTGCCCGGCCACGAGGTGGCCGGCGAGGTGGTGGAGGTGGGGGCAGAGGCAGAGGGTTTCAGCCCCGGCGACCGGGTGGCGGCCTGGAGCTCGCGCAGCTCGCAGCGGCCCGGCCGCCTGGGGTACTACGCCGAGTACGCCGCCATCCCCGCCGCGGATCTGATGAAGGTGCCCGACCATCTCCCCCTGGAGGAGGCGGCCATCCTCGAGCTGTCCATGTGCGTGGCCTCGTCCTTTCGCCGGGCCGGGGACCTGGCCGGCAAGCAGGTGGCCGTGGGTGGGGCCGGGGCCGCGGGGCTGCTCGCCCTGCAAATGGCCCGGGCCCTGGGGGCGCGGCGGGTGGAGGTCTTCGAGCCGAATCCGGCCCGGCGGGCCCTGGCCCTGAGCCTGGGGGCGGACCTGGCCTACGACCCGGCTTCCCCCGAGTCGCAGGCATTGGGGGCGCGCAGCTATGAGGTGGCCTTCGAGTGCGCCGGGGCGGCGGTCTCGGCGCAGAATCTGATGCGGGTCACCTCCGGGCCAGTGCATCTGTTCGGGGTGGTGCACGGGGAGATCCGTTTCGACATGGACCACTGGGGTCGCAACGTGCAGTTGTGCGGGTACCCGGGCCACTCCCGCGAGTCGGCCGAGCTGGCGATGGCCCTGATCGCCGGGGGCGCTGTGAAGGTGAAGCCGCTCATCGGCATGAAGGTGGACTTTGAGCACTACCGCGAGGGCCTGGAACGGCTCAAGGACGGGGCGGCGGCCAAGATGTGCGTGGTGCCGTAGCGAAGAAAAGCCCGCGGCAACGCTATTGGCGCGACATCAAATTTATTCTTATGCCCCAAATGTGAAGCACACTTTGTGTTTTCGGCATGCCGCCTTTCGACTGCCCCCAGGTTCTTCTTTTACTACTTGGGGGTGCGCCACGCCGCTGCCGGGCGATCTTCATGCTTCCGAGACATTTACACCGAGCAGTCCCTCGGTACCGATTTCTCGATTGATCATTTCCTGCCCTGGAGTTTCGTCACCCACAACTTGGGGTTTCCCGCAGGATGGCGATCCCTCGGTTGAACTCCAAGCGCAACTCCTCGTCTCGTGTTCCTGATCTCCCCCCGGCCCCCTCCTCGCGGCCTGCGGGACCTGGGCGTCGCGCCGGGCGCGGTGCTGGGGGGGCATGCTTCGCTGGGCAGCCTGGGATGGGTGGAGGGCGGGGCCGGGGCGGTGATCGGGGCGCTGCTGGAAGCGGTGGGGGAGGAGGGGACGCTGGTGATGTCCACCTATCTGGTGGGGCCGCCCTTGCCGTTGACGGGGGGGTGTGGCGCGAGGGCTCCCGCGGCATGGCCGGCCTATCTTAGCAAACGCGGGTTTGTCTTTGCGGACAGCTTGTCACTCTTCGTCTGAAGGTCTACCGGCATCGAGGTATGCCCTCAGACTCTCCAGAATGGAACTCTGCACTGCGTCCGCCAAATCCAACGCCTCTTGGCTCTGCTCTCGGGAGGTTTCCCCCAGTTCTCGCGGATACCGGAACTCTACCCCATAGGGCGTCAAAACATCGGCTGGAGCCAGAGCGGCTGCCAGTTCCGCATCCACCGGGGCCACTAGGCCCCGCAGCTTGGTTAGGTCGTGGGTCTTGGGGAACTCTATCTGGTGGTGTACCAGGAAAGCCTTAAGGTATTTCTCTGCTGCCTGCTGCGCGTGAAAGCCGACGTTCTCGTAGTGTTCCGTGCCACTCTCAAGCAATACCTGAGCCGCCCCCAGATCCTGGTCAGCCTTGCCCAGCCATTGCTGAACGAAATCCCACTGCACTTGCTCAGGAGATCTCACTCAGGACAATCCCATACTTGTTCGCCGGGTACGCCAGGCCACCGATAACCCCCTTGGTTTCCTCGAACTCAATCTCACCCATCACCCAGACATCCACCGCGACTGGCAGGTCTTCCAGCAGTTGACGCAACTGTCGGCGTTCCTCGCGCGGCACCACCGGATCGGCCTCGACCACCAGCAGATCGAAATCGCTGTCTGGTGTTGCTTCTCCCCGCGCCCGAGATCCGTAGAGGATGAGCCTGCGCACCTGGGTCCCCCGCGCAGCCAGGATCCGCTCCCTCAACTCCTTGCTGACCTGACGGTCGCGAGGAGACAGGGCCTGCTCGCGCAGGACAAGGTTTTGCAGAGACGTCACTCCGAATTCCCCCGACATTTTCCAGTTACCGGCAGTTAATGTTTCCCCAAATATACACGGAAAGGGCCTGCCCGCGAACTAGATACCCCACAAGGGCGCCTGGCTCCTCAAGCATAGTAGCGGTCGATGACCCCCTTTACCGTGGCGGCCCACTGGGTCAGGTTCTCGCTGCGGTTGGCGATGGTGCTGATGTCCTTGAGCACGAACTCGCAGGTGGTGTGGTGCCGCCGGCAGGCTTCCAGGTAGGCGGTCAGCTCCGCTTCGACCGGGGCCGGATCAAAGGTGGGCGAGCTGACGAAAGCCGGGTTGGGCTTGGCGGCCAGCACGTAGTCTCCGCCGATCTTGGCCGCCGCCCGCTCTGGGTCGGCCCAGGGGGTGACCGAGATCTTGCGCAGGTTCTTGAAGCGCCGGCGCAGGATCTCGACCTTGTGGTCCATGGGTTCGCAGCAGCCGTAGTAGAGCAGCCCGCACTCCCCGAACAACTCCTGGTTGTAGGTGAGGTCGAGCTCGTCGTGCATCTGTGGCGAGACCGAGCCGAAGATCTGGGCCGCGCAGCCCCCCCCACACGTCCTGGTAGCGCACTTTCCCGGCAAAGTCGCCGGCCGGCAGCTCGCGGCTGCAGGCGGCGGTGCAGGAGGAAGGGGCTGGGGTACAGGAGGTCCAGATCCCGGTACTGCCGGAAGGTGGCCAGGGCGATATCGGTGAATCGCAGGGCCAGGCGGTGCCAAAACTCGGGGCGCACGGCCAGGTCGTAGAGCAGCTTCTCCACCCCGCGGTACTGCGAGATCTGGTCCCTGATGGAGTACTGCAGCTGCACCCCCACCGCCTTCACCGGCAGCATCCCGGCGAAGATCACCTCGGCCATCGCCACCATCTCCGCAGTGGCCTCGCGGTCGTAGGTGCTCTCCGGTGGATGGAGCTTCTCCAGATCCTCGTCGGTCTGCAGGATGTCGTGGTACTCGTGGGCGGCGATGTACGCGCCGGTGTCGCACTTGATCAGCACCTCGTCGATGGCCAGGCCGATGCTGCTGGAGCGGATCTGCTTGCCCACGTCGAAGAGGGGCGGGATCACCAGGTCCACCTGGAAGTGGTCCCACTGGTACAGGGCGCAGCGTAGGGGGGTCTCGAGCCAGCCTAGCTCCGGGGCGCAGGTGTTGGCCAGGGCCTCGTCGCGGATCTCGCCCCAGGGCACCTCGGAGATCAGCACCACCGGGCGGACCTTCGCCAGGGCATTGGTCTGGTAGTAGCGCTCGATGCGCTCCTGCTGTACCCCCAAATGGGCCAGCTCGCTGTAGCGTTCCGCCAGTTGCCGCAAGGTCCGCTGGTCCTGCGCGCTGATCTGCATGGGTGCGCTCCTTCCTCCGCTGGGTGTCCTTCCTGCCGTCCGCGCTGGCTCTCCATCTCCGCCTACGTGCCTCTGGCGTACTAGTGTAATCAAAACCTGGATCCAGGTGGAAACGCAGCGGGCGGGGTGACCGGGAAGGCGGGCATGCCTACATTGGATGTAACACTGCGGCGGGGAGATGACCCCGGCGGCTTTTCCCTGGGGAGTAGCGGGGAAGGGAAGTCCGCGTGGCGCGGCGGCGGGGTAGCGGAGCCAGAGCGAGCGAGGGTGCAGGACGCGCCTTGGGAAAGGCCAGAGGGGTCGCTCCCGGACGACAGTTCAGGTTCAATCTGATGGATTACTAGGCACGGTGCATCGCAACGAAAACGCGCGGGCGGCAGGGCTCATGTCCCTGGCCGTGGTCGCCTTCGTCGCCAACGACGCCGCCATGAAGAGCGTGGCCGCCGCCATGCCCATGGTCCAGGCCCTGGGGCTACGCAATACGCTGGTGACCTTGCTCTTTGCCGGGATCGCCGCGGCTACGGGGGATTTGCGCCGGTGGCGGGCCCTGGCCGAATCCCTGGTCTGGGGCCGGGCCGCCGCCGACACCTTGGCCACCCTGCTCTACATGGTATCCCTGACCCACGTGTCCCTTACCCTCGCCGTGGCCTTGAACATGGCCACGGCGCTGTGCGTGCTGCCCCTGGCCGGCTTCTTCTTGCGCGAGCGCATCGGCTGGCGGCGGGGGTTGGCGGTGCTGACTGGCTTCGGCGGGGTGCTGCTGGTGCTGCGGCCCACGCCAGAGGGGCTGAGCGGCTGGGCGCTGCTCAGCGCCGCCTCGGCGATCTTCTTCGCCGCCCGCGACGTGGTGACCCGGCGGGTGCCGACCCGGGTTCCCAGCCTGCTGATGGCGGTGGTGATGACGGCCACCCTGATGGTGGTCTGCCTGGCCTGGACTGCGTGGGCGGGTTGGACCCCGGTGCTCCTGGCCCAGTGGGGCGAGGTAGCCATCTGTGCGGTCCTGATCGCGGCGGGGTACTACCTGTCGATCGCCGCCTTTCGGGTGGGCGAGGTGTCGCTGACCAGCGCCTTCCGCTACACTGCCCTGCCCTGGGGTGCGGCCTGGGGGTACTTCCTCTGGGGAGAGGTGCCCGACGTGCCTGCAGTGGCCGGGGCGGTCCTGATCCTGGGTGCCGGACTCTACGCCCTCCACTGCGAGCGCCGGGAGGCGGTGGCCCCGTTCTGCTGACTTTCTGACGGAGTCGCTGCTCGGCCTCATACTCCCCCAACCCAATGGCCTTCGCCTGATCGAGGAGCCTGCTCCTCATGGAACGCACTGCCTCATTGCCCGTCCGCCCTTTCGAGCTCTTTGTACTGGACACCCAGCGCCTGATCATAGCCGTGAGCGACGGCCTGGCCCTCCTGATAGCTGCGGGGATGGAAGAGGAGTAGCTGATGGACCAGCCTTCGCCCAAAGGGGTGGTGCATTTCCTCCTCACTGACGAATACCTGGCTGTCGCCAACACCGGCAGGCCCTTCACCAAGAAAGGGTGCGGGCGATCTGTCAGGCCCATCTGAGTACGAAACAGGTTCTCGTATCTCAAGGGATCCAATCCTCTTTTACTGATGATTGAACCTGCGCAGGCACTCCCTCAGCCGTGGAAATAGGCATGGCCGGCGCCGAAGAACCAGACGAGATCCACTAGGTAGGAGATCCCGATCCCGAGGAAATAGCCGGCGATCAGCCCCAGGAAGAAGGGCCGGCCGCTCCGGTACGCGCTGACCCCGCCGTAGCGCAGAATCGCGCTCTTGCTGGCCCAGGCCAGGAAGACCGAAAGGACGATCAGCCGGGTCATCCACAGGGGGGCCACGGTGAGGCCCACCGGGTGCAGGGGCCACCAGTGGAAGCGGTACTGGCACAGGGCCAGCACCCCGTAGATCACCATCCCGATGCCGAAGTAGTACAGCTTGTTCCAGTCCGTGGGCCAGGGATCGTTGAAGTGGCGGACCACCCCGTCGTAGGCCATGCCCCCGGCCCCGCCGCCGGCGACGAAGTACCAGGAGCCGAAGTTGCCGGCCCCGTATTTGTAGCACAGGGAGAGCACGAAGTAGATGTTGGCCGCAAAGCCCGCTGCCGCGGCCAGCCCCAGGGCCCAGGCCATGGACCTGGGGCGATGGCCCAGCTCGTTGAGCTTGGCCCCGTGGGCCGCCGCGGGCATGAACACCGACTGCACGTCCCCGAACCAGCTGTAGGAAAGGCCCAGGGCCACCAGGTTGTGACCCCCGATGCTCGTGCCGGTGAGGGCCAGGGCAAAGGCCTGAGCCCCCACCGGAGGGGTCAGGAAGTACACCCCGGCCTGGACCACCAACCGCGTGATCCCGTAGTAGGCCACCAGCACCCCAAAGACGAAGAGTAGGGCGAGGTGGAGGTCCATGCCCGACTTCCACAGCCAGGCCAGGATGTAGACCAGTCCGACCGCGAATCCCCATACCGCGGTGCGGTACGAGACCATCTCCTCCCGGTCATCGATGGTCCGCCTCCCAACGAAGCCCTGGAGGCAGACAGCCCGCAGATGCCCCCGCCCCATCCACAGGCTCAAGAGCACCATGGCCACGAACCCGCCCCAGGCCTGCCAGGAGAGGGACTGCATGCCCCAGACAAAGGCGTCGGGCCGGGTCACGTCGTAGCCGATCCGATTGGTGATCCCCTCCTGCACCACGGCCACCAGGTAGAAGAAGCAGATACTGAAGGAGATGTTGGTGCTGACCAGGTACATGAAACCGATCACCGGGAAGTAGAGCATCAGGGTGAGGGCCGGGAATTCCGGGCTGAACTGGACATTGATGGCCTGGCTGAAGGGGATCTGCGGAAAGCCGAGGTGGAAGAAGCCGATGACATTGAAGAGGATGATCCCCAGCGGGATGCCCAGGCCGATCCAGAAACCCTTGGCGCGCAGGGCTTCCCTCCCGCCCTCTTCCATGAGCAGACGCGGCATCTCCATCAGCGGAAAGACCAGGCGCTCGTGCTCGACCCACTGCCGGCGGAAGATCACCACCAGGCAGAAACAGCAAAAGTAAACGGCCAGCACCAGGCTCAACAGCCAGCCCAGCGGGCCGATCCAGGCCCCGAAGGGGATCTCGTGCCCCGAGGGCAGGCCCTCGTAGAACCAGCGCATGGCCTCGCCTTCGGGCCGCGGCACTACCCAGTCGGGCAGGTAGGGGTGGATGGAGGCCTCCCAGTCGTTCTGCGGCGAGGCCCCGTAGTAGGGAGCGGAGAGGATGGCCAGCATGGTGCCGACGATGAAGGTGGGGATGCCGGTGGCGGCCAGGCCCATGACCAAGACGGTCGCCAGTTCGGGAGGGCGAAGCGCCCACTGGCGGCGCAGGCGGCGCACCAGTGCATTGGCGAGGAAGATCGCCGAGAAGCAGAACCCCGCGCTCGTCGGGAAGTAAGACCAGGTGATCTCCGAGGATCTGACCATCCAGATGGAATAGGGGGCACCCAGGACCACGGCCAGAACCACCAGCAACCCAAGAACAGCGGAGCGCAGCGTCATGTTTCGATCAGGGGGTACCAGCGAGAAGTGGAAAACAGCCCGGAAAAGATCAGATATGGCGATTGATCTGCCAAATCCGCCCTATCAGTTTTTCTCATCCGCTCAACCTTGAAGGGGCGCATCTCAGCCCCTACATTCCCAGCATCGTCTTTCCCCCCTTTCCCATTGTGGTCCTATGCTCGTCCAATTCGCCGGCCCGCCGGCCCTCTCGCCTTTCCGCCGCGACGCCCTCCTGGCACGCTGCCGCGCCCTCCTGCCCCAACTCTCCGGGCTGGAGACCCGCCATCTCTACCTGGCCCACCTGAGCCGGCCCTTGCAGGGAGCCGAGGCCGAGCGCCTGGGCCAGGTGCTGGGCGCCGAGGCGGCCGGTTCCGCCCCGGGCGAGGTGCTTATCTGCCCGCGGCCGGGCACCATCTCCCCCTGGTCCAGCAAGGCCACCGAGATTCTGCGCCGCTGCGGGCTGGAGGCGGTGGCCAGGGTGGAGCGGGGCACCGCGTACCGCTTTGCCGCTGGGGCGCCGCTGTCCGTGGAGGATTTGCAGTCGATGCTGCCCCTGCTCCACGATCGCATGACCGAGGCAGTGGTCCACGACCCCGAACAACTCTTCCGCCAGGTAGAGCCCCTGCCCCTAGTCCACCTTCCTTTGCGCCGCGAAGGACGGGGGGCGATCGAAGAGGCCAACACCGAGATGGGCCTTGCCCTCTCGCCGGAGGAGATCGAGTACTTTGTGCGGGCCTTCGCCGGCCTGGACCGCGACCCAACGGATGTGGAGCTGATGATGTTCTCGGTGGTCAACTCCGAGCACTGTCGGCACAAGATCTTCAACGCCGCCTGGCAGATCGAGGGGCAGACCCAGGAACTCTCCCTGTTCGCCATGATCCGCCATACCCACGCCCGCAACCCACAGGGGTGCGTCGTGGCGTACGCCGACAACTCCGGGGTGATCCAGGGCTTCGAGGTCGAGGTCTTCCGGCCCTGGGAACCGGACCATCATTACGCCTTTCGCCGGCGGCAGACCCACCCGCTGATCAAGGTGGAGACCCACAACCACCCCACAGCCATCTCCCCGTACCCGGGGGCCTCCACCGGGGTGGGAGGGGAGATTCGCGACGAGGGGGCCACCGGGGTGGGCGGGCAGTTCCAGGCCGGACTGTGCGCCTTCTTCACCTCGCACCTGCGTTTGCCCGGCTGGCAGCAGCCCTGGGAAAAGGCCTGGGCCGCGCACCCTTTGCGCCTGGCCACGCCCCTGGAGATCATGTTGCAGGGCCCCATCGGCGGGGCGGCCTTTGGCAACGAGTTCGGGCGGCCCAATATCCTGGGGGTCTTCCGCACCTTCGAGCAACAGGTGGAGGGCCGGCACCGGGGCTACCACAAGCCGATCATGGTGGCTGGTGGGGCGGGGCTGATCGATGAGGAGCATGTGGACAAGCACCAGCCGCAAGAGGGGGACTACGTGGTGCAACTGGGCGGGCCTTCCATGCTCATCGGCCTGGGTGGGGGCGCGGCCTCCAGCATGGACACCGGCACGAATCTGGAAGACCTGGACTTTGCCTCGGTGCAGCGCGACAACCCCGAGATGCAGCGCCGCTGCCAGGAACTTATCAACAGGTGCGTTGCCCAGGGTGTGGACAACCCCATCCTCAGCATCCACGACGTTGGGGCCGGCGGCCTATCCAATGCCTGCCCCGAGCTGGTGCAGGAGGTGGGGGCCCGCTTCGACCTGCGGGCCATCCCCAACGACGACCCCGGCATGAGCCCCATGCAGATCTGGTGCAACGAGGCCCAGGAGCGCTACGTGCTGGTCATCCGCCGCGACAGCCTGGAGCGTTTCGGGGCCCTGGCCCGGCGCGAGCGCTGTCTCTTTGCAGTGATCGGCGAGATCACCGGGGACCGCACCCTCACCCTGCACGACCCGCGCACCGACACCTATCCCATCGACCACCTGGATCTGCAGGTGATCTTGGGCAAACCGCCGCGCATGGTGCGCCGGGTGCAGCGCCGCGCTTCGGCACTGCCGGTCCTAGAGTTGGATGGGATCGCGCTGGACGAAGCCGTGCATCGGGTGCTGAGCTTCCCGGCGGTGGCGTCCAAGACCTTTCTGATCACCATCGCCGACCGCACCGTCACCGGCCTGGTGGCCCGCGATCAGTTGGCGGGCCCGTACCAGACGCCTATCGCCGATGTGGCGGCCACGGCCCATTCCTTCACAGGATATACAGGATCGGCGATGGCGATGGGCGAGCGGGCGCCCCTGGCCCTGCTCGACGCGCCGGCCTCGGGGCGCATGGCCATCGCCGAGGCCATTGCCAATATCGCCGCCGCGCCCATCGGCGAGATCGGCAATATCAAGCTCTCGGCCAACTGGATGTGCGCCTGCGGCGAGGAGGGGGAGGATGCTCTGCTCTACGACACGGTGCAGGCCGTGGGCATGGAGTTCTGCCCGGAGTTGGGCGTGGCTATCCCGGTGGGCAAGGACAGCCTCTCCATGCGCACGGTGTGGGAGGACAGCAGTGGAAAACACAAGGTGGTCTCGCCGCTGAGCCTGGTGATCTCGGCCTTTGCGCCGGTGCCCGACATCCGCCGCATCCTCACCCCCGACCTGAAGACAGAGGCGGACACCCGTTTGCTGCTGGTCGATCTGGGTTTTGGGCGCCAACGCCTGGGGGGCTCGGCTCTGGCCCAGGTCCATGACCAGATCGGCAATGAGTGTCCAGACGTGGAGCCCGCGGCGCTGCGGAGCCTTTACGCCGCCATCCAGGAGCTGAATCCCCTCCTCCTGGCGTACCACGACCGCTCGGACGGCGGGCTCCTGGCCTGCGTGGCGGAGATGGCCTTTGGCAGCCGCACCGGTGTGGAGGTGGATATCACGGCGCTGGGCGAGGATGCCCTGGCTCCGCTCTTCGCCGAGGAGATCGGCGCCGTGGTGCAGTACCGCGCCACCGACGAGGACAGGGTTTTGGCGGCGCTGGCCGACCACGGCCTAGCTGGGTGCAGTCACCGCCTGGGACAGCCCACCTCGACCGGAAGGCTGGAGATACGCCATCGGGGCAGGGTGATCTTCGGCGAATCCATCTGCGCGCTCCTGCAGACCTGGTCCGCACTGAGCTACCGCATGCAGTCCCTGCGCGACAACCCGGACTGTGCCCGCGAGGAATTCGAGTCCCTGGCCGATATCACCGATCCGGGGCTCAGTTTCAAAGTCGACTACCGGGTCGAAGCCCCGGCAATAACCGGAAAACGCCCGCGCATGGCCATACTGCGCGAGCAGGGGGTCAACGGCCAGGTGGAGATGGCCGCGGCCTTCGACGCGGCCGGTTTCGAGGCGGTGGACCTGTCTATGACCGATTTGGCCGAGGGCCGCGCCCAACTGCGCGAGTTCGAGGGGTTGGTGGCTTGCGGGGGCTTCAGCTACGGGGACGTGTTAGGGGCGGGGGCCGGCTGGGCGCGCTCCATCCTCTTCGACGTGAGGATGCGCGACCAGTTCGCCGCTTTCTTCGCCCGGCCGGAGACCTTCTCGCTAGGGGTGTGCAATGGCTGCCAGATGCTCTCCCTGCTCAAGGAGCTGATCCCGGGGGCAGGGCACTGGCCGCGCTTCCGGCGCAACCGCTCCGAGCAGTTCGAGGCCCGCCTGGTGACCGTGGAGGTGCTGCCCAGTCCCTCGGTGCTCTTGGCCGGCATGGAGGGTTCGCGCCTAGGCATCGCCTGCGCCCACGGCGAGGGCCGCGCCGAGTTCGCCAGCCCGGCAGACCAGCAGCAGGCCCAGGGCTGTCTGCGCTACGTGGACAACCAGAGCCGGGCCACCGAACGCTACCCCTTCAACCCCAACGGCTCGCTCGGGGGCCTCACCGGCCTGACCACCCCCGACGGCCGGGCCACGATCCTGATGCCCCACCCGGAGCGGGTCTTCCGCAATGTCCAGCTCTCCTGGAGGCCGCCTGACTGGACCGGCGAGTACAGCCCCTGGTTGCGGCTCTTCCAGAATGCCCGCCGCTTTGCGGCCCAGAGTTAGGAGCGGCACCACAGGTCGCGCGGAGGAGCGACCCACTCCGTCCTCTCTCAAGGCGCGCCCCGCGACACCATAGAGATAGTTTCGCGTCTCGGCTCCCCGCACCGACCCCCGCAACGCCGCATAGGTTGGGGCGTTGCGTCCCCTCACTCGCTTATCGCTCCGCTACCCCGCCGCCCCACCACGCGGTCTTCCCTACCCGACCACTCCCCGAGAGAGGCCTGCGGGGTCAACGCCCCGCCGCTCGATCCGCCAGGTGACTCAGTGCTCCTCTGCCAGCGACAGGTACAGGGCCAGGGTCAGGAGGGCCAGCACGCTGAAAGAAACCAGAGGATTGATCTGGGGCAGCAGGTCGGGGGCCAGGAGGGCGCTGGCCTGGTCGCCCAGGGTACCGAGCGAGGCGTACCCCGCCCGCACCCATCCCTGCGCCGTGTCCCACAGCGAGGGTTCCAGGGCCCCGCGCGCCGGGAGCGCACCGAAGACGCGGCTAAGGCCCACCAGCAGCGCGGCGCCCGAAGCCGCGTACGGCAGGCCGTCTAGCAGCCATTTGCCGAGACTGGGAGCGACCACGCGCTCTGAGCAACCGGGCTGATAGGTGACAGAATTAACCGGGATGATGGGTGACACTGTTGGGTTGGAAAATCGACATCATTCTCGTAGGATCATGTCTCGTTCGTCGACCTTGGCGAGAAGGACGTTGGCG
>VGJS01000029.1 GCA_016867395.1 Candidatus Handelsmanbacteria bacterium
GCCCGTCGCCTCCGCAACTGCCTCAAGGATCTGGAGGCCAGGGGGGAGGTCGCGGTGGTCGCCTTCAGCCCCGAGGGGCGCCAGTTGTTGCAGCGCTGCGGGGTGCCCTTCCGGCAGGTGGTGGATTTCGCCGACAGCCCGGACGAGTTCGACCTGACCGGGGCGGCCATCCGCGAACTCAACGATTACTCGCAGCGGCAGGTAGGGGGCAAACTCCTGGCCGAGTGGCTCAGCTACCGGGGCATCCCGCTGTGGGGCTTTGTCTCCCCCAATCTCTTCGCCGACGTCAATACCCTGCTCAAATCCATCACCATCCTCGGGAAGATCCTCAGCCGCACCCAGCCCACCGCCCTGGTGGGGCTGGCCACCGATAGCCTGCCCCCCTGGTTGAACTACCTGCGGGGGGTGGCCAAGGAGCCGGTGCTGATCGACCGCCTCGCAAGGCTGCTGTCCCAGCATCAGGGAATCACCTGGCTCCAGGTCCGTCCGAGGCTGCGGTTGCGGCTGCGGCATCGGCTCGGCTTTCTCCTGGCCAAAGGCGTCGCCGCGCTCCGGGGCGGCATGGGCCTGATGGTGACGGCAACCCTGCTGCGGCGGGGCCTGGCGCAGCTGGCCGATCTGCGGCGGCCCAGCCGCCGGGCGGTCGATGATCGCCCTCTGGTCCTATTCTTTTCCCATCTCAAGTACTGGCGGCGGGACTACAACCCCATCCTGAACCGGACGGCCTTCACTGACACGGCGATCTACCCGGTGGTGCAGCGTTTCCTTGAGGCGGGGCGTTTCCGCGTCGAGGCAGTGGACGGAAACTACAGCCTCCTGGGCGGGCCCTGGAGGCTGCTGGGCAAGCTCTTTGGCGACCGGCAGGTCTGCTGGCGGGTTTTCGATTCCTGGTATCCCCTGTCCCGCCTGGGGGTCTGCAAAAGGGCCCTGAGGGAGGCGGAGAAAGTGCTGGAAAGAGGCTCGGAGTTGGGTGGGGTATTTTCCTGGCAGGGCATGGAGTTGGGCAGATTTTTCCTGCCGCGCCTGGAGTTCATCATCCGCGACTATCTGTGGAAGAGCGCCTGCTGGCTGGAGGCGGCCCAGCGCCTGGTCGGGGCGCGGCGTCCTGCCGCCCTGGTCCTCACCTACGAAACCGGCACCCTCAGCCGGGCCCTCGTCCACGCCTGCCGGGTGGCGGGGGTCCCCACGCTGGGGCTGCAACACGGGGCCTTCTCCGCCGCCACCGACGATTACGTGAAGGCGCCCCACAACCACCTGGCCTGTTTCACCCCGGACCTGACCGCGGTCTGGGGCGAGCGTTTTCGCCAGGTGATGCTGGGGGAAAGCGCCTACCGGGAGGAGGAGGTGGTGGTGACGGGAAACCCGCGCATGGACTTCCTGTTCAGGGCACGCTCTTTGCTTGACAAGGAGGTGCTCTGTCGCAAGTACGGGCTGGACCCTGGGCGCCGCCTGGTGCTGGTGGCCCCCACCGAGACCATCGGCCGCACCCGGCACCTGGCCAAGGAGCGCTTCTTTGCCGCAGCCCTCACCGCCCAGGGGGCATTGGGGGATTGCCAGTGGGTGGTCAAGCTCAAGCCCGGCGCCGACAGCAAAGGGTATTACCAGGAAATGCTCCGCCAGGCCGGCAGCCCGGGCATGGTGCTGACCGAGGAAGACCTCTACCCGCTGCTGGTGGCCGCCGAGGTGGTGGTGACACCGCCCTCCAGCATCGCCATCGAGGCGCTGATCGTCGGCAAACCCGTGGTTTACGTAGTCTTCGCCGACGCCGAGGACTATTTCCCCCACCTCACCCAGCTCCAGGCGGTGATCCCGGTTCACGACCCCGCCGAGTTGGCCGCGGCCATCCAGGGGGCGCTGGGGATGGGGGGCTTCAGCCAGCTTTCGCCGGAAAAAATGAACGAACTGCTCGAGGCAGAAAACCACCAACCCGACGGCAAGGCCGCGCTGCGGGTGATGGGAGTGGTCGAGGAACTGGTGGACCGCCCCAGGTTCCCGGCAAGGAACCGCGCCACGGCGGCAAGCGCATGAGGACAAGATGAAGGGCGAATCCTCCCTCTACTCCCGCACCGACCAGACCCGGGTGTCCCAGCTGCTGGCCCGTCGGGACATCCACGAGGTGCTGACCGACCTGATCGGGCCACAGTTTGCCCGTTACCGCCAGCGCTGGGACCGGGCTCAGCGCTTCGAGGAGGAGTTGCCCTACCCCCTCCACGTGGACCTGGAGCTGAGCTTTGCCTGCAATCTGCGCTGCCCCATGTGTATTATGTCCCTGCCCCGGCAGGAGTTGCGGCGCTGGGGGGACCCGCGGGTGAAGATGACCCTGGAGACGGCCAAGCGCATCATCGACGAGGGGGTGCGCCAGGGCCAGGCCAGCCTGGGCCTCAATGGCACCAACGAGCCCCTGCTCACCCCGTACCTGGCTGAGATCATCGAGTACGCCAAGTCCCAGGGCATGCTCGACATCATGTTCAACTCGAACGCCTCGCTGCTGACCGAGGAACTCAGCCGGCGCCTGCTCGACTCGGGGCTGACGCGGATCATGTTCTCGCTGGACGCGGTGACCCCCCAGACCTACGACCAGATCCGCATCGGTTCGGACTTCCACAAGGTGATGGCCAACATCGACACCTTCCTGCGCCTCAAACGCGAGAAAGGCTCGATCCTGCCCCTGGTCCGCGTCAGTTTCGTCAAGATGAGCATCAACGAGCACGAACTGCCCGCCTTCCTCGACCACTGGGTCGAGCGGGTGGACTTCATCTCGGTGCAGCAGTACGGCAACCCCTTCCAGGGGCAGGGCAAGGGCGAGAAGGAGGCCCTGCGGGCCCAGGCTCTCGACTTCCAGTTCGAGGAGTACTTCCGCTGCCCCCAGCCCTGGGTGCGCGCCCTGGTGCGCAACGACGGCAGGGTGGTGCCCTGTTGCGCTTTCATGGGCATGAAGTTCGAACTGGGCAATATCTTTGAGCAAAGCCTCAAGGAGATCTGGCAGAGCCGGCAGTGGCGCGACCTGCGGCAGTTGCACCGGGAGGGGCGCTTTGCCCAGGAGCCGATCTGCAAGGAGTGCAAGGAGAGTCGGGACGGGGAGTACGAAGATCTCTTGTCCATAGGCGCGGCCACCGGGGCCTAACGGAGGAGTCTGTTCTTGGAGATCCTGAAGGAGTTTCTCAGCGCCTTCTGGCTGCGGCCGGAGGTGGCGCTCATCAAAACCCACGAGTACCTGGCCTTGCAGCAGTTCGCCCTCGACGAGCCCAGCGCCGACGTGGGCTGTGGGGACGGCATCTTCAGCTTCATCGCCGCCGGCGGGCGCTTTGGGCCTGGTTTCGACATGTACCAGAACGTGGCCTTCACCGAGCGCTTCTTCCAGGGGGTCGACGTGTTCGACCACTTCGACCCCGAGCGCTTTCGCATGGAGATCACCGCCTACCCCACCCGGCAGATCACCTACGGCATAGACCACAAGGCGACCCTGCTGGAGAAGGCCAAGCCCTTGCGCCTCTACCAGAACACCATCGTCGCCGACGCCAACCATGGCATCCCCCTTCCCGAGAACAGCCTGCGCACCGTCTTCTGCAACATCATCTACATCCTCGAAAACCTGGACCGCCTGCTGGCCGAGATGCGCAGGGTTCTGCAGGATGGGGGGCGCATCGTCCTGCAGTTGCCGGAGAAAAGGGCCGAGGAGGTGATGATCTACCACCTCCACGCCAAACACGGCTGGGAGTGGGCCCGGCTCATCGACCGAAACAAGTACGCCACCACCTATCCGGCCTACCACCGCCACGAGCGGAGCTACTGGGACGAGAAGATCCGCGTCGCCGGCCTGAAGGTCGTCCAAGAGGTAGACCTGCGCCCGGACCTGGTACATGTGATGTGGGATATCGGCTTGCGCCCGCTCTTTCCCGCCTTCATGGAGATGTACCGGCGCCTGGCCCCGACCGACCGGGGTGAGGTGAAGCGGGTCTGGGTAGACACCCTGGCCGAGGTGCTGGCCCAGTTCTGCGAGCCCAAGTGGATGTACACCGACCTGGGGTGCAAGCCTACCTACCGGATGGTGGCCCTGGAAAAAGCCTGATGCGCCCGCGGATTGGGGTGATCGTCCAGGCCCGCATGGGTTCGCATCGCCTGCCCGGCAAAGTGCTGCGCCAGGTCGCCGGCAAACCCCTCCTCGCATACCTGCTGGAACGGTTGCGGCGCTGCGAGGCGGCGGCGGAGTTGGTTGTCGCCACCTCCCGCCAGGAGGAGGACCAGCCCGTGGCCCGCTTCTGTGAAGAAGGCGGGGTCGCCTGCTTTCGCGGGGACCTCGACGACGTAGCCAGCCGTTTCGTGGCGATCTCCCAGGACCGGGGGCTCGACGCCTTTGTGCGCCTCAGCGGCGACAGCCCCCTGCTCGACACCGCCCTGGTCGAGGAACGGGTCGGGTGTTTCCGCGCCGGCGGCTTCGATCTGGCGACCAACGTCTTTCCCCGGACCTTCCCCACAGGACAGTCGGTCGAGGTGGTGCGCTGCGAAGCGTACCGGCGGGCCTATGCCCGGATCAGCGAGGCGGCCGACCGCGAACACGTTACCTCCTTCCTCTACCGCCACCCCGATGAGTACGCCATCACCAACCTGGCCGCCCCGGAGGATCTGACCGGGGTGCGCCTGACGGTGGACACCCCAGAGGACCTGGAGCGCTTCGCCGCGCTGGTCGGGCGGATGGAGCGACCCCACTGGCAGTACGGCCTTGCCGAGGTGGTTGGGCTCTATCGCCAGATGGCGCCCAACCCGGAAGTGGTCCGATGAGCCAGGTGCGGGTAGGGGTCATCGGCCTGGGGGTGGGGCGGGAGCACGCGGCGGGCTTTGCCCGCATCCCGGGGTGCCGGGTGCAGGTGCTCTGCGACCTGTCGGCCGCCACCCTCCAAAAGGTGGGCGGCCAGTTTCCCGGCGCCCGCCTGACGCGGGAGGCCGGGGAGGTGTTGGCGGCGGCGGACGTGGACCTGGTCTCCATCGCCACCTACGACGACACCCACGCGCCCCTGGTGGTGGGAGCATTGGAGCGGGGCAAACACGTCTTTGTCGAGAAACCCCTGTGCTGCGACCCCGCTGAACTGGCCCAGATCCGCCGGGCCTGGGAGGGGGCCGGAGGGCGTCTGCAACTGGCCGCCAACCTAGTGTTGCGCTCCGCGCCCCTGTACCTGTGGCTGCGGGAGCGGGTCCGTGCCGGGGACTTTGGCCGGCTCTACGCCTTCGACGGGGAGTACCTCTACGGGCGGCTGCACAAGATCACCGAAGGCTGGCGCGGCCAGGTCGAGGGGTACTCGGTGATGGCCGGGGGGGGCATCCATCTTCTGGACCTCTTCCTCTGGCTGACCGGGGAGCGGCCGGGGCGGGTATGCGCGGCGGGGAATCACATCGCCACCGAGGGCACCGGCTTCCGCTATGACGATTTCGCCGCCGCCACCTTTGAGTGCCCCTCTGGAGTGGTTGCCCGCATCGCCGCCAATTTCGGCTGCGTCCATCCCCACCAGCACGTGGTGCGCGTTTTCGGCACTGAAGCTACCTTTGTTTATGACGACGCCGGAGCGCGCTGGCATCGCTCGCGGGATCCGCAGGCGGGCGCCCAGCCCCTGGACCTGTCGCCGCGGCCCGAAACCAAAGGCCAACTGCTGCCCTGCTTCGTGGCCGCCGTCCGCGGCGGGAGAGACCTGGGCGCGGAGACCCGGGCCTGTTTCGACACCCTCAGCGCGGTTTTTGCGAGCGACGCTGCCCGCCAGACCCGCACCTGGAAGGACATCGTCTACCTATGAGCGAAGCGCGCACCATCCCCTTTGCCCGGCCCTGGGTCGAGGAAGGGGACCGCCAGGCGGTGATGGCGGTGCTAAAGGGGGACGTGCTTACCCACGGCCCCCAGGGCAAGGCCCTGGAGGAGGAGTTTGCGGCCTTTCTCGGCGGCGGGGCCCACTGCGTTTCCACCAGCTCGGGCATGGCCGCCCTGCACCTGAGCTACTGGCAGTTGGGCATCGGGCCGGGGGACGAGGTCCTGGTCGCTGCCCAGACCCACACCGCCACGGCCCACGCGGTGGAGGTGGTGGGGGCGCGGCCGGTGTTCGTGGACTGCGATCCGGCCACCGGCAACCTCACTCCCGAGGGGTTGGAGGCCGCCCTCACCCCGCGGACCCGGGCCATCGGCCTAGTCCATTTCCTGGGGGTGCCCTGCGACATGGAGGGTATCATGGATCTGGCCCGGCGGCGCGACCTGCGGGTCATCGAGGACTGTGCCCTGGCCGTGGGCAGCCGCTTCGGCGGCACCCACGTGGGCCTCTACGGCGATGCGGGTTGTTTCTCCTTCTACCCGGTGAAACACCTCACCACCGGAGACGGGGGCATGTTCATCACCCACCGCGCCGAACTGGCCGCGCAAGTGCACAAGGCCCGCGGCTTCGGGGTGGACCGCACCTTCGCCGAGCGCAGCGTGCCGGGCATGTACGACGTGCCTACCCTCGGCCTGAACTACCGCATGAGCGACATCAACGCCGCCCTGGGCCGCTCCCAGTTGCGGCGGGTGGGGGAGGTCCTGGCCCGCCGCCGGCGGAACTTCGACCACCTGAGCGGGCTCCTGGCGGGCCTGCCCGGGGTGTCCACCCTGGGGGCCAGGGACGAGCGGGGTTCCAACAGCCATTACTGCCTGTGCGCGGTGCTGGAGGGCGACCTGGCCGGGCGGCGCGACCGGGTGATCGCCGGCCTGAACCGGCGCGGGGTGGGCACCAGCATCTACTACCCCCACCCGGTCCCCAGGCTGAAGTACTACCGCCAGAAATACGGCTATGCCCAGGGCGCCTTTCCTGGAGCCGAGAGGATCAGCGACCAATCCATCTCACTCCCCGTGGGACCGCACCTGGGCGAGGAGGAGGTCGAGTACATCGGCGCGGTTTTCGCGCAGGTTATCCGGGAGGAGCAGTGAGATGAAGGGCGAACTTGCCGGCAAGCGCATCGTGCTCATCGGGGGGGCCGGTTTCATCGGCCACAACCTGGCCCTGGCCCTGGCGGCCGAAGGGGCGCGGGTGGACATCATCGACGGCCTCCAGGTGAACAATCTGCTCTCCTTCACCACCCGCAACGAGGAGCAGCTCGACCGGGACCTGTACCTGCGCATCATCAGTGAAAGGCTCTCCCTGGTGAGCGCGGCCAACATCCCCCTGCACATCCAGGATTCGCGCGACTACCACGGGCTTTCCCACCTGCTGGGGCAGCTCGACCCCCAGGTGGTGATCCATCTGGCGGCGGTTTCCCATGCCGGGCGCTCGAACAAGGACCCCTACAGCACCTTTGACCACTCCCTGCGCACCCTGGAAAACGCCCTGGACTATGCCCGAGGCAAGGTGGAGCACTTCATCTTCCTCTCTTCGAGCATGGTGTATGGCAACTTCCTCAAGGAGGAGGTGGACGAGGAGCATCCGCTCAATCCCATCGGCATCTACGGGGCGCTCAAGGTCGCCGGGGAGAAGATCGTCATCGCCTACCAGCAGGTTTTCAACCTGCCCTACACCATCATCCGGCCCTCGGCCCTCTACGGGCCGCGCTGCGTGAGCCGGCGGGTGGGGCAGATCTTCATCGAGAACGCCCTCCACGGACAGAAGCTGCGGGTGGACGGGGACGGCAGCGAGCGCCTGGACTTCACCTATGTGGACGACCTGGTCTACGGCATCGGCCTGGTGATCAAGAAGCCCGAGGCGCGCAACCAGGTTTTCAACCTCACCTACGGCAGCTCGCGATCCATCGGCGACCTACTGGCCATCCTCAGGGAGCACTTCCCGGACCTCCAGCTCGAGAACGTCGAGAGGGACAAACTTATGCCCTTCCGGGGCACCCTCAGCGTGCAGCGGGCCAGAGAACTGCTGGGCTACGCGCCTCAGAACCCCGTGGAGGTAGGCTTCCCCAAGTACATCCGGTGGTACCTGGAGCTGATGCGGCAGGTCGGCGAGGGCCAGGCAAGGGAGGGGTGATGCGGCTCGACCCCGATCCCTGGCTGGGGGGCCTCTTCGGCTGCGCGGTTTACCGGGCCCACTGGTCCACCAAGGCCCCCAGCCCGGAGGCCCTGCGCCGGGTCGTCGGGGAGGGCACCGCTTTTGTCTACGCCAAGCTGCCGGTGAGAGAGGTGGAGGGGGTGGGCCAACTGACCGGGCTGGGTTTCAAGGTGGTCGACATCAATATTTCCTTTGAAGGCCCTCCGGCCGGGCCCCCGCCAAAGGGGCCGGCGGTGCGCCGGGCCGAAGCCGGGGATCGGGATGGGGTGCTGGCCATCGCCGAGTCCTGTTTCGAGTATTCGCGCTTCCACCTCGATCCACTCGTCGCCCCGGGGCTGGCCGACAGGATCAAGCGGGCCTGGGTGGAGAGCTACTTCGACAAGAAGCGGGGCGACCTGCTCCTGGTGGCCGAGCTCGACGGGCGGCCGGCGGGTTTCCTGGCGGGCCTGGTGGCCCCGGTGGGCGGCCGGCCAGGCTGGGTAATCGACCTGATGGGGGTGGACCGGGGGGCGCAGCGGCGGGGGGTCGGCGCCAGCCTGGTGCGCTGGTTCAGCCACCTGGCCTGTGGGCAGGCCGAGGTGATGGGGGTGGGCACCCAGGTGGCCAATACCCCTTCGATGGGGTTGTACGCCTCCTGCGGGTTTCGCCCCGCTGGGGCCGCGTACGTACTTCACGCCCACCTGCGAGAGGGAAAGGCGAGATGAAGATCGGGGGTTTCGACCTCGACCAAAAGGTCCTGGTGATCGCGGAGATCGGCAACAACCACGAGGGCAGCTACGCCCTGGCAGAGGAGTTGGTGGGCCAGGCCGCCCGCGCCGGCGCGGGGGCGGTGAAGTTCCAGACCATCGTGCCGCGCCGGCTGGTGGCCGCCGACCAGGCGGATCGCATCCGTCAGTTGGAGCGCTTCCAGTTGAGCTATGAGCAGTTCACCCGCCTCAGCAAGATGGCCGCGCGGGAGGGGGTGCTTTTCCTCTCCACCCCCTTTGACCTAGACAGCGCGCGGTTTCTGGAGCCCCTGGTGCCAGCCTACAAGATCGCCTCGGGGGACAATACCTTCCTGCCCCTGCTCGAGGTGGTGGCAGGCACCGGCAAGCCCCTCATCCTGTCCACCGGGCTGCTGGGCCTGGAGCAGGTCGCCGGGGTGCGCGATTTCATCGCCGGGCAGTGGCGCCGGCAGGGGCTCGTGCAGGACCTGGCCCTGCTCCACTGCGTGGTCAACTACCCCACAGCCCCCGAACACGCCAATCTGCTGGCGATACGCACCCTCCAGAGCCTGGGCTGCACGGTGGGTTACTCGGACCACACCCTGGGCATCGAGGCGGCGGTGCTGGCGGTGGCCCTGGGGGCCCGCATCATCGAGAAACACTTCACCCTCTCCAAGACCCAATCCGAGTTCCGCGACCACCAGCTCTCCGCTGACCCGTCCGAGTTGGGCCAACTGGTGGCGCGGGTGGGCGAGGCGGGGGTGCTGCTGGGGGAGGGGCGCAAAGAATTGGGTGCCAACGAACGCGACATCGAAGGCCGGGTTCGGCGCTCCCTGGCCGCCGGCCGACCGCTCGAGAAAGGCGCCGTCCTGCGGCGGGAGGATCTGGCCTGGGTGCGGCCGAGCGGGGGCCTGGCGCCCGGCCGCGAGGAGGAGGTGCTGGGCAAGGCTTTGCGCCGCGATCTGGCCGAGGGTGAACCCATCGCCCTGGAGGACTGCGAGGGGGCAAGGGGTGGCTGAGGGCGTGTCGTGTGCGGCATAGCCGGGTACTACGGCGGGGAACACCTGCCGGCCGCCAGGGTGGAGACGGCCCTGGCCCTGATGCGGCGGCGCGGGCCCGACCACTCCGGCAGCGCCCGGTTCAGCTTTGGGGAGAGGCAGGTGGTCCTGTTGCATTCCCGGCTGAGCATTATCGACCTGGACCCGCGGGCCAATCAGCCTTTCGGGTGCGAGGGGAACTGGTTGGCCTTCAACGGCGAATTGTACAACTACCCCGAACTGCGGCAGGAACTCAGCGCCAGAGGTTGCCCTTTCACCACCACCTCCGACACGGAGGTGCTCTTGCAGACCCTGATCACCTCGGGGTGGCAGGGGCTGGAGCGCTGCGAGGGGATGTGGGGCCTGGCCTGGTACGAGGGCGGGTCCGGCCGACTGGTCCTTGCCCGCGACCGCTTCGGCGAGAAACCCCTGTACCTGTGGCGGGACGATGCCGGCCTCTTCTTCGCGTCGGAGGTGAAATTCATCGCCGCGCTGCGGGGCCGTCCCCTGCTGGTGAACCACCAGCACCTGTGCCGCTACCTGGTCAACGGTTACAAGTCCCTGTACAAGACCAGGGAGCAGTTCTACGCCGGCCTTGAAGAGCTGGGGCAGGCCGAGGTGTTGGTCCTGGAGCCAGGGGGAGCGGAGCAGCGCCACCAGTACTGGTGTCCCGCCCTGGAGCCCGAGGAGGGTATGGAGTACCAGCAGGCGGTCGCCGGGGTCCGCCAACGCCTGCTGCGCTCGGTGGAACTGCGGCTGCGGGCCGACGTGCCCCTGGCCTTCTGCATGAGTGGGGGGGTGGATTCCAACGCCCTGATTGGGATCGCCAAGCGGCACTGCGCCTACGACGTCCACGGTTTCACGGTGGTCAACGCCGACCACCGCTACGAGGAGCAGGCTGCGGTGGCGGGGGCAGTGGGGGAGTTGGGCATCCGCCACACCTCCCTGGCCCTGGAGACCCGGGATTTTCTGCCCCGCCTGCGCACCCTGGTGCGGCAGCACGACGCGCCGGTGTATACCATCTCCTACTACGCCCATTGGCTGCTGATGGAGCAGGTCGCCGCCCACGGCTACCGGATCAGCGTCAGCGGTACCGGGGCCGACGAACTCTTCACCGGGTACTACGACCACCACCTGGCCTACTTGCGCGAGGTGCGGGGGGATCGGGGGCTGCACGAGCGGTCCCTGGCGGCGTGGCGGGAGCACATCCAGCCCCTAGTGCGCAACCCGTACCTGGGCGACGCCCAGTACTTCTCCGACGATCCCGGCCGGCGGGACCACATCTACTTGAACGCCGAGGAGTTCGCCGGGTACCTTTGCGAGCCGTGGTTCGAGCCCTTTGATGAAACGGCGTACTGCGGCGACCTGTTGCGCAACCGCATGCTCAACGAACTGCGCCACGAGGCGGTGCCAGTCATCCTGCACGAGGACGATCTCAACGCGATGTACTTTTCCATAGAGAACCGCTCGCCCTTTCTCGACCGCCCCTTGTTTGAGTTTTGCTGCCGTATCCCCACCCCTTTGTTGATGCGCGACGCCTTCACCAAGGTCGTGCTCCGCGACGCGGTGCGGGGCCTGGCGCCCGAGGCGGCCCTCAACAGCCGGCGCAAGGTGGGTTTCAACGCGCCCATCCTCGACTTCCTCGATTTGCAGGACCCCGGGGTGCGGGCCGAATTGCTGGCCCCCAGTCCGGTATTCGAGCTGGTCCGACGGGAGCGGATCGCCGCGCTGTTGGAGCGCGCACAACTTCCCAACAGCGAGAGCAAGTTCCTCTTCTACTTCCTCAACGCCAAGCTCTTCCTCGAGGAGGCGGGGGGATGAGGTACTGCGCCCGCTGCATCCTGCCTGACACCCGGCCCAACCTCAGCCTCGATGCGGCGGGGGTGTGCAACGCCTGCGCCGCTCACGGCGAAAAACCCTGGATCGACTGGGACGCCAGGGCGGGGGCCTTTGCCGAGGTGGTGGCCCACGCCAAGGCCAAGGGAAGGGGTTACGACTGCCTGGTGCCGGTCAGCGGCGGCAAAGACAGCACCTGGCAGGTGGTCAAATGCCTGGAATACCGGATGAACCCCCTGGCCTTGACCTGGAAATCCCCTGGCCGCACCGAACTGGGGGCCCGCAACCTTGCCAACCTGGTGGACCTGGGGGTCGATCACGTCGATTACCAGGTCAACCCCAAGGTGGAGCGGCGCTTCATGCAACTCGCCCTGGAGCGCTGCGGCTCCACGGCCATCCCCATGCACATGGCCCTCTTCAACATCCCCCTCACCATCGCCACCCGCCTGCGGATCCCCCTGGTGGTTTGGGGGGAGAACTCGGCCTTCGAGTACGGCGGTCCTGAGGAAGAGCGGCGGGGGTTCAGGATGGACGCCCAGTGGCTGCGGCGCTACGGGGTCACTCAGGGGACCACTGCGGCGGACTGGATCGGAGCGGAACTGAGCGCTCGGGACCTGACCCCCTACTTCGGCCCGGATGAGGAGGAGTTGGCGGAGGCCGGGGTCCTGGCGGTGTTCCTGGGGTATTATTTCCGCTGGGACCCAGAGATCAGCCTGGAGGTGGCGCTGGCCCACGGCTTTTCCGTGCGCGCCGAAGGCCCCAAGACCGGCTACTATAACTACGCCGACATCGACGACGACTTCATCTCCATTCACCACTGGCTCAAATGGTACAAATTTGGTTTCACCCGGCTCTTCGACAACCTCTCCCTGGAGATCCGTAACGGCCGGATGGGCCGGAACCAGGCCATCGAGATCCTCAGGGCGCGGGGGGACGAGACCCCCTGGGAGGACATCGACAAACTCGGCGCCTTCCTCGGCATGAGCCGGCAGGAATTCCTCGCGCTGATCGAGCGCTTCCGCAACCCCCAGGTCTGGCGCCGGGAAGCGGGCAAGTGGGTGATCCCCGGCTTCCTCGTTTCAGATTGGGCCTGGGGATGAAGCCGGCGCTACGCGACACCCCGAGGATCTTCGCCGTGGGCCGCCAGGGCCACATCGCCATGAAGGATTGCGGGCAGTTGCTCCTGGAGGCTGACGAGCAGGTGACGCTGGTCACCGAAATGGGGGGGCAGTACGACGTGGCGCGCAAGTCCTGGGGGTTCTACGCCACCCCCTCCCTCAACGGCAGGCTGCGCGACCAGGGCCTGCGCGCGGCGCTGGTCCGCAACCGGCAGGGGCGGTACTACCTGCTGCTGGTGGAGGAAGGGCACGAGGAGGAATTCCACCGCTACCTAAGCGAAGAGGAGCAGGAGGTCGTCTGCTGGATGGACAACGACGAGGGGCTGGCGGCGCTGGCACCGAGGGATAGGGACTGAGCGTGGGCCAGGGGCCGATGGGCTGTCCCTGCGCGGGCAGCCTGCTAGTGCGGGCATTCGAGTACCACGCGCCGCCGGCGGGCGAGACCCGTTACACCTTCGCCGATGGCCAGCCCTACTGGCGCGAGGTCTGCCGTTGCGGGGCATGCGGTCACTTCGTCTCCAGGCACCATCTCGACGAGGGGGCCCTCTACGGCGGGCAGTACGTCGACTCCACCTATGGGGACTACGAGGGCATTTGCCGCGCCCACGCCAGGGTGATGGGCCTGCCCCCCGAGCGCTCTGACAATGCTGGGCGGGTGCAGCGCCTCATAGAGTTCGCCGCCCACTACTGGGGGCCGCGCCGCACGCCCCGCATCCTCGACGTGGGGTCGGGACTATGCGTCTTCCTCACCCGGATGAAGGCGGCCGGCTGGGAGGGCACCGCTCTGGACCCTGACCCCAGGGCCGCGCGTCACGCCGAGGAAAACGTGGGGGTGCGGGCGATCTGCGGCGACTTTATGGCAGTGGACCTGCCGGGGGGGTTCGATGCGGTGTCCTTCAACAAGGTGCTCGAACACGTGCCCGAACCGCAGTTGATGCTCCTGCGGGCCAAGGAGTGCCTGGCCCCGGGGGGCTTCGTCTACGTCGAGGTGCCCGACGGCGAGGCCGCCGCGGCCGAAGGCCCCGGCCGGGAGGAGTTTTTCATCGAGCACCTGCACGTGTTCAGCGCCGCCTCACTGGCCGCCCTGGGCGAACGGGCTGGCTTTCGCCTGCGCCTGCTCGAAAGGCTGCGCGAGCCGAGCAGCAAGTTCACTCTGCGGGCCTTTCTCAGTATTTGAGGGGGGGGTGATGAGTGCTTCGGCCAAAGCGCGAATGGCGGTGCCCCAGATCCGCGCCAGGGAATTTCCCCAGATTGATGCGGGGCAGTGGAACGATGCGGCCCTGCGAGACCGCCAGGCGCGGGTGCAGCAGAGTTTTCAGGGGGCGGCCATCCGGCACGGCGCTGAGGGGATCAGGCCCCTCTTCCTCACCGCCCATCTGGACCAGCAGGTAGTGGGGCAGCTCCTGTTGAGTCAGGGCTTCGTCCACCCCGATCTCTTGCAGTGGTGCGAGCCGCTCTTGCGGACCCGCCTGTGCCGGAACTGGTGGGGAGTGTACCGCTGGATCGGCGGACCCCTGGTAGCCGAGGAGGATGCCTACCCTGCGGTGCTGCGGCAGATGCTCCACTACCTCGACCTGCGCGCCAGGGACGAAGGCATCCTGGCCATCTGCGACGCCACCCCTGGATTCCATAGCCCTCATCTGGCCGCAGAGGAAGAGGCCGCCATCTTCGCGGACCTGGGATTCACTCGGCGGGAACAGGCCACGATGGTGCTGGACCTGGGACCCGACCTGGACAGTCTCTGGCGGGGGTTGAGCCGGGACGCCAGGCAGAAGGTGCAGAAGGCCGAGCGCCTGGGGATACGGGTCGTCGAGGCCCATACCGAGGAGGGGATACGCCGGTATTACTCCGTGCGGCGGGAAAACTCGCGCCGCAATGGGGTGCGCTGCCCGCACCTGAAGGGAATCCTCGCCGCCGGCCCCGTGTATCTCGCCCATGACATGGGCAAAGTTTTCCTGACCGAATACGAGGGCCGCGTCCTGTCCGGGCAGATGCTGGTCCACTTCAACGGCTACGTGCAGCTGGCCGGCATCTGCCTTTCGGACTACGCCTGGGAACAAGGCCTGCCCGCCAATGACCTGATGCAGTGGCACCTCATCCGATGGGGCCGCGAAAGCGGCAAGCGCAGCGTGGATTGGTCGGGTTACACCCCCGATCCCACCACCGACAAGGAGCGGGGCATCAACACCTTCAAGGGCAAATGGGGCGGCCGGGTCATCCGCTACGGGGTCTACGACAAGGTCTACGGCCCCCGGCGCGAGGCGGCCATGCAGTGGGTGAAGGACTTGGCCAAGGGTAAGGGGCGGAAATGAGCAGAAATCCGGTGTTGCTCTGCCTGATGGCTCTGCTGATGCTGGGGGCGGGGATGCGGTGGCATCATCTCTCCTCCTACCTGGCCAAGTACCCCGACCTCACCGCCGATGCGCTGGAATACAAGGACTATGGGGACTACCTGGTAGGGCGCTCGACGATTGAGCCTCATGCGGACCGGCCGCCGGGCTTTCCCCTTTTGCTGGGCCTGCTCTATTCGGTGGTCAGCCAGCAGGGAAAAAGCGCCGCGCTCCAGGCTAGCCTGGGCTTGGTCTTCGACAGCCTGCTGATCCTGCTGGTCTGGTGGGTGGGGCGGGGGATGTGTGGGACCTGGCCGGCCCTGGTGGCGGCCTTTCTAGTAGCGCTGAACGGAGAACTGGTGCGCTGCAGCGCCCTGTCGGGAACAGAGCAACTCTACGGTGTTGTTTCGGTGCTGCTGCTGGCCTGCCTGCTGCGCCTGCGGGAGGAGCACCGCCGGGGCTGGTTCCTGCTGGCCCTTGTCCTGGGCACCTGGCTGGTGGTGATCAAACAGGAGGGGGGGCTGGTTTTTGGCGTGTTCGCCGCCTTCTACCTGTATGGCCTATGGCGCCAGCAGCGCCCAGGCATGGCCCCGGCGCTGGGGCGCAGCCTGGTTCTGCTGGCCCTGCCGCTGGCGGCGTACTGGGGATACAAATATTACAGCAGCCAGGTCCTGGGCATACCCACCATGGACATGCGCACCGGCAATGCCCTTTTCCACGCCGAGTTCCTGGCCGGCAAGCTGCCCTGGGGGTACATGCGCGATCTGCGCAACGAGTATTTCCAGATCAGCAATGCGGACTGGCTCTTCAAATACCACACGCCCGTGGAGGTCGCCCAGATCATCGGCAAGAGCACCCTGCTGGTAGGGCGTATACTCACCGAGATGGTGGGGGGATGGCCCTGGGCCCTGCTGGTCCTGGCGGGTTTGTCAGTCGGCCTGCGGGACGCCCGCTTCCGCCCTCTGCCAGCCCTCTTCCTTGCCGCGGCCCTCCCATTCTGCCTCTTGGCCGAACCCCATTCGCATTCGAGTTATACCCCCCGCCTGCTGGTGCCGGTTTTGCCCTTTGCGGCGATGTGCGCAGCCCTGGGTGCGGCCTGGGGTGCCGGGCAACTGCGACGATGGGCCAGCGGCAGGCCCTGGCTGCTGCCAGGCCTGGGCGCGGTGCTGGGGGGGTATTTCTTGGCGGTGAACCTGGGGGGGCAGACCGGATTCGGGGAACATCCCCAGACCTCCCGCAGCGCTGCCGAAGACCGAAAGGACCACAAGGAGTCGCAGCCCTCCAAAGATCTAGACCAACTGGTCGCGCTGGGAATGCGCCTGCAGGTGGCCGGAGAACAAAAGAGGGCCAGGGATGCTTTTGATCAGGTCCTGGCCCTGGCCCCAGAGTACGGGCCGGCGCACATGGGGTTGGCGTTGCTGGTTCTGGGGGCAGGGAAGAGCGAAGAAGCCAAACTACAGCTGGTCCAGTCGTTGAGAGTGGCCCCTTTTTATGCAGAGGCGCAGGCACTGCTGGCTGCTGTTCAGCTCAAGGAGGAGGAGTACGGCGCGGCCTACGAAACCTGTCAGCGCTGTGTCGAGCGCCGGCCCGATTATCCGCCCTGCCACTTCATGCTCGCCGCCCTGTTCCTGGATTTTCGCCTGGACTATAGCCTCGCCGAGGAGCATTACCTGCGCTACCTGGACCTCAACTATCAGGCCCACCGCAACTACCGGGATTTCGTCCAAAAACAGCTGGCGGTCAGCGCCGGCAACCCCCAGATCACCCAGACTCTTGCCCAGGTAGATGGCTACCTGGCTGCTGAACTGGGCGGTTTATCGACCCCGCTGGCGTGGTCCTACATGAACAAGGGTAAAGCAGGAGGGCTGAGTTCCCGGGTGAAGCCAGACGATTCGGGGGTGTACTACTACCTGGGGCTGACGCAGGAACGCCAGGGCAAGAACGAAGAGGCGCGGAAGAACTACGAGAAATCCCTGAAGCTCTTTCCCGAAAACAACCCCTCGCAGGAACGCCTCGCCCACCTGCGCGGGGGGGCGGAAGGGGGGCTGCAACCGGGGCAGTCCCTGGCCATGGCACCTACTTTGTACCAGGGAGAGACCATGGTGCAGGAAGCCCTGGCCGGGTACCACGATCCCCAGTTCTGGTCCTCGCAGCAGAGGCAGGGCCACTAAAATGAAAAGGCTGGCCGTGATCCCCGCCGATCCCCTGTACAAATACGTGGCCAAAGGAGAGCTCAAGCCGCGCTACTGGAATCCCGGTGAGTTCTTCGACGAAATCCACGTGGTCTCGCTTTGTGCCGATGAGGTTGCTCCCGAACAGGTCCAGGCCCTGGCCGGCCGGGCCAAGCTCTACATCCACCCAGTGGGCCGGCCCACGCCGATGACGCTGGCCTGGTACTACCGGAAGGTCAGCCGTCTGATCGGCAACTTGGCCCCCTCGGTGATCCGCGCCCACGGCCCCTGGCACAGCGGCAGTCTGGGGGTCCACGCCGGCCGGCGTCTGGGGGTACCCTGCCTGGTCTCCATCCACAACGAGATGGACGCCACCAGGAGCTTCGACCGGCGCCTGCTCTTGCGGCTGGTCCGGCCCCTCGAATACTACACCCTTCGCCATGCCTCGGCGGTGCTCTGCGTCAGCAATTACCTCCACGAATACGCCAGCAGGTACGGGGCCCAGCGAATGATCACGGTTTACAACAAGGTCTACCCGGACCAGTTTGCGGGGCAGGCCGGCTCCGAGGCAGCACCGCTGCAGGTGCTGGCGGTCATGCGCCTGGACCCCCAAAAGGACCCGGAGTGCTTGATCCGGGCAGTAGCTCCCCTCAAGCTGAGGCTAAAACTGGTGGGAAAGGGGGAGTTGGAGGGGCGCCTCAAAAGGCTGGTGCGCGAACTGGGGGTGGAGGACAGGGTAGAGTTGATCCCGATGGTCCCCAACAGCCAGATCCACACCCATTACCTGGGGGCGGACATCTTCGCCATGGCCACCCACTATGAGGGCTTCTGCATCCCCGTCCTCGAAGCCATGGCCGCCGGCTTGCCGGTGGTGGCCAGCCAAACCCCCCCCATCCCCGAGATCCTCGGCGGGGCCGGCTTGCTGGTGGAGCACCGCCCCGAGGCCTTCACCAGGGCTTTTGCGGAGTTGGCCGCTGATCCGGAGCGGCGATCCAGGCTGGGAGCAGCGGCCAGGGAGCGGGCGGCATCCCTGGACGGCCGCAGGATGGAGGACAGGGAGGCCGAACTCTACCAGGTCCTGATCGCCAAAGATCGGGCCGCCCTCGAACTGCTGTGTGCCGATGCCCGGCGTTACGTCGCCTGATCAGGGGAAGGAGCCGGCGATGTGCTCCACCTGGGCAAAGGGCCATCTCTGGCGCGGGGCGCTGATCTGGGGCTTGACGGCCCTGGTGTACGCCGGAAGCCTCAACAACGCCTTTCAGTACGACGATATCCATTCTATTGTCGACAATCCCCATATCCGTTCCCCGGCCAAGATCCCCGCCTTCTTTGTAGACCCAGCGCTCTTTTCTGCTGACCCCCGAAACGCCATGTACCGGCCCGTGGTGCTGGTGAGTTATGCCCTGAACCACGCCATCAGCGGCTACGAAGTCTGGTCCTATCATCTGTTCAATCTGGGGATTCATCTGGGGGTCGGCAGCTTGGTCTATGCCCTGGTTTGCCAACTGGGGGGGGGCTGGCGCCAGGGGCTAATGGCGGGGCTGATCTTCGCCCTCCACCCGGTGGCCAGTGAACCGGTCAACTACATCAGCAGCCGCTCCGAATCGCTCTGCGCCTTCTTCTTTCTGCTGGCTTTTCTGGGACACGTGCGCGGCGGCCGGAAATGGTTCGGGGTAAGTCTGGCCTCCTTTGGCGCGGCGCTCCTGGCCAAGTCCGTGGCCATTGCCTTCCTGCCCGTCGCGCTGGCCTACGAGCTGATTTTCAGGAGGGCGGATTTGGCCTGGAAGTCGCTGTTGAAACGGCACGGACCCCTCTGGCTGGTCGGTCTGGTCTATCTGGTGGGGATTCGGGGAGCCCTCGATACCGCCCTGGTCTCGCACCCGGTGCGCTCCCTGAGCGTCCAGGGGTTCACCCAGATCAAGGCAGTGGTCTACTATCTCAAGCTGTGGTGTATGCCCTGGGGGTTGAGTGTGGAGCACCCCTTCACCCTGGCGCGGGGCATCGGGGATGGACCAGTGCTCGCCGTGTTCCTGGTGATGGGCACTGCCGGCGCCCTGTTGCTCCTGCACTCGGGCAGGCAGGTGTTGTTCTGGGGGCTGTGGGCAGTGCTGGCGCTTTTGCCCAGCAGCGCCGTGCCCCTCAACGTGCTGGTCAACGAGCATCGCCTCTATCTGCCAGCGGTGGCTTTTTCGGTACTGCTGGCCGGCCTACTGGCAAAATTGGTCGAAGCACAGGGCAGGCTGGGGGGCACCCTCGTGGCAGTGTGGTTGGGCAGTTACGGGGCCCTGGCCTGGCAGCGCTCCCAGGTCTGGCAAAGCCCCGAATCGCTGTGGCAGGACGCCCTGCGCAAGGGGTCCTACATGCCCCGGCCCCATCTGTTTGTGGGAGACGGGCACCAGCAGGCGGGCCGGCACGAGGAGGCCCTGCGCGAATACGCCCTGGCCCACGCGGTGTACCCAGAGGTGCTCAGCGCCGGGGACCAGGTGGCCCTCTTTAACAACCAGGGCGCCGCACATCTCGCCTTGGGGCACCGAAACGAAGCGATGGCGTCCTACCGCCAGGCCCTGGCCATCGATCCGATTTACACCAAGGCCAGGGAGGCGCTCGAAGCCCTGGTCGCCTTGCAGGAGTTGGAATGGGAACCGACCGCCCAACTGCTCCACAAGAAGGGGCTGATGCTCCTGATCGAAAACCGGCCGGCCCAGGCGGCGGAGGCGCTCGAAGCCTCGCTGGCGCGGCAGGTCCGCCTCGAAACCTACCGCGCCCTGGGCATGGCCTACGAGCAACTGGGGCAGGTCGATGAAGAGCGGCGGGTGTATGCCACCCTCGTGGCGCTGGCGCCGGAGAGTCCCTTTGGTCGCGCCGCCGCGGCAAAACTCAGAGAACTGGAGGGGAGCAAGTGAGCGAGGGAGAGCCGAAAACCGCTAGGGTGCCGCTCGATACGGCGCTCCTGGCCCAGATCGAGGCCATCCGGGAAAGCGCTGGTTTTGCCAGCGCCGAAGCCTTTGTCCACCACTGCGTGGAAAAGGAGCTCAAGGCGCAACGCGAGGCGGCGGAAAAGGCCCTGGCCCAAAGGCTGCGGGCCCTGGGCTACCTGGAATGAGCCAGAGGCGGGCCCTGGTGCTGGTCCGGGCACGCCCCCTGGCGGCCTTTGGGCTGCTGGCCGGCCTCCTGGTCTTCGCCCTGTACCTGGGCGCCCTGTCCCATCCCTTCCAGTACGACGACCGCCATTCCATCCAGTACAACCCACACCTGCGCTCCCTGGACAAGATCCCGGCCTATTTCACTGACCTGCACACCTTCTCCAGCGACAGTCGGGGCACCATGTTCCGGCCCCTGGTGCTGCTCAGCTACGCCCTCAACTACGCGGCGGGCGGGCAGGGGGTGGTAGGGTACCGGCTGGTGAACCTGGGCCTGCACCTGGTCTGCGCGGTACTCCTTTTCGCCTGGTTGTACCGCCGGGGCCCTCCGGCCGGGGCCTGGGCCGCGGGCCTGATCTTCGCCGCCCATCCCACCCACGCCGAGCCGGTGATCTACCTGAGCAGCCGTTCGGACCTGATGGTCAGTTGCTGGTACCTGGGGGGCCTGCTGTGGGCGGCCCGCAGCCGCTGGGCCGCCGCCGCCGGGGCCTACGCCGGGGGGCTGCTCTCCAAGGAGGTGGCCATCACCCTGCCCCTGCTGGTGGGCCTGCAGCAGGGCTGGGTCCGCACCCGGGCCGCCTGGCGACCGCTGCTGCTGATGGGGCTGGTGGGCTTGGGGTACCTGGCCCTGATCAGCCTCAACACCTTCCTGCCCGGCTCCCTGGCCAAGGCCCCGCGAGGCTGGGGGGTGCAGGCCCTCACCCAGGTGAAGGCGTACGTGTATTATCTGTGGCTTTTCATCATGCCCGCCCACCTGAGCGTGGAGCACCAGTTCTTTGTATCTTCGGGGCTGGACGCCGCCGTGGCGGCCGCGGCCCTGCTCCTGGGCTCGGTCTGCTGGCTGGCCTGGCGGAGCCGGGGACAGCTGCCCGCCCTGGGCTGGGCCTGGTTCGCCCTGGCCCTGGCCCCGGCCTCAATGGTCCCGCTCAATATCCTGGTCAGCGAGCGCCGCATGTACCTGGCCAGCGCCGGCCTCTGCCTGATACTGGCCTGGTGCTGGCCCCGCCTGGGGCGGGCGCGTTGGGCCGGCCCTGCCCTGCTGGCGCTGCTGGCGGCGCTGAGCCTGGGGCGCAACCCGGTGTGGGCCTCGGAGGTGGGGCTGTGGGAGGACGCGGTGGCCAATGGGCCGGGGATGTTCCGGGCGAGGGCCAACCTGGGGCTGGCCTACAAACACGCCGGCCGCGACGAGGAGGCCCTGCGCCAGATGCGCCTGGCCCTGGAGATCAATCCGGACTACGCCGACGCCTGGGTCGAGTTGGGCAACCTGCTCAATGACCAGGGGGAGGTCCGGGACGCCGCCGAGGCGTACCACCGGGCCCTGCGCCTGAACCCCTCCCAGGAGGGGGCCCACTACAACCTGGGCAACCTGGCCCAGGCCGGCGGCCAGTGGCAGGCGGCGGCGGACTACTACCTTGCGGCCCTGCGCCTGCACCCCGGCTTTGCCGAGGCCCGCAACAATCTGGGCCAGGTGTACGAGGCCCTGGGCCGACCGGAGCTGGGGCTGGAGCAGTACCGCTGGTCCCTGTCCCTCAACCCCGAACTGGCCCCGGCCTGGTACAACCTGGCCGCGTACCTGGAGCGCCAGGGGCAGGGGGCCGAGGCAGCGGCGGCCTACCGGCGCTGCCGACAACTTCTCCTGGCCGATCCCGAGTACCAAACCAACCCCCAGTACCAGAACTTTGCCCGCCGCTCCCTGGAGGCGGCAGCGCGGTTGGAGGGGAACTGAGGACCCATGTGTGGAATCGCTGGCATCGTCTACCGCGAGCCCGGGCGGGAGGTGGACCCCCAGGTCCTCGACCGCATGACCGACCTCCTGCAACACCGGGGGCCCGATGACCGGGGCATCTGGCGGGAGCCGGGGGTGGGCCTGGGTCACCGGCGGCTGAGCATCATCGACCTGGTGACGGGCCACCAGCCCATGTCCGGGGCAGGGGGGCGGTACTGGCTCACCTACAACGGCGAGATCTATAACTACCTCGAACTGCGCGCCGAACTGCGGGCCCAGGGCCGTGCCTTCGCCACCCAGAGCGACACCGAGGTCCTGCTCCAGCTCTGCGAAGCCCTCGGAGAGGAGGGCCTGCCCCAGCTCAACGGGATGTTTGCCTTTGGGCTGTGGGACCGCGCCCGCCGGCGCCTGCTGGCCGCCCGCGACCATCTGGGCATCAAACCCTTCTACTACTACGCCGGCGAGGAGGTCTTCCTCTTCGCCTCTGAGATCAAAAGCCTGCTGGAACACCCCCAGGTGGAGGCCAGTCTCGACCCGGAGGCCTTGCAGGACTACCTCGATCTGCAGTACTGCCTGGGAGACAAGACCCTATTCAAGGGGATCAGACGCCTCCTGCCCGGCCATTTCCTGGTCTGGGAGGAGGGGCGGGTGCGGGTGGGGCGGTACTGGGACGTGGATTTCACCCCCGAGGCGCAGTACCGGGAGGCCGAGTTTGTCCCCCACCTGGCCGAACTCCTGGCCGACGCCGTGCGCCTGCAACTGCGCAGCGATGTGCCCCTGGGCGCCCACCTGAGTGGGGGGTTGGACTCCAGCGCCATCGCCTGCCTGGCCGCCGGGCAGATGCAAAGCCCTTTGCAGGTTTTCACCGGGGGGTTCCGCGACCACGCCAAGTACGACGAGTCGGCCTATGCCCGGCTGGTAGCTGATGAACTGGGCGCAGTGTACCGCGAGGTCTTTCCCCGCGCCGCGGACCTGGCCGACACCTTTGCCAAGCTGGTGTACTATCTGGACGAGCCCATTGCCGGGGCCGCGGTTTTCCCGCAGTACTTCCTCTCCGAACTGGCCAGCCGCCACGTCAAGGTGGTGCTGGGCGGGCAGGGGGGGGACGAGCTTTTTGGTGGCTACGCCCGCTACCTGGTGGCCTACCTCGAGGCCGGCCTAGAGCAGGCCATCTACGGGCCAGGCGCGGAGGAGGTGTCCCTGGCCGAACTGGCTTCCAGCCTCAGCTACCTGCGCGGGTACGAGCCGACCATCATGAAGTACTTCGGCCAGGACCTCTTCGGCGATCCGGCGGACCGCTACTACCTGTTGCTCAAGCGCTCCCAGGACCTGGAGGGGGTGCTGGTGGGGGATTGGCGGGCGGGGGGTTACTCGACGAGGGAACAGTTCCGGGCCGAATTCTTGGCCCCCCGCACCGGGGCGCTCATCGATCGCATGCTCTACATGGACCTCAAGAACCACCTCCAGTCCCTGCTGCAACTGGAGGACCGCACCAGCATGGCCGTCTCCCTGGAGTCCCGGCTGCCGCTTCTGGACCACCGCCTGGTGGACCAGGTCTTTGCGGTGCCGGCCCGCCACCGCTTTGCCGGGGGGCGGCCCAAGTACCTGCTCCGCCGAGCCCTGGAGGGGATCGTGCCCCAGCCCATCCTCGACCGGCGCGACAAGATGGGTTTCCCGGTGCCCATCTTCGAGTGGTTCCGGGGCGAACTGCGGCCCTTCGTCGAGGAGGTGCTGCTGGGTCAGACCGCCCGCCAGCGCGGGCTGTACGACATGAAAGGGGTGGAGCAGTGCATACGCGGCGAGCAGCCCATCGGCCGCACGGTCTGGGGCCTGCTCTCCCTGGAGCTGTGGTTCCGCGCCTATTTCGACAGGCGCTAACGACATGAGCCTGCGTGTGGCAGGGCCCTGTCTGGCCATCCTCCTGGCCGCGGCCCTGGCCTTTGCCAATTCCCTGGATAACGGTTTCCACTTCGACGACGAACACTCCCTGGTCGAAAACCCCCACGTGCGCTCTTTGGGGAATGTCCCCGCCTTCTTCGTCGATCCGCAACTCTTCTCCCGCAACCCGGGCAGCCAGATGTACCGGCCCCTGGTGCTGGTCAGCTACGCGCTCAACTACAGGGCCGGCGGGTACGCGGTGCAGGGGTACCACCTGGTCAATATCGGCCTGCACGCCCTGGCCGCCTGCCTGCTGTGGGGGCTGCTTGGTGCCCTGGGGCTGAGCGGGGGGAGCGCTCTGGCCGGGGGCCTGCTCTTCGTAGTCCACCCCCTGGCCGCCGAGCCGGTCAACTATATCAGCAGCCGCTCCGAGTCCCTGGCCGCGGTCTTTGTGCTGGGTGCCCTGCTCCTGCACCTGCGGGCGCCGGGGCGGTGGTCGCCGGCGGCCCTGGCCTGTGTGGCCGGGGGCCTGCTGAGCAAGGAGAGCGCCGCGGTGGCCCCGGCCCTGCTGCTGGCCTGCGACTGGGCCTTCCGACCCGCCGGGCTCAGGGTGGGGCGCCACGCCCCTTACTGGGGGTTCCTGGGCCTGTACCTGCTCCTGACGGGCAGGCTGGCGGCCGAGGCCCTGTACGAGGCGCCGGTGCGCGAGTGGGCCGCCCAGTTGTGTACCCAGGCCAAGGCCCTGGTCTACTACCTGCGGCTGCTGGTCCTGCCCCATCCCCTCAGCGCCGAGCACCCCTTTGCAGTCTCCAGTTCGCCCTTCGAGGGGGCGGTGCTGGCCAGCCTGCTGCTCCTGGCCGTCCTGGGCTGGGTCTGGTGGCGCAGCCTGGGACGCCAGGGGTTGTTCTGGCTGGCCTGGGTGGGGCTGGCCCTCCTGCCCACCCTGGTGGTGCCCCTCAACCTGCTGGTGGCCGAGCGCCGGCTCTACCTCCCCCTGGCCGGGGCCCTGGGTTTTGTGCTCTGGCTGCTCGGCCGGCAGCCCCTGGCCGGCAGGGGCTTGTTGGGGGCGGCGTGGGCGGGCCTGCTGCTGTTGACCCTTCAGCGCAACCAGGTCTGGGCCGACGAAGGGACCCTGTGGGCCGATGCCAGGGACAAGGGGCCGCAACTGGTGCGCCCGCACCTGCGCTTAGGGGTAGTGTACCGGCAGCGGGGCGAGTTGGGCATGGCCGAGGCCGCGTACCGCCGTGCCCTGGAGCTGGACCCGCACAATGCCCCGGCCCACAACAACCTGGGCAACCTCTGGCGCGACCAGGGGCGCCTGGCCGAGGCTGAGAGGGAATACCTGCTGGCCCTCGAAACCCTCCCCCGCTACCCCGAGGCCCTGATCAACCTGGCAGCCCTGTACACCCGGCAGGGCCGGCCTGCCCTGGCCCTGGAGCTGTACGGCCGGGCCCTGGAAGTGAGCGGGGAGCGCCCGGAGCTGTACGCCAACCTCGCCCTGGCCCAGGCCGCCCTGGGCCGCTGGGCCGAGGCCGAGGCCTCCCTGCGCCGAGCCGCCTCGCTGCGGCCCGAGGCCGGGGTGTATTTTGGGCTGGGGGACGCGGTGGAGCGCCAGGGCCGTATAGAGGAGGCCCTGGCCCTGTACCAGGAGGCCCTGCGCCTGGACCCGCAGTACGCCAAGCCCTACTACCACCTGGGCCTGCTCTACGAGGGCCAGGGCCGGCGGCAGGAGGCCGCCGAGGCGTACACCTCCTTCCTGCGCTGGTGGCGCGAGGATCCCAAGGTGGCCGCAGAAGTGCGCCGGCGCCTGGAAGGACTAAAGGGGCCATGAAGCTGTGGACCTCCCCTCATCTGGCCCGGTGGGTGCTGTTGCTGCCGGCCCTGGTGTACCTCAATTCCTTCGACGGGCCTTTCCAGTACGACGACCGCCACGCCATTGTCGGCAACCCCCACCTCCGCACCCTGGCCAACCTGCCGGCCTTCTTCGTCGATCCCAGCCTCTTCTCGGCCGACCCGGCCTTTGCCATGTACCGGCCGCTGCTGCTGTGCACCTTTGCCCTCAACCACGCCCTCAGCGGGTACGAGGTGTGGAGCTATCACCTCTTCAGCCTGGGCCTGCACCTGTGGGCGGTGTGGCTGGTCTTCCGCATCGGGGAGTTGCTGCTGGCCGAGCGGGCCTGGGCGGGGGTGGCAGCCCTGGTATTTGGGGTGCACCCAGTCAACAGCGAGGCGGTCAACTACCTCAGCAGCCGCTCCGAGGTCCTGGCCGGGGGTTTTTTCCTCTGGGCCTTCCTCCTCTACCTGCGGCGGCGCGGTGAGGGCTGGGTGGGCGGGGCCTTCCTGGCCGGCCTGCTGAGCAAGACCACGGTGATCGCGCTGCCGGCGGTACTGGCCAGCCACCAGCTCGTCCTGCCGGGACGGCCCCTCAAGGAGGAGAAGCGCCTGTACCTGGTGCTGGGGCTGCTGGCCCTGGGCTACGTGCTGGTGGTGTGGCGCTTCCTCAGCAAGGCCGTGGGTGCCCCGGTACGCTCCTACGCCGAGCAGTGGTGGTCCCAGGTCAAGGCCCTGGTCTTTTACCTCAAGTTGCTCCTGTGGCCCAGCGGCCTGAACGTGGACCATCAGTTCCAGGTCTCTGAATCCCTCTTCGACCCCTACGCGGCCAGCGCCTTTGCCCTGGTCCTCTCCCTCCTTTTTCTGGCCTTCTACCACCGCCGCCGGCACCCCCTGCCCCTCTTCCTGCTGCTCTTTGGGCTGGCCGCCCTGGCCCCCGCCTCCCTGGTGCCCCTCAACGTGCTGGTCAACGAGCACCGGCTCTACCTCTCCAGCGCGGCCTTTGCCCTGGCCCTGGGATACGGGGCGGGAGAGTTGGCCCGGCGGGGTTGGGCCGGACCCGTGGGTTGGGCCGGGGTCCTGGTGGTCCTGGTCCTGGGAGCAACCACCCTGGCCCGCAACCAGGTCTGGGGCAGCGAGCGCCGCCTGTGGGCCGACGCGGTGGCCAAGGCTCCGGACATGGCCCGGCCCCGCTTTCTGCTGGCCGAAGCCCTGGCCGCCGAGGGGCAGGCCGAGGAAGCCATCGAGAGGATGGAGGAGGGCCTGCGGCGGGACCCTCGTTTCCTGCTGGGGTACGCCCGGCTGGGGCAGTGGCGGCAGGCCCAGGGCCGGCCGGACCTGGCCCTGGCGGCGTACCAGCGGGGCCTGGCCGTTCCGGCGCAGGGCCGGCTGGGCAAAACGCCGCAACAGGCGGCCCTGTGGGCCGGGGTGGGGGAGGTGCGGGCCGGGGCAGGGGATTGGCCGGGCAGCCTGGAGGCGTACCGGCAAGCGCTGGCCCTGGTCCCCGACCAGCCCGAATGGTGCAACAACGCCGGCAACGTGTTGCAGGAATTGGGCCGGCACCGCGAAGCCCTGGCCCTGCACCAGCGGGCCCTGGAGCGAGGTCCCACGGATCCGCGCACCTGGGTGAACCTGGGCAGCGCCCAGTACAGCCTGGGCGAGTTGCAGGCCGCCCGCCAGTCCTTTGCCCGGGCCGCCGAGCTGGAACCGGGGTACACCCTGGCCTGGGCCAACCTGGCGGTGGTGCAGGAGCGGCTGGGGGAGGGGGAAGCGGCCCTGGAGTCGCGGCGGCGGGCAGGGCAGGCCCCATGACCCGCTTCTGGCCCGGCAGCGCCCTGTTGGCCGCCCTCTGTTTTGGGGTATACGCCAATTCCTTTTCGGGGTCCTTCCACTACGACGATTTCCACTCCCTGGCCGACAACCCCCATATCCGCAGCCTGGCCAACCTGCCGGCCTTCTTCACCGACCCGGCGATGTTTTCGGCGGATCTGGAAAAGAAGATGTACCGCCCCCTGGTCCTGGTCAGCTATGCGCTCAACTACGGCCTGGGCGGCTACGCGGTGGAGGGGTACCACCTGGTCAACCTGCTGCTGCACCTGGGGTGCAGCCTGCTGGTGTGGCGGGTGGGGATGCGCCTGGTGGGGGAGGGGGCCTGGCTGGCCGGGCTGCTCTTCGCCGTCCACCCCCTTTGCAGCGAGCCGGTCAACTACCTCAGCAGCCGCTCAGAGACCCTGGCGGCCCTGGGGTACCTGGGGGCCCTGCTGGCCCATCTCAAGGCCGGGAAAGGACGGCAGTACCGCGCCCTCTCGCTGGGGGCCTTTGCCCTGGCGCTTTTGTCCAAGGAGATGGCCCTGACCCTGCCCCTGGCCCTGTGGCTGGTGGACCGCAGGGGCGGGGAGCGGCATCCCCTGCGGCACTACCTGGGCCACCTGATCATCGCTTGCCTGTACGTGGGGGTGCTGCTGGCCAATCGCTTCCTGGGGGATTCCCTGGCCACTCCGGTACACAGCTTCTGGGCCCAGGGCTGGACCCAGGCCAAGGCCCTGGCCTACTACCTGCGCCTGGCCTGGATGCCCCAGGCCCTCAACGTCGAACACCAGTTCTTTCTCTCTCCCGGCCCGGAGCCGGCCGCCGTCCTGGCCCTGGCCCTGGCCTTGTCGCTGGGGCTCCTGGCCTGGCGGGGCCGGTCCACCCTGCCGGGGTTGGTGGCGGCCTGGAGTGTCGTGGTGCTGCTGCCGGTGCTGGCCATGCCCCTCAACATGCTGGTCAACGAGCGCCGCCTCTACCTGGTGGTGGCCGGGCTGTGCTGGCTGGTGGGATGGGCGGCAAGGGGCCGGGTCCGCATCCTGCTCCTGCTGCTGGTGCCCCTGGGGGCGGCCCTGACCTGGAACCGCAACGAGGTGTGGCGCGACGAACTGAGCCTGTGGCGCGACGCCCGCGCCAAGGCCCCGGACATGTACCGGGTGCAGACCAACCTGGGCAAGGCCCTGCAACTATCCGGGGATGCCCAGGGCGCCCTGGCCGCCTACCAGGAGGCTCTCAGGCTGGACGAGCGGCACGGGGACGCGTACAACAACGTGGCCACCATCCTGCACCAGCAGGGCCGCCTCGACGAGGCCATCACCTGGTACCACAAAGCCATCGAGCGCTATCCCCAGCACGAAGAGATCTACCAGAACCTGGCCGATGCCCACAGCAAGAAAGGGGAACTCGACCAGGCCGTGGCCATGTATCAAAAGGCCCTGGAACTTGACCCAGAGAACGGGGCGGCGTGGAACAACTGCGGCCAGACCCTGTACGAGGCCGGCCGCCTCGGCGAAGCCGAGGTGGCCTTCCAGAAGGCGGCGGCCCTCCTGCCGCAGCAGGCCGAGCCCCACAACAACCTGGGCAATCTCTACAGCCGCCTGGGCCGGCCCGAAGAGGCCGTCGCCCACTACCTCCAGGCCCTGGAACACCGCCCCGCCGAGGAGGTCCAGGTGCGGCTCAACCTGGCCCTGGCGCTCCGGGAGGCGCACCAGTACGAGGCTGCGGCCTCTGCCTTTGCCCAGGTGCTGGAGCGGGACCCTGGGCAGAACCGGGCCAGGGCCGAGTGGGCCGAAATGCTGGCGGGGGCGGGCCGGCACGGGGAGGCCCTGCCCCTCTTTGAGGAGAGCGTTGGCCGCGATCCCCGCTACGCCAGGGGTTGGTACGGCCTGGCTCGCTCTGCCGAGGCCCTGGGTCGCCCCGCCCAGGCGGTGGGGGCATACCGAAGCTTCCTGGCGCTGTGGACGGCCCAGGACGGCCGGGCGCTCCTGGCCCGGCAGCGGCTGGCGGCCTTGGAGGCCGGGCGATGAGTCTGGGGCTGCGCACACTCCTGCTGGCGGGGGCCGTGCTGCTGGCCTATGCCAACTCACTACACGGCAGCTTCCACTACGACGATTTCCACTCCCTGCTCAACAACCCCCACATCCGCAGCCTGGGCGCTGTCCCGCGCTTTTTCGCGGACCCGCAGTTGTTTTCCTCCGACCCAGAGAAGGCCATGTACCGGCCCCTGCTGCTGGTCAGCTACGCCCTCAACCACGCCGCCGGGCAGTACCACCCGACCGGCTATCACCTGGTCAACCTGGCCTTGCACCTGGGCTGCGCCTTTCTGGTGTGGCGGCTGGCCCTGCAGGCCGGGGCCGGGCAGGCCGGGGCCTGGGCCGCGGGGCTGCTCTTCGGGCTCTGGCCCCTGGCCGGGGAGCCGGTCAACTATATCTGCAGCCGCTCCGAATCCCTGGCGGCCCTGTGGTACCTGGGCAGTCTCAGCCTTTTCATAGGAGGGCGGCCGGGGGGGGCGCTGCTGTGTTTTGGCCTGGCCCTGGGGTCCAAGGAGATGGCCATCACCCTGCCGGCGGCCCTGTGGCTGGCCGATCACTTCCTGGGGCAGCGCCGCCCCTGGTGCGGGTACCTGCCCTTTGCAGCCCTGGGCCTGGCGTACGTGGCCCTGCTCTGGTCCTTTGGCCTGATCGGGGGCGGGGGCAAGCCCGGACCGCGGGGGCTGGGAGCCCAGCTGTGGACCCAGATCAAAGCCGGGGTTTACTACCTCAAGTTGATCGCGATGCCGGTGGGGCTCAATGTCGAGCACGCCTTTGCCGAGGCGCAGGGGCCGGGGCAGCCGGTGGTGTGGCTTGGGCTGCTGCTCCTGGTGTCGTTGGCCTGGCTGGGGTGGCGGCAGCGGTCAAGGCCCTCCCTCCTCTGGCCCGCCCTGGCTGGGCTGGCCCTCCTGCCGGCCACCCTGGTGCCCCTCAACGTGCTGGTCAACGAACACCGGCTCTACCTGCCCCTGGCCTTCCTGGCGGTGGGGGCGGGGTTGGCGGCAAACGGGCTGTGGCCCTATCGCCGGCTGGGGTTGGCGGGTCTGGTCCTGGGCGCCGCGCTGGTGGCGCAGCGCAACCGGGAATGGACCGATGAGCTGAGCCTGTGGCGCGCGGCGGCGGCCCGCAGCCCCCAGGCGCCCAGGGCCAGGGTCCACTTAGGGGAGGCCCTGCGCCAAGGCGGCGACCTTGCCGGGGCCCGGCGCGAGTTTGACGCCGCCCTGCGCCTCGACCCAGGGCACCGGGCGGCGCGCACTAACCTTGGCAACCTGCACTACGAGGCCGCCCTGACCCAGCCCGACAGCGCCGCGGCCCAGCGCGAGTACGCTCTGGCCGCCGCCCAGTACGAGGAGGTGCTGCGCCGCGACCCGGATTTCCGCGAGGCCCTCAACAACCTGGGCAGCATCTACCTGGTGCTGGGCAGGGTGGTGGAGGCCGCCCAGGTGTACGAGCGGGTGGTGGCCCTCTCGCCCCATTTCCCCGAAGCCCACTACAACCTGGGCCTGGCCCGGCGCCGCCAGGGTCAGTACGCCCTGGCCGCCGAGGCGTACCGGCAGGCCCTGGGCCTGCGGCCCGATGCCGAGACCTGGTGCAATCTGGGCGAGGTCCTGTTGCTGCAAGGGCAGGGCGCTTCAGACGGAGGCCGGGCCCAGTGGCAGGAGGCGCTGAACTGTTTCCGGCAGGCCCTGGCAATGGAGCCGGGCAATCCCCTCGCCGCCACCCGGCTGCGGCAGATGGGAGGGGGACAGTGATGGCCTTCCTCGGGCGCTGGGGGGCTGAGGGGCGGCGGGCGGGGCTGCTGCTCTTCGGGGTAGTGTGTCTGGTCTACCTGAACTCCCTGGGCAACCCCTTCCAGTACGACGACAAACACGCCATCGCCACCAATCCCCACCTCAGCCTGGAGAAGATCCCCGCCTTTCTGTTCCACCCGGAGTACTTTTCTGCCGACCCGGAAAAAGCCATGTACCGGCCCCTGCTGCTGGCCAGCCTGGCCCTCAACCGCGCCTGGAGCGGCCAAGAGACCTACTCCTATCACCTGGTCAACACCGGGCTACACGCCCTGTGCGCCGTGTTGGTCTGGGCCCTGCTGCTGCATCTGGGCCGCCCGGCGGGGGTGGCGCTGGCCGCGGGCCTGCTCTTCGCCCTCCACCCCCTGGCCACCGAGCCGGTCAACTATCTGAGCAGCCGCTCCGAGTTACTGGCCGCGGCCCTGGTGTTAGGGGCGGTCTGGGCCGAGTGGGGCGGTCGCTCCAGGCTGGGGCTAACCTTCTTTGCCCTGGCCCTGCTGTCCAAGGAGAGCGCCATCGTGCTGCCGGCCCTGCTGGCCTGGCGCGAGTGGCTGGAGGGAAATCTGCGGGGGGCGTGGCGGCGCCTGGCTTCGTACGGGGCCGCGGCCCTGCTCTACCTGGGGGTGGTGCGGACCTTCCTGGTGACGGCGGTTTTCTCCGAGCCGGTGCGCCCGCTGGCCGAGCAGTGGGGCACCCAGGCCAAGGCCCTGGTCTATTATCTCAAGCTGCTCATCATGCCCACCGGCCTGAGCGTCCACCACGGCTTTGCGGTGTCCCCGCTCTACTCCGGCCTGGCCCTGCTCAGCCTGCTGCTGGTGGTTTCGCTGGCCCTGGGCGCCAGGGGCCGGGGCAGTTTTGCCCTGGGGGCCGGCTGGATACTCATCGCTTTGGCCCCCACCTCGCTCGTGCCCCTCAATATCCTGGTCAACGAGCACCGCCTCTATCTGCCCCTGGTGGGGCTGATGATCTGGCTCAGCGACCTGGGCCCCCTGCCGCGCCTGGGCCGGGCCTGGCTGGTGCTGCCGGCCCTGCTGGGGGGGCTGGTGGTGCAGCGCAACGCGGTGTGGCAGGACGAGGGGGTCCTGTGGGCCGACGCCCTGGCCAAGGCTCCCCTGGAGGTGCGGCCGCACGTTTTCCTGGGCAACCACCTGCGGGCCGCAGGAAGGCTGGAGGAGTCGGCGGACCTGTTGCGAGGGGCCCTGGAACTGGAGCCGGACAACCCCACCGCCCAGGCCAATCTGGGGACCACCTACAAGGAGATGGGGCGCCTGGATCAGGCGATTGCCCTGTACGAGGAACTGGTGGCGCGGCACCCCGAGCAGGGGGAGTTGCGCTACAACCTGGCCCTCAACCTCCAGCAGGCCGGCCAAGGGGAGCGGGCCAGGGCAGAGTATCTGGCCATCCAGTCTGGCACGCCTCACTACGAGCTGGTGCTCAACAACCTGGGCGCCCTGCAGGAGGAGGCTGGCCGCCCGGACAGTGCGTATTATTTTTATCTGCGGGCCCTGGAAAGGGCCCCCGGCCTGGCCGATGCCCGCGCCAACCAGCAGCGCCTCTTGCAGTCCATGCCCCATATGGCCCCCCAACTCCTGGACCAGGGCGGGGCCGGGGTGGTGGAGGGCTGGTGCCGGTTGGTCCTGGCCGGGGAGGACACCCACCGCGACGGGATCTTCTTCCTGGCGGTGGCCCTCTTCGCCCAGGGGCGGTACCCCGAGAGCATCGCCACCAACCAGCGCCTGGTCAAGGTCCATCCCGGCTTTGGCGAAGGGCACCTGCAACTGGCCAACGCCTTAGAAAGCGCCGGCCGGCCCGCCGAGGCCCTGCCGGTGTATTGGGAGTTGATCCGCCTGAACGCCGATCCCGCGCTGCGGGGGGTGGCCGCGCAGCGCCTACAGCAACTCGAAAGGAGATTGGGTCGCCCGTGAACCTGGCAGAGAGATACGGCTGGGTGCTGATCCTGGCCCTGTGCGCCCTGATCTACGGGGGGGCAATGGGCAACTCCTTCCATTACGACGACGAACATTCCATCCTACAGAACCCCCATATACGCCAGCTTTCCAGCATCCCCGATTTCTTCTCCGACCCGGCGCAGTTCTCGGTGGATGCCGAGAAGGGCATGTACCGGCCCCTGCTGCTGGTGAGCTACGCGCTGAACTTCGCCCTCGGGGGATTCTCGGTAACCGGGTACCATCTGGTCAACCTGCTCCTGCACGCCCTCAACGCCTGCCTGGTGCGCTGGCTGGCCCTGCGCCTGAGCGGGGATGCCCGCGTTGGCCTGGCCGCGGGCCTGCTTTTCGCCGCTCATCCCCTGGCCGCCGAGCCGGTCAACTATGTCAGCAGCCGCTCCGACAGCCTGGCAGCGCTTTTTGTCCTGCTGTCCCTGGGCCTCTTTGTGCGGGCCGAGCAGGAGCAGCAACCCAGACAGCGGACCTGGGTGCGGCTGAGCATGGTGCTGGCCCTTTTGAGCAAGGAGACCGCCGCGGTGCTGCCGGCCCTCTTCCTGCTCTACGACTACCTCTTTCTCAGCCGGCAGCGCTGGCAGGGGGTGTGGCAGCACTTCTGGCGGCGTCACGGGCCGTACTGGGGCTTGGTGGCAGGCTATGTCCTGGTGCTGGTGATCAACGGGTTTCTGGGCCGCTCCCTGGGCAAACCCGTGCGCGAAATGGGGGACCAACTCGCAACCCAGCTCAAGGCCCTGGCCTACTATCCCTACCTGCTGCTGATGCCGGCCCGGCTCAACGTGGAACACCAGTTCTTTGTCCAGCAGGGCTGGATGGCCCTCCAGGTGCTGCTGCCCTTAGGTCTGGTCCTGTCGGGGTTGTGGGTTTTGTGGCGCCGCCGCCGGCAGCGGGAACAGACCCTTTTCCTGGCGGGTTGGGCCCTGCTGGCCCTGCTGCCGGTGATGCTGATGCCCCTCAACGTGCTGGTCAACGAACGCCGTCTCTACCTGCCCTGCGCCGCCTTCTGCATCGGCCTGGCCTGGCTGCTGTGGGTCCCCCGGGCGCGGGGCTGGGTTTTGGTGGGGGCCCTGGTGGTGGTGGCCGGGCTGGGCAGTTGGCGGCGCAGCCAGGTCTGGGCCGACGAGTTGAGCCTGTGGCGCGATGCGGTGCACAAGGCCCCGCTGATGCCCCGGGCCCATCTCTACCTGGGCAATGCCCACAAGGACGCGGCGCTGAAGGGGAACTCCGACCGTTGGCCCGAGGCGGCCCGGCACTACCGCCTGGCCGCCGAGCTGGACCCCGGGGGCGATCTGGGCCTGCGCGGCCTGAACAACCAGGGCAGCGTGCTCTTTGTGCTGGACGACTACGCCGGGGCCGAACAGGCGTGGCGGGGCGCCCTGGAACAGAACCCCCGCTTTGAGGACGCCCTGGTGAATCTGGGCAGCCTCTACCTGACCATGGCCCGCAGCCAGGCCGACCTGACCCGGCGCCAGGCCCTGCTGGGTCAGGCCCTGGACACCTACCGGCGGGCCCTGGAGATCCGGCCCAACCACCCCGAGGCCCACAGCAACGTGGGGGTGACCTATCAGGAACTGGGCCAGTACGAGGAGGCCCGCGACGCGTACGCCCGGGCCCTGCGCATCGCCCCCAACGACGGGCAGGTGCTCAAGAACATGGGCTCCCTCTTCGCCGCCCTGGCGCAACAGGTGGCCCCCGCCCAGCGCCGCTCCTACCTGCTCCAGGCCCGCGAGTACTACGCCAGCGCCCTGTCCTTTGGCTACCGCCCCGCCGCCGAGGGCCTCGAAGAGGTGGAGCGGCGGCTGCGCGCCGGCCCATGAAACCCCGCTGGTGGTGGATCGCCCTGGCCTGTTGGGCGGTGTACCTCAACAGCGCCGGGAACAGCTTCCACTACGACGACAGCCACGCCATCGTCGAGAACCCCCACCTGCGCACCCTCGACCTGCCGCGTTTCTTCGCCGACCCGACAGCCTTCTCCGCCGAACCGGCCATGGCCATGTACCGGCCGGTGCTGCTGAGCAGCCTGGCCCTCAACTACGCGGCCGGGGGGTACCAGGTGCTGGGCTACCACCTGGTGAACATCGCCCTGCACAGCCTGGCCGCGGTCCTGGTCTTCCTCCTGGTGGGCCGGTGGTGCGCTTCCCCCTGGTGGGGCTGGTGGGCGGGCCTGCTCTTTGCAGTGCATCCCATCCACACCCAGGCGGTGAACTACATCAGCAGCCGCTCCGAACTGCTCTGCGGGGCCGGAGTCCTGGCCGCCCTGTACCTGGCGGGAGGGCCGCGGGGATGGCGGCCCCTGGCCTGGGGGGCTTACGCCCTGGCCCTGGGGAGCAAGGAGGCGGCGGTGGTCCTGGTGCCGCTCCTGGCCCTGGCGGAGTGGCGGCGGGCCGCCCCGCAGCGGCAATGGCGGGACCACCTGCCCTTCTGGGTACTGACCCTGGTCTACCTGCTGATCATCACCGCCAACGGCTTTCTACCCCGCTCGCTGGGCCAGGAGGTGCGGCCCTTCCTGGCCCAGGTATGCACCCAGTTCAAGGCCCTGGTCTACTACCTCCAGTTGCTGGCCATGCCCGTGCGCCTGTGCGCCGAGCATCCCTTCCACCCCAGCCCGGACCCCTGGTCCGGGGCAGTGCTCCTGACCCTGGCGCTCCTGCTCTCGCTCCTGTGGTGCGCCTGGCGGGCCGCTCGCCGCCTCCCCAGCGCGGGCCTGGCCTGGTTCCTGGCCGGCATGGGTCTGACCTTCTTCACCCCGCTCAACGTGCTGGTCAACGAGCACCGGCTCTACCTGCCTTTTCTGGGACTGCTCCTGGTCCTGCCCCTGGGGGAGGGGCGGCTGCGCTGGGCCGGAGGGGCGGCAGTGGCCCTGCTGGCCCTGCTGAGCTTTCAGCGCAACCTGGTGTGGCAGGATGAGTACACCCTCTGGCGGGATGCGGCGGCCAAGGCGCCGGGGATGTTCCGGGCGCAGAGCAACTGGGGCCTGGCCCTGTACCAGAGGGGGCAGACCCCCGAGGCCCTGGCCGCCTTTGAGGCCTCGCTGCGCCTCAACCCGCGCTACGCCAAGACCTGGAGCAACCTGGGCCCGGTGTACGAGGACCTCGGCCGGCCCGATCAGGCTGAAAAGGCGTACCAACAGGCCCTGGTCCTTGAGCCGGGCTTGGCCGGGGCCCACGGGAACCTGGGGCGGCTGCGCCTGGAGCGGGGCGACCTGGCGGGGGCAGAGGAGGCCCTGCGCCGGGCCCTGGTCCTCGATCCCTGGCACACCCCTGCCCGGGTGAACCTGGGCCGGCTCCTCCAGCGGCGCGGCCAGCCAGAGCAGGCCGGGCAGGAGTACGAGGAGGCCCTGCATCGCGACCCGGGCGCGGCCGAGGCCCTCAACAACCTGGGACTGCTCCACCTGGAACAGGGCCGGCCCGAGGCAGGGCGCGCAGTTCTCGAACAGGCCCTGGTCCTGCGGCCCGGGTACGAGGAGGCCCGGCTCAACCTGGAGCTGCTCCAAGTGCGCGGCCGGGGCGAGGGGGGGGCAGAGGCCCTGGATCACCTGGCGCGACGTTACCCCAGGCAGGCGGCGGTGTGGCTGGCCCTGGGCCAGGCTCGCGCCGCCGGGGGGGACTGGCGGGGGGCGGCCCAGGCCGGGGAAGAGGCCCGCCGCCTTAGCCCAGGGCTGGCCGGGGTGGCGGTGCTGCTGGGGGGGGCGTACCACCAACTGGGCCGCCTGCCTGAAGCCATAGAATCCTGCCGGCAGGCCATCGCCCAGGCTCCCGGCCAGGCCGCCCTGTACAACAACCTGGCCGCGGCCCTGGCCGCCGCCGGCCAACGCGGCGAGGCGCTGGAGGCTACCCGCCAGGCCCTGGCCCTGGAGCCCGGTAACGCGCGGGCCGCCGAGAATCTGCGCCGGCTTTCGGGGGGGCCGGCCCCCCCTGATGGTTTGACAGTCGAGGGGGGCGAGAGTATTTTTTGACCAACCCCCCCCGACCGACGAAAGCGGCTTAATGGATATATCCCGCATCCGAAATTTTTCCATCATCGCCCACATCGACCACGGCAAATCCACCCTCGCCGACCGCCTGCTCGAAGCCACCAGCACCCTCTCCTCCAAACAGATGCAGGATCAGGTCCTCGACAACATGGACCTGGAGCGCGAGCGGGGCATCACCATCAAGGCCCACGCCGTGCGCATGAGTTACCATTCGCGGGCAGGGGAGGAGTACGAGTTTAACCTCATCGACACCCCCGGCCATGTGGACTTCACCTACGAGGTCTCCCGCAGCCTGGCCGCCTGCGAGGGGGCGTTGCTGGTGGTGGACGCCACCCAGGGGGTGGAGGCGCAGACGGTGAGCAACCTGCTCCTGGCCCTTAACAACGACCTGACTATCATCCCGGTGCTCAACAAGATCGACATGCCCGCCGCCCAGGTGGACAGCGTCGCCCAGCAGGTGGTGGATCTGATGGGGGGCTCCAAGGAGGAGATCCTTTCCATCAGCGCCCGCGAAGGCATCGGGGTGCCCGAGCTGCTGGAGGCCATCGTCGCCAGGCTGCCCGCCCCTGGCGGCGTGGAGGAGGCCCCGCTGCGGGCATTGATCTTCGACTCCCTCTACGACCAGTACCGAGGGGTGATCTGCTTCGTGAGGGTGGTGGACGGAGAGATGAAGGCCGGTCAGAAGATCCGCTTCCACTCCACCGGGCGCGAGTACGAGGTGGAGGAGGTGGGCATCCTGCGCCTGGAGAGGGTGCCGGCCCAGCGCCTGGGCACCGGGGAGGTGGGCTACCTCATCGCCGGAGTGCGGGTGCTGGCCGAGGCCCAGGTGGGCGACACGGTCATCGACGCCGTAGCCGCCCAGATCGAGCCCCTGCCGGGGTACCAGCCCCTCAAGCCCATGGTCTTTAGCGGGCTCTACCCGGTCAACGCCGACGACTACGAGGGACTGCGCGACGCTCTGGCCCGGCTCAAGCTCAACGACGCGGCCTTCTCATACGAGCCCGAGGTCTCCCCGGCCCTGGGCTTTGGTTTCCGCTGCGGCTTTCTCGGTCTTTTGCACATGGAGATCGTGCAGGAGCGCCTGGCCCGCGAGTACGAGGTGGAGATCATCACCACCCAGCCCAACGTGCGCTACGAGGTGGTTCGCAAGAGCGGGGTGGTGGTGGAGGTCGAGAACCCTTCGCTGCTGCCGCCCCTGGGCGACATCGCCGAGATCCGCGAGCCCATCCTCTCCTCGCAGATCCTCCTGCCCAGCGAGTACATCGGGGCGGTGATGCAGGTGTGCAACGACCGGCGCGGCCAGTACCTCAACACCGAGTACCTCGACGGCAAGCGGGCCATCCTTCACTACGAGCTGCCCCTGGCCGAGGTGGTCATCGACTTCTACGACCGGCTCAAGTCGGTCTCCCGCGGCTACGCCTCCTTTGATTACGAGCACAAGGAGATGCGGGCCAGCCAATTGGTTAAGCTGGAGGTGATGATCAACGGCGAGTCCCTCGACGCCCTCTCGGCCATCGTGTACCGCGACAAGGCGTACGAGTGGGGCCGCGCCCTGTGCCTCAAGCTCAAGGAGCTGATCCCCCGGCAGATGTTCGAGGTCATCATCCAGGCGGCGGTGGGCTCCAAGGTCATCGCCCGGGAGGTGGTGCGGCCCTTCCGCAAGAACGTCATCGCCAAGTGCTACGGGGGCGACATCACCCGCAAGCGCAAGCTCCTGGAGAAGCAGAAAGAGGGCAAGAAGCGGATGAAGCAGTTTGGCAAGGTCGAGATCCCCCAGGAAGCCTTCCTGGCCGCCCTGCGCATCGACGGCTAGCCCGATGGGCAAGGCCCTCCCCCTGAAGGCGCCCCGGCGGGGCGGGGGTGCGCGGCGGGTGCGGCGGGCGCCGGCGAAATCCTCTTCCAAAAAAAGCTACCCTAAGTACCTGGCCGGGGCGGTGGTGCTGGCCCTCCTGGTCCGCACCTTCCTCGTCCAGGGCTTTCGTATGCCCTCCCACTCCATGGAGGATTCCATGCTCCTGGGGGAGTGCCTGCTGATTGAGAAGCTCAGCTTCGGCCCGCCGGTGCCCTTCACCGACCTGCGCCTTCCGGCTCTGGATCAGCCGGCTCCCGGCGACCTGCTGGTGTTCCGCTACCCGGCCGATCCCCGCCGCACCTACCTCAAGCGCTGCATCGCCGTCGAGGGCCAGCAGGTGGAGATCCGCGACAAGGTGGTGCTGGTGGACGGGGTGCGGGCCCCGGACCCGGCCCTGGCCAAAAACGCCGACCCCAGGGTCTTCGCCGCCGGCAAACTGCCCCGCGACAACATGGCGCCCCGCCGGGTGCCCCCCGGCCAACTCTTCGTTCTGGGGGACAACCGCGACTATTCCCGCGACAGCCGCTCCTGGGGTTTCCTGCCCCGCGAGCTGGTGGTGGGCCGGGCCCTGTGGGTGTATTGGTCCTGTGAGGGGGCCGAAACTCTGGACTTTGCCAACCTCGGCGCATTGCCGGGGGTGCTTTATGCCCAGGCCCGCAGCCTGCCGGGGCGGGTGCGCTGGGGGCGGCTGGGGACCTTTGTGCGATGAGCCAGGCCGGCCGCGGGCTGTACATCCATCTTCCGTTCTGTCCCCAGGTTTGCCCGTACTGCAGCTTTGCGGTGACGGGTCCCCGTCCGCAGTTGCACACCCGCTACATCGAGGCCCTGGTCGCGGAACTGACCTTGCGGCAGGGGGAGGGACCGGGGGGGCCGCTGGACACGGTGTACTTTGGTGGGGGTACCCCCACCCTGCTTGAACCGCACCTCCTGGGCCGGGTGCTGGAGCAGGTGCGAACGGTCTTTGGCCTCGCCGCCGGCGCCGAACTTACCATCGAGGCCAATCCAGAGGGGGCCGACGCGGGGCGTTTCGCCGCGCTGCGGGCGCTGGGCTTCAACCGCCTCTCCCTGGGGGTGCAGTCCTTTGCCGATGCCAGCCTGAAGCTGCTGGGCCGCCGCCACAATCCGGCCCAGGCCCAGGAAGCCTGCGGGGCAGCCCGGCGCGCCGGGTTCGCCAATCTCAACCTCGACCTGATCCTCGCCGTGCCCGGGGCCCCGGCGGGGGATTGGGACCACAGCCTCCAAAGGGCCCTGGCACAGGAACCGGAGCACCTCTCCACCTACGCCCTGACCATCGAGGAGGGCACCCCCTTTGCCAAACACCAGCGGCAGGGCCGGCTAACCCCGCTGGGGGAGGAGGAGCAGGCCCTGCAGTACGAGCGGGGCACGGCCCGACTCGAGGCGGCGGGGTACGAACACTACGAGGTCTCCAATTTTGCCCGGCCCGGTTTTCGTTCGCAACACAACTGGGGCTACTGGCAGGGTGGGGAGTACCTGGGGGTGGGACTGGCCGCCCACAGCCTGCTGGGGGGCCGGCGCAGTTGGAACCAGCGCCGCCTGCGCGACTACCTGGGCGATGTGGAGGGGGGCCGTTCCCCCGAGGCCGGGGCCGAGGTGCTGGACCCGGTCAGCGCCAGGGGCGAGGCCCTGTGGTTGGGTCTGCGCACCAGCGAGGGGGCGTTGCTGCCGCCGGGACTGGCCGGCAGGGGGCGGTTGACCGAATTGGTGGCCGAGGGGTACCTGGAGTTGCGCGGGGAACGGGTGGGGCTGACCCGGCGGGGTTTTTTGTTGGCCGATGCCCTGGGGGTGGAACTGATGGAACTGGTCGAAGGAGCCGAGGCGGAACCATGAAAAAGATCCTGCCGATCCTGCTGCTGGCCCTCCTGCCCCGCTGGGCCGGGGCGGCGGGCCCCCAGGAGGACGAGAAGCAGACCATCGTCATCCAGCAGGCCCCCGAGGAGAAACCCAAACTCGCCGAACAGATGTCGGAGATGATCGGCATGGAGGCGTACCGGGAGGTGATGGCCAGCGGCCAGTACCTGGTGGGGCCGGGGGACCAGTTCCTGGTCCATGTGCCCGGCCTCGAAGAGCCGGCTGAGAGCAAGGTGCTGGCCGAGGGTGGCCTCTTCATCCCCCGGGTGGGGGTGGTGCGGGTGGGCGGCATGCGGCTGCGCGACGCCCACCGCGCCATCCAGGAGGCGTACCGCGGCGCGGTGCGGGTGGGGGGGGAGGTCCAGGCCGAACTTATCGCCCCGCGCAGCTTCCCGGTGCCAGTGGTGGGACTGGTCCAGACCCCCGGCCTAGTGCAGTCGCGGGGGGTGGAAAGGGTCAGCGAGGTGCTCATCAGGACCGGCGAGGCGCGTCCGGCCACGGCCTCGCGGCGCAATATCCGGGTGATCAAGACCGCCTTCATGGACCCGGCCGTCGCCTCGCGGGCCCGCACCCTGGCCAGGGCGGGCCAGTACGAGGCCCTGGCCGGTCAGGTCTCGCAGCGGGTGGATCTCGACCTTTACGAGGTGACCGGCGAGTCGCGCTACAACCCCTTCGTCGAGGACGGAGACATCATCGTCGTCGGGGCCCAGCAGGGCATAGTGATGGCCAGGGAGGCGGTCCAGCGGCCGGCCGTCTACGAGTACGTCCCCGGCGACCGCCTCAGCGACCTTTTGACCCTGGCCTTGGGGCCGACGCCCAACCACGACCCGGCCAATGCCAAGCTCTTCCGTTACGTGAAGGACACCAACAAACGGGTGGAGCTGCCGGTGGATTTAGAGAAGGTGCTGGCAGGTGAGGACGGCGCCGACCTGCCCCTGCAGGCCGATGACTGGCTGGTCATCCGCCTCCTGCCCACCTACCACCGCCGCGGCGAGGCGCGCATCGTCGGCGAGGTGAAGTACCCCGGGTACTACGTGGTCGAGAAGGGCAAGACCACCCTCAGGGAGATCATCGAGCGGGCCGGCAGCTTCACCGACGACGCGGCCCTGGCCGAGGCCCGGGTGGTGCGCCAGAAGCAGAGCCAGCAGGAGGAGGACATCGACCCCGAGTTTGAGCGCATCCGCACCATTCCGGTGTCCGACCGCAGCGAAGAGGACAATCAGTACTTCATCATGAAGAGCCGCGAGCGCAAAGGGCAGATGGTGGTGGATTTCATCGCCCTCTTTGACCGGAGCGACGAGTCCCAGAACATCCAGCTGCTGCCCGGCGACGCCATCGTGGTGCCGGCCCAACAGCGGGTAGTGGTGGTCAGCGGCCAGGCCGCCCACCCTGGCTCGGTGATCTACGATTCCAGTTACACCGTGGCCGACTACATCCTGCGGGCCGGCGGCCTGGGCTGGCGGGCCTCGAAGGATGTGCTGGTGATCAAGGCCCGCACCGGGGAGATCAAGCGGGCCCGCGAGGTGAAGCAGGTGGAGCCGGGGGACCGAATCTGGATCAAGGAGAAACCGGAGCGCGACTACTGGGCCCTCTTCACCCAGACCATGGGGGTGATTGGCCAGGTCAGTACCTTGGTGCTGCTCTACGCCACCCTGACCAATTAGGCGGATGGTCATGAAGGAAGAAGCCAATCTCCTCGACTACGTCTACGTGCTGGTGAAGTGGCGCCGGCTGATCTGGGTATCGGTGCTGGCCGTCGCCCTGGTCACTGCCCTGGTCAGCCTGATCCTGCCCCAAGAGTGGAAGAGCAGCACCACCCTGGTGCCGCCCGAGGAGGAGTTGGACCAGGTGGGCTTAGGGATGCTGCTCAACTCGGCCATGCCCTTTAACCTGGGCGGCCTGGGCGGACAGCCGGCCTCGGCCGAGAAACTGGTCACCCTGCTCAAGAGCCGGCGGGTGCTGGGGGCGATGGTGGACCGCTTCGGCCTGGTCGAGGGGTACGGCGTCCCGCACCGCGAGCAGGCCATAGAGCAGCTCGACGAGTACATCGAGGAGGAATTGGGCCGCGACGGCACCCTCAAGATCGAGGTCCGCGCCGCCAGCCCGGAGCTTTCGGCCCAGTTGGCCAATGCCCTGGCGCAGGAGCTGGACGCGGTGAACCGCGAGTACAAGCGCCGGCAGGCCCGGGCCCTGCGCGAGTTCCTGGAAATCAGGGTGCAGGTGGTGCGCCAGGAATTGGAGGAAGGCGGGCGGGCCTTCCAGCGCTTCCAGGAGGAGTACGGGCTGGTGGACCTGGAGGAGCAGACCGCCGCGGCCGTCGAGGTGGTCAAGAACGTGGTGATGGCCCAGGTCGAGCAGGAGGTGAAGCTGGGGGTGCTGCGCCAGCAGTTGGCAGCTGGCCACGAGGAGCGCTGGCTGGTGGAGGCCGAGGTGGGGGAGTTGGAGAAGCAACTCCTGGGGATGACCGGCGATACCAGCGCCCGCACCGACACCCTGGCCGCCGGCATCCAGCGCCAGGCCCTGGGGCCGCAGTTGCGGGCCCTGCCCGAGCTGGGTTTCCAGTACACCAAGCTGGGTCTGGAGCTGAAGGTCAAGGAGGAGATCATCCGCTTCCTAGGCACCAAGCTGGAGGAGGCCAAGTACAAGGAGGCCCTCAACACCCCCACCCTCCAGGTACTCGACGAGGCCACCCCGCCCAAGTACCGCAGCGCCCCGAGGCGGGCGCTGATGGTGGTGGTGGCTGCCGCCTGCAGCCTGGTGCTCAGCGCGGTGCTGGCCTTTGTGTTCGAGTCCCTGGGTCAGGCCGGCCAGCGCCACCAGGAGCAGGTGGCGCAGATCAGAGGTCTGCTGCGGCGGGACCAATAAATAATGAGTGCTAACAAGAGGTAAAACCCCTTGAATTTCCTCGTCCTGGGCGCGGCAGAATCAGGTGGATGGATGGCGGGGCCTGCCGATAATCCAAACAATGGAAAGATGGTACGGACTCACCGAACGGATGATCTGGTTCCGCCAGGGGCGTATGAAACTCAGGGAATATTCACTGCCGCCACACCTCACGGATCAGGAGGGCTTGCCCCGCAGCCACCAGGAACGGCTGCTGTGGATCAAGCGCCGGGTCGAGGAGGGCTTCTACGAAAAGGCCGTGGTGCTCAAGGCCGTGGCCGACGCCTTTCTCGATCCCCCTGAGAAGAGGCGGGCCGGGGACCAGGCGGTCCCAGACGAGACAAAACAATGAGCCGGGGCGAAGAGAAACATCGCCCCGGCTTTTTCGATGGTGGTGGGGGGAGCAGGATTCGAACCTACGTAGGCATAAGCCGGCAGATTTACAGTCTGCTCCAGTTGACCGCTTTGGTATCCCCCCAAGAGCAAGTAAAAAAATAGCCGCCTGCCGCTCCCTGTCAAGACTTGGGGGGCGACTGCTCAGACCGGCCCTAGGGGAGGTGGCGGTATTCCCCGGCCTCCTGCCAGCGGGGCCGGCCTCTTCCGTTCAGATCCCACACGATCTCCCCGGCCCGCACTGTCAGCTGGCACTCGAATTTCCGGGTGCCGTCCTGGCGCGCCCCGCCCGAATCGGTGAAGCCGAAATTCCCCTGCTGCAACTCCAGCACCGCGATATCCGCCTCGGCGCCCAGGCTCAGGTGGCCCAGCTCGGGCCGGCGGATGACCTCGGCGGGCTTCTGCGTCGAGCGGTAGATGATCTCCTGCAAGGGCATCTCCAAGGCCAGGTATTTGGACATGGTGATGGTCATCAGGGCGTTGGGCCCCATGCGGCTGCTCTTGTGCAGATCGGTGCTGATGGTGTCGGGGGGGAAGCCCTGGGCCAGGGCCGGGACGGCGTTGCGGAACCAGAAGCTGCCGGCCCCGTGCCCGGTGTCGAAGATCACCCCGCGCTTCCGGGCCTCCCAGACGTAGTCGTTGATCTTCTTGTTTTCATCGAGCAGGGGGATGTGGGCGGCATAGAGGTGGGTGTGGATGTCCCCCGGGCTGAGGCGCTCCAGCAGTTCCTTGTAGGTGCGGGTGGGCTGGGGGGCAAAGTCGATCATGGCGATGGTCCCGCTCAGCCGGGCCGCCTCGATGGCCCCCCCGGCCGATTCCCAGCCCGGGCCGCCGAAGTGAGCCGACTTGGAGCCGACGATGTGCTGAGGGTAGCGGCGGATCATCTCGGCGCAGGTCTCGGGCTGCATCTGGGTGGTGTCCTGCTCGGGGGCGCCGGTCATGCCGTCGCGAACGATGTTGAGGAAGGCCAGCACCCGGGTGCGGGAGCGCTCGATGATGGTGGTCTTGAAATCCTCAAAGTCCCTGGCCCCGGCCCCGCCGGTATCCACCACCGTGGTAACCCCGTAGGGCAGATTGTGCTGGTCGGGGAAGAGCCAGCCCTCGTACCCACCATAGGCGTGCAGGTGGATGTCGATGAGGCCGGGGGTGAGGTAGAGTCCCGCCACGTCGATGGTCTTGGTCGCCTGGCCGGGCAGGTCCGGCCCGACGGCGGCGATCTTCTTGTCTTTGACCGCCACGTCGGCCAGGGCGTTCACGTTGTTCTTGGGGTCGATGACGTGGCCGCCCCGGAGGAGGAGGTCGTACGTGTCGCTCATGTCCTCGCCTTTCGCAATATGAGATGAACCGCCTGAGAGTACGGCCATCCCTGTCCTCCCGCAAGGGGCCGGTTGAAGCAGCCTGGGCTTTTGCCGATATTCTTCCCCCTCAGCGAGGAACTATCCCAACAAGGAGACCTCTATGGCACGCACCGTCAAAGTGGCCGTCACCGGCGCCGCCGGCCAGATCGGCTACGCCCTCCTGCCCCGCCTAGCCTCGGGCGAGATCTTCGGCCGCGACACCCGGGTCGCCCTGCACCTTCTGGAAATCACCCCGGCCCTGCCGGCCCTCAACGGGGTGGTGATGGAGTTGGACGACTGCGCCTTCCCCCTGCTGGACAAGGTGGTGGTCACCGACAAGGCCGAGGAGGCTTTCGACGGAATCAACTGGGCTCTGCTGGTGGGCTCGAAACCGCGCGGCAAGGGAATGGAGCGCAAGGACCTGATCCGCGACAACGGCCCCATCTTCGTGGGGCAGGGCAAGGCCCTGGCCAAAGCTTCCTCTGATTTGCAGGTGCTGGTGGTGGGCAACCCGGCCAACACCAACTGCCTGATCGCCATGACCCATGCCCACCGGGCCGGCATCCCGCGCGAGCGCTTTGCCGCCATGACCCGCCTCGATCAGAACCGCGCCGCCTCCCAACTGGCCGCCAAGGCCGGGGTGCGGGTGAGCGCCGTCACCAACGTCACCATCTGGGGCAACCACAGCGCCACCCAGTACCCAGACGCGGAGAACGCCCGCATCAACGGCAAGCCCGTGCCCGAGGTGATCGGCCACGCGGCCTGGCTGCGGGGGGAGTTCATCCAGACGGTGCAGCAGCGCGGGGCGGCGGTGATCGCTGCCCGGGGGCTCTCCTCGGCCGCTTCGGCGGCCAACGCGGCGCTGGACCATGTGATGAGCATGGAGCGGCCCACCCCGGAGGGGGATTGGTTCTCGGCGGGGGTGTACAGCGAGGGGGCGTACGACATTGCGCCGGGGCTGATGTTCTCGGTGCCGGTGAGGAGCGCCGGCGGGGGCAAGTGGTCGCGGGTCGAGGGGCTCAAGCTCGGCGATTTCGCCAAGGAGAAGATCAAGGCCACCGAGGACGAGTTGAAGGAAGAGAAGTCCGTCATCGAAGACCTCTTGCAGTGAGGGCCAGGCGGTGAAACTGGGCATGGGGCTGTACGGCGGGATGGTCAACGACGACAACCTGCGCTTCGCCAAACAGATCGGCGCCACCCACATCGTCGCCCACCTGCCCTCCGACGAGGATGTCCCGTCCACCAAGGAGGGCTACTGGGCGTACGAGGAACTCAAGGCCCTGCGCGACAAGGTCCACGGCCACGGGCTGGTGCTGGAGGCCATCGAGAACTTCCACCCCGCCCACTGGGACCAGGTGCTCCTGGGCAGGCCCGGCCGCCAGGCGCAGATGGAGAAGCTCAAGCTGACCATCCGCAACCTGGGCAAGGCCGGCATCCCGGTGATGGGCTATTACTTCAGTCTGGCCGGGGTGTGGGGCCGGGTGTGGGGGCCCTTTGGCCGGGGGGATGCCGAGGCGGTGGGGTACCTGGAGGACCAGGCCCCCCCGCAGACTCCCATCCCCAACGGGGAGATCTGGGGCACGGTGGTGGACAAGAACGCCCCGCCCGGCGACATCGGCCGGGTGGAGCGCGAGGAGATGTGGTCCCACCTCGAGTACTTCCTCAAGGAGCTGGTGCCGGTGGCTGCCGAGGCCGGGGTGCGCCTGGCCGCCCATCCGGATGACCCGCCCTTTCCCGAACTGCGGGGCACTGGCCGGCTCATCACCCATCCGGATCACTACCGCCGCTTGCTGGACATCGTGCCCAGCCACTACAACGGCCTGGAGTTCTGCCAGGGCACCATCAGCGAGATGCGGGACGCCGACGTGTACGGGGCCATCCGCCGCTACGCCACCGAGGGCAAGATCTGCTACGTCCACTTCCGCAACGTCCAGGGCAAGGTGCCCAACTACAAGGAGGTCTTCCTCGACGAGGGGGACGTTGACATGATCCGGGCCCTGCAGATCTACGCCGAGTCCGGGTACCAGGGGGTGCTGATCCCGGACCACACCCCCAACACCAGTTGCGCCGCGCCTTGGCACGCGGGCATCGCCTGGGCCCTGGGGTACATGAAGGCGGCGATGAGGATGCTGGGCGTCGCCTGATGGGGTACCGCCGCCTGATCTGGGATTGGAACGGCACCCTGCTAGACGACGCTTGGCTGGCCGTCGAGGTGATGAGCCATATGCGGCAGAGACAAGGCCTGCCTCCCCTCGCGGGGGAGCAGTACCAGCGCCTCTTTGGCTTCCCCCTGCAGGACTACTGCGTGCGCCTGGGTTTCGCGGCCGGGGATTTCCCCGCCCTCAACGCCGAGTTCAGCCGGGCGTACGAGGCGCGGCGCCTGGAATGCAGCCTGCAGCCCGGGGCCGCCGCGGTCCTGGCCGCAGTCCGGCAGGCCGGGCTGGAGCAGGCGGTGCTCTCGGCGTACCATCAACCCTTCCTGACCCAGATCGTCGGCCATCTTGGCCTGGAACCACATTTTGCGGCGGTGGCCGGCCTGGACAACCCCTATGCCGAGGGCAAGGCGGCCCGGGGCAAGCGCCTGCTCAAGGAACTGGGCTGGGCCCCCGACCAGGTGCTGCTGGTGGGAGACACGGATCACGACTGCGAGGTGGCAGCGGCGCTGGGGGTGGCTTGCGCGCTTTTTCCCAGCGGCCACCAGCACCTCGACCGGCTGGAGCAATGCGGGGTGCCGGTGGTGGGGCGGCTGGAAGAAGTGCTGGAGCAGTGCGATCTCTGAGCGGAGGGGATTGAGGATGGCGGCAGTCAGCTTTCTGGTGGTGGGCGCCGGCAGCCGCGGCAGCGGGTACGCCGGTTACGCCGCAGCACACCCGGACGAGGCCCGGGTGGTGGGGGTGGCCGAGCCAAGGGCGTTCTACCGGCAGCGCCTGGCCGCCGATCACGGCATATCGGAAAAGCAGGTCTTCCCCGACTGGCGCGAGGCCGCCTCCAGGCCCCGCTTCGCCGATGCGGTGATCATCGCCACCCAGGACGCCATGCACGCCGAGCCGGCCGAGGTCTTTGCCGCGCAGGGGTATCATATCCTTCTCGAAAAGCCCATGGCCCCGCAGCCGGCCGACTGCTGGCGCATCTTTAGGGCGGTACAGCGGACCGGGGTGCTCTTCGCCGTCTGCCACGTCATGCGCTACACCGCGTACTCGCGCCGGTTCAAGGCCCTGATCGAGGAGGGCGCGGTGGGGGAGGTGGTCAATATCCAGCAGTTGGAGCCAGTGGGGTACTGGCACCAGGCTCATTCCTTTGTGCGGGGCAACTGGCGCAACTCCAGCGAGTCCTCTCCCATGCTGCTGGCCAAGTCCTGTCACGACCTGGATTGGCTGCGCTACCTGATGGGGGTGCCCTGCCTCAAGATCTCCTCCTTCGGCAGCCTCAAACACTTCCGGGCCAAAGAGAAACCAGAGGGGGCGGCGGAGCGCTGCCTGGACTGCGCCTGCGAAACCCAGTGCCCGTATTCGGCGAAGCGG